>JANXUF010000101.1 GCA_025356335.1 Actinomycetes bacterium
ACGCCACCAAGAAAGCAATCGTCGACGAATCCTCAGCCCGAGCCGCCATCACCGAAATCACCGCCGACTGAACCGCCCACATCCGCTCACCATCCACACTCAAAATGACGCCGCCATCCTCAACCAAAATGTCCGGCAACAATGGGCGAACTCGTCGACGACGAGTCGTTGGACACTGTCACCCACAATGACTGTGGCTGCCGATCCTGTTGCGCTCGAATCGAGATTTTCCCTCCCCTCGGTGCGCCGCACTCCTTGTCATCGAAGTCGTGCGAGCGTTCGAGCGATCGGAGGTGAGATCTTCCGCCGACGACAGTCCTGAGGAGAATCGCCGATCGCAAACTGGCCAATTTCGGCGAAGCCATCACCGGCGCGCTAGCCCGTCAACTGAAGACAATGGAGCAGTGGGGGGCCGAGTTCTTGGCGCTCGGCGACGAACTGGGCCTGGACAGTCACGCCTGTGGCAGTTGCTGGCTCTTGATCCGCCGGGCAGGGGCGATTGATCGGTGGACCGGGCGGACCAACCTGAGCGTCAACATCGCCTCTCCCGCGACAGCTCTTTGCCGACTGGGTGTGCGACATCCGCCCGAAGGGTCCTTCGGCACTGGTGATGCTCCATCGGGATGGAGAGGCTGAAGCACGGAATTGTTCGCGAACGCGGCGGGCAACGGAGACTGGAGAGTACGCAATGGCCTGATCCGAAAGATGACAATCGTTTCAGCGCTCGGAGCGGTCGATTTCAAATCCGATAAGGAACGAACCGCCACGTACACAAAGAGTTCAGCGAAGCAAGCCAAGAAGCAAAATGACGAGGCGCATCGTCAGACGACCATCCTCGAGAGAATCGCTACGACGAACACCTCATATGTGGCCCATCGAACACGCTCATCGTCGACCTCCGGGAACTGGCTGAGCTTCGTGACAGGGCATCGTGACCCTGGCGGAGTTCGAGGAGCAGAAGCGGCGCCACCTCGGAGAGGACTGACCCGACTGTCGGAGCGGCGGGTTCGTGGTGCGGTGGAGCGCACGTAGTCGGAACCCGGCGCGGGCAAAACAACCAAGACAAATGCCATCAGCGACGAGCCCCTGCCAGCCACCCGCTCAATCAGCCGATTTCCCGCATCCTGCTAGCCGTCGCCGTTGCGGACTTCGATTTCGGCGAGAGCCGTCGGGCGAGCCCGGGTGTTCGTCTGGGCGTTGTAGCGAGTGGACTCCCCGACGGCGACGCATAGGCGTGGTGAGGGGCAGGCTACGCTGTGCAGCGTTGTGTAGAACGCGCCAGTGGGAGTCGGTGCCTGCTGGATGGTCCATGTTGTGCCATCCCATCGCTCGGCGAGGGCGAGGAAGTCGCCGTCGGTGTTCCCACTGTCGTAGTTGCCGACGGCTGTGCAGGTGTTGACGGTCGGGCATGACACGCCCGCGAACGGGGCGTTGTGCGTTCCGTCCGGCGCGTCGACCTGCGGCGGGTTCGAGGTCGTCTGGATCGCCCAGTCGTTGCCGTTCCAGTGTTCAGCGAGCGTCACACCGGGATGCGGAGCCGGTGCTGGCGACCACTGGCCGACCGCGGTGCACGAGCGCACCGTCGGGCAGGAAACGCCGCCCTCGAGCGTCCCGTTCTGACCGTCGATCGCGGGCGGGTTCGGGGTCGTCTGGATGGTCCACGTCGTGCCGTCCCAACGCTCGGCGAATGTCAGGTAGGTGAAGTTGTCATCGATCAGCAGGCCGACGGCGACGCAGGACCGTTCGTTGGCGCAGGAGACGCCGTCGAAGATCACGTAGGCCGCGCCGGGCGGGTGCGGCGCCGGCTGAGCCTGCCAGATCGTGCCGTTCCACCGTTCGATCAACGGTTCGGCGACACCCCCGCTGTCGACGAAACCGCCTGCCGCAGTGCACGTGTTTCGAGACGGGCACGACACGCCGCTGAGCGTGCTGGCGGCCCCCGTCGACGCATTCGCTGTTGGTTGGACGCTCCATCTGTCGCCGCTCCAGTGCTCGGCTAGCGCCGACTGGACCCCGGTGCTGTCGCTGAAGGACCCGACGGCCGTGCAGTCATGTGCCGTGGCGCACGAGACCGAACTGAGCTCGATCTCGGTTCCGCCGGCCGGGCTCGGCATCGGCTGAACCGTCCACCCGGCACCGTTCCACGTCTCGGCGAGCCCGAGCCTGGCCCCGGTCGGATCGAAGTAGTAGCCGACCGCCATGCATGCTTTGACCGACGGGCACGAAACGCCGGCGAGCCCGAACGCGGTCGCACCCATCGGGTTGAAGCTCGTCACGATGACCCATTGATCGCCGCTCCACTGCTCGCTCAGCGTCAGGTTGGTGCCGTCGCCGCTCGAGTACAGAGCTGAGCCGATAGCGGTGCACGCCAGCGTGGTCGGGCAGGCGACGCCGACGAGACCCGCCTGTTCCGCTCCGGACGGGCTCGGGACGGTCTGGGCGGCCCAGGACGCGCCGTCCCAACGATCGGCGATCGGTTCGCTGAATCCGGTCTGGCCGACCGCCGTGCAACTCGATGCGGTCGTGCAGGCGACGGCGCTGAGGAAGTCGAGCGTCGTGCCAGGAGTCGGGTCCACGGTCCACACCGCTCCGTCCCACCGTTCGGCGAGCGCCCCGCCAGCCTTGGTCGACTTCGCCGTGAAGTTACCGACGCTCGTACAACTCGCCGCCGTCACGCAGGACACGGCCACCAGCGTCCCGCCAGCCGCATCGGTCGGCAGCGGAGCGATCTGCACGAGCCATGCCGTCCCGTTCCAGCGCTCGATGAACGCCTGCGACGTCAAGCCGGTGCTCGACGCTCCCACCGCCGTGCATGCGCCCGGCGCGGAGCAGGACACGCCCCGTAGCACGGCGTCCGCAGCACCGGTGGCGTTCGGGGTCGACTGGATCGCCCAACTGCGGCCGTTCCAGCGTTCGGTGAGGGTCGACTTGTGGTTCGCCGCGTCGCGGGAGTAGCCGACAGCGATGCAGTCCGATGGAGACGCGCATGACACGGCGCTGAGGAAGCTGTCCGTGGCGGCCGCCGGGTTGGGGGCCGGCTGCGTCTGCCAGTCGCCGCCGCTCCAACGATCAACCAACACCACGTGTGCGCCCGATGCGGTTTCGAGGTTCCCGACCGCTATGCAGGCGTTGACCGCGGTGCAGGAGACCCCCGCCAGGGATGTTCCGATCGCGTCGGCGGGGCCGGGAACGGACTGGCCGACCCAACGAACTCCGTTCCAACGCTCGATCAGCGCGACGTCTCGACCAGTGCCGTCCACAGCGACGCCGACCGAGACGCACGACGACGACGCAGGACACGCTGTCGCCGAGAGTTGCCCGTTGGGCGCGACCGCGGGTGTGAGCATCGGTTGGATCGCCCACGCCGAATCAGCGGCGGTCGCGGCCGATGAACCAGCGCCCACCACTGAAGACGCCAGCAGCACCAGCCCCCCACAACACAGCCGAAGTCCCATCTGTCTCATCGATCTCATCCCTCCTGCGCGGCCTGAAGTACGGCCCGGGCGCGACGGTACGCTGCAGGCGACCATCGTGAATCGATGAAACCATGTACGCGCCATATGCCCGACGACATCATCCGAATGAAGGCGCTCCCGCGTACCCGGTCGGGCAAGCGCCTCGAGATTCCTGTCAAGCGCATCCTTCTCGGTTCTGCAGCCCGTCAGGTCGTGAGCCTCGACTCGCTCGACGATCCCGAAGGCCTGTTCGCATTCGAAGCGATTGCAAAAAGATGACACGTGCAGACCACGCAACTTCGACCGCGACCGCCTAGTTTGGCGCTGTTCCTCCCACACTGGTGCTCGGCGAAGCCGGTCAGCTGGGGAGGTCACTGTCGCCCGCCAGTGGGATGGGACCACTTTGATGTGGGGGACGGAAGGGTGGTCCCATCGTGCTGGCGCCGCGACAGGTCACGTTGCCGGTGGAGCGGCGAACTCCTCACAACAGAGTCGTTATGGTGCTGCTCGAGTCATCTGCGCTGATGCGTCGCTCTGGCCCGTGCAGAACTCCGGTCGACAATGTTCGCCGTGAGTTCCCGAAATGGAGCACCGGCGTACGTCGCGATCGCAAAGTGAGTTCTCGGGCTTCCGGAAAGCCCGCCGGCTTCGTCCGTTTACGCAACAGCACCAAATCGGCCTCCCGAACGGTCTATCGAGCAGCCTATCGACGAGTCTGTTGCACCAAGGTCGGACGTGGCGGCGGCGATGCCGACCGCCATCATGTGTTCCAGGTCCACCGGCAGGTGACCGGGATCGGTGAGCACGGCGATCCCGTCGTCGATGTAGCGCTGGCATCCGGGGGCTTTGGACTTCATGGCGAGATGCTCAGCCTTGCTCACGACGCACACTAGGGCTTGCGCAGCGGCGTTGCGTCGCCGACGGCGCGCATCCGTTCCTTGAGGTAGGCCTTTGTGACGACGTGTTCGTGCTGGAGATCCTGATGGACCCACCGTCGGGTCTTACCAGTTTGGTTCGCCTCTCGTTGCGCCAATGCCGCCGGCGTGATGCGGCGGTGCGGTCGCTAGCGCCGGTGATCAACTCTTCTGAAACGATTCCCATCACGGAGGCTGCCGCGATTGTTCGTGTGGATGCTAGGGAGATTCGCTCTTCGCAGCGAGTGTCGCGGGTATTCTGATGCCGATGACGAATGCGCCGCTCTCGAACGAACTGCTAGGTTTGACGGTGCTCGCTCCGGAGGAGGCCTTGGCGCTCGCCCGGCTGGTGCCGTCACCTGCCGACCTGGCGATCGATGGTCTGACCGATGACGAGTGGAAGGCATTCGAAATCGCGTTGACTGACCGGTGAGTTCAGTTCGCCATGGGGCCGTTGTCATCGACACGATGGTGGTCTCGGCGCTGGTAAACGCAGCTCGGCAGCCGAACGTCGCGGCGACGTACTTATCGCTGATCGGCTCTCGACCAGTCGTGGTCTCGTTTGTGACCGTCACGGAGTTACGTTTCGGCGCGTTGAAGGCCGGTTGGGGCGAGTTGCGACGTCGCGGATTGGAGCGGGACCTCAATCGGTTTGTGATTGTTCAGCCCGATGACGGGCTGATGCGCGTGTGTGCCGAACTTCGCTCGACATGCGAGCTTGCCGGACTGGGCCTCGGTCAGAAGATTCATGAGGCTGATCGTTGGATCGCCGCAACTGCGATTCGGCTCGGGATTGCATTGGTCTCTGATGACGTCGTGTTCCGCGATGTCGCCGGTCTCACCGTTCTGACGCAAAGGATGTAGCGCGGAGCCTCAGGCCCCACGGCTATGGAGAGGTGGCTGCGATCAAAAACGCCGTCGACGAGCAGGCGCAGCACTGTGCAGGGTCATGGGCAGACGGGGTTGTACGTGTCGAGCGATCCGACGTCGGAGTTCCACTCAGCCTGGGTCATGTTCCGGCCGGCGAGTCGGCAGGCTGCTGTGATCCAGTGCTGCGGGTCGAGGTCCCACAACGTGAAGCCGTCGGGCCCGCCGCCACCGACTGCCATCTGTTGTCCGTCGCCTCGAAGCACGACGCCGTTCCATTCGGCGGTTGGCACGGGGATGGCGCCGCCGATCGCTGTGCCGCTTGCGTGTCGACGAGTTGCACGACGCCGTCTGCACCATCGATCGCGATGAGCGTGCCGTCGCGAGAGGGTTGGACGTCTTGGATGAATCCGCGGCTACCGCTCAGTGTCCGTACGGTCTTCAGTGTCAGGGCGTCGTGCAGCGTGAGTTCTCCGCCGAGTGAGCTGACCGCCAGTAGGTGGTTGTCGATGAACCACACACCGCGTAGATCGGAGCGGTTGTCGACGTGTGCGACTTCGGCTCCAGTGTCGCCGTCGAAGACTTCGATGTCCATTGTGGTGGCAACAGCGAAGTGTTGACCATCTGGACTGCCTGTCAGCGAGACAAGGCCTTTGACGGCGCATTCCGAACCTCACGACGCGGCTGCAGGCAACACTCTCCGTTCACACCAGAACGATAGAGCTCCGGGGTGGACCACAGAAACCGCGACACACGGTTGATGAGCGGCGGGGCGGACCAATAGCTGCACTATGAGAGACAGACAGGTACTCTACGAAGGAAGTCTATAGCGCAGTCTATCGCTCGGACAAATGGCACCAAGGATGGCACTTACTTTGGTGTCAAAGCACCTCTATATAGCCGCTGAGCTGGTCTTTCTTGGTGCCCCCCGACAGATTCGAACTGTCAACCTGCGGATTAAGAGTCCTTCATCGCCCGTCCGTACAGTGTGCTGTAGTGCTCTGACGTGCGGTTTTGTCCGAAAGAAAATCCGTACAGTGCGCTCCAGTCCGTGCAGTGCGCTGGAGAATGGCACCAAACATGGCACCAAGGGTCCCAGTCCCGGTGCAGCCGGGAATCGGAGTGCCGATCTGAACGAACGACGCAGATGTGGTGACCGGGATCGCGTGGCGATGATCGTGGACAGAGGACTGGAAACCGGTCATTTGGTTGATGGCGGCTGTCGAGGAGCAACCTGCCTTACTATGTTCCTTTATGTCGCCGCGCACCCCGACCAGTTCATCGGAGGCACCGGCCCTGACCGGCGCCACGCAGCGGGGGAAGGGCCGGCCGGCGCCGCAGGCCCGCAAGAAGGCCGTCTCCAAAGCTCCTGCTGCTGAGGGTGCTGGGAACCGGCGAGCGGACATTATGCGTGCGGCGGCGGACACCTTCTACCGCAAGGGCTATGACGGCACGACGACGCAGGACATCGCCGACGCCGTCGGGATGCTCAAGGGCAGTCTGTACTACTACATCAAGGCGAAGGAAGATCTGCTCTACGAGATCATCGATGAGGTCCACATGACGCTCGCCAAGAACCTCGATCTCATCGCAGCGATGGATGGCGACCCGCTGCCGCGAATCTGGGCGCTGGTCCACCAGAACGTGATGGTCAACGCCGGGAATCTGGTCAATTCTGGGGTCTTCTTCCGTGACTTCGGGGCGTTGACGGGCAAGCGCCGCAACCACATCCTCGAGTTGCGCGACAAAGGCGACGCCGTGATGCGCGAGTTGATCCACGAGGGCCAGGAGGCCGGCGCGGTACGCGCCGACGTCGATCCGAAGATCGCCGCCACCGGCATCAACACAATGTGCAACGCGCTCTACCACTGGTACAAGCCGGAAGGCGAGCTGACACCTGACGCTGTCGCCCGGTCCTACGCCGATCTCGCTGTCGCCGGACTGAGCACCAGCGCCCGGCTGGTGACGAGGGCACGAAAGGCGGCCCTCGCGGCGCGTGAGCGTGCTGCTGCGCTGTCAGGCACGTAGTGTTCACCGGTCAGCGCGTCGCCAACCCGTAGCGGAGGTTCGGGCCGAGGACCGCGTTCTCGAGCAGGCCGTAGCCGGTCTCACCGTCGAGGCGGTAGCTGGCGACGTTGTCGATGAGCCCGTACGACCGCTTGACCACCTCGCCGTCGGTGAGGTCGAACTCGCAGTGCTGCACGGCGAGCCGGCCCTGGTACTGGCCGTTGCGCCACGAGTCGTCCATGCCATAGCCGGTACCGAGCGACAGGTAGCTGGCGCCGAATGGCTCGGCCTCCACGACGGTTTCCGAGCCGCTGCCGTCGCGGAATCGGAGGTTCATCGACTTGATGCGCCTGCTGCCGTCGACGAACGTGATGTCGTGCTCGACTCTGCCGAGATCGACAGGCTCCCTTCCTGGATCGGACCACACCCGAACCGCCTGCTCCAGGCTGCGGCGCCCGAGGCTGTCCTCCTGGAGGATGCACACGATTGTCGACTCGGAGAATTGCATCGTGCAGTACAGCCACAGGAAGCCGCCTGGACGATCGCCCTCCCGGCGCGGGTTCGGCTCGGCCTCGCCGACCGGGCGGATCCCCCAGGAGCGGTCGCGGCCGCCCCACCAGGTGGACGGCTCGACCTCGAACTGCTCGTCCCCGATACGCAGCGAGCCTGACCAGAAGCCGGTTTGGGCGAAGCGGGAGGTGTCCGTCGTGATGCGCACACCACGGCGGTTGACGTGGCGTGCCTCCAGGAACGCCGGGATCGACGGCGTCCACGTGACGTCGAGAGCCACTCCGCCGCCGGCCTCTTCGAGGCGCAGACGAAGGCGCTTCAGCCCTTCGTAGATCTCGACGGAGAGCGGTCCGACGGAGGTGTCCGAGCGGTCGAGGC
Source organism: Actinomycetes bacterium (assembly GCA_025356335.1). Lineage (GTDB taxonomy): Bacteria > Actinomycetota > Acidimicrobiia > Acidimicrobiales > Ilumatobacteraceae > JANXUF01. The sequence continues at coordinate 8,132 of JANXUF010000101.1, forward strand.
CGAGCTCGCGCGAGGCGCGGACGACGTGTTGCCTGGACGCGGTCGTCGCCGAGACGAAGCCGTCGGTCACGCCGAGGTTCGGGTACTGGCCGAGCCCGGCGGTGACGAACAGATCGCGCTCGATCGAGTACAGGTTGAAGTAGTAGCGGTCGTAGAAGTTCCGATCACTGGTGCCGACGACGGCGATCGGTTCGCTGGTCTGGTGATACGGGAAGTCGTCGAGCGGCGAGAGCATCGTGTGGTTCTCCTGGGTGTGCGGTTCAGTCGGCCGGGGGGCCGGCGGCGAGCAGGTCGTCGAGCACCACCATCGCCGGTGTGTGGGGAAGGCGAACGGCGTCGGCCGGCAGCGTCCCGGCGTCGATCAGTGCGTCGCCGTACTTGATCAACAGGAGCGCTGCCCGGACGGCGGCGCGCACCATGTAGAAGTGGATCTCGGTGTCGCTCGCCGCCAGCCCGGACAACTCGCGGTAGAGGCTGACCGCTGCGTGATCGTCGGGGATGCCGGGCAGGCCAGGTCTGGCGATCCCGGCGGAGTGGATCCGGTTGAACACCAACCACCAGCCGAGATCCGCTGCCGGCGCAGCGAGCGTCACCATCTCCCAGTCGAGCACGGCGACCGGCCGCAGGTCGCGATAGAGCATGTTGCCGAGACGTGAGTCCCCCCAGCTGAGGACGACGACGGGCTCGGCGGGCAGGTGCGACGCCATCCAGTCGCGAGCCTGGACGAGTACGGGATACTCGCGGCCGGCGAGGACCCAGTCCATGAACTGGCGGTCGTGCTCGAACTGGCGGTCGACGCCGAGGGGATTGAACGTCGACTCCGTCAGAAAACCCAGCCCTGCGGCGCGCCAATCGATGCGATGAATGCGCGCCAGGACGTCGAGGCCGCGCCGGTATACGTCTTCCTGCTCAGCGGGAGATGAGTCGTGCAGCCAGCCCCGCACGGTGTAGGGAGGGCGGTCCGCCGGAGCGGAGCCGTCGATGCGTTCCATCACGAAGAACGGCGCACCGAGCGCCGACTCCTCGGACGTGTCGTGGGCGACGATCCGCGGCACGGGGACGTCACTGACCCTGCCGACGGCATCGATCACACGCCACTGCGTTTCCAGGTCGTGATGCTGGTACAGGCTGTACCCACGGGGCGCGACACGGGCGACGAGCGCGGCGGTACGTCGGAAACCGGCGTGTCCGTAGGTCGCATCGAACAGCACGGTGTCGCCGGAGAACCCCGTGCTCGCCGGCGACGGCAGAACGGTCACGGTCACGTCCGTCATGTCGTGGACCGTCGCCTGGAGGAACGTGGCGAGCTGGTTCTCCGTTGTCGAGTCGTCTCGCGACCCCACGATGGCCATCAGCGAGCGGCGCCCCTGGCGCGCTCGCGGAACGACCGCAGCCGGTCGCGAGTATCGTCCGCCACCGACAGCCTGGTCATCGTCTCGATCTCCTGCCTGAACGCTTCATGACGGTCGACGAACGACGCCGTCCGCACGAGCGAGCGTATCCCCGCCAGCCCGGCCGGCGGGAAGGCACACAGCGCACGAGCCCGTTCGATCGCCGCCTGGCGTTCGGTGCCGTCGTCGACCGTTGCGGTCACGAGGCCCCATTGCTGGGCCTGCGAGGCACCCATCAGCTCGCCGGTCATCGCCATCTCGAGCGCTCTTCCGGTGCCGATGGTCGAGGCCAGCAGCCAGCACAACCCCATGTCCGGGACGACGCCGAGCCGAACGAAGTCGAGGCTGAACACCGCTGAGCGGGCAGCGATCCGCAGGTCGCTCGACAGCACCAGCGCGAGCCCGGCACCGGCGCATCGACCTTGGACCGCACTGACGATCGGCAGCTGCAGGTCGAGGAGGCGGTTGGTCACGTCGTAGGCATGGGTGATCTGACGGCGTCGCGAATCGGCATCGTCGTCGGAGAACAGCGGGTGGTCGAGGTCACCACCTGCACAGAAGTGCTTGCCGGCCCCGCAGAGGACGACGGCGCGCACACCGGGGGCCGCGGCGACCTCGTCGACCGCGTTGCTCAGGGCGGTGAACATCGGCGCGTCCATGCAGTTGGCCCGCTCCGGCCTGGCCAGCTCGACGATGGCGATCTCACCGTCGAGTTCGACTCGGACGGGGCCATCGGCTCCGCTCATTTGGTCCTCCCACACTTTATGACCCAAGCGGCACCCTCGTCTCGAGGTCAGCCCGGCTAGTGATTCAAACGTTTGGTTGACTAGCATACACCGTTGTCGAACCAATGGCCACTGGGGAGCCGAGAGCAGAATCGAGCGCGATGGATTTCACCAACGATCTTCATGACGGCCTCCGCGAGGGCGTCAGGGCAGTCTGCAAGGACTTCCCCGATGCGTATTGGCGACAACACGACGAGGAGCACGAGTTCCCGTGGGAGTTCTACGACGCTCTCGCCGCTGGCGGTTGGATCGGCGTGGCGATCCCGGAGGAGTACGGCGGTGGCGGCCAGGGCATCACCGAGGCGTCGATCATCCTCGAGGAGATCGCTGCGTCCGGAGCGGCGATGAACGGCTGCTCCAGCGTGCATCTGTCGATCTTCGGGATGAATCCGGTCGTCAAGCACGGAAGTGAGGCCCTCAAGGAGCGCTACCTGCCGGAAGTGGCGGCCGGACGCCTGCATGTGGCATTCGGTGTCACCGAGCCGAACACGGGCCTCGACACCATGGCAATCCAGACGCGGGCGATCCGCGACGGCGACCACTACGTGGTGCGCGGACGCAAGGTGTGGACGACGAAGGCGACGTTCTGCGACAAGGTCCTGCTGCTGGTGCGCACGACCCCGCTCGCCGAATGCGCCAAACGTACGGATGGGATGACGCTGCTGCTCGCCGACCTGCAGGTCCCGGAGGTGCAGATCACACCGATCGCCAAGCTCGGCCGCAATGCCGTGGTGTCGTGCGAGGTCGTCTACGACGACCTCGTCGTCCCGGCCGATCACCGTGTCGGTGAGGAGGGTCGGGGGTTCGAGTACCTGCTCGATGGACTCAACCCCGAGCGCATCCTGATCGCCTCCGAGGCGTTGGGCATCGGCAAGGTCGCCCTGCGGCGGGCGGTGCAGTACGCCAACGATCGCGTCGTCTTCGGCCGCCCGATCGGCAAGAACCAGGGCATCGCCTTCCCGCTCGCCGAGGCCCATGCTCGCCTCCACGCCGCCGAGTTGGTGGTGCGCGAGGCTTCGTGGCGCTACGACAACGGGATGAAGTGCGGCGAGCATGCCAACCTCGCCAAGTACCTGGCAGCCGACGCCGGGTTTTTCGCCGCCGATCGGGCACTGCAGACGCACGGCGGTTTCGGATACGCCAAGGAGTACGACGTCGAGCGGTACTGGCGCGAGGCCAGGCTGATGCAGATCGCCCCGATCCCGCAGGAGATGATCCTCAACTTCGTGGCCGAGCATGTGCTCGGCCTGCCACGGTCGTACTGACATGACGAGCGACACGATCGACTGGCTTGACGACAGTGAGCGCACGGGTCCGCTGTCGGGCGTCCGAGTGGTCGAACTCGCCGGGTTCATCAGCGCCCCCTTCGGGACGATGATGCTCAGCGATCTCGGTGCCGATGTGATCAAGGTCGAGCCGCCTACTGGAGATCCGATGCGCCGCCTCGGCCGGCATGCGTCAGGAATCAGTCCGATGTTCGTCAACGCCAACCGTGGCAAGCGCACGGTGACGCTGGACCTCAAGCAGCCCGGCGGGGTCGCCGAGGCCAAGCGCCTGCTCGCGAGCGCCGACGTGCTGGTGTCGAATTGGCGGGAGTCGGTGGCCGGCCGTCTGGGACTCGCCGACGACGTGTTGGCGGCCGCCAACGAGCACCTGGTTCGCGTCTACGTCTCTGGTTTCGGCACCGGCGGCCCACTCGTCGACGAGGCAGCCTTCGACACCGTCATCCAAGCACGTCTCGGCTTCACAGAGATGTTCGGCGACGGAACCACGCCGGCGATCGACTCGTCCTTCGCTGTCGACAAGTCCGTCGCCGCCATGGTCTGCCAGGCGGCGCTGGCGGCGATCGTCGAGCGCGAGCGCACCGGGATCGCCCGGCGGGTCGATCTGGCGATGTACGACGCAGCCGCCTATTTCAACTTTCCCGACTTCATGGTCAATCGCACCTTCCTGCGCCACGAGCCGCCGTCGGCGAAGAACATGCACCCATCGGCGGTCCGCCCGTTGCGCACGTCGGACGGATGGATCGTGACGATTGCCGGCACTCGTGAGCAAACGCGCCGATCACTGGCGGTCATCGGTCGACTCGACGTCTATCCCGAGCTGATGAAGATCCCCGACGGTGTCGAGATCACCCGCCGGCTGTATGCCGAACTCGCCGAAGTGCTCGTCACCGACACCACCGAGCACTGGCTCGCCGCCTTCGCCGCAAAGGACCTGGCCACGGCGCCGTGCCTGACGATCGACGAGCACCTCGCCTCCGAACAGACAGCGCACAACGGCCTGTACGACATCGTCGACTGGCAGGACGAGCGGGACTTCGGCCCGATGCGCCACGTCCGCTATCCCGCAGTGTTCGTGGGCCATCCGCCGTTGCACCCGACGAGCGGGATACCGCCGCTGCACGCTGCGCAGGAGTCGCACGAATGACGGTGACTACGACGCAGACTGTGAACCAACCATCTGGTTGTTGCTTTGGCGATGTCCGGCGGACTGCGGCTAGGTTGTCGGGGCCCACGAAGCGTGGGCCGGTCCAGTGCCGTCGATTCGAGAAGGGGGTCGAGTGCCAGTCCTGACCTCCAAGGTCGATCGCGCTGGCGAGTTGTTCGCCCAGAACCGCCAGGGCCTGACCGAACTGCTGGCAGCGCACGACGCGCAGGTGGCCCTTGCCGTGGCCGGCGGTGGCGAACGCTACGTCGCCCGCCACCACGCCCGCGGCAAGTTGCTCGCCCGTGAGCGGATCGAGTTGTTGCTCGACCGTGACAGCCCATTCCTCGAGCTGTCGCCGATCGCCGCGTACGGCACGGAATTCAACGTCGGCGCTGTGATCGTCACCGGCATCGGGACCGTGTCGGGTGTCGAGTGCATGATCATCGCCCACGACCCGACGGTCCGCGGCGGGTCGATGAACCCGTACACGCTCCGCAAGAACCTGCGGGCCTTCGAGATCGCCCGGACCAACCGACTGCCGGTGGTGTACCTCGTCGAGTCCGGCGGCGCGGACCTGCCGACTCAGGCCGACCTGTTCATCCCCGCCGGCAACATCTTCCGCGAGTTGACCCAACTGTCGGCGCTGAAGATCCCGACGATCGCCCTCGTGTTCGGCAACTCGACCGCCGGCGGCGCCTATGTGCCGGGGATGTGCGACTACGCCGTCCTCGTCGACAAGGGCGCCAAGGTGTTCCTCGGCGGGCCGCCATTGGTGAAGATGGCCACGGGCGAGGAAGCCAACGACGAGGAACTCGGCGGTGCAGCGATGCACTCGCGGGTGTCGGGGCTCTCGGACCACTTTGCCGTCGACGAGATCGACTGCATCCGCATCGGTCGTGAGATCGTCGAGGATCTCAACTGGCGCAAGCTCGGGCCCGGTCCGTCGCGACCCGTCGTCGAACCGCTCCACAGCCAGGACGACCTCATCGGGATCGCGTCCGTCGATCTGCGCATTCCGTTCGACCCGCGAGAGGTCATCATGCGCATCGCCGACGGCTCGGCGTTCGACGAGTACAAAGCACAGTACGGCACGAGCCTAGTGACCGGCTGGGCGCACGTGCACGGCTACCCGGTCGGCATCCTCGCCAACGCCCAGGGCGTGCTGTTCATGGAGGAGGCCAAGAAGGCAACGGAGTTCATCCTCCTTGCCAACCAGACCGACACACCGCTGATCTTCATGCAGAATACGACGGGCTACATGGTGGGCAAGGAATACGAGCAGGCCGGGATCATCAAGGACGGGGCGAAGATGATCAACGCCGTCGCCAACAGCGCAGTGCCGCACATCACGATCATCATCGGCGCGTCGTACGGTGCAGGCAACTACGGCATGTGCGGCAAGTCCTACGACCCGAGATTCCTCTTCATGTGGCCCAACGCCCGCGTCGCCGTGATGGGGCCGCAGCAGTTGGCCGGGGTCATGTCGATCGTCGCCAGGCAGTCGGCGCAGGGCGCCGGCCGGCCGTTCGACGAGGCCGCCGACGAGGCCCAGCGGCGGGGCGTCGAGTCGCAGATCGAACGCGAGTCGCACGCCTTCTTCATGTCCGGCAAGGTCTATGACGACGGGATCATCGATCCGCGCGACACCAGGACGGTGCTCGGGATCACACTGTCCGCCGTGCACTCCAACGTGGTCGAGGGGCGCCGTGGTTTCGGCGTGTTCCGGATGTGATGCGTACCCTGCTGGTTGCCAACCGCGGCGAGATCGCCAGGCGTGTCTTCAGCACGGCGCGCCGACTCGGCATCTCGACGGTCGCGGTGTTCTCCGACGCCGACGAGTACGCCCCGCACGTCGCCGAGGCCGACCGATCGGTCCGTCTTCGCGGCAACTCACCCGGCGACACCTACCTGAACGTCGACGCCGTCCTCGCTGCCGCCCGCCTGACCGGGGCCGATGCCATCCATCCCGGCTACGGCTTCCTGTCCGAGAACGCCGGCTTCGCCAGAGCCTGTGCGGCAGCCGGAATCGTCTTCGTCGGGCCGACGCCTGCGGCGATCGACGCCATGGGATCGAAGACCGCGGCGAAGGAACTGATGGCCGCTGCCGGCGTGCCGACCCTGCCGGGGGCGACCATCACACCCGACACCGACCTCGACGATGCCGCAGCCATGATCGGCTTCCCCGTACTCGTCAAAGCGGTGTTCGGCGGAGGTGGGCGCGGCATGCGGGTCGTCCGTGACCCATCGGAGTTGGCCGACGCCGTGGCTTCGGCGCAGCGCGAGGCCGGCGCGGCCTTCGGGGACCCGACGGTGTTCCTGGAACGCTTCGTCGACAGCCCCCGCCACATCGAGGTGCAGGTGTTCGGCGACACGCACGGCAACGTCGTCCACCTGTTCGAGCGCGAGTGCTCGATCCAGCGCCGGTACCAGAAGATCATCGAGGAGGCGCCATCTCCGGCGGTCACCCCCGCGCTGCGCGAGCGGCTGTGCGCTGCGGCCGTCGCCGCTGCCAAGACGCTCGACTACGTCGGCGCAGGTACCGTCGAATTCGTCCTCGGCGCCGACGGCGGCTTCTACTTCCTCGAGGTCAATACGCGCCTGCAGGTCGAGCACCCCGTCACCGAGATGGTCACCGGGCTCGACCTGGTCGAGGCCCAGTTGCGCGTCGCCGACGGCGAGCCGCTGCCCACTGAGCTGACCACGGCGATCCTCAACGGACATGCCGTCGAAGCGCGCCTCTACGCAGAGGACGTCGCTGCGGGGTTCGCTCCGGCGAGCGGGCGAATCGAGCGACTCACCGTGCCGGCGGCGGTCGGCGTGCGCGTCGACAGCGGCTACGAGAGCGGCTCGACGGTGTCGACGCACTACGACGCGATGATCGCCAAGGTGATCGCCTGGGCGCCGACGCGTGCCGAGGCCACTCAGCGCCTGGCGACCGCGTTGCAGGCGACGCGACTGCACGGCCCGACGACCAACCGCGACCTGCTGGTCAACGTCCTGCGTCATCCGGAGTACACCGAGGGGGCGATCGACACCGGGTTCCTGGTTCGCCACGATTGCACGGGCTCGCTGACCACGCCCGCAGATCGCACCGCCCACGCCGTCGCCGCAGCACTGGCCGGTCAGGCCGAACGGCGAGGAACGACGGCGATCCCGTCGGGATGGCGCAACGTGGCGACGGCATCACAGCGCACCTCGTTCGAACAGGCGGAGGTCGCATATGCCTTCCATCGCCATGGTCTGGATGTCACGGTCGATGGCGCTCCCGTCGATGTGCACCTGTGGAGCGCGTCGCCGCACACGGTCGACGTGACCGTCGATGGCGTCAGGCGCACGGTCGAGGTCCACCGGGACGGCGCGGTGGTCTACGTCGATGACGCGTCCGGCGCATCCCGCTTTGTCGAGCGCGAGCGTTTCCCGCTGCCGACGTCAGTCGTTGCGCCGGGTTCCCTCGTCGCCTCGATCCCCGGGTCGGTGGTGCGCGTCGGCGGATCGGTCGGCGATCACGTCCGCGCCGGTGAGACGATCGTCGTCGTCGAAGCGATGAAGATGGAGCACCGCATCGACTCGCCGACGACCGGGACGATCACCGAGTTACGTGTGGCGGTGGGTGACCAGGTCGTTGCCGGGATGGTCATCGCCGTCGTCGCGCCCGCCGACGGCGGAGCGGTCGAGGTGGAAGGGGGCGGTGATGGCCGCTGAAGTCGCTGACATTCCGAACGGTGATGCGGTGACCTACGAGGTCGTCGACGGCGTCGCGTGGATGACGATCGATCGACCGGGGTCGCGCAATGCCCTCAGCGCCGAAGTTCGGGCAGGGTTGTGGGACGGCGTCCGCCGGTTCAACGACGACGATTCCGCAGGCGTGCTCGTGCTCACCGGTGCAGGCAACCGGGCCTTCTGCGCCGGTGGCGATCTCAAGGAGATGGCCAACACATCGCTGGAGATCCCGCCTCCCGACTTCCTGCCCGTCTTCGGGCGCAACATCGACGTCCCCAAGCCGACGATCGCAGCGGTCAACGGGGTGGCCTTTGCGGGGGGTTTCCTGCTCGCGCAGATGTGCGATCTCGTCGTCGCCGCCGACACCGCCAAGCTGGCGATCACCGAGGCCAAGGTCGGGCGCGGCACGCCGTGGGCCACGCCGCTGCCGTGGTTGGTCCCGCCCCGCGTCGCCATGGAGCTGCTCGTCACCGGCGAGGCGATGGACGCTGCCCGCGCTCATGAGGTCGGTCTCGTCAATCGAGTCGTCCCCGCGGCCGAGTTGCACGATGCGGCCGACGCCCTGGCGCGCACGATTCTCGAGAACGCGCCGCTGTCGGTGCGGGCGGCCAAGCGGACCGTGTACCTTGGGGCGAAGGCGTTGCTCGCCGAGCTGTACGACGAGGCCGATGCGATCTGGGCGCCGGTGTACCGCAGTGAGGATGCCCAAGAGGGCCCAGCGGCGTTCCGTGACCGCCGCCGGCCGCAGTGGAAGGGTCGCTGACCGTGCCCGTCGACATCGGCGCGCTGGGCGACGACCTGCTGGCCGAGCGCGCTGCGCTCGATGACGTGCTGGCGACGCTCGATGCAGCGACGTGGGTTGCGTCGACTCCGTCCGCCGGCTGGACGATCCTCGACCAGATCACACACCTCGCCTTCTTTGACGACGCCGCCCGACAGGCGATCGAGGATCCCGACGCGTTCCGCGCTTGGAAGGCGCAGGCGGTGGACGTCGCTGCCTATGTGGACGCGGTCACCGAACGGACCCGATCGGTCGACGGGCCTCAGGCGCGAACATGGTTGCAGCGCGCCGGCCACGAACTCGCCGCCGCGGCGCGCCGGGCGCCGACAGATCGACGGGTGCCGTGGTATGGGCCGGACATGAGCCTGGCTTCGATGATCACCGCCAGGATCATGGAGACGTGGGCCCATGGGGTCGACGTCACCGACACCGTCGGCCTCGCCCCGCAGGCGACGCTGCGATTGCGTCACGTCGCCTTCATCGGCGCGACGGCGTTCGCCAACAGTTTCGTGTCGCATCGCCGTGCAGTGCCGTCGGAGCGGGTGCGCGTCGTCCTCGACGCGCCGGACGGCGGTACATGGACATTCGGGCCGTCCGCGCAGGATGCCGGCGACAATCTCGTCACCGGACCGGCGCTCGACTTCTGCCTCGTCGTGACCCAGCGGCGCCACCGCGACGACACCGCCCTGGTCGCCAGCGCAGGGGTGGCTGACGAGTGGTTGTCCATTGCCCAGGCATTCGCCGGTCGGGCGGGTCCTGGACGATTGCGACGCGGCGAAGCGACCCAACCGTGAGCGGCCATGACGTCGACCGCGCCGTGCGGATCGCCAACGTCTCGGGCTTCTACGGTGACCGTCTGCAGGCCACCGCGGAGATGCTCGCCGGCCCCGACCCCGTCGACGTGTTGACCGGTGACTACCTCGCCGAGCTCACGATGCTGATCCTCTGGAAGGCGCGACAGAAGGACCCGTCGGCGGGCTACGCGACCACGTTCGTCCGCCAGCTCGAACAGGTCATGGGCACATGCCTCGAGCGCGGTATACGGATCGTGGCCAACGCCGGTGGGCTCAACCCGCGGGGCTGCGCGTTGCGTATCGCCGAGGTCGCAGCGACGCTCGGTCTGAGCCCGAAGGTGGCGGTCGTCGACGGGGACGACGTCACCGCGAGGTTCGAGGGCGTGGTCACCGCGAACGCGTACCTCGGCGGGATGGGCATTGCAGCCGGGCTCGCCGCCGGTGCCGACATCGTCGTCACCGGCCGGGTGACCGACGCCGCACTGGTCGTCGGTGCGGCAGCATGGTGGCACGGCTGGACCGACGCCGATCTGGATCAGCTCGCTGCTGCGGTCGTCGCCGGCCACATCATCGAATGCGGGCCGCAGGCAACCGGCGGCAACTACTCGTTCATCGACGAGCTCCCCGACGATCGCTACCCGGGATTCCCGATCGCCGAGATCACCGCCGACGGAACCACGGTGATCACCAAGCAGACAGGGTCCGGGGGAATGGTCACCGTCGGCACCGTGACCGCCCAGTTGCTGTACGAGATCGAGACCCCGGCCTACGCCAACCCGGACGTCGTCGCCCGCTTCGACACGATCCATCTGCGGCAATCCGGGCCTGATCGGGTCACGATCAGCGGGGTCCACGGCGATCCGCCGCCGAGCATGTGGAAAGTCGCCCTCAACTCCGTCGGCGGCTGGCGCAACTCGATGACGCTCGTGCTCACCGGGCTCGACGTCGAGGCCAAGGCCAACAGAGCGACGGCAATGCTCGCCGAGATCCTCGGCGGCTTCGACCGTTTCTCCGAACATCACATCGAACTCGTTCGCAGCGATCACGACGACGCAGCAACGAATGCGACGGCGACGGCGCAGCTGTGCATCACGGTCAAGGACCCGGACCGGTCCAAGGTCGACCGGCGCTTCTCCGGCGCGGTCACAGAGTTGCTGTTGGCGTCGTACGCCGGCGCGTTCACGACGACGCCTCCGTCCTCGGCGACCGAGTTCGGCGTCTACCGTCCGGCGTACGTGCAGGCTGCGTCGGTCGATCATCGGGTGCTGCTGCCCGATGGCAGCGAGACCGTCGTGGCGTTGCCGGGTTCCGTGACCGACTTCGTCGCGCCGGCCAGCGATGATGGCGCGCTGGCCGATGTCGAGTCGCTCGCCGCGTGGGGGCCGACGCAGCGTGGGCCGCTCGGACTCGTCTGCGGTGCTCGCTCCGGGGACAAGGGTGGCAATGCCAACGTCGGTTTGTGGGCCCGAACGGACGAGGCGTTCCGCTGGCTCGACGAGTTCCTTGACGTCAGCCGGTTCCGGACGCTGCTCCCGGAAGCCGCCGATCTGCAGGTCCGTCGCTACCGCCTGGCCAACCTGCGCGCCCTGAACTTCGTGGTCGTCGGTATCCTCGGCGACGGCGTCGCGTCGTCGGTCCGCTTCGACGCGCAGGCGAAAGGCCTCGGCGAGTACCTACGCTCCCGGCTCGTCGACGTCCCGTTGTCGTTGAGCGAGCCTGCGGGTCGCTAACGCAGGACGATGCCAGGCAACGTTCCGGTGCGCTTGCCAGCGGCCAGCGTGGCGGTGCCGTTGACGAAGGTCCAGTCGTAACCGTCGGCACGTTGGACGAAACGGCCGGCACCGCCGGGCAGGTCGTGGACGTACTCGGGGTGGTGCAGGCCGAGGGCGTCGTAGTCGAAGACGTTGACATCCGCAGCGAACCCCGACTGCAGCCGGCCCCGACCGGTGAGGCCGAACAAGCCGGCCGGCACATCGGTGAGGCGATGGACCGCTCGTTCGAGGCTCATCTTGCCCTGATCTCGGGCCCACGACGCCAGCAGGTGCGTGGGTTGGCTGGCGTCCATGATCTGGCCGACGTGGGCGCCGGCATCAGCGAGGCCGAGGATCGTGGCGTCGTCGGCGACGATCGTGTCGACCGCTGCGAAGTCGTCGTTGAAGATCGGCCACGTGAACATCTGCGCTCCTGCGGAGTCGAGGGCGATGTCGATGAACTTCTCCGCCTCAGTGACGCCGGACCTGCGGGCATGGGCCGACAGCGAGTGCTCGGGGCCGAGGTCGTAGCGTGCCGGCCCGTCGGGGAAGGCATAGACATGGGCCAACGACATCGCTGCCGGCTGGCGCTCGGCTTCATCGATCAGCGCTGCCCTGGTGCCGCGCTCGGCGATCCGGGCGAGCTTGGCCTCGAGGCCAAGGCCGCGCAGTGATCGCCACGTCGGGCTCTTGTCCCACGGTGTCCGGTGGGCGATGCCGTAGAGCCATCCGATCGGGCGGATCGTCGTCTGTGGCCACAGTTGCGCACCGCGACTGCGGTACTCGTGGACCCGTTCGAGGATCCGCTCGTGCAGGCCGGCGACGCGGCCCTGCGTCAGGTTGAACGTCACCGGACGCCCGCTGTCGAGAGCGATCGATCCGAGCAGGTCGATCTCGGCAAGGGTCGCCTCGACCGTCGTGCCGGTCTCCTCGTGCAGGCGGGTGACGGCTCCGAGGATGCCGCGACCGCGTTCGGCCATGACGGCCGCCATCGCCCGCAACTCACTCGCCGGGGCGAACGTGCCGGGTACCGGTCGTTTGTCGGGCAGCATGTGCAACGCCGTGCGTGACGTCGAGAAACCGACCGCGCCGGCGTCGAGGGCCTCTGCGACCAGCGCGCTCATCTCGGCGAGTTCGGCCGCCGACGGTTCGCGGTCACTGACGGCCGCTTCACCCATCGCGTAGTGCCGCAGCGCGCAGTGGCCGATCATGCCTCCGGCATTCGGTCCCAGTGGCCGTTGTTCCAGCGTCCGCAGGAAATCGCCGTACGTCGAACACGTCCACGGCAGGCCCTCGAGGATCGCTGCTCCCGGGATGTCCTCGACCGACTCCATCATGGCTGCCAGATAACCGGCCTGCCCGGCGCGGACCGGCGCGAACGTGACGCCGCAGTTGCCCATCACGATCGACGTGACGCCGTGCCAGGTGCCGGGCGATCCACTCGGATCCCACCACAGTTGGGCGTCGAGGTGGGTGTGGATGTCGACGAAGCCCGGCGTGACCACGCGCCCGGTCGCATCGACTTCGAGCGCACCGCCGTCGGCAACGTCGCCGACGACGGTGATCACCCGCCCGTCGATCGCCAGGTCGCCGACGACACCGGGCGCGCCGGTCCCGTCGACCAGCAGCCCGTTGCGAATGACGACATCGTGGCTCATGGTCGCCTCCGGGCGCTCAGGACGGTCCGGTCAGGACCGGCTGCTGCTCTTCTGATCATCCTGGGTGTAGTGCCCAGCGGCTGCGGGCGTGGTGTCGCCCGGGTTGTAGGGCACGTCCATCGTTGCTTCACGGGTCTGGATCAGCCATTCGCCGTCCTCGAGGACGACAGTGTCACGATAGACGCCGGTGAGGTGCAGCGTGATCTGCTCGTTCTCGATGAGGTACAGCGTGATGTAGGTCTGCATCACGGCGCGATCCTCACCGTCCTCCAACAGGATGAAGTTGCTGAGCGTATGGCGGCGGCGCTTCGTCAGGTGCTTGTAGCCCTCGCCGTAGCGGGCGGCGATCTCGTCCCGGCCGGTGATGCCCATCAGTTCGGCGTTCTTGGAGAACGTCTTCGCCAGGGCCACCGGGTCCTGTGAGTCGTGAGCGAAGCAGTAACGGTTGAGCAGTTGCTGGATGGCGATGAAGTCGGCCATGGAACTTCCTGTCTTTCTGGTGGTTGTCGATGAGGTGGCGACTGGCGCAACGGGACTGGCCCGTTGTCGATCAGTCGAGGTGATAGACGGCAGCAGCGTTGTCGTGCAGCGCCTTGCGGGCGATGTCGAGGGGCACGTTGGCGAACGCCTCGACGATGTGGTCTCCGGGGCGGTCGGCGGGCGATGCCGGCCCTGGCGCCATCGCCGTCGGATGCGGGTAGTCCGTCTCGAACATGAAGTTGTCCGGATACGTCTGCAACAGGGGGAGTGTCTGGCGCTCGAACCAGAACGTGCCGTAGCACTGACGGCGGAAGTAGTCGCTCGGCAGCATGTCGCTCGACGACGTCTCGTGGGCGCCATAGCCCTTCCAGTGCCAGTCGAGTGACTCCATCAGATACGTCAGGTAGCCGAAGCCGCTCTCCACGGACACGAATTTCAGCGACGGGAACCGCTCGCACAGGCCACTCGTGACGATCGCCGCGATCGAGTCGGCGTTCGTCATGATGCCGACACTGGTGAGACGGGCGCTCATGCGGGCATCAGGGTTCTTCGCCCGGTCGATCTTGCTCTTCGCCGTATGCGTCCCGCCGCTCATGCTGGAGAAGCCGACGTGGAAGTTGATCGACATCTCGAGGTCCTGGCACACCGCGTAGATGGGTTCCCAGTGCTGGTCGGTAAACGACGGCATCCCGATCTGCTCGTACTTGTTGGCGAACAGCACCCCTTTGTGGCCGAGGTCTCGGGCCCGCTTGATCTCGGCGACCGAGGCGTCGATGTCCCAGAACGGGACCATCGCGATCGGAACGAAGCGCTTGGTGTCGGCGCTGGAGAAGTCGACCAGGAAGTCGTTGTATGCCTGCGTGCAGATCAGCGACAACTCGGGCCCCAGCTCCATGAAGAGCGGTGCTTCGAAGCCGATCAGGTTGGGGTAGAGCACCTGGGCGTAGATGCCGTACTCGTCCATCCGTTGCAACCGGTCGGCAGCGTTCCACGAACCGGGGTCGGAATCCTCGAGGTTGCGGTGGATGTCGTTGGCAGGGTAGGTGGGCGCCCCGGCCTGGGCGAAGAATCCTGTGGAGGCGAGCCACACGTCGTTGACTTTCCAGTGCTTGCGGCCGGTCTCGGGATGGATGCCGACGGACGGCACGGCATCCCTCCACTTGGGGGCGACGCGCGAGGTCCACAGGTCGGCCGGTTCGCTGATGTGTGTGTCCGTGTCGATCACCTGGATGGCACTCAGCACGCTCGCGACTGGCATCGGAATTCCTCCTCGATGGCGGTCGACCCCTATCGACCTTGTCCGACTCTACCGGTCTCGTGTACATTTGGTCAACCGTTTGGTTGTGATGCGTGTTGAACTCGCGTCGCTCGCGATCCCAACGTTAGAGTGCCGTCGAAGACCGAAACAGGAGGACCCTCATGGCAACTGCCCGAGCCCACATCCGCATCGCCAGACCCGCCGACGAGGTGTGGGCACTGGTCACCGATCCAACCAGGATCAATGGGTGGTTTCCCGGCGTCGACGGCTGCACGTTGGAAGATGACGTGCGTCATGTCCACGTCGTCGGTGACATCGAGGTCGATGAGAAGATCGTGACGAACGACGAGTCCCTGCGTCGCTTCCAGTACAGCCTGGTGCCGAGCGCAGTGGTCCCGCTGGAGAGCCACCTCGCTACGGTCGACGTGTTCGATGATGCCGACGGCTCACTCATCGTGTATTCGATCGAAGTCGCTCCGGAGCCCTTCGGAGCGAGCATGCAGCAGTCCGCAGACGGCGCCGTTGCCGGACTCAAGGCGTACGCAGAGGGCACTTCTCCGGCGTGACCATCAACGCTCAACAGGAATTGCGGATCGACGTTCGCGAGGCTTCAAAAGGCGTCGTCCATGTCGTGGACCGCGCCGAGTACGTCCGCCGCGCTCGCGAAGGCGGGACGCTGGACGACGCCTGGAAGGCGATGGCCGATCTCGGGCTCCTCGGCCTCGGCGTCGGCGAGCAGGACGGTGGGAGTGGCGAGGGCATCACCGGTCCGGTGGCGCTGATGGAGGCACTGTCGGAGGCCGGCGTCCCGCCCGTGCTGTACCTGTTGACAGCGTTCGCCCGTACGGCGATCCAACGCCACGGCACCGACGAGCAGCGCCGCCGGTTCCTGGCGCCGACCGTTACCGGGCAGATGAAGATCGCCTTTGCCATCACCGAAGCCGACGCCGGCACGAACAGCTTCGCGATGCAGACCTTCGCCGGCCGCGATGGCGACCACTACGTCCTCAATGGCGAGAAGTTGTACATCTCGGCGGCGGACAACGCCGACTACATCATGGTCGTCGCCCGCACGACCCGTAGGCGCGACACCGAGGACCGCCGCGTCGGGCTGTCGGTGCTGATGGTCGATCGTCACACAGCGGGTGTGGGGTTGACGCCGATGAAGATCGACCTGCATTCTCCGGAGCGACAGTTCTTCCTCCACCTCGACGATGTCCACGTGCCCGTCGAGAACCTCGTCGGCGTCCAGGACGACGGCATGCGCACGTTGTTCGACGCCCTCAACCCCGAACGTCTTCTCGTTTCGGCGTGGGCGATCGGGCTGGGCCAGCACGCGCTGCAGCGAGGGGTCGACTACGTTCGCGAGCGCTCTCCGTTCGGTACGCCGATCGGGTCGTACCAGGCGGTGCAGCACCCGCTGGCGCGAGCCAACGCCCATCTGGCCGCTGCCCGCGTGATGCTGTATGCGGCCTGCGAGGCCTTCGACAATGGCGAGGATCCCGGTGCCAATGCCAACATGGCCAAGCTGCTGGCGTCCGAGGCAGCCAACGCGGCAGCCGACGCAGTGATCCAATCCTTCGGCGGCTCTGCCTTCGACGCCGACAGCGACATCGTCACCCTGTGGCCGATGATCCGTCTGCTGCGCATCGCACCGATCAACAACGAGATGATCCTCAACTACATCTCCGAGCGGATCCTCCGCCTGCCGAAGAGTTACTGATCTTCAGCCACCGGAGTCACTCGGTGACTTCCCCGCTGCATCAGAGTCGCAGAACGTCCGCGTCGGTTTGCCTGCGCAGGACGTCGACCGCAACGGACGATTCGAGCGGGAAGTGGCAGGCGACGAGGTGGCCGGGGGAGTGCTCTGTCAACTCGGGGACCTCGGCGGCGCAGCGGTCCTCCGCACGGGGGCAGCGGGTGCGAAAGCGACAGCCGGTCGGCGGGTCGGTGGGCGAGGGGGGCTCGCCCGACAGGACCGGGACGTCACCGGGGCGGATCGTCGGATCCGGCTGGGGGATCGACGCCAGCAGGGCGGCGGTGTAGTGATGCCGGGGAGCCGCGTAGAGGAGGTCGGCCGGGGCGATCTCGCAGATCTTGCCGAGGTACATCACTGCGACGCGGTCGCTGACCCGCTTGACCACCGCAAGATCATGGGCGACGAAGATCACGGTCAGGTCGAATCGCTGCTTCATCTCCTGCAGCAGGTTGAGGATCTGCGCCTGAACCGAGACGTCGAGCGCCGACACCGCCTCGTCGCAGATCAACATGCGCGGCTCCAGTGCCAACGCCCTGGCGATCGAGATGCGCTGGCACTGGCCGCCGGAGAACTCGCGACGACGCCGTTTGCCGACGACCGTGCCGTCCAGTCCGACGGCCTCCATCAACTCGTACACCTTGGCCTTGCGCTCCTTCGGCGTGCCACGGCTCCACGTCGCCAGCGGCTCGGCGATGATGTCCTCGACGCTGCGTCGGGGATTGAGCGACGAGACGGGATCCTGGAAGATCATCTGCAACTGCGTGCGCGTCTTCCGCAGCTCGAGCGACGACAGACTGGTCAGTTCACGGCCGTCGAACACGACGGAACCTGCTGTGGGCGGCGGCAACTGCATGACCGCTCGGCTCGTGGTGGACTTGCCGCATCCGGACTCGCCGACCAGCCCGAGTGTCTCGCCCATCGCCACGTCGAAGCTGATTCCTGACACGGCATGAACGGTCTGACCGTCCTTCGTGCCGAACTCGACCGTCAGATCCCGGACACTCAGCAGCGGGTCGGGCCTCGACCCCAGCGGCTGGAAGTTCATCGCGCCACCGCTTCGACAGTGGGTCGCGCAGAGGTTCCGGCGGAAGGCCCGACGGCAGGTTCGACAGCAGGCCCGCCTGTGGGACGGATCTCGACGCCCACGGGGTACCAGCAGGCGAAGGTGTGCGCCGCCGACACGGATGCGTCGCTCGTCAATGGTGGTGCGTCCTCGAAACAGCGGCGCTGGGCATATGGGCAACGCGGCGCGAAGCGGCATCCAGGTGGGATCGCGTGCAATGCGGGCGGGCGTCCTCCGATTGCCGCCAACGGTGTCCCACTCGGTTCGTCGAGCTTGGGGATCGAGCGCAGCAACGCTTCGGTGTACGGGTGACGGATGGCGTTGAACAGCTCGGCTGTCGGCGCTCGCTCGACGATCTGGCCGGCGTACATGACGACGATCTCCTCGGTTCGCCCGGCGACGACACCCAGGTCGTGGGTCACCAGGATCATTCCCATGTTGCGGTCCCGCTTCTCGACGTCGAGGAGGTTGAGGATCTGTGCCTGGATGGTGACGTCGAGTGCGGTCGTCGGCTCGTCTGCGAGCAGCAGCTTGGGGTTGCACGCCATGGCGATGGCGATCGTGACCCGCTGACGCATGCCGCCGGAGAGTTCGAACGGGTACTGCTCCATCCGCCGCTCCGGCGACGGGATCCCGACACTGCGCAGGAGGCGCACGGCGGATTCGACTCGCTGTGTGGGCGTCAGTCCGAGGTGCGCCTTCATTCCCTCGGTCAATTGGCGGCCGACCTTCATCACCGGATTGAGTGACGTCATCGGGTCCTGGAACACCATCGCCATTTCGGTGCCGCGGATCGATCGCCCCTGCCGGCGGCCGAGGTGCGTGACGTCGCGACCCTCGAACAGCACGCGCCCGCTGCGTTCGACCTTCGGATCGTGCAGCAGCCCCATGATCGATCGACTCAAAACCGTCTTGCCGCAACCGGACTCGCCGACGATGCCGAGCGTCTTGCCCTTGTGCAGTTCGAACGACACGCCGTCGACGGCGCGCACCAGCCCGCGACGGGTGTGGAAGCGGACAGCGAAGTCCTCCACGACCAGCAACGGCTCGCTGCGCTCGTCGTCGTTCTGGACGGTCGTCGAGATGTTTGCGTGTTGATCAGCCACCAGAACCCACCTCGAAACGGCGGCGAAGGCGTTCGCCGATGACGTTCAACGACAACACGGTCAGGCACAGCACGACCGAGGGCAGGATGATCCAGGTCGGCGTCTGACGGATGAAGCTCTGCCCGCCGGCGATCAAGCCGCCCCATGACGGCGTCGGGACGCTGACGCTGAGGCCGAGGAAGCTCAGACTGCCCTCGACGACGATTGCCAGGCTCATCGACACGAGCCCGTAGGCGCTCAACGTCGGCAGCACGTTCGGCATGATCTCGCGCCACAGGATGCGCAGCTTGCCGGCGCCGCTCGCTCGCGCGGCCAGGACGAACTCCTCACCGCCGATCGTCATCGCGTGCGCCCTGGCGAGTCGGGCATAGATCGGGATCCCGAGGAACCCGAGGGCCAGGCAGATGTTGGTCAGCCCGCTGCCGCGGTAGGCGACGAGGGCGATCAGCAACACCAGGCTGGGGAACGACAGCAGCACGTCGACCACCCACGAGATGAACTCGTCAGTGCGCCCTCGCAGGTACCCGGCGACGATCCCCACCGCGCCGCCGATCACCAACCCGATCACCACCGACACCACGCCGACCGTCAGCGAGACACGCGCTCCGTACACCGAGCGGGCGAACAGATCACGTCCGAGGTTGTCGGTGCCGAACCAGTGCTTCCACGACGGGCCCCGAAGACGCTCGATCGGCTTGACGGCCGATGGACTCTGGATCGGCAGCCGGCTGGCGAAGAGCGCGCCGACGATCACCAGCAACAACCACAGGCAGCACATGGCGACGGGGATCATCCGCCACCACGAGCGCCGAGACGACGACACCGGGTCCGGTGCCTCGAACGCTGCGACGACGAGGTCTGCGGCGTTGGCGTCGACGGGCAGCTCAGACTGCTGGAGCACCGTTGCCTCTCCTGATCCGCGGGTCGAGGACAGCGTAGAGCATGTCGACGACGAAGTTGATGACGACGAAGGCGATGGCGACGAACAACGTCACGCCCTGCACGGTGAACAGGTCCCGCTGCGAGATCGCGTTGACGAGCAGCGTGCCGAGCCCCGGCAGGTTGAACAGCGTCTCGACGATGACCGTGCCACCCATCAGGTAGCCGACGGAGGTGCCGGCGAGGGTCAGCAGGGAGAAGGACGACGGGCGGAAGGCGTGCCCCAGCAGGATGCGCCGGGCGGACAGACCCTTGGAGTCGGCGAACGAGACGAAGTCCTGGTCGAGCGTGGCGACCATGTCGCCGCGCAGGATCCGGCTGAACACAGCGACCTGTGGCAGGGCGAGGGCCAGAGCCGGGAGTATCGCCGATTTGAGGTTCTGCGTCGGGTCGTCGCTGAGTGCGATCCAGCCGGTCGCCGGCAGTAACTCCCAGTGGATCGCGAAGAGCAGGATCAGACCGAGCCCGACGACGAACGACGGCACCGAGAGCAAGAGATACGAGACGAACGAGATGATCCTGGCGATCGGGTTCTTCGGCCGGTAGGCGGTGAAGATCCCGACCGGGATCGAGATCAGCAGGGCGATGACGATCGCCATGGCGATCAATTCGAGGGTGACGGGGAGACGCTGGCCGATCAGATGGCTGACCGGCAACTGGCTGACGTTGGCCCGACCGAGGTTGCCGTGCAGCGCGTTGGACGCCCAGCGCAGGAAACGCAGTGGAAAGGCATCGTCCAGGTGCAGCTCCCGATGAACCCTGGCGAGCGACTCAGGTGTGACGCCCTCTGCACCGAGGATGACATAGGACGGATCGCCCGGCAGCAGCGAGGTGAGCATGAACGTAAGGAACGACACGGCCATGACGGTGGCGACCAGTCTGGCCAGGCGGCGTCGCAGCAGTCTGACCGTCGGGCTGGCGCGCCGTGGTGGGGCAGTCGTCACCGCCATCGCAGCTCCTGTCGTTCGTGGGTGGGTGGGGGAATACGCCGGCTGCGGTGGACGAGCGCGAGTGCGCCCGTCCACCGCAAGCAGCGGTTCGATCTCAAGTCTGGATCAACCCGCCAGGCTCAGCGTACGGAGGTCGACGAAGCCGTCTCCGGGTCGGAGGGTGATGTTGCCGACCGCTTTGGTCGACGCCCACCCGATCGACGTGCTGTGCAGGAAGAGGACCGGCAGTTGCTGAGCGAAGATCAGGTCCGACTTGGCCACGAGGGTGTTCATCGCGTCCGTCGTCCCGGCAGTCGCCATCTGACCGATGATCGTCTGCAGGTCGGCATTGTCGAAGTGGGTGAAGTTCGTCGGCGTCTTGGCCGTCGGGCCGTAATTGTGCTGCAGGAGGCTGAACGGCGTCGGCGTGGCCCACCCGAAATAGGTGGTGTTGTAGTTGCCGGCGATGGCGTCACCGATCAGCGTCGACTGGTCGAATGGCGTCACGGTCACCTTGACCCCGATGGCGCTCCACTGCTGCTGGATGAGTGCAGCGATCGATTCCTGCGTGATCGCCCCTTGCACGTGGGCGAAGTTCAGGGCGAGCGGCGTGCCTGCCGGCTGCTTGTCCGAGCGGTTCGGATCGTTGACGTACTGACTGAGCAGATCCTTGGCCTTGGCGGCGTCAAAAGCCGGCGTGGCCTTCGAGGCATCCGCCGAGTACCACGGGCTCGACTTCACCCAGTACTCGTCGCGGGCGTCGCCGCCGCCGATCGCCTGCAGGATGTCCGTCTTGTTCGTGGCGTAGGCGAGGGCCTGGCGGACCCGCACGTCGTCGGTCGGCGCTTTGGCCGTATTGATGAAGACGCCGCCGCCGGCGTTGAGGTCGATCTTGCTGATCGTCGCCACTTTGGCGAGCGTCTGGATCTCCAGCGGGTCGATCGACATCGCCAGGTCACTTCCGCCGGATTGCAGCGAGTTGGCCCGGGTATCACCGGAAGCGATCGCCGTGACATCGATCTCGTCGAGGTACGGCAGCTGGTTGCCGGCGCTGTCCTTGCCGTAGTAGTTCGGGTTCCTCACGAGCACGGTCTTGACGTTCGGCTGGAACGACTGGAACATGAACGGCCCGGTGCCAACGGGCATCGACGTGTTCGTCTGACCCTCCGTCGGCTTCCAGATCGGAATGAGGGTGAGCTGCGCGGCGAACGGAGCGGTCGGGGCGGACAGCGTGAACACGACGGTCGAGTCGTCGGGAGCATCGGTCGTCTTGATCTGGGCGACGTTGCCCTTCAGTGACGACTTGGGGGCGAGGACGTACGTGTCGAACAACGTCTTGATGTCGCCGGCGACGAGCGGCGTGCCGTCGCTCCACTTGACGCCGGAGCGCAGCTTGATGGTGAACACCGTGAAGTCGGCGTTCGGCGTGACGGAGGAGGCCAAGGACAACGCATAGCCGTCGTTGTTCGGCGCTGGGATCACGAGGTTGTCGAGGGCTCCGAAGCGCACAGCCCCGGGTCCGTAGGAGACCGTGCACAACGACGGGATGTAGCACGCCGCCTCACCGTCGATGGCGAGCTTCAGCGTCCCGCCCTTGTGGAGGTTGGCCGGTGCCTTGGGTGTGTCGCTCGATGCGCCCCCGGCCGTCGTGCCCGGCGACGTCTGCGCTGACCCCGTGGTCGCAGGCGTCGTTGCCGAACCGCCAGCAGTGGTGGCGGTGCCTCCCGTGGTAGTCGGTGCGGCACCGGTCGTGGCCGACGCGACGGTGTTCGCGCCGGCAGTCGTCGTGACAGACGTTGCCGTCGTCGTTGCCGTCGACGATTTCGTACTGCTGCCACACGCGGTGACCGCGATGGCAAGCGATGCGAAGATCGCGAGTCGATGTAGTGGACGTCGCTTCATGCGAACGGTTCCTCCCCCTTGGTACACGGCTGAGCCGTGGTGCGTAGTGACGCTCTGCAGGCTGGTCGGTAGCCCCAAACCAACCATCTGTTTGATCGTAGTCGTAATACTTCGTTGGCGTCAATGGAACACAGCCCGGTCGACATCAGGTGACGTCTGCCTTGAGCTCGTTGCGCAACTCCGCCTTGGCGATCTTGTTCAACGTCGAACGAGGCATCTCGGCGACGATGCGGATCTCGCGGGGCACCTTGAAGTCGGCCAGCTGTTCTTTGCATGCAGTGAGGATGTCCTCAGCCAGCGTCGGGCGCTCGCCCACCGCAATGACGAAGGCGACGGGGACCTCATCGAGCATTCGGTGCGGTCCGCCGACCACGGCGACCTCGCTGACGCCGGCGACGGCGCTGATCACCCGCTCGATCTCGGACGCGGCAACGTTCTCGCCGCCGACTTTCAGGACATCTTTGTCGCGATCGTTGAAGACGAAGTCGCCCTCGGCGTCGAAGGTGACGGTGTCGCCGGTCCTCAGCCACCCGCGCTCGTCGACTGCCTCGCGCGTCGCGACCGGATCATGGAGGTACTCGCGGAACAGCGAGAGGCCAGGGACGCCACGGACGTAGATTCCGCCCGACTCGCCGATCTCGACTGCAGTGCCGTCCTCGCGCAGCACGGCGACCTCGTACTCAGGAGTCGGCCGCCCGATGACCATCAGCTTGCCCGGGTTGAGCCCCTCGTCCATGACCGGGTGGCTGATCGTCTCGGTCATCCCGTACCAGCCCATGGTGCGAATGCCGAATAAGCGATCGAGGTCGGGCACGTGGGCACCCGCACCCCACATGCGGTAGCGGTGGTCTTTCGGTACCTCCTGATTGAGGAGGGCGCGCATCGTGAACGGGATCATGCTGGCCCAGGTGCAGCCGTTGCGCACGCTGATGTCCCAGAACCGCGAGGCCGAGAACCGGGGCACCAGTACGGCCGTTCCGCCGACCCACAAGGTGGTGAGCGTCGAATACCCGAGAGCGTTGATGTGGAACAGGGGGAGATGGATCAGGTGGACGTCGGCCGGCGTCAGCTCCTCGTGAGCCGCGCTGACCTTGGCCCCCCACATCGCGTTGGCGTGGGTCAGCACGACGGCCTTCGGTCGCGACGTCGTCCCCGAGGTGTATTGGATCCATGCGGGATCCAAGGCGTCGACGACGGCCGGATTGCTGTCGCCGCTGTCGATCCCGACCGAATCGAACGAATCACCCGTCGCTGGACGAGTGCCGCCTGCCGGAGTGGTACCCGCATCGGTGGCCGTGACGGCGATCCACGAGAGGTCGGGCAGGGCCCGCTGCAGATCGTCGGCAAAGCGAGGCTGGGTGATCGCCGCCACGGCGCGCGAGTGCGTGCCGTAGTAGTTCATCTCGTCGACCGACGAGCGGGTGTTGGTGCACACGGCGATCGCCCCGATGCGGCCGAGGGCGAACCAGGACAACAGAAATTCGGGGGAGTTCTCCAGGTGGACGATGACGGTGTCCCCCTGGGTGATGCCGCGGTGGCGCAGCCCGGCGGCCAGCCTGGCGACTTCGGCGTCGAAACGGCCGTAGGTGTAGGTCGTCGGCGCACCCTCGAGCGGCTCCCAGACGATGAATGGTCGGTCAGGGTGCTGGGTCGCCCGAGTGCGCAGGAGCCATGACACGTTGCGGCCCGAAGCCATCGTCGGGCGCCCGGTTCTGTCGTCTGCCGGAAACGGCATCGTCGTCCTCATCTCCCGTGACGCCCCCTAGCGTGCTGGTTTCGACAAGCTAGTTGATGACCGCTGTCAAGTCCAACCAACCGTTTGACTCAGTCGTCCACTTGTCAGGGCCCGGACGGGCCAGCTGGCGCTCGCAGGCTATGCCCGTGGAACTTTGGCCCGTGCTCGGATCAGGACCACGCCTTGTCGAGGAAGTTCTGGATCGAGCTGTCGATGAAGTCGCAGCCCCATCGAATCCTGCCGGCGCGGACACAGACGACGACCAGGAAGTCGCCGTGCATCTGCTCGCCGGAGCGACTGACTGCGTCGGCATGCAGGTGCATCATGACCAGCTCGTCGCCGATCGCCCGAATCTCGACGATCGCGTTGTGATGATCTTCCAGCAGGCGCTGCCCCGTGCGCATCACCTCGCCGGCATCGTCGATGTCAGTGCTCTGGTCGCCGTTGGCGTCGAAGGCGTGGTAGCGAGCGCCATCGGCCCAATAGCTCATCGCCCCGTCGATGTCTCCGGCAGCCGAGCGCGCGAAGGCCTCGCGGACGAGGGCGACGTTGGGGTGCTCTGCGCCGGCATCTCCCATGCCCCCGACGGTACACCATGACCGTCGCCGGGCGTCTTCGGAGACCGGGCCGGCGGTTGCCCGTCAGGGACCGAGCCAGCGTCGGACGAGCCCGTCGATGACGGCACCGGCGGCGCGTTCGTCCAGTGTCTGCCGGCGGTCCTGGCACAGCCGGCCAAGCCGCTCGACGACGGCCTCGAGGAGATCGGCGACGACTTCGGGATCGTGGTCGGCAAGCGAGCCGTCGGCGATGGCCGTGCGCAACGATTCGACGAGTACCGCGTGGGCCGATCGACGGAAGCCGTCGAACACCCGCCGGGTCGACGGCGTGGCCAATACGTCGCTGACGAACGCATCGGACGCCGAAAACGACAACGTGCCGTCGATCAGGAGGGCGACGATGGCGTCGGGACCACTGGCCTCGGCGGCTGCGGCTGCGGCAGCGGCCGCCTGCGCGGCGAACAGGTGATCGACGACACCGAAGACGAGCTCGTCGCGGCTCGCTGCGAGCGAGTAGAGCGTGCGCCGTGAGCAGCTCAACCGGTCGGCGAGGTCGCCGACGGTCAACGAGCGAAACCCCTCGCGTCGGAAGATCGCCCCGAGCTCGGTCCAGATCTCGAGTTTGCGCGTCGACCAATGCTCGCCGAAGGTGCCCCTGGCCTCCTCGGCGATGAACGTCATGGTGCCGAGATTAGTGCGCCACCGTCCAGGTCTGCCGAGGGAACGGGTCAAGGGCCCATCCAGACCATGGCTGCACAGAAACTGGCTCTGATCGTCAAAACACCAGACAGAAAGCGATACATCGCCCCAAATAGCAGACAGCTGGTCCGCATTTGCACCATTCTGTACTGTTCGGACTTGCCAATTGAGCCGATGTCTGTTTACGATCGTGAGGTCGTTCGTGTCTCACCGTTCACCGGCGAGGTTTCCGATGACCGAAGATGACATCAATCCGGCCATCGTGGCCGAGACGACCCCGATCCGAGGGGGCTTGCGTGACGAGAACTATTCGTATTGGCAGCGGAGGGATCGGCGCCGGTGACCGCGTCGAGCCGGGGGTCACCTTGGCCAACAGCGGCTTCGTGGACTACATGGGCTACGACTGCCTCGCCGAGCGCACCCTAGCCCTGGCACAGGTCCGCAAGGTCGCCGATCCGTCGGCAGGCTACGACGAGCGGCTGCCGAAGATCCTGCAGCTCATGGCCGGGTTCATCGGCTCGGGCGGCAGGATCGCCGGCAACTTCGGTGCCGCCAACGTCGACGCCGCCGGGTCGGTGACCGCCGATCAGCTGCGTTCCCTCGGCCTCGGCGGCACCCGCATCGGGCTGATCCATGGCGACGACGTCCTCGACGCTGTGAAGGCGGCTGACTGCGAGCTGCCCGAGCGCGGCTGCCGGATCAGCGACGTCTCCGACCGGCTCATCTCGGCTCACGCGTACATCGGCGCCGGCCCGGTTGCAGCGTGCTTCGACGACGGGGCTCAATTCGTCATCGGCGGGCGCATCGCCGATCCGTCCGTCTGGGTCGGCGCCATCTGTCACGCTCTCGGCTGGCCGCTCGACGATTGGGATCGCGTCGCCACGGCGACGCTGGTCGGACATCTGCTGGAAGGCGGCATCGGGCGGCG
This sequence comes from Actinomycetes bacterium, assembly GCA_025356335.1. Lineage (GTDB taxonomy): Bacteria > Actinomycetota > Acidimicrobiia > Acidimicrobiales > Ilumatobacteraceae > JANXUF01. Next base: position 34,797 of record JANXUF010000101.1, read on the forward strand.
CCCCGGGGCCGACGTGTCCTTGCCGCTGGGCTATCCACTGGCGACTGTCACCGAGGACGGCGCCGTCGAGATCAGCAAGCTTCCGGGCACCGGCGGCCCGTTGAACGTGCCGATGGCCAAGCTCTCCCTCGCCCACGAGATCCACGACCCGACCCGCTACCTGACTCCAGACGTCGTCGCCGACGTCGCCGGTGTGTGGTTCGAACAGCGCGGCGACGACCGGGTCAGGGTCCACGGCGCGACCGGCTCCGCTCCGACCGACACGTACCGCGTACTCGTCGGGCTCGACCTCGGATGGAAGGTCGTCGGCGAAGTGTCCTTCGGTGGCCCGGGATGTGTCGAGCGGGCCCGCCGGCAGGCCGACGAGATGCGCAAGCTGCTGGCGAACTACGCCGACGTCGTCGACGAGACCCGCTACGACATCCACGGAGTCGATGCCCTCTTCGAAGACGCCTACCAGGGTGGCTATCCGGCCGACTGCCGGCTCCGGGTCGCGTCCCGAGTGCTCACCCGCGACGCCGCGGACGAGATCGCCGATGTCTACTGGCGTCTCTACGGCCAGGGTGGCGGCGGTGTCACTCGCATGATCGATCGCAACATCGGGGTCACGCCCGCGCTGCTGCCCCGAAACGCCGTCGACATCGAGCACGAGGTGATCTCCGCATGAAGCTCTGGGAAGTGGCCGACTTCTCCTGTGGCGACAAGGCCGACGTGGCCAACCTGAGCGCATTTCCGAAGGACGAGGCCCACTGGGAGGCGTTCAAACGCGAGCTCACCGCCGACAAGGTCAAGGCCAAGTTCGGCTCGCTCGTCAAGGGCACCGTCACCCGCTACGAGTACACCGCCAGCAAGGGCCTCAACTTCGTGTGCACCGGGGCGCTCGACGGCGGGGTCTCGATCTCGCTGCGCGTCGATCCGCACGGCAAGTCGTACGGCGACCTCTTCGGCGACATCGACATCGACATCTGACCGACACAGCCAACCGAGAAGGAGTGCACATGAGCACCAGCCCCGCCGTCGTCGATACCGACACCCACTATTGGGAGTCCGTCGACATCTACGAGGACTACATCGACCCGAAGTATCGCGCCGAGGCGCCCCGGCTCGTCGAGGACGACAAAGGTCGCCTGCTCGTCCAGGTCGGCGAGCACGTCTACCCGAGCGCGCCTGGTCATGCGGGACTGCGTCGCACGTATGGCTCGGAAGAGGGCATGTACGGCCCGCTCCTCGAGGGCAAGAAGGTGTCGCGCGACCCGGCGGCCCGCCTGCAGTTCATGGACAAGGAGCACACCGACGTCCACATCGTGTTCCCCACGCTGGCGATGGCCGGCTTTTCCGGAATCGATGATCCCGGCCTGGCCGGGGCCTGCGCCCGGGCATACAACCGCTTCTGCAAGGACTTCGCCTCGGCAGATCCGGCCCGGATCCGCAACGTGATGCTGCTGCCGTTCAACCATCCCGATGTCGCCATCCGTGAGCTGGAGTACGCCCGGAACGAATGCGGGCTCACCTCCGCCTTCGCCAATCCGACGCCGCCAGGCGACGTCGCCTGGCACCGCGACCGCTACGACGGCCTGTGGTCGGCGATGGAGGACAACGGGGTCGTCCTGATGTTCCACGAGTCGGCGCTCGGCGCCGGTCCGGCGACGGTCGGCGTCAACCGCTATCAGGGGACCCACGGGATGCAGTACCTCGCGGCCCACACCGTCGAACCGCAGCTCGCGGTGATGGACGTGATCCTCGGCGGCGTGACGGTCCGCCACCCGAAGCTCAACATCGGCCTGTTCGAGGCGCATCTCGCCTGGATCCCTGGATGGCTCGAGATGCTCGATCACGTCGGCGACCGCTACCCGGCGGCCCGCCCGGACCCGGAGCTGAAGGCGTCAGACCTGTTCAAGCGGCAGTTCTTCGTATCGGCGTTCCCGGACGACATCGGCCTCGACGACTTCATCGAGAGGATCGGCCTCGAGAACCTCGTGTACTCGTCGGACTGGCCGCATAAGACACTCCCGGACGCCAGCACGCAGTCGTGCATGCTCGACGACTTCAACGACCGGACCGACATCACCCCGGAGCAGCGCACGCAGATCCTCGGACCCAACGCCCAACGGTGGCTCGGACTCTGAGCTGATCGAGCCGACCTGAGCCGCCGCACGCGACGATGCCCATCGACAAGATCGTCCCGACCGTCGCTGCCGCGCTCGCCGGAATCGCCGATCGGGCGACGATCATGGTCAGCGGCTTCGGCGGTGCCGGCGCGCCGGATACGCTCCTCGCCGGACTGGCCGCCATGGGTCTGCACGGCCTGACGGTGATCGCCAACAACGCCGGTGCCGGACCGGCGGGGCTCGCTCCGCTGCTGCAAGCAGGGTCGGTCGCCAAGCTGATTTGCTCGTTCCCCCGTGGCGAGGGGGCGGAGATGTTCGAGGTGCTGTACATGCGCGGCGAGATCGAATTGGAGCTGTGCCCGCAGGGCTCACTTTCGGAGCGCATCCGCGCCGGGGGAGCAGGCATCGGCGGTTTCTACACACGGACATCGGTCGGCACGCCTCTCGCCGAGGGCAAGGAGACCAAGGTGCTGAGCGGTGCCCTGCACGTCCTCGAACTGCCGCTGCACGCAGACTTCGCCTTGATACACGCCGACCGGGCGGACCGCTGGGGGAACCTCACCTACGCCAAGACGGCGCGCAACTACGCGCCGGCGATGGCGACGGCGGCGACGACCACGATCGTCGAGGCACGCCGGATGGTGGACCTCGGCAGCCTCGATCCCGAGTGCGTCGTCACGCCTGGCATCTACGTCCAGCGGGTCGTGCACGTACCGGTCGGCCCACCCCCATGACCGCCACCCTGAGCCTCGCCGAGGTTGCCCGTCAGGTGGCCCTCAGCCTGCAGGACGGGTGGTGGGTCAACCTTGGCATCGGCCTCCCCACGCTCGTCGCTGCCGAGTTGCCTGCCGGTCGCGAGGTCGTGCTGCAGTGTGAGAACGGGATGGTCGGCATGGGCCCGCCGGCCGCCGCCGGTGAAGAGGATCCCGATCTCATCGACGCCGGCAAGCGGTGCACCACGCTCGTGGCGGGTGGCAGCTTCATGAGCCACGCTGATTCGTTTGCGTTGATCCGCGGTGGACATCTCGACGCGACGGTGCTCGGTGCCTACGAAGTGAGTGCAGCAGGAGACCTGGCCAACTGGTCGCTCGGCGAGCGCGTTCCGGCCGTGGGCGGGGCGATGGACCTCGCCGTCGGTGCCCGCAGGGTGCTCGTGATGACACAACACATCAGACGTGATGGCACGGCGAAGCTCGTCGCGGTGCCAACCCTGCCACTGACCGCCGCCGGCGTTGTGACGACCGTGTTCACCGACCTCGGCGTGTTCGAGCCGTGCGGGGACCATTTCCGCGCCGTCGCCCTGCTCGAGAGTGTGAGCGACGAAGAGCTCGCCGCAGTGACCGGCGCGCCGGTCGAGCGCGCGCCTGGATGCCGGCTGATCAGCCGCGGAATCCCTTCCACCACCTAAAAGGACGACGATGAAGACCGACAACTACCACTTTCTCGATGTGAGCGTGGACGGCGGCGTCGCCGTCGCCACGATGCGCCATCCCGACTACAGCCACGACGAGCGCGGCGACTGGGACCAACTGATCGGCGAGGTCGCCGCCGATCCCGATGTTCATGTGCTCGTGGTCACCGGCTGGGGCAACCCGAAGCAAGGGCCGGCTCCCGGCCTGTTCGAGGACTTCGATGCCTACACCTACTACGAACGCGCCCGGGTCAGCCCGATGCCGGCGTTCCTGGCGCTCGACAAGCCCGTCATCATGGCGCTCGACGGCAGCCCCGGTGTCATGACGATCCCGCTGGCCGGTGACATCCTGATCGCCGAACGCCACGTCACCTTCGCCGACACCCACGTACTGATCGGCACGGCTTCGGCGACCCAGCCGTACCTGTGGCCCCTGAACTCCGGACTGCTGCGCGCCAAGAAGTACATCCTCACCGGTCAGACCTTCGGCGCCGAGGTGGCCCAGGCGATGGGGCTGGTGACCGACGTGGTCGACACGGGCGGTTCGATGGCTGCTGCGATGGAATATGCCCGACACCTCGCCGGACTGCGGCCCGAGACGCTGCAGGCCACGAAGCGGGCGCTGAACCAGTGGCTCCGATTGTTCCGCGCATCCGTGTTCGAAAGCGCCCTGACGATCGAGTTCATGACCTTTCCGAAGAACTTCGCCGACCGCTTCAAGCCGCAGGCGGCGACCGTGGTCACCGAGACCGCTGGAGGCGGCGCGATGGCGCCGCCTGACTCGACGGGATGACGGTCCGCTCGCTGACGCCTACCACGACGGCGCGGGGTGCCCGGTTACACTCCGGCGATGGTGCACGGCGCAGCGGCGAGCCCGACGCAGCCGGACGGCCAATGGTGGTGACACCGGCGACGGACAGCGCAGACGAACCGCCGGCTGGTTCCGCGTCCAAGGCGTCGACAGCGCTGGCCCGCCGGATCGTGCAGGCGATGCTGACAGGCGATTTGCCGATCGGCACGATGTTGCCGGCAGAGGCCGACCTCGCCCGCCAACACAGCGTCGGTCGCTCGACCGTCCGCGAAGCGCTGTGCCTGCTCGAGGTCTGGGGAGCGGTCGAGGTTCGCCAGGGCCGCAGTGGCGGGGCGATGACCCGGCGCCCCGACGCCAAGGCGGTCGGCGAAGCATTGTGGATCGTGATGCAGTTCGACCAGGTCTCGCTCGCCGAGCTGCTCGACACCCGCCGCATCTTCGATGTGATGCTCGCCAGATCCGCCGCGGAGGGAATGACGAACGAAGACGTCCTCGACCTCGCCGAAGCGACGCGCGGGCTCGGCGACCACGTCGCCGACGTCGAGCAGTACGGCGTGTACAACGACCGCTTCCACCAGGTGCTCGTCGCCGCGTGCGGCAATCGCGCCTTGCAGGTGCTGGTGGAAGCGACCAGTTCGTTGACGACCGATCTGATCTACGAGCTCGGCGATCAGATCGAGTGGCGCCGCCGCTCCGTCGAGTTGCGACAAGGGGTGTTCCGGGCGATCGCCGGTGGTCGCGCGGACGACGCCGAGCAAGCGATGGCGCGGTATCGCGACGAGATGAGCGCGTGGTGGTCGGCGCATTGCCCCGAGGCGATGCACCGTGCGATCGACGTGCTGCGTGACGACCGGCTGATCGCGCCCGTCGCCCCGCCACCGCGGATCGCCGGGAGGCGCACGCAGGTTCGCGCTGGGGAGCGGCCGGCGACGAAAGCGTCGACCCGCGTCGCCCGGGCGATCGCCCGCCAGTTGCTCAGCGGCGAGCTGCAGGAGGGCGATCTCCTTCCGCCGGAGACCGAACTCGCCCAGCGCCACAACGTCGGGCGTTCGACACTGCGCGAGGCGTTGCACCTGCTCGAGGTGTGGGGAGCGGTCGAGATCCGTGAGGGTCGGACCGTCGGTGCACAGCTGCGCCGCCCGGACGCCAGGGCCGCAGGTCGGGCGCTGGCCATCGTCATGCGCTTCGATCGGGTGACCCTGGCCGAGCTGTTCCAGACGCGAACGATCTTCGACGTGATGACCGCCCGGCTGGCCGCCGAGCAGATGACCGCCGACGGTGTCCTCGGACTGGCCGAGTCGGTCCGCAACCTCAGCGACCACGTCGACGATCAGGATCTGTACTTCGCCTTCAACGACCAGTTTTTCCGCATCCTGCTCGCTGCCTCCGGCAACCGGGCGCTGCGGGCGCTGCTCGACGCGATCAAGTCGATCACCGTCGACGTGATGTACGAGATGGGCAGTCCCGAGGAGTGGCGTCGCCAGTCCGTGACGCTGCGAACAGCTGTGTTCCGGGCGATCGCTGCCGGCGATCCGGACGAGACCGAACGGCACATGAGGGACTATCGGGACACGATGTTCGAGTGGTGGTCGGGGCAGTTTCCTGACGCGATGGCCAGTCCGATGGCGATCTTCCGCGGTCGTGTTGCCGCACCGATGGCACGGGACCTGCCGAGACTGTTGGGCCACAGCTGAAACCGACGGCCGGCCGGGCCCACGAGGACCCGGCCGGTCCAGGACGGTCAGTCGAGGTGATAGACGCGTGCGGCGTTGTCGTGCAGCACCTTGCGGGTGATGTCGGCCGGCACGGTCTCGAAATGCTTGAGGATGTGATCGCGCGGCAGGATCGCCGGCGACGCCGGCCCCGGCGACATGCTCGTCGGGTGCGGGTAGTCCGTCTCGAACATGAAGTTGTCCGCGTACGTCCCGAGCAGCGGCAGCGTCGACGTCTCGAACCAGAACGTGCCGTAGCACTGCCGGCGGAAATACTCGCTCGGAAGCAGCGTGCCGGGCGCCTGGGCGCCGTAGCCCTTCCAATGCCAGTCGAGGGAGTCCAAGAGGTACGGCAGGAAACCGAAGCCGCTCTCGACGGACACGAAGTTGAGCTTCGGGAACCGTTCGCACAAACCGGAGGTGACGATGCGGGCGATCTGCTCGCCGTTGTTCATCAGACCCATCGTGGTGCCCACCGCCGCGATCGAGGCGTTGAAGTTGGCCAGCAGTGCGGTCATCGCCTGGGCGGAGCCGTCGGTCGATGAGCTGAACCCGACGTGGAAGTTGATCGACAGACCGAGGTCCTGACTGACCGCGTAGATCGGGTCCCAGTGCGGATCGAAGAACTGCGGCAGGCCGATCTGCTCGTACTTGTTGGCGAAGAGGATGCCACGGTGGCCCATCGCCGCGCAGCGGTTGATCTCCTTCACCGACGCTTCGACGTCCCAGAACGGCACCATCGTGATCGGGATGAAGCGCTCGGGGGCGACGCTGGCGAACTCGGACTGGAAGTTGTTGTAGGCCTCGACACAGGCGAGGGCGACGTCAGGTCCGAGACGGATGAACTGATTGGTCTCGAAGCCGATCAGGTTCGGATAGAGGATCTGGGTGTGGATCCCGAACTCGTCCATCCGCTTGAGTCGCTCGTTCGGTTCCCACGATCCGGAGTCGACACCTTCCTCGTGGAGCTCGCGAGGGCCGTTCGGGGGGAAATCCTTCCAGCCGGCGACTGCATAGAAGCCGGTGCCCATCAGCCAGTAGTCGCCGATCCGCCAGTGCCGGTAGCCCGTCGCGGGGTTGACCTCGACGTGCGGCACGACGTCCTTGAACTTGGCCGGCACCCGTGAGGTCCACAGGTCCTCCGGCTCGCTGATGTGTGTGTCGGTGTCGATCACCTTGAGATCGTCGACGTCGAGCGTCGCGGTGGCAGTCACGGTTGCGGTTCCCCTCTGGATGGTTGCCTTCCGAGCGGTACTGGAAGGCACTGTTTTGGTACCCTATGTCTTGTTCAGGTTGGTGTCAATGGCATCCGGCACCGGCCGGACGGTCGATGGATCAGTGCTGGGTCTCGTTCTGAGCAGCGCGCGTCTTGGCTGCGTACTCCTCCGGGAAACGCAGGAACTCGTAGGAGAGACCGGTCGTCATCACCGGCTCGAACGACATCCGCAGCCAGGTGTTCAAGGCGCGCTTGGTGCCCTGCACCGCCTGAGGACGGATCTCGGCCAACCGTTTCGCCATGGCATTGGCGTGCTCGAGCGCAGTGCCGGTCTCGACGACGTCGCTGATCAGCCCGAACTGCAGGGCCTGCTCGGCGGTGAACTCGTCGCCGGTGAGCAGGTAGCGCTTGGCACGCGCCAGGCCGATCGACTGCGGCCACTGGTACGGCCCGGTCGCGGTGACAACACCGCCGAGGACGTGGGCGTCGCGGAACATCACCTGACGTTCGACGAAGACGATGTCGCCGAACATCGCGAAGGTGAGACCCGTCCCGCCGGCGGTGCCGTTCACCGCCATGACGAGCGGCTTGTCGATCTCGATGATCTGGTGGAACAGGCGGATCGACCGTTCGTAGTAGCCGTAGCCGTCGTAGGGATCGTCCGAGTGATGTGCCCCGCCGCAGAACGCATCGCCCTTCCCGCTGAACACGACGACCTTGACGTCGGTGCCGAACCGGATGTCGTGGAACAGTTCGTCGAGCTCCCACTCTTCGGCGAGCGCCCATGTCGGGCGGTTGAACGTGACGTTGCAGATCCCGTCGTCGTGCAAGTCGATCGACAGAAATGAACGGTTCTCGGTGCGCATGATGGTCCCCTCCGCCGCCGCGTTCAGGGCCGGGCGAGCGGTCGTCCCTCGAACTTAACCAAACGACTGGTTGAATATCAATCGCTGTGTCGATCGCGCCGAAGTGTCGCGCCGATCCGTAAGGCGATGACGGGTCTGGCCTTCGAGAATCGCGCCGTTGGGTCGACCGACAGGCCTCTGCGCAGCGAGTCCTCAGCCCGGTCGATAGACCGAGGGAGGAGCCTCAGCGCTTGAGCAGCACCCTCCGGGCATTGCCCTGCAGGTAGGCCTCGAGCACATCTTCTGCAAGGTCGAGAGCGCGGGCGTCCGGTAGGCAACGTTCGATGGTCAGCATCGGGTAATCCGACGCCCAGAGGATCCGGTCGCGGCCGCGGGTGCGCATGAAGTGCAGCAACTCAGCCGGAAGATACTTCGGGCGCCAGGCGGACGTCATCAGGTGCAGGCGCTTGTACTTCATCATGAGGCGAATTGCGATGTCCCACCATGGATCGGCGCCGTGGGCCATCACGATCGTCAGGTCGGGGAAGTCCAGGCAGACGCGATCCAGGTAGATCGGGTTCTGGCACTCGCCAGGGACCGGAGGACCGGGAATGCCTGAGTTGATCGAGATCGGCAGGTCGAGGTCGACGCATGTGGCGTACACCGGGTAGTACGCACGGTGATCGGGTGCAAGATCGTGCATGAACGGGATGACGCGTGCCATCACGACAGGCCATGAGGCAGCGGCTTCGCGGAGCAGTCTGACGCCGACCATCATGGTCGTCGGATCCAGGCGGGCGGCGATGGAGAATCGCTCTGGCTCAGCCTCGACGAACGACAGCGTGTGCTTGGACGGTGCGTGCACGTTGAGGTCGAGGATGGCGTGATCGATCCCATTCGCGTCCATTGTGTCGATCACCTCGGACAGATCCCGCGAACGCAGGCACGACATGTCTCCGTGAAAGTACTCGTAGGCCACCTTGACCATCCAGTCTGGGTCGCCCCACTCGTCCATGTCGACGTTCACCCACGAGTCGATGGCGCGTATCACGACTGGGGCGGGGGGCTGTTGAGGGGAGCTCACACCGGGCGAGCATACTCTCTACCAGATGTTTGGTTGATACTGAGATCGACCATTGAGCGATCGAACGCGGTCCAGGGCAGCGACCGCAAGGACGAGCTCGATGTCCGGTCAGCGGATGCCTCGGAAGAATGTACGCACGTCATCGACGAACAGTTTCGGTTGCTCGAATGCGGCAAAATGTCCACCCTTGGCCTGCTCGGTCCAGTGGACGATATTCGGGAACGTCGACTCCGCCCAGCGACGGACGGGCTTGATGATCTCCTTCGGAAACGCTGCGATCCCGGTCGGGACGGTGACCGGTCGCAACCTCATGCCGTGAAAGCTCTCCCAATACAGCCGGGCTGACGACGTGGCCGTTCCGGTCACCCAATAAACCATCACGTTGTCGAGCAATTGCTCGCGGGTGAAAGCGTGCTCAGGGTGGTTGTCGCAGTCTGACCATGCCCAGAATTTCTCGATGATCCATGCCGCCCGTGCGGAGGGCGAGTCGCTGAGTCCGTAGCCGAGCGTCTGTGGACGGCTGCCCTGCTGCGTCGGGTAGCCCGCGTCCCAACGTTGGTAGCGCTTGATGTCGGCCAAGGCCGTCTCTTCTTCGGATGTGGTGGCGTCGCGCCCGACGATCGCATGAGGAACCATGTTGAGGTGAATATCGCGACAGCGGTCAGGATCGAGATGGGCCATCGAGGCGGTAACCGCCGATCCCCAGTCGCCGCCCTGTGCGCCGTATGTGGAGTATCCAAGGCGTTCCATCAGTCCCATCCATGCTCGGGCTATGCGATCGACGTTCCATCCCGTTTCGGTCGGCTTGTCCGAGAATCCAAAGCCAGGCAGCGATGGGCAGACGACATGGAACGCATCGCGGGCGTCGCCACCGTAGGCGACGGGATCGCTCAGCGGCCCAACCACGTCGAGGAACTCGACGAACGAGCCGGGCCATCCGTGCGTGAGCACGAGTGGCATCGCCTCGGGCTCGGGAGACCGGACATGGAGAAAGTGGATGGCGAGGTTGTCGATCTCCGTACGGAACTGAGGCACTTGGTTCATGCGACGCTCCCGGGCACGCCAGTCGTAGTCGTCTGCCCACGTCTGGCAGATGTCGCGCAGGTACGCGAAGGGCACACCTTGCGACCAGTCGTCCACCGGTTCCGGGTCTGGCCACCGCGTCGTCAGTAGCCGCCTACGCAGATCAGCGAGCACTTCGCCGGACACGTCGATCCGGAATGGCTCGATCACACCTGTTCCGCCCATCTCGTGATCGACACTTACGCCGGGTCTGCGTCGTTTGGTGTTCGTGTGATGAGTCCAGGCGCAAGATATCGGCTGTAGATCAACAGTGCGGTCCTTTGTACGTGACGGTGAATTCAGGGGTGAACTCTCGAGATCGCGGCCGTCATAGCGTGTTAATGCCCTCTTCAGAATAGCCAGAACGCTTGACCGTCTGCCACGACGTGCTGTCCTGCAGTCCTTCAAACAAGCGATTGGTTTTTCCGTGATCAAGTGCTGTGTTCGCACTGACACTTACACGCGCTGGTTCCGTATGTCGCTGCCAAGCACGGGGTGGTCGGGCTCAGGCGCGTCCTCGGCAACGAACTGGCACGCCATCTCATTCGGGTCAACACGATTCACCCGACCGGTGTCGAGACGCCGCTCGCCTTGGGACTCGGGCACATGAACGACCTCATCGCCGATGTCCCCGAGTTCGGTCCGATTTTCAGCAACACGCTGCTGTACACCATCACCCAGCCCGAGGACGTGGCCGATGCAGCCCTGTTCCTGGCCTCCGACGAGTCGATGTACGTGACCGGGCTCGAGTTGAAGGTCGACGCCGGCTGTCTCATCAGGTAAGAGCACAGCGTCCCCTCCGGCGACGGCCACAGCGTCGAGCATTTCCTGTAGTCCGAGACGTTGCACGTACAGCCAGGAATCCGACGAGATATCCGCCCGCGGGCCGTGCTCACTCAGTCCAGGCGGAGCAACTTGCGCGCATTGTCGCGCAGGATCTTCTTCTGGTTCTCCGGTCCGACGGACGCCGTCATCTTCTCGGCGAAGTTGCGCGAGTCCGGCCAATTCGTGTCGCCGTGCGGGTAGTCCATCTCGAACAGGATGTTGTCGACGCCGATCTCCTCGGCGTGTTTGAGCCCGTACTCGTCGTCGAAGAAGGTTGCGTAGACATGATCGGGGAAGTAGCTGCTCGGCGGGTTCGGCAGCACATGCCAGATGCCGTTCCACGCCCGATTGTGCTCCCACACGTGGTCCATGCGCTCGAGGAAGTACGGGATCCAACCGATGTTCGACTCGGCCAGCAGTGCCTTGAGGCCCTTGAAGCGCTCGAATACACCTGCGCTCAGCCAGTCGAGCAATGCGGCGGCCGAGCTGCACGCGAGCAGCGCGGATTGCGTGCCAGGTGGAGTGTCGGCCGACGGACTGAACCCCGGAGCCGATCCGATGTGCATGGCGACGACGATCTGATTGGCCTCGCAGGCGGCGAAGAACGGGTCCCACGTTCCGGAGGCGATCGACGGCAACCCGATCCGCGCAGGGGCTTCGGAGAATGTGAAGGCGCGCATGCCCAACGGGCCGACTCGATCTGCCTCGGCGGCGCACAGTGCGACGTCCCACGCCGGAAGAATGCCCAGCGGGACGAGCCGCCCGTTCGAGCCGGCGCACCACTCCTCGAGCATCCAGTCGTTGTATGCCTGCACGCACAACAGTGCGAGTTCCTTGTCCTTGCCGTCGACGAAGTACTGGCCGGCGAAGCGAGGGAAGAAGTTGGGGAAGCACAGGCTCGCCTCGACTCCCGCACTGTCCATGTCGGCGAGCCGGGCGCTCTGGTCATAGCAGCCGAGCCGGATCTCGTCGTATGTCATCGGTACGGAGTCCCGCTCGTCGATCTCGAACCCGACAGCGTTCTCGCCCTTCATGAGCGGCATCTTGACGTCTTCGTAGCACCAGAAGTCCGCGGTCTTCTCGCCTGAATCGAACACGAGCTCGCCCAGGTGATTCTTCGGATTGACAGCAGTCGTCTCCCGGACGACGCGCGGTCCGATCTCCTTGTATTTGTTCGGCAGCCGGTCGGTCCACACGTTGCGCGGCGCAGTCACATGGTCGTCGGCAGAGACGAGCCAGGCTTTTTCGACAATGGTCATTGGGTTCCTCCTGGGGCCGCCGCTCGCGAGTGGCAGGTACAAAATAGCTCTTGACTGAGAACGGGATCGAGTCTGCACCGTCACGCGGAAAGCGCCGCAGACTGGAAACGTGCACAGCACCACAATACCCGCGACCAGACGGTTGTTTGTCGAATGAGTTGAGGGCCGCCGAGAACGCTTAGTATCGGTCCCGTCGTGCCTCGGTGGCACGCTCACGATCGGGGGATCTGATGCTCGACCTCGTCATCCGTAACGTCGATGTCGTTGATGGCACGGGCTCGCCGCGGCGTCGCGCCGACGTCGGTGTCCGTCACGGCCGGATCGAGTCGATCGGGCAGATCGAAGAAGCGGCGACGCGCGAGATCGACGGGACCGGGCTCGCCATCGCTCCCGGGTTCATCGACCTGCACACGCACTACGACGCACAGGTGCTGTGGGACACCACGTTGAGCCCTTCGCCGTTGCACGGTGTGACCACCGTGATCGGTGGCAACTGCGGCTTTTCGATCGCGCCGCTCGCGCCGGGGCACGCCGACTACGTGATGCGCATGATGGCCCGCGTCGAAGGCATCCCACTCGAGTCGCTCCAAGCCGGCCCGGCTTGGGACTGGCTCGGCTTCGGCGAGTGGCTCGACCGGCTCGAAGGGCGCGTCGGCATCAACGTCGGGTTCCTCGTCGGGCACTCCACCCTTCGACGCCTGGTGCTCGGTGACGACATCCATCGCGCGGCCACCGACACCGAGGTGAACGCCATGGTCGCGCTGGCCCACGACGCGATGTCCACTGGTGCACTCGGGTTCTCGTCATCGCTGGGCGAAGCGCACACCGACGGTGACGGCAATCCGGTGCCGTCGCG
>JANXUF010000130.1 GCA_025356335.1 Actinomycetes bacterium
GTCGAGGATGGTTGCGCGACCGCATGCGAAGCCTGTGCGCAGGCACTACGCGACGCGCTCGTCGGACCGCTCGAAACCGCAGGAGCTACGGCTGTCTGATCAGTTCCACGCGCAGCGCAGGTGCTTGATGCCGTTGATGAATCGGAGCCACTTCTGTGACCTGCGGTTTCCTCAGAAACTAGCGTCTGACCTGCGGTTTCACGTCTCGCCAGTTCTCACTGTTTCACGGTCAATCTTGACATCTTGTGTCACGCTCGTGTCACGGGGCGGTGCCGGGTCGACCAATTCTGTGTCTGGAACCACTCGGGCGATGCGGCTGGTTACTGGCCGAGGCGACTGTCAGGGTGGCCGGCGGCGGTGAGGAGTTCGTGACCGGTCTCGCGGTAGATCGGCATTCCGTCGAGGCTGTACATGGCGATCATCGGCTCAGCTCGGTCGATGACGACCCAGCCGAGGATTCGCCCGTCGGCGAGGGTGATCTCCTTGCGATGCCAGTGTTCGAGGAATGCCAGCCCGCCCCGCCCCATGCGATGAACCTACCGAACGGACGTTCGCTGGTCAAGGGCAGGGATACCCGAGCAGGTCGTGCAGACGGTCACGGTCCAGGCTTCGCTCCGTCATCAGCGCAGTAGCGACGGTCGTCACCTGCCCCCAATGCTCGGTGAGCGCAAGTAGGGCTAGCTCGGCCGCCGCTTCCAGGAACATCTCACCCTCGCCTTCGTCCAATTCGGCAATCAGGCCGGCGAGTTTCAACTCATCCGTGTTGCCGTCTTCCTCGTCCGCGTAGAGCACCTCGGCGCAACGCTCATAGAGATCGGTGTCCCGGTCGGTTGCAATGCGGGCGGCGATGCCGCCAGCGAACAGAACCGCCGCGTAGGTCAGTGCGGCGTCGGCGATTATCCTCGTCTCGCGCTCGGTCCCGTCGTAGGGAAACATCTCGGCGATGAGGAAGGACCGACTTCGCGTCTGGCCGGCGACCAGCTCGCCCGCCGACTTGTCATCGTTCATGAACACGAGATCCGGGGTGCTGCCGAATACATGTTCCACCACGACGTGGCCGGCTTCGTGGAAAGCCGTTTCCCACTCGGGCGGATGCTCGATGTCGGCGAGAGCAGCAGCGTGCAGTTCAGCGTACGTAGGCGTGCCGGTCACGTCTCCACCTGCGCGGCGATGAACGCCTCGACGTCGTCGGGAAGGTGGAACGTGTAGCCCGGGTCGCTCTCCCACTTGGCACCAGCGACCATCACGCCAGCCCTGGCGAGACTCTCCATCATCCATGTTGGCATTGACACGTACCCACCCACTGCTGAGGCCTCGGTTCGCCTCTCGGCGGATAGAGCGGACCACCACGTCTCAATTCGACCCAACCGGGTTCGAAGGCGAGCCCACTTTTCGACGTCAGCGCGCAACCAGAGCACGCAGCCGGCGCGGTCGACGGCTGGCACAGGAAAGTCGGCGTGTCGCTGACGGTATACCGGGACGCCCTTGGGGTTGGTCAAGCCAATGATCGGCGCGACCTCGGTTGCTCCGATCAACTCGTCGGGGTCTATCAGTGGTGCCATGTCGAGGATTGTAGTTGACTCGTACAACACGGTTCTGTATGTTGTTACCTACAACATAAGTTGACCCCGGCAGCACGCCAATGCTCCGGGGTCTGGCCCGGCACCTTGGAGGTACCTGACATGACAACAATAGACACGCGCGCTGACAGCAATCTGGAGCGTGCACAACGATGCCGGGAGGAGCGCGAATGGCTCGCTCACTGCGGACCGGTTCCAACGGCTGCCGACATCGCTCGACCGTTCCTGCAAGGCATCTACGCGCTTCACGAGATCAGCCAGCGGTTCAACAGTCACCGCATCCTTGCTGAGCAGGCGAATGAGCGCGAGGAAGGCGCAGCGTTGATCGCAGCGGTCCGTCACGCACTCGATCTGATCGACTGGGCGACCGACTTCTGCGGCGGCGATCGGAACCTGAGCATCCGCCAGAACGCACGGATCATCGGCGACAGCTTCGACGCCGAGGGTCTGCGAGCATTGGAGCAGGCGCTCGAGCAGTCCGAGGTCGACGCGATCCTCGCTGGCGGTGTGTCGTGAGCGAGTCGTCGTTTCGTGAGGAGTTGGACCTCCTGCGGGCTGAACTGGTGGCGTTCCGTGCGGAGACGGCGAGAGAGGTTCGTACGAGGCGTCTCGTCGTCGACGAGGTCGGTGCCGAGCGGATCTGTACGGACCTCAACGGGGGTTGCGCCGAGTTGAGCGTGCAGTGGCAGTCGGCGGACGGTAACGAGGCGAGGGCGGTCGTCGGTGCCCACACGGTTGATGAGATCGCCAAAGCGAAGGCGGTCTTGGCGAGGGCGAGCAGTTTGCTCGCTGATATCGACGGGCAGCGGGGCGTTTGCGCTCGGATCATCGACGAGCTGGTCACCGAGCTGAAGGGGCTGGAGTCGTGAGCCGCCGCACGGCGATGAGGCTGTGCCGGCCGATCCCGGGTGAGGCGGTGCACAACGGCTACGAGGCGGCGAAGCTGCTCGGGATCCGGCGCACATCGATTCCTGGTGCCGTGAGAGATGGGCTGTTGAGGGCATGGCAGCCGGACGGTTGGCACACGCCGCTGTTCTTTCCGCAGTCCGCGATCGACGAGTACCTCGCACGTCCGACGGTAATTGCGGCCCGCACGCTCCGACAGGAGGCGTCGAACGGCGACCGTCGATCGAGACTGGTTGGCAACGAGACTGGAACGACCTCCGGATCGCGGTCGGGGCCGAAACGGGCGGCGCGTCTGTCGATGGATCCGTTGCTCGAACTGGCGGCGGCCGGGATGCCGGCACCGAATGCTCGCAAGCTAGCCGTGGTGCTGCACTGCTCACCGACTGACATCTGGCGGTGGCTCGCCCACGGCGTCACGTGGACCGCTGCGGACCGTCTGGCGGTCAGGCTCGGCTACCACCCGGCGGAGGTGTGGGGAGCCGACTGGTGGGCACTGGACGACGGAATGTCGCCCGGGGGCGACATTGACGACGACGAAACGGGACCAGATGGTCCCAGTGCTGGGGACCTCGCTGCGGCGAAACGGCGGCATCCCTCCGCAAGTCGTGGAGTGTCGCAGGTGGCGGCGTGAGCGGCGAGGAGCGGAAGTTCCGCCAGGATCTCGACGTGTTGGTCAACGAGATCGCTTGGATGCCGGCGACGGAGCGACCGAAGGCTTGACGTTTCCAGCGCGCTCTCGGGCGGGCGCGCTGTCGACCGTGGCGGATGATCTGGTACACGGAGTCGTCCGAGCACTTGAGGAACCCGGCGACGTAGGTTTACTGTCGGTGCCGACGAGGTTTAAACGTCGTCGGCAACGATGTTTAAACCGGTCAAGCTGGCGGGCGGCTGCTGCGGCGTTCCCTGGCCGATGTACCGGCCCAGATGCCGTGTTGCTCGCTGCTGCCTGCCTGAGCGCATTGTGGGCGCACCACGCAGCCTGCGCAGACGGCCTTCGCAGGTGCCGATGGTTCTCCTCGTTCCACGAAGAATGAGACGTCTGCTCGAGTTCGGCAGGCGGCGTGGCGGTGCCAGGCGGGCCGTGTCGCTTCGAGCAACTCGAGGAGCGTGAAGCTGTCGAAGCCTTCGGGTACGGTACGCATCAGGCCGCTTCGATCTCATCGTCGTGTGCATCAGCGTCGGCATCGATCTCGAAGACGACGCTGATGCAAATCGCCTTGCCGTCGTCGTGGCGTTCGTTGCCGTGCCTGCGCAGCCATGCAAGGGTGATCAGTGTTTGCCAAACTTCGGGGTCGTCGACGAACTTTCGGCCGCCAAGCAGCGAAACGATCTTGTGACAGCCGGCGCAGAGGGCGACGAGGTGCTCGTTGTCCGGGTCGTTGTCCTTGCCGTACACGTGGTGAGACGAGAGTCCTGCATGACCTTGCTTGGCGCACAACTGGCACACTCCTGCTGCCAGCCCGACGGTTT
>JANXUF010000004.1 GCA_025356335.1 Actinomycetes bacterium
CCTGCCCAATGCTGGAAGGTCACGGGGAACGGTTAGTCGAAAGGCGAAGCTGTGAACCTAAGCCCCAGTGAATGGCGGCCGTAACTATAACGGTCCTAAGGTAGCGAAATTCCTTGTCGGGTAAGTTCCGACCTGCACGAATGGAGTAACGACTTCCCCACTGTCTCAACCATAGACCCGGCGAAATTGAAGTACGAGTAAAGATGCTCGTTAGCTGCGGAAGGACGGAAAGACCCCATGGACCTTCACTATAACTTGGTGTTGAGTTTTGATCTGCGTTGTGTAGGATAGGTGGGAGACTTGGAAGCAGTGGCGCCAGCCATTGTGGAGTCATCGTTGAAATACCACCCTACGTATATTGGGACTCTAACCTAGGTCCATTATCTGGATCAGGGACAGCGCCAGGCGGGTAGTTTGACTGGGGCGGTCGCCTCCTAAAATGTAACGGAGGCGCCCAAAGGTTCCCTCAGACTGGTTGGCAATCAGTCGTCGAGTGCAATGACAAAAGGGAGCTTGACTGCGAGACTGACAGGTCGAGCAGGTGCGAAAGCAGGGCATAGTGACCCGGCCATAGCGTGTGGAAGCGTGGTCGCTCAACGGATAAAAGGTACCCTGGGGATAACAGGCTAATCTCCCCCAAGAGTCCATATCGACGGGGAGGTTTGGCACCTCGATGTCGGCTCATCGCATCCTGGGGCTGAAGCAGGTCCCAAGGGTTGGGCTGTTCGCCCATTAAAGCGGTACGCGAGCTGGGTTTAAAACGTCGTGAGACAGTTTGGTCCCTATCCTCCGCAGCCGAAGGAATATTGAGGAAGGCTATCCCTAGTACGAGAGGACCGGGATGGACGGAGCTCTAGTGTGTCTGTTGTCCTGCCAAGGGCACGGCAGATTAGCTACCTCCGGAAGGGATAACTGCTGAAAGCATCTAAGTAGGAAACCCGTTCCAAGATGAGTATTCCCACAGGGTTAACCTGGTAAGGCCCGTGGCTAGACAACCACGTTGATAGGCCGGAGGTGTAAGCACGGTAACGTGTTCAGCCGACCGGTACTAATCGGCCGAGGGCTTGGTTTACAAAACGCTCGTGCTTGCTCTGGAGTCCTTGGGACACTGCATGTGCAGTCCCAATTGACAACAAGTTTCTGGTGGCCATGGCGGCGGAGTCACACCCGTTCCCATCCCGAACACGGAAGTTAAGCCCGCCAGCGCCGATGGTACTTGGGGATAGATCCCCTGGGAGAGTAGGTCGCCGCCAGATTTCTCACTCGAGCCCCTGCCTCCTGGCAGGGGCTCCTGTAGTTTTCCCCGCTGATAGCCTGGATGGGCTGCCCTCGGGCTTCATCCATTTCGCTTTACCGTAAGGTTGTCCACAATGCCTCGTTTCGATTCTCCCCCGCCGCGTCCTGGTTCACGCGGCGGACGCCCCACTGGAGCCGGAGGTCCCGCACGCAGTGGCGGCCCGCGCCGCTCCGGAGGTGCCGGCGATCGACCCGGACAAGCGGCTGGCGGTTACAGCGGGGGGGCCAACCGGGGAACCGGGTCGTCGGGTGCCGGCAGTTATGCAAGTGGCCCTCGTCGACCGGCGACCGGGGCGGCGCGGACCCGTCCGAGCGGCGGCGCCGGCGCCGGCGGCTACAACGGGGCTCGTCGGACCGCAGGTTATTCGGGAGGCGGCCAGCGTTCAGCGGGAGCGAGCCGTTTCTCCGACGACCGACGCCCGGCACGCCCCGCTGGAGCGCCAGGCTCGTGGCGAGGCGATGTCGACGGAGATAGCCGGGCTCCTCGGCCCGGCGATGGCGCTGCTCAACGCCCACGTTTCTCTCCGTCCCGGGATGGTCGGCCAGCTCGTTCATATGATCGACCCGTCGGGGATCGCGGCCCGAGTCGGTTCGACAGTGATCGTCCGCGACTGGATCGTGGCGACCGTCCGACGACCGACAGAGGTCCTCGGCGCTTCGACAGCGATCGACCACGCCCGGACGGTGATCGACCGAGTTTCGGTCGTGGCGATCGCCCGTCAGATGATCGCCCGCCTCGCCGTTTCGACAGCGATCGTCAGCGGCTCGGCGGCGACCGCCCACGGGGTGACCGCGGGGAGCGCCCGACAGGTGATCGTGCCCCTCGTCGCTTCGACACTGACCGTCCCCGTCCAGACGGCGACCGTCCGCGTTTCGATCGTGCTGCGCGGCCGTCAGGAGATCGGCCAGTTGGGGATCGGCCGCCCCGTCGCTTCGACAGTGAGCGTCCGCGTGCTGACCGCACAGACCGTCCGCCGAGCGATCGGGCCCCGCGCCGTTTCGACAGCGACCGCCCTCGTGCGGACCGTCCAGGTGCCGCCCGATTCGATCGTCCGTCCGGGCAGGGCAGGCCGCGTGGTCCCCGTGACCGGAGTCCCGAGGAACTGGCCGACCTGGCGCGCCGCGCCCGGCCGTCTTCCCGACCGGATGGCGCAGCGAAGTCGGCGCAGTTGGGGAACAAGGCGACACCTCCGCCGTGGGAACCGGGCCGTGAGCAGTGGATCGATGACGGTCCTGTCGTGCGAG
Source organism: Actinomycetes bacterium (assembly GCA_025356335.1). Lineage (GTDB taxonomy): Bacteria > Actinomycetota > Acidimicrobiia > Acidimicrobiales > Ilumatobacteraceae > JANXUF01. The sequence continues at coordinate 2,542 of JANXUF010000004.1, forward strand.
AGGTTGCAGAGTCCGCAGTCCGCCAGGCGCGTGTGCCACGGCCACCGAAGTCGGTGCGCGATCAACGCAAAGCCGACGAAGGTCGGTTGGACCCTGAGGCCGAGGCGAACGTCGATGCTGTCGCCAACCCCCGATCCGCACCTCGGTACAAGGAACGCATCGCCGAGGCCACCCGGTCGTTCGAGAAGGAGCACTATTTCGACGCCCGTCGTGAGTTCTCGTCGTTGGCGAACGATTTGCCTGACGTCGCCAGTGTCCGCGAACTGCACGGACTCTCGCTGTATCGGCTCGGCCGATGGGCCGAAGCGATCGGGGAGCTCGAAGCGCACCGAGCGCAGACCGGCAGCGTCGAACACCTCGCCGTCCTCGCCGACTGCTACCGGGCTCGTAAGCGTTACTCGAAGGTCGATGAACTGTGGGCCGAACTCAAGGCAGCTTCGCCCTCTGCGGCGCTCGTCGCCGAGGGTCGAATCGTCGCCGCCGGCGCGATGGCGGATCGCGGTGACCTTCGCGGTGCGCTTGCGGTGATGAGTGTCGCCGAGACCGTGCCGCGTCGTGTTCGCGACCACAACATCAAGATGTGGTACGTGCTCGGAGATCTCTACGACCGGTCCGGCGAAGTCGTCCGCGCCCGTGAATTCTTCAAACGCGTGCAGATCGAAGCACCGGGGTATGCCGATGTCGAAGATCGACTGTCGGGACTTCGCTAGCAGCGCAGTTCACGGCCGGCAGCCGACGTGGCGGCGGGGGTCGGGAAAGAACCTTGTCACACCCATTTTCTATGGTGGGGAGACATCGCTAGACATCGCTCGGCTTCACCCGTGCCACATCCCCGGACCTGTCCGGGTCCATATCGCAACGACTGTGTGAGGTCGACCATGAATATTGTGTTGCTACGCGGGACGCTCTCGAGTGATCCCGTGACCAGGGTGTTGCCGTCCGAACAGCGTGTCTGTTCGCTCGAAGTCACGACCCGCCCGGTGTCTGGCCCGGCGTCATCGGCACCGGTTGCCTGGATGGACCCGCCGGATTGCGTCGGTTTCGTCAAGGGCGACGAGGTCGTGGTGACAGGAGTCGTCCACCGCCGGTTCTTCAGAACGCCGACCGGGATGCAGAGCCGCACCGAAGTCGTCGCAGCGCAGGTGCTCAAGGGAACCGACAAGCGCAAGGTCGCAGCGGCGATCAAGAAGGTGATGGCGCCACTGACGGCTGAGGAGTAGCAGCGGTCGCTACTCTTCGGATGGTGGATACCTCCTCGATCCTTGGTGACGACGCCGACAACCTGTTGACACATGTCTGTGGCGGCGTTCGGCGTGACATTCTGACGACGCCCGGGCCCGATTTCATCGACCGTGTTTTCGTCGGCACCGACCGCTCCCCGCAGGTGCTGCGCGGGCTCGGATCGCTCTATGGGCACGGTCGCCTGGCACGGTCGGGGTATCTTTCGATCCTGCCGGTCGACCAGGGGATCGAGCACTCGGCGGCTGCTTCGTTCGCTCCGAATCCGGCGTATTTCGATCCGCTGAACATCGCCACGCTCGCAGTGGAGGCCGGGTGCAATGCGGTTGCCACGACCTTCGGTGTCCTCGGGCTGATGAGCCGCAGGTTCGCTCATCGGATCCCGATGATCGTCAAACTCAACCACAACGAACTCCTCACGTATCCGAACAAGTTCGATCAGGTGCTGTACGGCACCGCCCGTCAGGCCCACGAACTCGGTGCTGCGGGTGTCGGTGCGACGATCTATTTCGGATCGGACGAGTCGACACGGCAGCTCCGCGAAGTATCGGAGCAGTTCCAGGAGGCCCACCAGCTCGGGATGTTCACGGTCCTGTGGTGCTACCTGCGCAACAACGCCTTCAAGACTGCGGACAAGGATTACCACGTGTCCGCCGACCTCACCGGGCAGGCAAACCATCTCGGAGTGACGATCGAAGCCGACATCATCAAACAGAAGTTGCCGGAGAACAATGGCGGGTACCTGGCGTTTCCCGGCTACGGCAAGACGTCGCCGTTGGTGTATTCGCACTTGACGACGGACCATCCCATCGACCTCACCCGCTGGCAGGTACTGAACTGCTACTCGGGACGAATCGGTCTGATCAACAGCGGCGGCGAATCACATGGCGCATCGGATCTGCACGATGCGGTGCGGACCGCCGTCATCAACAAACGCGCCGGGGGTCAAGGCCTGATCGTCGGGCGCAAGGCATTTCAGCGACCGCTGGCGGACGGCATTGCGCTGATCAATGCCATTCAGGATGTCTATCTCGACACCTCGATCAGCATCGCCTGATCGCCACGACGACAACCTCGAACAGCGGATCGCGCAATTACAGGTCGAGCGTGGCGACGTTGTTCAACTCGGCGAACGACTGCTCCAGTCGCTTCGAAAAACTGACTTCGGCGGCTCGCAGCCAGACCCGCGGGTCGTACTGCTTCTTGTTCGGGGCGTCGGCACCTGATGGGTTGCCGAGTTGGCCCTGGAGGTAGTCGTGCTTGTCGACCTCGTAGCCGCGGATGCCGTCCCACAGTGCCCACTGCAGGTCGGTGTCGATGTTCATCTTCACGACGCCGTAACTGATCGTTTCGTTGATTTCCGCGGCGGTCGAGCCGGAGCCGCCGTGGAACACGAAGTTCACAGGGTTCACAGCGGTCGAGAACTTCTGAGCGACATATGCCTGTGAATCACGCAGAATCGTCGGCTTGAGCTGCACGTTGCCAGGTTTGTAGACCCCGTGAACGTTCCCGAACGCAGCGGCAATCGTGAAGCGGTCGGAGATCTCGGACAGCCGCTCGTAGGCGTAGGCGACTTCCTCCGGCTTGGAGTACAGGTCTGACTGGTCGGCGTCGGAGTTGTCGACGCCGTCCTCCTCGCCGCCGGTGATGCCCAGCTCGATCTCCAGCGTCATCCCCATACGCGACATGCGCTTGAGGTAGCCGACGGCGATGTCGAGGTTCTCCTCGATCGGCTCCTCCGACAGGTCGAGCATGTGCGAACTGAACAACGGCGTGCCGGTGGACTCGAAATGCCTCTCGCCGGCCTCGAGCACACCGTCGACCCATCCGAGCAGCTTCTTGGCGCAATGGTCTGTGTGGAGAACGACCCGCGCCCCGTAGGCGGCGGCGAGGGTATGGACGTGGTAGGCACCGGCGATCGAGCCGAGGATCGATGGAACATCACCCGTGGCGCCGATCCCCTTGCCGGCGATGAACGCTGCGCCGCTGTGGCTGAATTGGATGATCACCGGCGAGTTGACCTTGGCGGCGGTTTCGAGCACCCCGTTGATCGTGTTGGAGCCCGTGCAGTTGGCAGCCGGGAGCGCAAAGCGGTGCTCCTTGGCGAAGGCGAACAACTCGGACAGGGCGTCACCGGTCAGAACACCGGCAGGGAAGCGATCAGCAGCGGACACCCTGAAAGTCTACGTGTGCAGCATTGGCTCGGCGGCGGGAGGCAGTGATGGCGAGAGCGGAATCAGAACAATCTCGACGCAAATGTCGCCAATGCGCCCCTCGCCGGTAATAGGTTGGAGATCGTCAGACAAGGGAGTCTGACACGACGTCGAGGCTCATCCGTGGGGCGGCTGTTCCTCGTCAAAGGGGGACAGGTCCCGATGACGGACATCATCGAACACACGGAATCCAAGCATTCCGAGCCGAAACATTCTGAATCGTTGACACGGGTCGTGATCCGTTTCGCCGGCGACTCCGGCGACGGGATGCAGCTGACGGGTGACCGCTTCACCTCGACCAGTGCGTTGTTCGGCAACGACCTGTCGACGCTGCCGGAGTACCCGGCCGAAATCCGCGCACCAGCCGGCACGGTTCACGGTGTCAGCAGCTTCCAGGTGCAGATCAGCGACCACGACATCACGACACCCGGCGACGCTCCGAGTGTGCTGGTGGTCATGAATCCTGCTGCACTGAAGGCTGATCTGAGCCGGCTCGAACCGGGCGGCATGTTGATCATCAACAGCGACACGTTCACCGAGCGCGACCTCGACAAGGCGGGCTACACCGAGAACCCGTTGGAGAACGACTCGCTCAACGGCTATCGGACCGTGCTCGTGCCGATGACATCGCTGACCAAAGAGGCAACGGTCCCGCTCGGCGTCAAGCCACGCGACGCCGACCGCTCGAAGAACTTCTTCGCTCTCGGCCTGATCTCCTGGCTGTATTCGCGACCGACCGAGTCGACGTTCGCGTGGATCGATGAGAAGTTCAGCAACGAACTCGTCCGTACCGCCAACAAGGCTGCGTTCACTGCCGGTTTCAACTTCGGCGAGACGACGGAACTGCTCGATCATCGCTATGAGATCGAGCCGGCGCACATGCCGTCAGGCGAATACACCAACATCACCGGTAATACGGCGCTGGCATGGGGAATCGTCGCTGCGGGGCAGCTCGCCCACCTGCCGGTGTTCCTCGGGAGCTACCCGATCACACCGGCGTCCGACATCCTCCACGAACTCGCCAAGCACAAGCACTTCGGTATCCGCACCGTGCAGGCAGAAGACGAGATCGCCGCCGCTGGACTGGCGCTCGGCGCAGCCTTCGCCGGCCATCTCGGCGTCACCACGACCTCCGGTCCTGGCCTTGCCCTCAAGAGCGAAACGATCAGCCTTGCGTTGTCGCTCGAACTGCCGATGCTGATCGTCGACATCCAGCGCGGCGGCCCTTCGACCGGGTTACCCACCAAGACCGAGGCCGCCGATCTGAACATTGCCATGTTCGGCCGTCACGGTGAGTCGCCACTGCCGATCGTCGCCGCCTACAGCCCGGCGCAGTGCTTCGACGCGGCGATCGAAGCAGTTCGCATCGCCCTCAAATATCGGACCCCTGTCATCCTGCTGTCCGACGGCTATCTCGCCAACGGCTCCGAGCCGTGGCTGCTGCCCGATCCGGCGGCACTGCCTGATATTTCCGTCGAGTTCGCCACGGAGATGAACCACATCGATGACGACGGCAACCCGGAGTTCTGGCCGTACCTGCGCAACCCGGAGACGCTCGCCCGTCCATGGGCGATTCCGGGAACGCCAGGTCTGATGCATCGCGTCGGCGGGCTCGAAAAAGAAGACGGCAGCGGCAACATCAACTACACGCCGGAGAACCACTCGAAGATGATCCACCTGCGTGCGGCAAAGGTCGCCGGGATCGCCAACGACATCCCCGATGCGACGATCGTCGGTGACGAGGATGCCGACCTGTGCATCGTCGGATGGGGTTCGACATGGGCGGCGATCGACGCGGCAGTCCAACGATCGAGGCGACGTGGGACCAAGGTGGCGTGGGTGCACCTGACGCACATCAATCCGCTGCCGAAGAACCTCGGAGCGGTGCTGAAGCGCTTCCAGAAGGTGATCGTGCCGGAACTCAACCTCGGACAGATGACCCGGATCATCCGCTCGGAATTCCTCATCGACGCCAAGGTCGTCACCAAGGTCGCCGGATTGCCCTTCACCGCCTTGGAGCTCGAAGGAGCGATCATCGAAGCGTTGCAGGATCCGCCAACCGCCGGCGATCCAGGAGTCGTTGCGTCGAGCGTCCTTGTGTCGGGCGACAGCGAGCAGCAGGGAGCAGCGCAATGAGCGACACCATCACCATCACCACGAAGAAGGATTGGACCAGCGACCAGGAGGTCCGTTGGTGCCCGGGCTGCGGCGACTACGGCATTCTGCAGGCTGTGCAGATGCTGATGCCAGAGTTGGGCATCGCCAGGGAGAACACCGTGTTCGTGTCCGGCATCGGCTGCTCCAGCCGTTTCCCGTACTACATGAACACCTATGGGATGCACAGTATCCACGGACGGGCGCCGGCGATCGCCACGGGGATCGCCGTTGCCAGACCCGATCTCGACGTCTGGGTCGTCACGGGTGACGGCGATGGCCTGTCGATCGGCGGCAACCACCTGATCCATGCGCTGCGCCGCAATGTCAACCTGACGATCCTGATGTTCAACAACCGCATCTACGGGTTGACCAAGGGGCAGTATTCACCCACATCGGAAGTTGGCAAGGTCACCAAATCGACACCGATGGGATCGATCGACCCTCCGTTCAACCCGCTCGCCGTCGCCCTCGGCGCCGAGGCCAGCTTCGTTGCCCGTACTCATGACCTCGACCGCAAGCACATGATGGAAGTGTTCCGTCAGGCGCACGCCCATCGCGGTGCCTCGTTCGTCGAGATCCTGCAGAACTGCAACGTCTTCAATGACGGCGCATTCACCGACATCACCGGGCGCGAGTCGCGTCCCGAGATGCTCATCGACCTCAAACACGGCGAGCCCGTACGATTCGGCAAGGACAACCAGCACGGCGTCGTCATGGGGCCAGACGGGCAGCTGCGCATCGTCGAGGTTGCCGATGTCGGTGACGATGCGCTGCTGATCCACGACGCTCACCGGGCAGATCCGAGCCTCGCCTTTGCGTTGGCGCGATTGTCGACCGACGACCATTCGCCGACTCCGTTCGGTGTCTTCAGATCCGTCGAGCGTCCCGACTACGGCAGCGGCGTCGCCCAGCAACTGCTGGCATCGAGCGCCAAGAAGGGCCCCAGCGATCTCAAAGCACTGCTGCGATCGAACGGCAGCTGGCAGGTCTGAACCTGGTTCAGCGGGTCGCAGCGCCGTTGAGCGCCCAACCGCATCGCTACTGCGCGCACTCCAAGCGAGGACTGCGAGCAACGAGGACTACAAGGGGCGGATGACGAGTCCGCTGCGCAGTTTGGGCGTGAAGAACGTCGACTTCGGGGGCATCAGCGTCCCCTCATCCGCGGTGCGCCGGATCTCGTCGATGCTCGTCGGACGAATCAGTACGCCGGCTGTGGCAGCGCCGCCCGTGACGATCTCGACGACATTGGCGACTCCGTGCTGATAGGAGACGTCAGCGTCGACACCGGCCAGTGCGTGTTCGAGATATGCGCCGTCGAGTGATCGCACGTCGACGAAGGCTTCGGGTTTCGGTGTCATCCAGCTGCCCGTGCCATCGGCGTGGACGAAGCACAACGCTCCGTGTTCGACCGTTCCGGCGGCAAATGCCGGCGTGATCGGCCCGGCGGGCGCGAGGTCGAAGAACTCGCCAAGACGTTCGACGAGATCTGCGGCCGAGATGCCGGAGTACAGCCGGTGAATGGCGTCGATGCTCAGTTGATCCTCGATCAGTTCGCCGACGTAGCTCATCGTCAATTCGGCGGATGTGTCGGTGGTGCCGGTGGCAAGCCGGATCTCGTTGCGGTAGGTGCGTGAGATCGCGTAGCGGTGGTGGCCGTCGGCGATGACGACGGGATGCGAACCTACTGCATTCGAGATGGCCGAGAGCCTGGCAGGATCGGTGACCCGTTCGACGGAGTGGGTCACGCCGTCCACGGTCAGTGAACCGACGGGTTCACCCTCTGCCGTGAGCAGGTCAGTCAGACCGGCCGCTGTCGAAAGACCCCACACGGGGGAGAGGTTGGCCCGCGTGGCCCTCGTGAGATCGAGCCGGTCGGTCTTCGCCTTCGGCGTGGTCCGTTCGTGTGGAAGCACACCGCCAGCGCCCTCGTCGACGACTTCGAGTGCTCCGACGACGCCGACGGTGTGGCGGTCACGTCCGGCTTCGTCGGTGAACGACATGCGGTAGAGCGTGAACGACGGCTGGTCATCAAGCGTCATGATCCCGGCGGCGATCCACCCCCGCAAGGTCCGGTCGGCCGTTGCATATCTGTCGTCGCCGGCGGTCGCCATCGGCAGGTCGACGACGACGAAGTTCGCCGGGTGAGCGTCGGCGAGGTGCTGACGGTCGAGGTCGGAGAGCACGTCGTAGGGGGGTGCGGTCAGATCAGCGAGCGGAGCGAGATCCAACGCGTAACGCAGGGCAGCAAACGGTTCGAAGCGCGGCACGCCCCATGTCTATCGGCTGGCGATCCGCTCGTCCCCAACAATTCTCGACTCGACGAGGAGTGTGTTCGAGTCCCGCAGGCCTGTGGGTTGGTGTCAGTCGCCGGACGTGACACGATTCGACGTCGATGAGCGAGCCAACTGCCCCTGAATCCGTTTCCGCCCCCACCGCAGTTCTTTGCGACCTCGACGGTGTGGTGTGGCTGTCGCATCACCCGATCCCCGGCTCTGTGGAGGCAATCGCCGATCTTCGCGCCGGCGGGCACCGGGTGCTGTTCATCACCAACAATTCGGCGGCGACACTCGCCCAGCACGAAGCGGCGTTGGAGCAGATCGGCATTCCGGCACGTGGTGACGTGCTCAGTTCGGCGATGGCAGCAGGCCAGCTCATCAACGCCGGCGAGCGCGTGCTGGTGTGCGGCGGGCCAGGTGTCGTCGAGGCCGTCGAAGGTCGTGGGGCGATTGCCGTCGGCAGTCACGCCGATCCTGCAGAGCCGATCGATGTGGTCGCCGTCGGATTCCACCGTGACTTCGACTACGAAGTGATGCGGCGCGCCACCCAGGCGGTGCAGCGAGGTGCCCGTTTGATCGGCACGAACGATGACGCCACCTATCCGACCCCAGACGGGCCGATTCCGGGCGGCGGAGCGATCCTCGCCTCGATCCAGACGGCAACCGGGCTGACCGGCACGATCGCCGGCAAACCGTACGAGCCGATGGCGGCGCTGACGCGTGCGATCATCGGCGCCGAGGCCTCGAAGTCGGCGGTGATGGTCGGCGATCGGCCGGAGACCGATGGCTTGTTCGCCGTCACCCTCGGCTGCAGGTACGCAATCGTGTGGTCGGGTGTCGCCATCAAGGGCACCGACGTGACCCCGGTTCCCGACTATGCAGCCGACACGCTCGCCGGCATCGCTGCGATGCTGCTGTCCTGACCATCGCGCGCGCTTGCAGAAATTAGCAGTATGCTATTTACATGGCAACGAACGACACCCTCAAGCGGCTGATCGACGCGGGCATGAGCTTCACCCAGATGAGCCAGTCACGCGCCGAAAGCATCGTCAACGATCTCGTCAAGCAAGGCGAGGTGCGCAAGAAAGAAGCACAAAAGGCAATCGAGTCGCTCGTGCAACGCGGTAAGGAGAGCAGCGAGAAACTCGTCGCCTTGATCCAGCACGAGGTCGGTCTACAGGTCGGAAAGGTCTCGTCGCAGGTCGAGGCGCTGGAGCACCGTATCGAGGATCTCGCCAAGATGGTCGGCCTCGGCGCGGCTGCGGACAAGGTCATCGACGTCGCTGAATCGGTTGCCGACACCGTGTCTGCTCCGGTCAAGTCCGCTGCCGACAAGGTCAGTGCGGCCGTCTCCAAAGCGGCGCCCGTCAAGAAGACCGCCGTCAAGAAGACCGCCGCCAAGACGGCTGCGCCTGTCAAGGCAGCCGCCAAGAAGGCTGCTACATCGATCGGCAAGGTTGCATCTCCAGTCGAGGCCGCCGTCAAGAAGGCCGCATTACCCGTCAAGAAGGCCGCATTACCCGTCAAGAAGGCCGCATTACCCGTCAAGAAGGCTGCGGCACCCGTCAAGAAGGTTGCCGCGCCGGTGAAGAAGGCTGTAGCGCCCGTCAAGAAGGCTGCAGCGAAAAAAGCTGCACCGGTGACAGCAGCAACCAAGAAGGTCGCTCTCGGCAAGCGCCCGGCGAAGAAGTCCGCAGCCCCGACGGCTGACTGACGTCGCGCGTGGCGCAGCGTCGCCGCCTCGATGCAGAACTCGTACGGCGCAAACTCGTCCCCAGCCGCAGCGCTGGAAGTGAGTTGATCGACGAACGCAGAGTGCACGTCAACGGCGCCATCGCCGACAAGGCGTCGCGCCTGGTCAGCACTGCTGATGCGGTGCAGGTCGTTGGCCAGCGACCACGGTTCGTCAGCCGGGGAGGCGAGAAACTCGACGCCGCACTCACCCAGTTCGCCGTTGAGGTGCGCGGCAAACGCGTCCTCGATGCCGGAGCATCGACCGGCGGGTTCACCGACTGCTGCCTGCAGCGGGGTGCTGCCCACGTCATCGCCCTCGACGTCGGGCACGCCCAACTGCACGAATCGCTTCGAGACCGCATCGCCGTCACGGTGATCGAGCGATACAACGTCAGGCATCTGCAGGTCGCCGACATCGGCGGGCCGGTCGACATCGTCGTCGCCGACCTCTCGTTCATCTCGCTGACGACGGTCCTGCGAGCGTTGGTCGGCGCGCTGGTTGCCGAAGGACAGATGGTGCTACTGGTCAAGCCGCAATTCGAAGCCGGTCGTGCCGAGGTGTCAAAAGGGCGTGGCGTCATCCATGATGAACAGGTGCACATCCGCGTCCGTGAAGAAATCGAGGCGGCGCTGATCGCCGAAGGCTGCGAGGTCGTCGACTGGATGACATCGCCGATCACCGGGGCGACGGGGAACGTCGAATTCCTCGTCCATGCCCGGATCGGCGGTCGAGCGTCATGACCGCCGTGGTGATCGTCGCCCATCACGAACGTACCGAAGCCGCAGCGCTTGCCAGGGCGGCGGCCGACTGGTTGCGCGAACGCGGCCACGAGGCATGGATGCCGACGGACGACGCCAAGGCACTCAGCCTGGCTTCGCTCGGATCGGACCGCCCGCTCTCCGAAGCCGATCTGGCGATCAGTATGGGTGGCGACGGCACGATGTTACGGACGGTGCAACTGCTCGACGGGGCTGCGGTGCCGATCATCGGCGTCAACGTCGGCCTGCTCGGCTATCTCACCGAGGTAGAACCGCCCTCGCTGACAGCGGCACTCGAGCGGTACTTCACCGGCAAGTACACTGTCGAGAACAGGATGATGTTGGTCGCCACGCTGGAACGAACCGACACCGTGTCGACGGTGAGCGGCGGAGGAACCCACCCGTCGCTCAGTTGGCGGGCACTCAACGAGGTCGTCATCGAGAAGGACGAACCGGGTCACACGGTGCGCCTGCAGGTGTGTATCGACGGCGCGCCGTTCACCTCCTATGCGGCGGACGGCCTGATTGTCGCAACGCCGACCGGCTCGACGGCGTATTCGCTGTCCGCCCGCGGCCCGGTCGTTTCCCCGACGCACCGAGCCGTGCTGCTCACTCCTGTCTCCCCGCACATGCTCTTCGACCGGTCGCTCGTGCTGGATCCCGATGAAGCGATCTCGATCGAGGTCATCGGTCACCGGCCTGCCGTGCTGTCGGTCGACGGTCGTCAGGTCGGGCATCTCAACGACGGAGACATCGTGCACTTCGCGCCCGCAGAACAGTCGGTCACCTTCGTTCGCTTCGGCCATCGCCGGTTCCACCAGATCCTCAAGGCAAAATTCGGCCTGACGGATCGCTGAGACGAGGCCGCGAGAAGATGCTCACGGAACTGCACATCGAAAACCTCGGCGTCATTGCCACCGTCGACCTCATACTGGATGCTGGGCTGACGGCGCTGACAGGCGAGACGGGTGCCGGCAAGACACTGCTGGTCGAAGCGATCAATCTACTCGTCGGGGGCCGTGCCGATCCTGGTCTGGTTCGCCCCGGCACCGACGAGGCGCGGGTCGAAGGTCGTTTCGTGACGACGGTCGACGGTGAGGACACCGAGATGGTCCTCGCCAGGGTGTTGCCGCTCGACGGCAGGTCGCGCGCCTACGTCAACGGGCGTCTGGCAACGGCGTCGACGCTCTCCGAACTGGGCGCCACGTTGCTCGAACTGCACGGCCAGCATGCCCACCAGAGCCTGCTCACGACATCGGCGCAACGCAGTGCCGTCGACCGCTTCGGCAAGGTCGACCTGTCCACGCTCCGTGAGGCGCGTGGTCGCCTGACCGAGATCGAAGCTTCGCTGGCGACGCTCGGCGGCGACGAACGGACCCGGGCACGGGAGATCGATCTGCTGCGATTCCAACTCGAGGAACTGGAACGGGCAGACCTCACCGATGCCGACGAGGACGCGGCGCTCGAATCCGAGGAGGACCTCCTGTCCGGAGCGGCCGCGCACCGCGAGGCTGCCGAACGAGCGCTGGCGGCCCTGCAGGCCGACGGCGGTGCGGTCGATGCAGTCGCAGAGGCCATCGGCGCGCTCGGCCATCGGGTGCCCTTCGAAGCAGCGCTCGCCAGGCTGCGGGCGATATCCGCCGAGCTGCTGGATGCCACGACGGACCTGAGGGTTCAGGCAGAGTCGATCGACGAGGACCCCGAGCGCCTCGATGAGATCCGGGCGCGACGGCAGCTCTTGCGCGAGCTGCGCCGAAAGTACGGCGACTCGCTCGCAGAGGTCATCGAATTCCACCGTGAAACGGCTGACCGTTTGACGGAGTTGCTGAGTTACGAAGCACGAGCCGCCGAGCTCGAATTGCAGCGTTACGACATGCTCGCGGCGGTTGGGAAGGCGGCTGCCGCCGTCGGCGCTGCGCGGCGTCGCGCCGCCCCGAAACTGGCACAAGCGGTTCGCCGCCACCTCGCCGATCTGGCGATGAGCGGTGCCAGGGTCGAGGTCGAGATCGGCGATGATCCCGGCGACGACGTGACGTTCATGCTCGGTGCCAACGTCGGTGAGGCGCTCGCTCCACTGTCGAGAGCAGCCTCGGGCGGTGAGCTGGCGCGGACGATGCTCGCTCTGCGCCTCGTGCTGACCGAGGCACCCGACACCCTGCTGTTCGACGAGGTCGACGCCGGTATCGGCGGTACGGCCGCCGTTGCCGTCGCCGCTGCGCTCGCACGGTTGGGTGAACGCCATCAGGTGCTCGTCGTCACCCACCTCGCGCAGGTCGCGGCGGCCGCCGATCACCAGCTCGTGGTGGCAAAGGCGGAAAGTAAGGGACGGACCATCACGTCGGTCGCTGCCGTGACCGGACCCGAGCGGACGGTCGAGATTTCCCGAATGCTCAGCGGCTCGACCGAGAGCGCAGCTGCTCTGCGGCATGCGGAGGAATTGCTTGCATCCTCTCGCCGCAGCTGAGTCGCCCTCCGATCACTGAAAATGCGCGGTCGGTGGGCAATCCTGTCGATCGTCGGCAGCGCAGGCGAACTCGACGGAGCCGTCTGGAACGCCGCCTCGGTGGCCGATCCGTTTACTTCTGACGGCTGCAATCGGCTGTTCTGTTGACAAGGTGCTGCCGGCTTGCTTTGTCCATCTCGCCGGCCTCCGCGGTTCGGCTGCGCAGGTGCGGTAGGCTGATATTCCGTCGTGTTGTTCAACGGACGGGAGCCCGAAGCCATGCCCAAGCACATTTTCGTGACCGGAGGCGTTGCCAGCTCACTCGGCAAGGGCTTGACCGCCTCCTCGCTCGGTCGTCTGCTGAAACTCCGTGGCTACCGCGTGACGATGCAGAAGCTCGATCCGTACATCAACGTCGATCCGGGGACGATGAACCCGTTCGAGCACGGTGAGGTCTTCGTCACCGATGACGGCGGCGAGACGGACCTCGACCTCGGCCACTACGAGCGCTATATTGACGAGCCGCTGACTCGCTCCTCGAACGCCACGACCGGTTCGATCTACCAGGCGGTGCTCAATGCGGAACGGCGCGGCGACTACCTCGGCCGCACCGTTCAGGTCATCCCGCACATCACCGACGAGATCAAGAGCCGCATCAAGCGCCTGGCGACCGATGACGTCGACATCGTCATCACCGAAGTCGGTGGCACCGTCGGTGACATCGAGATCCTGCCGTTTCTCGAAGCGATCAGGCAATACCGTTTCGAGGCCGGCAAGGGCAACGTCTGCTATCTGCACGTCACACTCGTGCCGTTCATCGGCCCGTCCGGCGAACAGAAGACGAAGCCGACGCAGCACTCGGTGACCGAGTTGCGCAGCCGCGGTATCCAGCCCGACGTGATCGTCTGCCGGAGTGAGGCGCCGATCGGCGATGGCGTAAAACGCAAGATCTCCTCGCTGTGCGACCTCGATCCCGAAGCCGTGATCAACGCCGCTGACGCCCGCAACATTTACGAGTTGCCGCTGATCCTGCACGACGAGGGCCTCGACAAGGTCGTCTGCGACGTGCTGCGCCTCGATGGTGAAATCAACCTCGGACCGCTTCAAGCGCTGGTCCGCAAGGTCGAGGCGGCGACGAAGCCGACGAGGATCGGGCTGATCGGCAAATACATCTCGCTGCCGGACGCCTATCTGTCGGTCGTCGAGAGTCTGAAGCATGCCGGTTTCCACCACGGTGCCAAGGTCGAGATCGACTGGATCCAGGCGGAGGATGTCGAGGACCTGCTGGGTGTTGGCCGGCTCAGCGACCTCGACGGCATGGTGATTCCCGGTGGGTTCGGCCAGCGCGGTATCGAAGGCAAGATCGCTGCTGCGAAGTATGCACGCGAGAACGCCATCCCGTGCCTCGGGATTTGTCTCGGTATGCAAGTGATGACGATCGAATACGGCCGCAACGTGCTCGGCCTCACCGATGCCAACTCGACCGAATTCGATACCGCCACGCCGCACCCCGTCATCGCCCTGATGCACGATCAGCGAGACGTCTCGGACATGGGCGGCACGATGCGCCTCGGGGCCTACTACGCGGTACTGCAACCCGATTCGAAGGCCCACGCCGCCTATGGTGAGCCGGTCGTCAGCGAGCGCCACCGCCATCGTTGGGAATTCAACAACAGCTACCGCAACCGTTTCGAGGCTGAAGGCGACTTTCGCATCTCCGGGGTCTCGCCTGATCGCCGTCTCGTCGAATTCATCGAACTCAACAGCCACCCATACTGGGTCGGAACGCAGGCACATCCCGAGTTCAAGAGCCGACCGGACCGGGCGCACCCACTGTTCCGTGATCTGATCGCCGCATCGCTGGTGCGTTCGGAGGGCCGCAACCCGAAGCTCATCGATGTCGACGCGGTCTCCGTCGATGTCGATGTCGATGGGGTGACCGCTATTCGTTCCGACACCGACGGTGTGTCGATCAGCGCGGCGTGAGCGGCTTCCGCCGCGTCGGCGAGCGAGTCGTCCACCAGGGTTACATCTGGAAGGTCGTCGTCGCCGACTTCGAAGCCCCCGACGGCACACCGTTCGTGCGCGACGTCGTCCGTTCGCCGGGGGCTGTCGGAGTCGTTCCCCTCATCTTCGACGCCGATGGCACACCATCGGTGGTGCTGGTCCGCCAGTGGCGTCCGCCGCTCGAGCAGGAGATCTGGGAGATTCCCGCCGGCATGCGCGATGTCCCAGGCGAGCCGCCGGAGGACACCGGGCACCGTGAACTCATCGAGGAGGTCGGCTACGACGCATCGGTGATGACGTTACTGACGGCGATGCATCCGTCTGCCGGGATGACGGATTCGGTCACCCACATCTTCGTCGCCAACGACCTCCGCCAAGTCGGACGTGAGGTCCACGGGCCGGAAGAGGAAGCGTCCACTGTCGGCATCTTCGCGCTGGCAGATGCCGTGGCGATGATCGAATCCGGCGAGATCACCGACGGCAAGTCGATCATCGGGTTGTTGATGGTCGATCGTCGGCTCAACGCACGGTCGAGCCGGTAGCGCCTCGACCTGTATCGTTCGCTCGTCGATTGGACGGTAGCGAGTGCGGTGCGATTTCGTTTGCCTCACACAGCGGACCACTGGTCGGGTGACCAGCAGGATCAGCGGCGGAACTCGGATGCAACGTCATTGGTGACCGGTGGTGAGCCGCCCAGATGGAACTGGCGCTGTGTGAGGCAACGATCTAATCGACCTGGAGGGTGGCCGTCCTCGTCGACTGCGACGCCGGTGCGCTGGCGATTTCGCTCCGGGTGTTCTTGGCAGTGGCGGTGATCGACAGGCGATCGCCGGAGACCGTCCCGTGCGTCGTGCCATCGGGAAGGAGGCAGTCGGCACCGCTGTGATAGGTGTCGAGCGATTGCTGCACGAGGGATGCGTCGTCGATGACGATCAGTTGGTCGTAGCGCAGCTTGTGCTCGAAGACGTCCTTGACGCCGTTGTTGTTCCTGTCCGGCCAGAAGTCGTCTGGAGCGGTCCGGTGGGCGAGATAGGCGTGCTCGGTGGTCGAGTAGTCGTAGCCCTTCAGCGACATCGGATTGGTGTCGCTCTCGGCAACGGCGGTCGCTCCGGCCGTACAGATGAAGTGGTTCTCGATGGAGGTCTCGATCGACTCGACGCCACCAGTGTCGGTCGCCGTGATGATGATCTGCTGACCGACACCGCCGAGGGTGACCGATCCGCTTGCAGCGGCGCCATTGACGCTGAAGCTGATCGACGGCGGTGTCAAGTCATGGAGATTGCCAGTGACCGGCCTGCACGCGCTCAGCGCAGCGATCAACCCGAGCGACGCTGCTCCGGCGATGATGCGCTTGTGCGTTCTGCAGATACCCATGTCGTTGTTGAGTGTCTTCGATGGTGTCGAATACATCCGGTTTGCTGACATGTTCCTGTGTACGCCGCCGACCGATAGCCGGTTCGCGAGCGGGTCGAGCCAATTACAGTGGGTGGTCTGATGGTGCCTGCTCTGCCGGTCGAGTGCGAAGACTTCCTGACGTGGCTGACGGTCGAGCGCGGGCGGGCGAAGAACACGATCTCCGCCTACCGACGTGATCTGACGGCGTACGTCGGTTGGCTACAGACCCGGCAGACCACCGTGCTGACGGTCGACGAGACAACATTGACGGAGTGGGTGGGGGAGATGCGAGCTGGCGGGGCGGCACCCGCCTCGACCGCCAGGGCGCTCGCGGCGGTGCGTCAGCTGCACCGATTCCTGGTCGAAGAGGACGTGCGCACTGATGATCCGACGGCTGACGTCGAGGCGCCCCGTGTCCCTGCGGGAATCCCGCACCCGCTCAGCGAAGCCGACGTCAGCGCGCTGATCGACGCGGTCCATGGCAACGATCCGATTGCCCGCAGGGACAGGGCGGTGCTCGAGCTGCTCTACGCCACAGGGATGCGGGTGTCCGAGCTGTGCGGGCTGTCGCTCTCCGATGTCGACAACGACGATCATCTCGTGCGGGTCTTCGGCAAAGGATCAAAGGAACGTGTCGTCCCGTTCGGTGGTGCGGCGGCGAGGGCGTTGGCCGATTGGCTGTCGCCACTCGGACGGGATGCGATGGTTCCCGGGCGTTGGGCCCGTCGCGGTGATTCCGAGGCAGTGTTTCTCGGCGTTCGCGGCGGCCGGCTCGGCCGTCAGCATGCATGGATCATCCTCCGCGGTTACGGCGACCGGATCGGTCTCGGTGATCGACTCTCGCCTCACGTCCTGCGCCATTCGTGTGCGACCCATCTGCTCGATCACGGTGCCGATCTGCGCATCGTCCAGGAACTCCTCGGCCACGCGACCATCTCGACGACGCAGATCTATACGAAGGTGTCGCAGGAGTTGATGTGGGAGGAGTACCGCACATCGCATCCCCGCGCCCGGCTGGCGGTCCAGCGGTGAGGGTCGATCCGCGTGCGCGCGTCGGACATCTCACGCACTTGACGAAGCGGTTCGTCACCTCGCTGTCGACGCATGCGCCGACGGCAGCCGCCGACGCCTGGGCGACGTCACAACTGCTGGCGGGCGAGCAGGCGTTGTGGTCGGCGATGTCGAACCAGGACCGTCGCCACGCGACCGTCGTTGCCTACCGATTTCTCGACCGCGCCCCGGATGCGCCGCGCGCGGCGATCGCTGCCGCGCTGCTCCACGACTGTGGCAAGACACCCGCCAAGCTGGGCACGCTCATGAGAACCGTGGCGACGGTCGTCGGGCCACGGGGTAAGCGCTTCGAGGCGTATCACGACCACGAACGGATCGGGGCGGACATCGCCAGAGATGCCGGGAGCGAGCCACAGACCGTCGCCCTGATCGCCCGTTCGCCCGACGCGCCGCCCGAGCTGCTGTCAGCGCTCTGCGCTGCCGACGACGTCTGACGGGTCAGGCGGGAAGGAAGCCGATGGCGTTGTACGCCCGCTCGAGGGTGGCGCTGGCAACGACTCGTGCTTTCGCCGCTCCCTGTCGGAGCAGGTTGGCGAGTTCGGCCTTGTCAGCGATCAGTTCGGCGTAGCGCGCTTGGATCGGGCGGAGCATCTCGACCACGGCTTCGCCGGTGTCGGACTTCAGCGGACCGTACTGCGAGTATTTGTCGGCAAGGGTTTCGGCGGAATCGCCGGTGCATGCTGACAAGATGTCGAGGAGGTTGGAGATGCCAGGCTTGGCCTCGCGGTCGTAGCGGACCTCGGATTCCGAGTCGGTGACGGCGCGCTTGAACTTCTTGACGATCGCCGCAGGATCCTCGTAGAGATAGACGAGTCCGGCGTCGCCTGCTGACGATTTCGACATCTTCGACGTCGGTTCCTGAAGGTCCATCACCCGTGCCCCGGCTCGCGGCGTGACCGCCTTGGGGATCACGAAGGTCTCCCCGAAGCGGTGGTTGAAGCGCACGGCGATGTCACGGGTGATCTCGACGTGCTGGCGCTGATCGTCGCCGACCGGTACCTCGTCAGCGTCGTACAGCACGATGTCGGCAGCCTGCAGCGCCGGGTAGGTGAATAGCCCCGCCGGGATGAACTCGCCCTCACGCTTTGCCGACTTGTCCTTGAACTGCACCATGCGCGACAGTTCGCCGAAGCTGACCGTGCACTCCATCACCCAACAGAGCTGCGAATGCTCGAAGATGTGTGACTGCACGAACACGGTGGCGACGTCCGGATCGAGTCCGGTGGCGAACAGCGTTGCCGCCAGCTTGATCGTGTTCTCGCCGATGATCCCCGGAGCTTCGATCGCCGTCAGCGAGTGCAGGTCGACGATGCCGTGGAAGGCGTCGGCGTCGTGCTGACCGAGCGTCCAGTTGCGCAACGCACCGAGGTAGTTGCCCAGATGGACATCTCCTGTCGGTTGGATGCAGCTCAACACGCGTGTCATGGGCCAGACGCTATCCCGGCCCGGTCGCTCCACCGAAGCCATTTCGCCCGTCGACGAGGCCGATCGACCGGGCTCACGAACTTCTGTGGACGAAAACCCGACAGAACTGGCGGGTTGGTGGACTCAGTTGTGATTTTGGGGGTCGCTTGCGGGCGGATGGGGGTCCGGTAGCCTCTGGTCGATGGCGTACGAGGTGAGCACCCCGGTTTTCGAGGGGCCCTTCGATCTGCTGCTGCACCTGATCCTCAAGGAACAGGTCGACATCTACGAGGTCTCGCTATCGGGGATCGTCGACGCCTACCTCGGCGAGATCGAGCGTATGCAGCACCTCGATCTGGACATCGCCACGAGCTTCCTGCTGATCGCCGCCACGCTCGTCGAACTCAAAGCACGACGCCTGCTCCCCGGCCGTGACGATGTCGATCTCGACGACGAACTGGCACTGTGGGAAGAACGTGATGTGCTGCTCTCGAAGCTCGTCGAGTGCAAGACGTTCAAAGACGTGGCTGCCGTCTTCTCACGGTTGGCCGGCGAGGCCGACCGCAGTTTCCCGCGGCTCGTCGGGCCCGACGAGCGTTTTGCCGGGCTCGTCCCCGACATGCTCGAAGGCATCAGCCCGAACCGCCTGCGCCAGGTGTACTTGCGATTGGTGACGCCGAAGGTCGTCCCCGTGATCGATCTGTTCCATGTTGGGCCGGTACGCGCAAGCGTCGCCGAAGCCGTCGCCGAACTGCTGGATGAGCTGCCACGCATCGGCAGGGTCGGCTTCCGCAGGCTGACGAGCGGACTCGTCGAACGCCTCGAGATCATCGTCAGGTTCCTGGCGTTGCTGGAACTGTACAAACAGGGATACGTAGAACTGGTGCAGAACGACCGCATGGGCGATATCGAGATCGAGTGGACCGGCGGCGAGCAGCACGACGATTTCGCAGAGCGCGTCGGCGCCGGCATCAGCACACTGACGATCGACGACTACGAGGGCTGATGCACGGTTCGATGCAAGGGTTGATGAGCAGTTCCATGCGAGGGTGGACATGAACCACGACTACGACGATGCGGAATCCGGCGAGCCGGAATTCGACGGGCTCGACGACGTCACCGAATCACCAGGGTCTGTCGATCTTGCCGACCTCGTCCGTGTCATCGAGGCAATCGTGCTGGTGGCGACCGACCCGGTCGAACCGGCGTTGCTGGCCCAACTGCTCGAACAACCGGTCACCGTCATCGTCGAGTTGTGCGAACGCCTGAGCGAGGCCTACGAGGACGCGGGCCACGGCTTTCAGCTGGTGAAGGTCGCAGGCGGCTACCGCTATCAGACGCATCCGCGGTACGCCGTTTACGTGGAGAAATTCGTACTCGACGGCCAGCGCGCCAGGATGTCGAGCGCAGCGCTGGAGACACTGGCGATCGTCGCCTACAAGCAGCCGATCTCGCGGGCGCAGGTCGCAGCGATCCGCGGCGTCGATCCCGACGGCGTCCTGCGCACGCTGCAAGCACGTGGATACGTCGATCAGGTCGGGCATGATCCTGGTCCGGGTCAGGCGACGCTGTGGGGAACGACGTCGATGTTCCTCGAGAAACTCGGTTTGAACTCGGTCGCCGACCTGCCGCCGCTCGCCCAATTCGTCCCAGGTGCGGATGTCGTCGAAGCACTGGAGTACGGCTTACGCATCACGCCGGTGTCGCCGCATGCCTCGCCGAACGGCTCCTCGACGGGCTCGGCGAACGGGTCGTCCTCCGATGGCTGATCGACCGGCTGATCGACCGGCTGATCGAATTCCGGAGCCTCCGCTCTGGGAGCAGTGGGCCGCCGCCAGCGCCGAACTGCACGAGGGAGAGCGGCTGCAGAAGGTGATGGCCCAACGAGGGTACGGCAGCCGTCGGGTGTGCGAGGAGATGATCGCCGCCGGCCGCGTGACCGTCAATGGCGAGGTGGCGATCCTCGGTCGGCGTGTCGCTGTCGACAACGATCTCGTCGAGGTCGACGGCCATCTGGTGGCGCTGCGCGCCGATCTCGTGTACTACCTGCTGAACAAGCCTGAGGGAGTCGTGACGACCGCAAGCGACACCCACGGGCGTGAGACCGTTGTCGAGATGGTGCCGCGGGAACCACGGGTGTATCCCGTCGGCCGCCTCGATCGCGACACCGAGGGCCTGCTGCTACTGACGAACGACGGAGCGTTGACGAATCGCCTGACACATCCGCGCTACGGGATCGAGAAGGAATACCTCGCCCAGGTCACCGGCGGCCTCGTCTCCAGTTCGGCACTTCGAACGTTGCGCGAGGGCGTCGAGCTGGAGGACGGTGTGACCGCTCCGGCGAAGGTCAGTCAGCCGAGCCCCGGTGTGTTGCGGGTGACGATCCACGAGGGCCGCAATCGCCAGGTCCGCAGGATGTGCGAAGCGATCGGCCATCCCGTGTCGAGACTGATCCGCGTGCGAATCGGGCCGATTTTCGACCGCAGCCTCAAGCCGGGGGAGTGGCGTGAACTGACCGACGCCGAACGGCGTGCCTTGGAAGCGGCCGTCACCACCACCTGAGGCTCTGCCTGCGGCATGCTCACCCGAGGCGGATCGTCGGTTCGGCGGTGACGAGATCGGTGATCGCGTAGCCGTTGCTCTTCGGGTCGAAGACGCCTGGAAGCACGAGGTCTGACACCGTCCACTGATAGCTGAACGGACCGGCGCAGTCCGAGGTGACCGGATTGAGGCACGTTGGCCAATCGGCGACGCCGATGGTGACCTGTCCGTCCCCGTCGATGTCCTTCCACGAGGAGACGTCGCCGAAGGCTCGGCTGGGGTTGTCGATCTGACCGTCGACGCGGCCCACCCTGTCAACTCGGTACACCGCTTCGGTGGGGAACTGGTACAGCGGGATCAACACCGAATCCTTGTCCATCTCGGTGACCGCCATGCGGATGTCGGCGGCTCGTCTGTCGGGATCGAGTTGCGTATCCGAGTCGTGCAACGCCATCGTCGCCCTCGTATTGACCCATGCCTGGTCGTTCAGCCCGACGCCGCTGTTCACGTCGATCGGGATGTTGTCGCTGGTGAATTGCGGGACGAGATAGCCCGGGTCGGGAATCGTCGTGTTCGTGTACATCGTCATGTCGTAATCGAGCGACGGCAGGCGGTCCTGGAAGACGCAGGCTGCGTCGCAGTTGTCGGCGGTGACCTGGAATCCGGCTGTCGCGAGCAACGGGATCAGGAATGCCTGCGCCGATGACCGTCGTTGGTTGTCGGTCGTGACCATCCACTTGATGTCGAGTACCGTTCCGTCCTTCGACCACAGTCCGTCAGCGTTCTTGGCGTAGCCCGCAGCTGTCATCGTCGCGGCTGCTTTGGCGAGGTCGAAGCGGTTCCCGAATAGTCCTGTCGGACACAACGGTCCGGCGATGACTGGACCGCATCTCGACAACAGGCCGCCCGGGGCGATCGGCGCGTAGATCTGGGCGAACAAGGCGTCGAGATCGATCGACGCATAGAACGCCGACCGCACGGCCGGATCGGCGAACGGGTGACCGTCCTTCTGGTTGAAGTACAGCGCCTCGAACTGGCTGCCGGCACCCGTGTCGACCTGCACATTGCCGCCGCTCGGCTGAAAGACGATGCCGTCACCGAACAACTGGAAGGCATAGTCGATATCGCCGCTGGTGACGGCATCGGTCAGGTCGCCGGCGAGCGGTTTGATGACCAGACGTGAGATCGAGGGGTGAGTACCCCAGAAGCGGCTGTTGGGGACGAGGACCTCCTCGGTAGCGCTCCAGGACTGGATTTTCCATTCCCTGCCCGAC
This sequence comes from Actinomycetes bacterium, assembly GCA_025356335.1. Lineage (GTDB taxonomy): Bacteria > Actinomycetota > Acidimicrobiia > Acidimicrobiales > Ilumatobacteraceae > JANXUF01. The sequence continues at coordinate 25,055 of JANXUF010000004.1, forward strand.
GTCGCCAATGTCGTCTGGAAGGCGTTCGAAACGTCGCCGCAGTGATCGACCGCACTGCGTTGCACCAGCGCCGAGAACAGCGTCCGATAGGCGGCGAACGGCGTCGAGTAGCTGATGACGACCTCGTGTGCATCCTTGCCCTGTGTCACGGCGGTGATCGAGTCGTATCCGGCGGTGTTGACGGAGCCGCCGGTGTTGAGGAACGCTCTCCACGTGCATTCGAAGTCGGCGGTGGTGATCGGCGATCCGTCCTGCCATACGGCTCGTGGATCGAGTTCGATCGTTTCGGTCATTGCCGCGCCGGCGGGAGCGGTCTGTGGCGAAGCACCGGTGGTAGACGGTGCCCCGCCGGTGCCCGGTCTGCTGACGGGAATCCTTGGCGCCGTCGTGCCGGCAGCGATATGGGTGATGTCATCATCGCCGGATCGCACGACGACGACGACCAATGCAGCGATGAGGAGCATGGCCGCAACGGCGATGACGAGCGGCGACCGTTTCGACGACGGTCGAGCAGATCGACTCAGCGGTCCCGGAGCGGACGGTCCGCTGATGAACGGTGCAGGAGCGGCAAACGTCGATGTACCCGGAGGGGGTGCGAGCCACGGTACCTGACCCTGGAGCAGCAGTAGGCCCCCGAACGCCCGTGCGGCCGACGCCTCGGTTGGGCCGTGCTGCGTGGTGTAGGCAGCGACGGCGGTGTAGTCGACAATCAACTCGACCGGCGGAAGTCCCGCATCGGCCGCAGCGGTCAGCAGGAGTTGTCGGCGATAGTTGTCGAGGAACGCCGGGTGGCAGATGGCGATGCGCGACGGTGGCCCGCGGAGCACTTTCGTCGCGCTGGAATAGACGGCGCCGAGGAACAGGCCGACGATGTCGGACACGGCATACGGCCGGCCGGCCACCTCGATCGGGCGGGGGTCTCCGATGCGCTGTACGACGTTGTCGCACACGCGTGAGGGATCGACGGCACGGAGGGTTTCGGCGCGCGTGCCGACGAGTACCTCGTCGGAAGCGGCGACACCGATCATCGAGGCGACGGTCGCGTTGTTCCCCTCGATCGCCAGCAGCGTCGGCGGTCGGCCATCCCACTGCACGGCAACGGTGGTGTACGCCGGTTGGAGATCGATGACGAGCACGTACGGCATGCGTTACCCCGATCCGGCTGTCGGTACGCCGAGCGGGCTGGCGGTATCGGGCGGAATCGGCAGAGGCAGTGACGTCCCCCTGCCTGCTCCGATCGTTGTCGGCGGGCCGCTCGCAGGGACCGAAGGTGTCGTGTCCGATGGTGCTGTCGTGGGCGACGCCCCGGTGGTCGCCGGAGGCAGCGTGGTCGTCGTGGCGGTGGTCGGCACGGGCGGGATTGCCGGCGGATCGTCCCGATGGCGATACCACAGCCCGAGTAGCAGGCCGAGGAGCAGCCCGATCAGCACGGCCGCTGCGAACACCAAAGCCGTGCGACCTCGCCCGCCTCGTCGGTGGATCGGTGCGCCGGGAACGGGGTCGCCGTAGCGGCGGAACGGCGGCGGGCCGAGCGGTGTGCTCATCTGGCGGAGCGCTGCTTCGTTTCGACCGCCGCTGGAACGTCGACGACGATCAACAGCACGACCACGGTGACGATCGTTGCCGCAGCAACGACCAGCGTGGCGACGACGCCGGCCGTCATCCCGGCGACCAGCACGATCGCCGATCCAGCGGCGAGTGGCACGAGTTTGCTCCGTCTTCTCGAACCGGCCGACAATGCCAATAGCAGGTTTGCGAGGATGAAGACGGCGACCGGGACGGCCACGGCGAGCGAGGCCACCCTCGTCGTGATATGTCCGCTGGCGTCGTTCACGGCTGCTGCCACCGTTGCAGATTCTGCGCTCGCCGGCGCCTCAGGAACAGGACCGTTCGCTGCCTGCATCGTGATGTACTGGGCGGCGAGATGGATGCCGGCACCGATCGCACCGATACTGGCGAAGATCAGGTAGTGCCCGTAGCCCCATTCGAACGAGCGCCTGATGGTGTCCGGCCCCCGGCGATGCGGATTGCCGAAGTACATCCACCAGGCGGCGAAGGAGATCATCAGTCCGGCAATCGCCACGACGACGAGTTCGGCGGTGACCCCCGAACGCGACGCCTCCTGGATGCCGATCGTGCCGGCAGACACCGCCTCACCCAGGACGATCAGGGTGAACAGGCCGTACCGATCGGTGATGTGCTCGAGGTGCGTCACGTTCCCGGTTGCCACCCGCTCCGCCCAGATCGGGATGACGACTTCGAGGACGACGAGCAACACGGTGAAGGCAACCGTGCCGCTGCCACGCATCGGGATGCGGATCACCCACAACACCTGCACGACGGCGATACCGCCGGCGTAACGCAGTGCTCGGGTGCGCATCGATTCGAATGCCAGAGCGACCCGCACCCATTGCGTGACCTGGGCGACCCGCATGATCACGTAGCCGATGGTGACGGTCTTGAAATTCTGATGCCCGAAGACGTCGGTGACGCCGATCGCCATCACCAACGCACCGCCCATCTGGATGAACGTCAACAGTCGGTAGGGGATGTCGTCGGCGTCGTGGGCGTTGGCGAACCATGTGAAGTTCATCCACGCCCACCACACGGCGAAGAACATCGAGAGGTAGGCGATCAGCGCATCACCGATGCGGTGCTGCGCAAGCGTTTCGTGTAGCCCGGTCGAGACCTGGGCGACGGCGACGACGAAACAGAGGTCGAAGAAGGCCTCCAGCGCGCTGGAGGAACGGTGCTCTTCCGTCGGATTTCGCACGACGGCACCCTTCAGCGCACCGATGCGTTCGAGGCCAGTGGAAATCGCCATGGTCGCAAGTGTGGCATCCCGATCGACGCTCGCGGTGAGCCTGGATCGAATTCGGCAGTGCTCGGCGGGGTGCCATCGGTAGGCTCGCTTGCTGTGACCGATGCCGTTCCTGCGCCGCGCCGCGCCAACGTCGTCGGGCTCGGTCTGATGGGCGGGTCGGTGGCCCTGGCGCTGACGCAGCGCGGCTGGCACGTGACGGGCGACGACCTGCAGGACGACGTTGCCGGAATCGCCGCCGCCAGGGGAATCATCGCCGCCATCGGCCTCGATCCGTCGGCCGAGATCACCGTCATCGCCGCACCGGTGCTGGCGCTCGGCGAACTCGCCAAACGTGCACTCGCCGAGACGAGCGGCGTGGTCACCGACATCGGCTCGACAAAGGCATCGGTCGCGGCGGCAGTCGACGACCCGCGGTTCATCGGTGGCCACCCGATGGCCGGCTCGGAACTCGAAGGGCTCGATGGTGCAGACGGCGACATGTTCGAAGCTGCCGTGTGGGTACTCACTCCGACGGCGTCGACGGACGACGCGACCTTCTCGACGGTCGCCGCGTTCGTCCACGATCTCGGAGCCGAAGTCGTCGCGCTGACGCCGCAGGCCCACGACGATGTCGTTGCGGTGATCTCCCATGTGCCGCATCTGACCGCCGTGACGCTGATGGGTCTGGCGGCGAGGCGATCGAACGAACACAGCGCACTGCTGCGACTCGCAGCCGGCGGGTTCCGCGACATGACACGCATCGCCTCAGGGCACCCGGCGATGTGGCTGGACATCTGTGCCGACAATCGTCTCGCCATCCTTCGGGCGCTCGACGGGCTGATCTCCGGGCTCGGCTCGATGCGCGACACCGTCGCCAACGACGACCGCGAGGGCCTACACCGACGGCTGATCGAGGCTCGCGACGCCCGAACGAATCTGCCGGCGCGAGTCAATCAGCCGCAACACTTCGCTGAGGTGCGTATCGCCATCCCTGACCGCCCAGGTGCCGCTGCCGAAGTCTTCACCCTCGCCGCTGAACTCGGCGTGAACATCTCCGACTTCGAGGTCGTGCACTCCGCTGAGGGCAACCGCGGTGTCGCCGTCGTGCTCATCGATGCCGAGATGAGCGAACTGTTCCGCGGCGGCCTGATCGCCCGCGGGTTCCGCCCGGCGATCCAGCGTCTGTCCTGACACTGCAGATGACCGATTCGCTGCGGATTCATCCGCTCGACAGGCGTCTTGATGCCGTCGTTTCCGACGTGCCGGGCTCGAAGAGCATCGCCAACCGGGCGCTGATCTGCGCAGCGCTGGCGGCAGGAACATCGACGTTGACCCGCCTCGCTCCCGGCGACGACACCGTCGCGATGCTCGAGTGCCTCGAACGTCTCGGCGTCGGCATCGGTCACGATCAGCAGACTTCACAGGTCACCGTCGCCGGTCTGGACGGCGTGATCGGCGCAGGACCCGTGACGCTGTATTCGAAGCTCGCCGGAACGACATCGCGCTTCGTCACTGCCCTCGCCGCACTCGGCGGAGGACCGTACCTCATCGACGGCGACCCGCCCCTTCGCGCCCGTCCGATGTCTCCGCTCCACGACGCCCTCCGCTCGCTCGGTGCCACCGTCACACCGTCGGGGCACTGGGGATTCCTGCCGGTCACCGTCAGCGGACCGGCAACGAACGAAAATGCGAACGGAGGTGGGTCTGCCCAGGCCAACCAGGCGGTGGGTGCTGGAACACGAGGCGGTTCGGTGTCGATGCCCGGCGACATCTCCAGCCAATACATCACTGCGTTGATGCTCATCGCTCCGTACCTCTCTGACGGCCTGACGATCGAACTGACGACCGACCTCGTGTCGCGCCCGTACGTTGCCTTGACCGCTGAGGTGATGGCATCGTTCGGCGTGTCGTCGGTCGACATCGCCGAGCGGCGGATCGTCGTGCGACCTGGTCGCTATGTGGCGTGCGACTACGCCATCGAGGTCGACGCTTCGTCGGCGAGCTACGCGCTTGCAGCTGCGGCGATCGTCGGCGGAAGGGTGCTGGTGAACGGCCTCGGTGATCGGTCGCTTCAGGGTGATGCGCAGTTCGCCGGCGTGCTCGCTGCCATGGGTGCGACGATCTCGACGACGGAATCGACGACGACGATCGACGTGTCCGGCCCACTGCAGGGCATCGATATCGATATGGCCGACATCTCGGACACGGCGCCGTCGCTCGCCGTCGTCGCCGCGTTTGCCAACGGGCCGACCACGATCCGCGGCATCGAGTTCATCCGCCGTAAGGAAACGGACCGCATCACTGCGCTCGTCAACGAACTGCGAAAATGCGGTGCCGATATCGACGAGCATGTCGATGGCCTGACCATTCGACCGACAGGCCTGCACGGCGCGTCGATCGAGACGTACCACGACCACCGCATCGCCATGGCGATGGCGCTCATCGGCCTTCGGGTCGACGGGTTGACGATCGACGACCCGGACGTCGTTACCAAGAGTTGGCCTGACTACTGGAGTTTTCTCACCCGGCTGGCACAGAAATAGGCCACGAAGCGAAGTAGCGTTCGGCGGTCGTATGGGTGCCCGAAAAGTTTCGTCTGCTGTCGTTGCCGCCTTCGATATCGACGGAACACTCACCACCCGGGACTGTGTCGTTCCATTTCTTCGATCGTTCGTCGGTACCCGGGCGCTGATGAAGGGGTTCGTCGGCCGTCCACTGCAGTCGTTCGGCGGGCTCCTCCGCCGAGACCGCCACGCTCTGAAGACGATTGCGCTGTCGCCGTTGGCCGGCCGAGACGCCGACGAGCTCGACGCCGCCGGCGAACGCTTCGCCCGTGAGATCATCCCCGGCTGGCTGCGAGCCGACACCGTCGCCAGGCTCAAACAGCATCTCCTCGCTGATCACCGTGTCGTGCTGGTCTCGGCATCTCTTTCGCCCTACGTCCACCCTCTCGCCCGCCAGCTCGGTGCCGAAGCTGCGCTCTGCTGTGAACTCGAGTCGATCGATGGTCGCTTGACAGGTCGCCTCGAGGGCCCCAACTGCCGTGGTCCCGAGAAGCTCCGCCGTCTGCGCGAGTGGCTCGGCGACTCCTTCGACGCAACCGAATTGTGGGCGTACGGCGATTCTTCCGGCGACGATGAAATGCTGCGTGCGGCGGAGCATCCGACGAAGATCACACGGACGTCGCGAATCGAGGAACGCATCGCATGATGCGATCGCTGCTCAAAGAAGCGCGCCCCAAGCAGTGGTTCAAGAACGTGTTGGTGTTCGCCGCACCCGGCGCGGCCGGCGTGCTCGACGACGGCCACTACATACGCATCGCCCTGCTGACCTTCGTGGCCTTCTGCCTGGTATCGAGCGGCACCTACTACTGGAATGACATCCTCGACGTCGACAGCGACCGCCAGCATCCGAAGAAACGATGCAGGCCGATCGCTTCCGGAGCCGTCCCGATTGGCATCGCGCGAGTCGTCGGAACCGTGTTGATTTTCGGAGGAATCGCCATCGGGCTGACGACAGGACACCCGAAGACCAGCCTCATCCTCGTGCTCTACGTCGTGTTGACACTGTCGTACAGCATCAAACTGAAGCACGTCGCCGTCGTCGATCTCGTCGCTGTTGCCGGCGGTTTCGTGCTGCGGGCAATCGGTGGAGCGATCGCCGCCGGCAAGCCGATGTCGACGTGGTTCGTGCTGGTCACGACCTTCGGCTCGTTGTTCATCGTCACCGGGAAGCGATACGCCGAGTTGATCGAGATGGGGGAGGAAGCGGGAACGACACGGGCCACATTGGAGACGTATTCGATCGCCTACCTGCGGATGCTGCTCGGCATCAGTGCCGGCGCGACGCTACTCGCCTACTGCCAATGGGCGTTCGACACCGCCGAACTCGCCGGCAGCACCTTCCCGTATTACGAACTGTCGATCGTGCCGGTACTGACGGCGCTGCTGCGCTATCTGCTGATCCTCGAACAGGGCCGCGGCGGCGCTCCGGAGGAAGTATTCATCGGCGACCGCCCGCTGCAGTTCTTCGGCGTGATCTGGTTCGTACTCTTCGGTCTCGGAGTCTACGTGCGGTAGGCGCATTGGCGATAGCGGTGGTGTGGCGTGATGATGATGACCCGCCCTGCTCGCCGAAACTCATTAGGATCGACCAGGCCCGCGAAGCAGGAATCAGATGGCGAACGAATCGAACACAACGGCACCGACACTGTCACTGGCGTCGATCCTCACGCTCGTCGACGACGTCAACGGGTGGATGTCACCTGACCAGGCAGCAGTGCTGCACCGGGCGGCGATCGACTGCCCGTCCAGTGGAACGATCGTCGAGATCGGCAGCTTTCAGGGACGATCGACGATCGTCCTGGCACTCTCGGCCGCCGACGACACGCACATCGTCGCCATCGATCCGCATGCCGGCAACGACAGGGGGCCGCAGGAACTCGACGGATTTGCCGACCAGGCCGCTGACGACCATGCGGTGTTCCTGGCGAACCTGTCCAAGGCCGGCGTGAGCGACAGAATTCGCTACGTCAGGGCATTCTCCGATGAGGCGCTCTGCGAGGTGACGACGCCGATCGACCTGCTGTACATCGATGGAGCGCACCGTTACGGACCGGCGCAGCGCGACATCCGTCAGTGGGGGGACCGTGTCGTCGACGGCGGCACGCTGCTGATCCACGACTCGTTCTCCTCCGTCGGGGTGACAGCGGCGATTGCCCGTCATCTGACGCTCGGCCGGCGGTTCCGCTACGTCGGACGCGCCCGTTCGCTCGCCATCTTCCGCGCCGACCTGGCAACATCACCATCGGCGCGTCTCAAGAACGCCGTGCACGTCGTGGCCCAGGTGCCGTGGTTCGTGCGCAACCTCGGGCTCAAGGTGCTGTTGACGTGCGGCCTTGTCACAGTACTTTCCAGGCGCGGCAGGGCCGTCCCCGAATGGCCGTACTGATGCGCCGGGCAATGTCCGGTTGGGGACGAACGAATCCGTCATCGTGCGAGGTCATCGACGTCGATCGCGCCGATATCGCTGCCGTGGTCGCGCAGGCTTCCAGCCGCGGCGCGCTTGCACGAGGACTCGGTCGTTCATACGGTGATTCCGCCCAGAACGGCGGTGGGTTGCTCGTGCGTCTGGGCGGCACGGCGGCAGACATCTTCCTCGACCCCGACACAGGCGTCGTCCGGGTCGGCGGCGGTGTCAGCCTCGACGATTTGCTGCGCGTCGTCGTGCCGCGTGGCTGGTTCATCCCCGTCAGCCCTGGCACGCGTTCGGTGACGATCGGCGGCGCTGTTGCCAGCGATATCCATGGAAAGAACCATCACGTCGATGGATCGTTCGGCAACCATGTCGTGTCCTTGACGCTGTTGCTCGCCGACGGATCGACGATGGTGGTCGGACCGCAGCAGCATGCCGAAATCTTCTGGGCGACGGTCGGAGGAATGGGCTTGACCGGCATCATCCTCGAAGCGAACGTCAGGCTGCTCGCCATCGAGACGAGCAGGTGTGCCGTCGAAACAACGCGTCACGACAACCTCGACAGCCTGCTGACCGAAATGTCGGATGGTGACGAGCATTACCGGTACTCGGTCTCGTGGATCGATCTGATCGCCAAGGGGCGCCACCTCGGACGCAGCGTGTTGAGCCGCGGCGATCACGCCAAACTGAGCGACCTCGACGCCAGAGCTGCCGGCGATCCGCTGCGCTACGGACCTCGTCAGCGCATCAGCGTTCCGCCCCTCGTTCCGACGCCCGGCGTGTTGAACCACGCGAGCGTCGCACTCTTTAACGAGGGCTGGTTCCGGCATTATCCAGCGCGCCGCGCGAGTGTCGAGGGCATCGGCGCTTTTTTCCATCCGCTCGATGGCGTCGGGGCGTGGAACCGCCTCTACGGACGTCTCGGTTTCGTGCAGTACCAGTTCGTCGTTCCGTTCGGCGAGGAGACAGCGCTACGTGACGTGATCGAACGACTGTCGGCGAGCGGTGCTGCGAGTTTCCTTGCTGTACTCAAGCGTTTCGGCGTGGGCAATCCCGCACCGTTGAGTTTTCCGTCGCCGGGGTGGACGCTTGCGCTCGACATTCCTGCTCGTTCCAAAGGCCTCGCGTCGCTGCTGCACGACCTCGACCGCGTGGTGCTCGATGCCGGTGGACGTCACTATCTCGCCAAGGATTCGCACACCACACCCGCCGCCTTCCGCCGCGGCTATCCGCGGCTCGCCGAATGGCAGACCATCCGTGATCGGCTCGACCCCGGCCGCCTGTGGTGTAGCGATCAGGCGCGCCGACTCGAACTGGTCGATCAGGCCATTATCAGGAGCTCGTCATGAACAATGCATTCGGTGAAGCCCAGCACATCGTGCTGCTCGGCGGCAACAGCGAGATCGGTCTGGCGGTCGTCCGGGCACTGATCTCACCGGCGACGCAGACCGTGACGCTCGGTTGTCGCTCACTGGACAAAGGGGCGATCGTGGCTGCCACGGTGGCGTCAGACACAGTGACGGTCGACGTCGTGCACTTCGACGCCGCCGACTCAGCCGGTCATCAGCCGTTCATCGACGCCGAGGTCGCGAAGCACGGAGACCTGGACGCCGTTGTCATGGCGTTCGGTGTGCTCGGTGAACAGTCGGACTTCGACAGCGATCCGGTCGTCGCCGCCGACGCCGTGACAACGAACTACGTCGGTGCCGTTAGTAGCGGACTGGCAGTCGCCAAGCAGTTCCGTCGACAGGGTCATGGTGTACTCGTCGTGCTCTCGAGCGTCGCCGGCGAACGTGTCCGCTCGGCGAACTTCGTCTACGGATCGTCCAAGGCCGGACTCGACGCCTTCGCCCAGGGCCTCGGCGACACCCTCGCTCCGCTCGGCGCCCAGGTGCTGGTGGTCCGCCCCGGTTTCGTGCACTCGGCGATGACGAAGGGGATGAAGCCGGCACCGTTCTCGACGACTCCGGATGTCGTCGCCGCCCGGACCGTCAAGGCGCTGCGCGCCGGCAAGCACACCGTGTGGGTGCCGGGCACCTTGCGATTCGTCTTCGGGATCTTCCGCCACCTGCCGCGCGCCGTCTGGCGGCGGCTGCCGCTCGGCTGAAGGCGTGACAGTTTCTGGCAGTGGCAGGAGCCTGGACAGTAGCCGGAACCGGAAAATACCTGGGAACCCTGAGCGTTCGGTGCTGGCACCCGACATCGACACGGTGGCTTCCGGGGTGGAGGCGATGATCGATCACGGGGTCCGGCGTGTGCACGTTCTTGCGTGGCGCGACCTCGACGATGCCGACGCCGGCGGTTCCGAAGAACACGCAGACCAGTTCATGCGTCGATGGGCAGATGCCGGGATGGATGTCACTCACCGCACGTCGGTCGCCGTCGGCCTTCCGCCGATCGACCACCGCAACGGCTACAGGGTGATTCGGCGCGGTGGCCGGATGAGCGTGTTCCCCCGAACAGCATGCTCCGAAGTGCTGCACCGTATGGGCCCGTACGACGCGCTCGTGGAGATCTGGAACGGCGTGCCGTGGATGTCGCCGCTCTGGTGCCGTCGCCCGCGCATGACGTTCCTGCATCATGTCCACGGGCCGATGTGGGGGCAGATACTTCCAGGTCCTCTGGCATCCATCGGCCGTGTGATGGAGTCGCGGCTGGCGCCGCCGTTCTATCGTCGGACACTGACGATGACGCCGTCAGAGGCGACGCGTGAAGAACTGTTGGCGCTGCGTTTCCCTGCGGACAGGACCGTGAGCGTTCCCAATGGCGTCGATCCGTTCTTCCAACCGGACCCGCTGCTCCGGTCACCGACTCCGTTGCTCGTCTGTGTCGGCAGGCAGGCGCCGGTGAAACGTTTCGACCGGATGATCGAGGCCGCAGTCGTCGCCAAATCATCGGTGCCAGATCTCCGAATGGTCATCGTCGGCGAGGGTCCGCTGCAACCGGCCCTGCGGACGCTCGTCACCGATCGTGGCGCCGATGGATGGATCACCTTCCACGGCCGTGGAAGCCGTGAGGAGTTGCTCGACTTCTATCGAAGCGCGTGGGTCGTCGGCAGCGCTTCACTCGCAGAGGGCTGGGGACTGACGCTCACCGAAGCGGCAGGCTGCGCCACCCCGGCGGTCGCCACTGATATCAACGGCCACCGCTGCAGCGTCGTCGATGGCGTCACCGGTTTGCTCGCACCCGTTGACGAACTCGGCACCGCCCTGGCTCGCGTGTTGACAGACACGGAACTCCGCCGACGTCTCGGCAACGCCGCTCTGGCGCGTGCCAGGACATTGACGTGGGAAGCGTCGGCTCTCGGCGTCACACGGGGCCTGCTCCACGAGATCCGCCGACACACCGCCCGCCTCACCCGTCGATAGACGTGGTGGATCGGACGGTTCAGCGAACGGAGTCATCCGCCCGAGCGGCACAGAGCCGAAAGGACGAACTGCAGGTAGGTCGCCAAGGAGCCCGAACATGCGCAAGACCTGATCGCCAATGAGGATCGAATGACTGCCTTCGAGGCCTACGGCAGCAGGCGGGTGGCGCCTTTGAGCACGCGGAGGGCACCTTGTTTCGCCGTGCGCCGATGGTGGCTCGCTCCAGCCGATGACGTGGATGCCCGGTTCCGTAAGAACCAGTCGTAGCTGTCGGCGAACATCTCGGCGTTCGAGTACGTCGCCGTCCAGCCCAGTATTTCGTTGGCCTTGGTGGTGTCGAAGTACATCGACTGCGAATACATCAGCCAGTGATAGGGCGCGAACGGGGCGATATGCAACGAGGCCGCAGCGTGCATTGCCAGCGATGTCGGTCGTGCCGGGAGCGTTCTGACCTGCGAGCCGGTATTGGCGTGGTCGCACACGGTCTGCAGTGTCTTGCGCATCGTTCCGAAGCGGTCGGTGCCGATGTTGAAGATGTCGGCACCTGGCGAGGCACCTGCTGCGACGCATGCTGCTGCGAGATCGTCGGCGTGGACGAACTGGTACTTGTTGGAACCGTCACCGAGTACGAAGACGTCGGCACCGTCGGCGATCCAGTCGAAGAGGATGCCGAAGATCCCGAGCCTGCCATGACCGAGAATGGTTCTCGGCCGAACGATCGACACGTCGAGCCCGCGCGACACATGATCGAGGCAGATCCACTCTCCGGCGAGCTTTGCGTGTCCGTATGCCTCCGCCGGCGACGGCACCGTTGCCTCTGTCACTGGATTCGAACGGGGCACGCCGAAGACGGCGCTCGACGATGTGTGCACAACTTTGGCGACTTCGGCGACGACGCATGCCTGCAGGAGGATCCGTGTTCCGTCGACATTCACGGTCCGCAGCAACTCGTGATCCTTGGCGAGGGGAACCTGGGCAACGTTGTTGTAGACGACGTCGATGCCGGCGACCGCATTGGCGACGGTGGCGGCGTGGCGAATGTCGCCACGGATGAATTCGACATCAGACGGACGGTCATCGGCGTCGTTGAGATCCAACACCCTGACCTCGTGGCCGGCTGCACGCAAGTGGCGCACCATCACCGCGCCGAAGTAACCGCTGCCGCCCGTGACCAGTGTGCGACTCACAGTTCGATGCCGTTCTGCTTGCACCACTGGATGCTTCTGCGCATTCCCTCGTGCAAGTCGATCTTCGGGTCGTACCCGAGCTCGGCCCTGGCTGCACTGATGTCACAGGCGATCGTCTTGTCCATCTCGCCGAGAACGTGGATCTGCTGGTTGTACCTGCCGCTGCCCTGCAGCAGTTTGTCGGCGAATTCGGCGACCTTCCCGACGATCCCTGGGGCTCTGAGTGATTTTCCGGAGGCGTCGTATCCCTCGTCGCGCAACGCACTGGCGACGGTGGCGACGATCTCGTTGATGCTGTAGGGCTTGGCGTCGGCGATCCAGTACCCCTTGCCGGCGACACCCGGTGTGAGCTCGGCGGCGATGATGCCGTCGACGAGGTTGTCGATATAGACCATCGAACGCCGCTGCTCGCCGGAGGCGAGAACGGGGAACCGGCCCTTCTTGATCATCGTGAAGAAGACGGTCTGGCGGGCGGGCTGGAACGGTCCGTAGAACCACGGCGGCCGGACGATGACAGCGTCGAGGCCGTCGGCGCGGACGGCCTCGAGGACCGCCAATTCACCCTGCATTTTCGATATTCCGTAGTTGAAGTACGGGCGGTACGGCTCGTCGTTGCGAAACACGTCGTCGTGCGTCGGGTTGGTGCCGAAGGGGCTGTTGGACGAGACGTGTACCAGACGGCGGACACCGGAACGGCGTGCTGTCGCCACGATGTTCTTCGTGCCCTCGGTGTTCACCGCATAGAAACCGGCGACCGATTCCGGGTGGATCACACCTGCCGCGTGAATCACGTCTGTGCTGGGTACGTGGGAGCCGGACGCACCTGTTGCAGATTCGCCCCCTCCGGATAGGCCCGCGAAGAAGCGTTCGACGTCGCCGATCCGGGTGACGTCTCCGACGACGACTTCGAGGCCGGGGCGCCGCCAGCCGAACGCGTCGATGTCGCCGGCGTTGCGGACGAGGATGCGGATCCGCCCATCCTGGCGTGTCGCCAGAAGGCGCTCGACGAGCGCCCTGCCGACCCATCCTGCTGCACCGGTCACGAGCGTCAGCGCAGGCGACTCCGAACGCTGCGTCGTCCCGGCGGCGACGACGGCGGCCGCAATGGGATCGGCGGAACCGTCCGGGAACGTGGGGGAACCGTCCGGGAAATTGGCGGAGGCGGAGGCGGAAGCGGTGTGCTGGTCGGTTTCGTTCGTCACGCTGAAGTCCTTGCTGTACGCCGGTGAGCCGTGGCGATGAAACGGCGGGCGTTGCGGATGGCGAAGGCCATCACCGAGCCCTGCGGATTGACACCGGGTGCGGTCGGCAGTAACGATGCGTCGTTGACGTATACGTTGGCGGTCGAGTGGATTCGTCCGAAGGAGTCGGCGGCGCATCGGTCGCGGTCCTCGCCAAGCGGTACCGTCGAGCACAGGTGCACCGTCATGAGGCTGGCTTTCATTGCTGAGAACGACTGCTGCATCGCCCCGAGGTCGGCCCGGTTGCGCACGACCGGCGCACCGCGGAACGACGGATAGACCTCGGTCGCTCCTGCCTGCAGCATCGTCAGGCCGAGCCTGCCGAGACCGCTGCGCAGGACGTGTCGATCACGCCCTGTGAGGTGATATGTCACCAACGGATCATGGAATCCCGGTATCGAGCGGACCCGACCCTTGCCCTGGCTGGTGATCGCTGCGTAATACACGGCGACGTGCTGCCAGTCGGTGACGGCGTCCTTGAATACCTGCCAGTGGTCGCTGAGGGCGAGGGCGACGAGACCGGAGTTGGAGGCAGAACCCCCGAAGGAGATGTTCGGTGAGAATTCCTTGACCTGGTGCACCGGGACGTCGTCATCGACGTTCACGACCTGCGGAAAGCGTGCGGCGAGTTTGACCGTCGGATGGAATGCCAATGTCCGTCCGATCGGTCCGCCGATGCCAGACCGTTGCAGCAATGCGGGCGAATGGATGGCACCTGCGCAGACGAAGACGGCGCCGCAGCGGATTCGGCCGGTCCGCGTCGCCCCGGTATGCTGCGGCTCTGATTTGGAGCCGGATGCCACCGGACCGTCGTTCAGCCGGTACGACACTGCGCTGACACGGCCGTGCTGGATCTCGAGGCGATCGACGACGCAGCCGGTGACGAGTTGGGCACCTGCGCGGATCCCCCGTGGCAGATACGTCTCGGTCATACTCTGGCGCCGGCCGCTCGTGGCGTCCCCACTCGGCGGATAGGTCATCCACCGTGGCGCCTCGTTCTGTTGCCAGCCGAGCGCGATCGCCCCGTCCCGCAGCCGTTCACTCGCCGCCGTCGGCCGCCCCGGAACGAATCCGACCGACAGTGAAGACTCGACCTCCGCGCAGATCTCGGCAATCTCGTCGTCGTCGAGGTCGCTTATATGGAAGTCTCGGCGCCAGCGGTGGAGCAGTTCGGTCGGCGGCCTGATGTACAGCCCGCTGTTGATCTCTGTTCCGCCGCCGGCGCATCGGCCTTCTGCGTAGGCGATCGACGGTCGTCCGAGGGCGACGGTGACGCCGCCGCCGCGATATTGCTGCGTCATCTGCTCGAGCGAGAACGGACGGAGCGCACCCTGGGGAATCCATCTGCCCTCTTCGAGGACGACGACGCTGAACCCTGCTTCCGCGAGCAGCGCAGCAGTTGTCGCTCCGCCTGCGCCAGAGCCGACGACGACGACGTCGGTTTCGTACGGCACGGGACCGTTCATGTGTGTGCTCATCAGCGTGCACCTTCTGGCGATGTATCCGGCCACAGCTCCCAGATGTAGGCGTACCCGAGCGACCGCACCAGCCTGACGAAGTCGCCGAAGCCCGGTAGAGCGATGGACGTCAGAACCGGCAGGGTGAATCTGCGCCACGGCGGTGCCAGTAGCGCCGACATCAACATTCGAACGAGGCGAACGCCGAATCCGGCAGGGCCGACGAGCTGGTCGATACGGCGCTCGACGAAGGCGGTGACCTCGTCGAGGCGATCGTTGTCGAGGTCCGGCAGATCTGCCGCAAGAATCGAACGGATCATGGCACCCGCCGGGTACCGGCGCAGCGATAGATCTGTGCGGACAGGTGCTCGTCGTTGTTGCGCCGACGATCGAACGTCACGACGTCGTCGAAGCGAACAGGCACCCGGCGCAACCGACGGCGGTAGGCGAGTCGGGTCGCCGCAGTGAGACAGCGCGACGCCAATGCCTGGCCACCGCGATGATGAGCATCGGCGGACATTGCAGCATCGGCGAATCCTGGGTCGAGTGTGCCGCGCACCTCGAACGGAATCGTGCCACTCCACCGCAGCGACACCACCCGATGGTCGAGGTCGGCGTCGAGCATCTTGGCGAGTCGTTCACGGAGTCCGCTGGTCGTCAGATAGGCATCGATGCCGGCGTCGAAGAACGGCTGCGACTTGGCCGTGAAGACGAGCACGCCGTCGAGCAACTCGCACCACCACAGGTGACTCGGGAAGTCGACGATCTTGGCGCTCGCCGCCTCGGGAACCTCGATGTAGCCAGCTTTGGCGACTCGTGTGAGTTCACCGATGACGGCGGCAGGGTCTTTCACGTGTTCGAGCATGTGTGAGCAGACGACGAAGTCGAAGACGCCGTCGGCGAACGGCATATCTGCGGCGTCGGCGTCGAACATCGGATGGGTGATGCTGACGCTCCTCGAACCGCTGCGCTGGCCACCGTGCGCCTCGGTCAGGTGACGGTCGAGCAAAATGTCGGCGCGCCAGTGCGGCTTGTCCCCACTGCCCACATCGAGCACCAGCGCAGCGGCACCGACGGGGATGTCGATCCGCCTGCGGTAGTACGAGCGCAGGCGTCGGACGATCGTCGCCATCAGCCGGACCCGGCGATCAGCGAGGGTGTCGAGGGGTCCATCGAGACACATGTCCCGGTGACTCGGTCACGCCGTTCGAGCAGATCGACCAGGTATGTCTGGCCGACTTGTTCATACGTCCTGATGAGGCAGAAGTCGTCTCTGATGACGATGTTCGATGCGTCGCTGCCGAAGTCCATCGAGCTGTTCGGTTCCCGCCAGCCGTCCCAGAAGTGGGTGAGGATGACCCAGTCGGCTGTCTGCAGATCGCCGGCCAGACGTGACCCGGGCGCGTTGGCAAGTCCTGGATCCATCTCGATGAAGTATGTCGCCGGGGGAAGTTCGGGAAACAGGTAGTAGAAGAAATCGTCGGCATACCAGGTCCGCCGCAGATCACCAGGGCCGACGAAAAGGCGTTCGCCAGGCTTCGACAGTGTGGACAGATCGTCGATGACGCCCTTCGAGGCGAGATACGGAGGGTAGTCGCCGAGGTAGAAACGACGCCCGTTGCGCGATACGGGGAACGGCGTCTGCTTCTCGCCGAGGCTGACGCGAGCATGCAGCAGGTAATAGCGGAACGTGAACAGCGGCGACGTGATCAGGCTGAGCACGGTCACGCTCGACAGTGCACCGAAGACGGCGCGCCGAGGGGTGATGCCACGGTGCCTGGCGAACTCTACGAGGGCGATGATCAGCAGCGGGAAAGAGATGCATGTCACCCATGTGAGGTGCGTCGAGTCTGGTCGCTGCAGCGCCTGGGGGAGCAGGCCGATGCTGAACAGGCCGACTGCGAGGACCGTTCGCGAGGCTTTGCCGGGGTGCTTGCGATACCACCGCCAGCCGAGCAGACCGAGTGCGAAGGCGGCGAAAAACATGGCGAAGAACCACACGAACAGTGAATGGTCGGCGGCAAGATGCGGTACCCTCCACCACGGAGGCACCGTCTCAGCGATTGCCTGCAGGGAACCATCGAGTACACCCCAACTCGGCGGGCGTGGAAGTGACCGTCCGGCACGAAGGTGGAACACCGGATCGATGACCATGCCGACAAAGGCAGAATGAGGTCCGACGAGCACGACGTGGACAAGCATCGGCAGTAACCCGGCGACGAGCCCGACGCTGAAGCGTTTCCAAGTGCCGCTACGCCACAGGTACCACAGGTAGACACACCCGAGGGCGACGATCACGTCCGGCCGGTACGTCAGCGCCAGCCCGGCGAGCAGGCCGGCGGCGAACAGGCAACGTCTGCGACCGGCCTCGCTGTCGACGTTGGAGGAGCGAAGTGCGAACACGACGCTCCACAGTCCGAGGGCCAGCGCGCCGTTCCACGCCATCGCTGTCAAGCCGATCGGCGTGAGGATATAGAACACCGAGATGGTGGCGACCGCAGTCGCCGCCCAGCGGCCCCACGGCCGAGCGAGGGCGAAGAGGGCGAAGATGATTCCGAGATGCTGGATCAATCCGAACGTGCGTTCGGCTTCTAGCCGTACCCCGAAGATCTTGTACCAGAGCGCCAAGGCGTCGATCGACCCAGGTCCGTAGAGGTGCAGGAAATCCTTGTTCGGCAACTTCCCCTTGAGGAGCTGCTCGGGGAAGTAGAGCATGAAGCCTTCTTCCATCGTCCCACCCGTCGTGTGGTACAACCCGCGCAACGGCGCAGCGACGACGGCCAGCACGATGCCGATCCCGAGCCATGTCCGGAAAGCGGCACGTTGCCAGGTCTTGGCGGCACGTAATCGGAGCCCGCCGCTCCCGCCATCGACGAACGACGGCTGCTCAGCCGTGGGGGGGCTCTTCAGCCTACCCGGCGCGCTCATCGCAGCATCTCGCCGGTGGTCCGCTCGATGACGGGTCGGGCGGGTGGGAGCACGGGTTGCGAGGCTACTGCGTGAATGCCCGCCAAAATGGCAAGCGATTCGGACCGGCCGTGGATGATGACATCTGGTCGGAGAACGTCGGCGGATAGTCTGAGCGCCGAATGTCTCGGCCTGCGATTTCCAAACTCGAACGTCAGCAACAGCTCGTGACGGACCGGCAGCATGAGACCTACTGGCACAGGGTGCGCTTCGAACTGGTCGGTCGATTCCTCGACAGGGCCGGGTCGAAAAGCGTTGTCGATTTTGGCGCCGGATCTGGTCTGTTGGGCGAATGGTTGCAGGAACATCGACCAGCTACGGACTACCACTTCACCGAGTCTTCTGCAGTGCTCGCCAAGCATCTCGTCGAACGTTTCGGCTCCGATGCCAAGGCGACGATCGAGGATCCCTGGCCCCAGCGGTCGCTCGTCGTGATGCTCGATGTGCTCGAACACATCGAATACCCTGTGGCTGCTCTCCAGGCGATTCGCTCGAACATGGGGCGGGCCGATGTCTTGGTGATCACCGTCCCGGCGTTGCGTTGGGGATTCTCCTCATGGGATGTCGAACTCGGCCACTACCGGCGCTACAGCAAGCGTTCGTTGCGCCACGAACTGGCGGCAGCGGGGTTCGCCGTCGAGCACACGGCGTACCTGTTTCCCGAGCTCTTGCCGTTGCTCGTGGTGCGAAAGCTGCGTTCGGCTCCCCGCGAGGACGTCGATTTCCCCGAGCTCTCACCGGTCATGGCAAGCGTCGGCTATCGGATCGCTGCCACCACGACGGCGTTGCGCAACGTGTGGGTTGCCGGAACATCCGTCGTGGCCGTCGCCCGCAGCACGGCATAGCTCGGCGTGGACGAGACCCCCCCCATCGAACGACCCGCATGGCGATTGTGGATCGTCAGTCCGCTGCTCCGCGATACCGAGTCGTTCCTTCATCTGCGAAACGAGATCGCTGCCGCCTGTCCGGCAGCGGGAATCGCCGCGCCGATCCATCACATCGTGGTCGACGATTCGGCTGGTATCGACACCGAGGTCCGCCAGCTCGACGAACTCGACAATGTCTCGGTGCTGACGCCGCCATTCAACCTCGGCCACCAGCGGGCGCTCGTGTATGGCCTGCGGACACTCGCAACAACCGTCGATGTTGCCGACATCGTGGTGACGATGGACTCCGATGGCGAGGACAAGGGCGTGGACGTCCCTCGACTCGTGAAGGCGGTGAGCTGGCCGATCTCCCCGCTCGCCATCGCCCGGCGAACCGAGCGAACGGAATCGCTCGTGTTCCGGCTGATGTATCCGTGTTTTCGCCTGCTGTTCCGATTGTTCACCGGGCTGACGGTCCGGTCGGGTAATTTCGCCGCCCAATACGGAGCATCGTTGACGGCGACGATCAACCACCCGAGTTTCGACCTGTGCTACTCGTCGACGCTCATCGCCCTGCCGCGGCCGACGGCATTCGTGCCGTGCGCCCGCGGCCGCCGATTCGCCGGACAATCGCGGATGAACGGCCACTCGTTGATCGCCCACGGCATTCGCATGATGCTGCCGTTCTCCGAGCGCATCGCCGTGCGGATGCTCGTTCTCTCGACGCTTTCGTTCGGGGCGCTAGGCGCGTCGCTGATCCTCGTTTGGCTGCGCCTGCTCGACGGCGTTCCCGTCACCACGATCGTCGGTGCGCTCGTCGCGCTGTTGGCGGTGGCGATGGGATCCTTCACGGCCTTCATGGTCCTTTTCTCCGGCTTCAGCGTCGCTCCGATCGCCCCCAGCGACGAGCGCCCGTGGATCTCGGAGGCGTCGGCGCAGGCATCGTCGACGACCGGACAGCACGTGGCGACCTAATGCGATCGTTGGCATGAAAAACGTGACTGCCGGACCGGCGGATCTCGGTGATCTCGGTGAACTCGGTGCCGTCGGTGAACTCGTTGCCGCTGGTGAACCACGCCGGGCAATCCGCATTGGCGTCACGTTGCTCGTCATCGCCCCGATTGTGGTCGCCGTCGTTCGTGCGCTGAGCCACCACTGGTTCCCGATCAGCGACGATGCCTTGCTCTATATCCGCACCCGCGACGTCCTCACAAGCCACCACCCGTTGCTCGGATCGTGGACCTCGGCGTCGTTGAGTCTCGGTGTCAATGTCAACAATCCGGGTCCGCTCTACGACGATCTGATCGCGCCGTTCGCCCACCTCTTCAGTGATGGTCCCGGTGCTGCGATCGGTGTCGGTTCGGTGAACGCGGCGTCGATCGTCGCCATCTCGGCCGTCTCCCATGCACTCGGCGGCTGGCGGGCGCAGCGCCTCATGCTGTTGGCGTGCGCGCTGTTGAGCTGGTCGATCGGCAGCGAGCTGTTGATCGACATCTGGCAGGCACACGCGCTCTTGTTTCCGTTCATGCTGATGCTCACGCTGGTCATCGGCGTCTCCCTGCGTCGTTGGTCCTGCCTGCCGTGGGCGGTCGTCGTCGGGTCGGTCATCGTCCAGACGCACATCAGCTACGTCTATGCGCTCTTCGTACTGTTCGCCGCCGCCTTCGTCATCGCCTGGCGCCAACAGCCCCGTCCGGCGCCCGCCACGGTCGTTCGAGCATGGCGATCACGACCGGTCGGCCTCAGCGGCGTCGCCCTCGCCGTGTGCTGGATCCAGCCGGTGATCGAGGAGTTCACCGCCCGTGGCAAGGGCAATATGACGCTGCTGGCGACACATGTCAGTGGAGGAGATGTCCAGGTCGGTATCAAGAACTCCTTCCGATTATCGGCGCGGATCCTTTTCGAGCCGCCATGGCGTCTGCGTACGCGGTTCTCGACCTTGATCCCGACGGCGTTGCCGAGTGGCCAGCCAGGGCACCGGGCCTTCGACTTTCCGAACAGTCCCGGTGCGGCCATCGCGACGGTGCTGATGGTCGTGTTGATCAGTTTCACCGTGTGGGTCGCCCATCGGGCTCATCGTTCGGGTCTGGTGTTCGAGTCGTACGCATGCATCCTTGCTGCAGTCTGCGAGCTCGCCGCCGTCTTGTGCGTCGCCCTCGTCACGGTCGGGTCCGTGGGACTCGCGCAACACCACTTGCGCTGGTTGTGGACTGTGGGGGCCTTCGTCGATGCGACGTTGTTCTGCACCGTCCTGCAGCTACTCGCGCCGCCGTGGCGACGCCGCTTCCATCGGCGGCCGACGAGTCGCCGTTCCGCCAGCGGGTGGTGGGCGAGCCCCGCTGTGGTGTGCACCGTCGTACTGTCGGTTCTGTCGTTTCCGTACCTGGCCCAGGCCCAGGGCCCGGTCGCGCTGTACTACTCGATGCCGACGTTGCGCAGGATCTTCCCGCAACTGAACAAGCTGAAGGCGGTTGCGCCGGTCGTCTTCGACGTGTCCACGCTCGTCATCTTCGAGCCCTTCAGCAGCACGGTCATGATGCACCTGCAGGCGCTCGGCATCGGCTTCCATGTCACGGACGAGGGAATGATCCGCCAACTCGGAGAAGGCCGCAGGGCCACCGGAACGGAACGGGCGACGATCTTCCAACTGCAGGGCACACGCGCCCTGAACTATCAGGGACCTGCGTGCATGATTGCCGGAGCGAGCCCATCGAGTGCGGCGGACGACACACAGTTCGATGGTGACGCCCGGGCGATCGTCACGTCGTTGGCGAACGGATCGATCGAGGTCGACAGCACGCACATGTCACCGCAGGACATCCAGATCGTGCAGGCGATCTCGGCTGGCGACGACGTCCTCGCCCGCCAGGTCGTGCTCGATAGGACACTCCAGGGTTGGCTGCAGGCCGGGATCGTTGCCGGACCGAGCACCTCCCCAGATCTCGCCCACCGGCTCGATGCCATCGATTCGTGGGCCGACTCGTATTACGCGTTGTTCATGACGGGGTCGACCATCGGGTGCCTGTAGGGAGCTCGGACCAGCATCCGAGGTTCCCCGCCCCGGACCGGCCGGAGCCGCGGTTCAGGCCTCCGGACGAGGCAGATCGGTCATGCAGTGATCGGTACGAAGAAGACGGCGACCGGCAGGCCCAGCTCGGACATGCGGTGAAGCTTCGTAGCCGTCGCTTTCGCCACCGTTGCGTCATTGCCAAGTAGGAAGAGGTTCTCATCGACGAGCGGGACGAGCGCGTCCTTGTGCGCCGCAAGCAGTTCCTTGATGACCTGATCGTGCAGCCTGCTGTATTCGAGGATCTGTGCCGCTGTGCGCGGATCGAAGGACGTGATCTTCAATGCGCCAGGGCGTGCGGCGACGTCATCGATCGAGTGGCCGACGGCGAGGACGATGTTCGTCGCAGCTTTGGCCGGATTGAGGACGCGGTGCGGAGTGACCTGAGCGCTTCGCAGAGCGATCGTGCCGACGTGGTAGCCGCGCCGTTCGAGTTCGTCGAGCAGCGCGTACCCCTGCGAACCGAGGAAGTACGAATCCTCCCACGTGACGAGATAGGTGCCGCGCTTGCCCTGTGCGCCTGCCTGGTTCAGGGATATCGCCTTGATCGTCGGGTCGATCAGACGGGCCACAGGGGCACCGATGCTCTGCTCCGGTGCCTTGACATGACTCGATTCGATCGTGCAGGCCAGCGTCGCCAAGACGGCGATGACGAATGTCGCCAGTGTGAGATGACGATTGGCCTTGACGGCGATCTTCGGCTGGTACAGCCTCAGCCAGCACCAGATTGTCCACGCGGCGGCGAGGAAGGCGACGGTCGCGATGCCCCACGCCCACAGCGACAGATAGTACCACACCTGTCCGAAAATGCGCCCCAGCGAATACATCCCGAGCACGACGGCCCATGCAACGACGATGTGCAGGCGTACGAGCAACCAGTGGCGCATCTGGAATGCGGCAACGACCGTCGCGACCCAGATGAGGAAGAAGATCGTCCCGAAGAACAGGTTGCCGACGTCGAACCTGGCGCCGAGGAGCAGACGGAAGAGATCGAAGTGTCGCAGCATCAGCTTGATACCGCCGCCGAGGCCGATGGCCTTCTGCGTCGGGTGGCGGAAGTAGTCCGTCAATACCCGCAGGTTGCCGGGTTTGTGCAGCACCTGATCGACCACAGGTGGCACCCACAAGAGCGCGGCGATGATGACCGACCACACGCCCCACTGAACGGCGTCGACCCGTCTGTCGATGTCCTTTTCGCGTATGACGTTGACGATCAGGCCAACAGCTGCCAAGAGTGCGAGGCCGAGGCTGATACCGACATACGGCACGTGGGTCTGGGCGCACAGGCTGGCGACGACGGCGATGACCAGCATCAACCGCGGGTGGCCCGACAACACACCCCAGACGCAGACGAGCAGGAGCGACCAGCTGAGCAGTGGCAGGTACGGGTTCCACGGCTGGGTGAGGAAGCTCGGACCGTACGAGTGCATGAGGATCACCATCGCCGCGGTGGCGGCGATCCCGACGCGGCGTCCGGCGACGCGCCAGACGACGGCTACGAAGCCGATGGCCGCGGCGAACTGGATCAGGCCGGCGCCGAGGAGCAGCGTGAACGAGTGTTGCCCGAACAGCCGGTAGAGCGGTGCGAGCAGGTAGAAGCTGAGCGGGCCTGGATGGCTGCCAGGGTTCACATCGCTTCCGATACGGCCTGGTAGCCCGATCAACGGGGTGTGCGACGTGCCGACGTCCCGAACCCGGAAGTCGGTCATTGCCAGGTCCAGGACAGGGATCCAGTGCTTGCTCGACAGCGCGAGCAGGGCGATGAGGAAAGGAAGACCGACGAGCGCTACGACGATCGCCGGATGCACTGCCCGCCGGCCGAACACGACGGGTTGAGCCATGGAGGGCGACTATAACTCACCCGCCTCGCTGAATCCGGTGATCGAAGCAGGACCGCAACGAAACTGCAGCGCATCATTCATGAACGGCTCGAGCGTTGCACCGGTCGACTTCCAGCGGAAAAACCGGGCTGGATCGTGCCTGCCTGCGATAGTTGAAAAGTGACCACGTCGACCGCCGCATCTCGCCAGTCGAAGTCGACGCCAACCCAGCCGTTCCGCAGTCGACTGGAGTTGATCGTCGTGGTCGGCGCAGTGTGGCGACTCGTCATCCTTGCGATCAAGTGGCACAAGCAGTTGCTGCTCAACGACTCCTTCTACTACAGCGTGCAGGCGGCGGAGCTGGCGAAGGGCCATGGGTATGTACAGCCGTTCACCGACCAGCCAGGAGCTGAACACGGTCCGCTGACGTCGACGCTGATGGCGATCGTCAGCTGGGGACACAACCCTGTGCCGTGTCAGCGGATCGTGACGACGCTATGCGGTATCGCCACGGTGGCGGTCATCGGGCTCGTCGGTCGCAAACTTGCCGGAGACCGGACGGGGCTCTTTGCCGCCGCCATCGCTGCGGGCTACCCGAACCTGTGGATGAACGACGGTCTGGTGATGTCGGAGAGCGTCAGCGTGCTCGTGGTCGTGCTGTGGCTGCTGGCGATGCTGCGTTTCGTCGAACGTCCGACGCCGAGGTCGGCGCTGCTCGCGGGTGTACTGCTCGGCCTCGCCGCACTGGCGCGCAGCGAGTTGATCGTGCTGGAGGCGCTGGTGGCGGTGTTCTGCTGGTTCGCACTGCGCGAAGGCGGTGGACGTAAACTGCTCGTCGCCATCGTAGTCGGCGCGGCCTTGATCACGATCAGCCCATGGGTGATCTACAACCTCTCACGTTTCCAGGACCCGGTCACACTGTCCACCAACGACGGGACGACGCTCGCCGGGGCGTACTGCGATCGGGTCTTCCACGGCCCAGAGCTCGGTGGTTGGTCGCTGCTGTGTCTCAGCGACGACCCGCTCGACGGCACGATCCACGAACCGTCTGTGATGTCGGCGCATCGACGAACCGTTGGCCTCGATTATCTGCGACATCATCTGAGCGAGATGCCGAAGGTCGAGGCGGCGAGGGTCGGGCGGACACTCGACGTCTACGGATTGCGCAATCTCGTATTCCAGGATGTCGGCGAGGAACGCTGGCACTGGGCGTCATGGGCAGGAATCGCCTCGTTCTGGCTACTGGCGCCGATGAGTGTGCTCGGCCTGCGGCGAATCGGCCGAGTCGACCGGTGGCTGCTGATCTTGCCGTGTCTTGGTGTGTTGGCAACGACGTTGGCGTTCTACGGCGCGCACCGCATCCGATCGTCGATGGAGCCGACGATCGTCCTCGGTGCTGCGCGGTGGCTTGCTCAGCTCCCGTTCAGGGGTTCCGCCCCGGATTCACGACGAGGTTCACGGGGTCCGGGTTCACGATTGAGCTCGGGTTCACGAGCCGGTTCGGCCCCGCGGTCGAGTAGCACGGATCCGAAGAGCAGCACGACGGCGAGCAGCGCCGGCCTGTGAAGTTCCTCGAAGAATGACGTCCACGTCGGGTCGGGTGCTGGACGGATCTCACGCAGGATCCGGAATATCCGAACGGCGATGACGCAGATCCAGGCGAGCGAGGCGAGGCCGAGGTACTCCGGGCGTCGTCTCACCCACAGCAGTAAGCCGCTGACGACAAGGGTGATGACACCCCACTCGGGCGAGATCACCAACGCGCCGACCGCGGACGTCGTCAGCCAGGCGACGGCGATCGATAGCGAGGTGGACCGACTGGTGGGCGTAGATCTGAGCGCAAGTGTTCGCGGCGCGGTCGCCTGGAACGTCGACCGGCGGCGGCCGAGACCGAGCGCCATCGCGATACAGGCGAGCACGCCGAGCGCAGTGAGCAGCAGGGCGATGTCGAGGGTCCGTTGCGGGCCGAATGCCAATGTCACGGTCCGTGTCGCAGGACCCGCCGGCAGCCACCAGCCGTCGAATCCGCCGTCGACCTGGAGCGGTTTGCCGAGCGTGACGCCGCTGACGTTCGCCGTCCAACCGGGTTCGTAGCCCTCACCGTTCGTCAACCAGCATCCGCTTTCGCAGTTGCTGACGGTCACGGCCTCGCCATCATGCGTCGACTCGGACGTCACCGTCGGAGCGCTGAGACCTGCACTGGGTGCTGTCGCCCCGGTTCTCGGCGGAGCGAGGACGAGGCGATCGATATCGAGACCGGTTTTCGATCCCGGCTGAGCGACGACGAGATAGTTCCCTTTCGGCAGTTGCCCGCCGCCGAGTTCGCTCACCGATGCCGGTCCGCAGAACTTCGCCTGCACTGCTTCGCCTGCAAGCAGGTCGCTGGTGGTGGCCGTGATCTGCAACGCGACCGGTTGGCCGTCGAACGACAGCAGGTCCGTCCGGCAACCGGTGTCGATCGTCGCCGGCAGCGACAACGGCCGGATCCCGGCGCCGCTGATCTCCTCGATCGAGAACGGCAGTGCGGTCGGCTCCGCTGACCGCCGGTCGATCGTTGTCTTGGTGTCGGTCGAGGCGATCGTGATACTGAGCGAGGCGGTCGTCACTGGGGCGAAATTCACGGTCGAGACGCCGCTGGCATCCGGTACCGGGACCGCAACGGTTTCAGCAGAACGCCCGGCGTCACCGCTGATCGCAATCGACCTGATCGTCGCGAATCGAGGATCTGTGGACTGCGTGATCCGCAACTGGCTGATCGTCGTGCCAGCGTCGAGTGGCACGGTCAGCGTGCCACCGGCCTGCTGTCCTGGGAAGCGGCCGAACGAACTGACCCATGACGTCTTCGGGTCCCCGTCGACCGCTGCGTAGCCGCCATCGGCGGCGACACCGGTGAGCCGTCCGGAGGCGGTAGCGGCCCCGGGTAGACCGAACAGCGCCTTCAGGATCGAGTCGTCTGCTCGCTGGTCGAGGCGCACGGTGATGGTCGGCTGCAATGATGTCGGCGTAAGAATGCGGACCTCGCGCACCAACGCCGGCTCCGGGTCGGAACGCCAGCGGTCCGTTGCTGACGCACGATCGCGTGTGAAGACATAGACGACCGGGACGGCAGCGGCGACACCGGTGTTCGAATTTTCCATGGTTGTCGGTGGCCGAACCACTTCCATCGTCGGCGGGACCGCTGATCCATCGGCGGCGGATGCGGTGATCCTCGCAAACCCTACGGCTGACTGCCCGAACGGGTTGCGACCGTCGCCGGAGGTCGATCGGATGGTGATCTTCGCCGTCGTGAACGGTGTCGGTGCTGTGATCGTCTGGCCGTTCCCGGCCTTGGAGGAATCGTCCAGCACAACGGTTTGACCGGGGCCCTGTCCGTAGTTGATCGACACCGACGTGATCCAACGGTTGGTGCTCGCATCGTCGGGTTGCAGCAGCGTGAGTTTGGTGACGGGCTTCGGCGAGGAGACGGTGATGAAGGCGCCGTCAGCGGTTGCACGGTCGCCAACGAGCCACGCCGTCGCCGGATCGGCGTCGACAGCCATGAACGCACGATCCTCCGGTCGGTAGGCGAATGGCTCGCCATAGGCGCTGGCGACGGCTGTCAGCCCGCCTCGTTGCTCGGCGATCGTCTGATCTGCTGCGGTCTGGCCGGGAAACACCGCCAACCTGGCATCTGCGCTGTCCAGAACGGCGACGCCTCCGTCGGCCGTGCCGTCCTCGGTGAACCCGAGCGTGTCACGCGAACTCCGCCATTGCTCGGCGCGATCGCGGTTCGAATCGGTGACGATGACGGCTTGTGCCGGCAGGCCCGCGCCGAACACACTTTTCGATGTCGGATGGGCGAGATCGGCCGCGTACTGGACCAACTGCGTACCGTCGATCAGTCCGGCTGCGGCCGCATCGACCAACCCGTCGCCGCTGCCGACGACAACGACGGAGGTGTTCTTTGCCCTGATGACACCGGCAGCATCGAAGACATGGGTGACCGTTGTCGTCGGTAGCGGTGTGCCGATCAGCGGGTTGGACAATTCGTCTTCGTCGATCATCGCCAGTGAAGGCGTATTGGGAGTGCGTGCGCCGAACGACGTCGTGGTACCGAGACCGACTCCGGCCGTTGTCAGGATGTTGTTCGTGACCTCGGGTCGGGGAGTGCGGAAGCGATCGAAGGCGACATCGTCGGGGCTGAAGATCGAGTCAGCACCGAATAGCCGGGCGAGAGGGGCGATGGAGGCAGCTTCGACCGTTCCGTTCTGGAAACGGTTGTCGATGGCATACAGCAGATCCATTGCCCCCGGACTGCCGAGTGGCAGCAGATCGCGAGCGAGGAACGGCTTGTCCGTCAAACCGGGCATCACCGGATCGACGGTATAACCCCAGCGGTAGGCGCCGAACGGTGCACCGGGCAGTTGCAGCACGCGTGCGCTCTTCGCGGTGCGCGAGAGTGCCGTAGCGGCTGACGTCCATCCGCTGGGCGGGTTCTCGGTGTGCGAGATTGCCGGGTCGGCGATATCTCCGGTGAACAGCGCCGGAAGGTTGACAACCGCCAGCAGCCCGGCGGCTATCGGCACAACAACCGTTCGCCAACGCATCGGCCAGCGCGTCGGCCAGCGCAGCGGCCAGCGCAGCGTCGCCGAGGAGAGGACGGTCACGAGTGCACCCCAGCCGAGGGCGAAGCCGAGGACGCTGAGCGGCAACGCACGGGTGCTCGATCGCATCGACAGCGCCAGTCCTGATCGTGATGCATCGGCGAGCGGAGACATCAACGGCGAGGCGGCGTCGATCGGGTGGACGCTGACAGCGAGAATCGTTCCGGCGAGGACGAGCAGCGCCGCGTATCGCCGCGCACCCCACCTGACTATCGTCAAGCCTGCAAATCCACCGATGAGAACGACGAGCGTGACGAGCACGAGTGCCGACGACGTCAGATACGCCGTCGCTGCGCTAGTTGCCGGACCGCCGAGATCACGGATGTAGAACAGCCAGTAGCCCAGTCCGCGCAGCGTCTCGGTGCTCAACGAGGTGAGTGATACGGCCTGCAGCGTTTCGGAGAATCCCAAGACGTTTGCGCCGTGCTTGCTCTGGATCGAGAGCATGACGACCCACCACAGCGACACCACCAGGCTTAACAGCCCGAGCTTCGCCGTGGTGAGCGCCGCTGCCTTGAACGGGATCGTGCGGCGCCAGACAGCGTCGACGAGCCACAGGATCGGGCCGGGTGCAACCATCACGATCGCCGTGAAGTTCGGGGCAGCGACGGTGAACATGACCAACGCGAACAACGCCGGTGCTCGCCAGGACGAGCCTGTCGCCGCCTTGATCGTCAGCCCGATCAACCAGCACAGGCCGCTGAACGGCAGAAGCATCAACGACGTGCGTGAGATGTACGGCAGGATGTACGGGCTGAGCATGTAGAAGAGTGCGGTGACCATCGCTGCAGCGGGTTTGAGTCCGAGCATCTTGGCGAGCCACCGAGCGCCGAGCCCGGCACAGAGCAGCAGCGTGGCGATCCACAGACGCTGGGCGATCCAGTCCGGCACGCCGAACTTGTCGAAGATCCAGTACCACGGACCTGACGGCCACAGGTAGCTGATCGTCTGATGCGGCACCCATCCGCCGTATTGCGTCGCGTCCCAGGCGCGCGGTGCTGCTCGCATCAGGCCGCCCGGATCTAGGTACAGGTACAGCTTGGTATCCGCCGGAAGCCGGCCGGGGTAAGCGAGCAGCGCCGGTACGTAGCACAACAGCGCCAAGATCGCTGTCGGCCACGACCGACTGGCGAGTGGACCGAGACGTCGGCGTCGCGCTGAGTCGACCTGTGGCTCACCCGACGGAGCAGTTTCGTCAGGCGTGATCATCGCCATACCTTCGACACCACGCATGGCTGGCGATGCTACTGGTCTGGTGATTGTCAGGGCCCGACTGCAATCAGCATGCAAGACGGGTCCGGAGCCACCGGCGAGTGTCCACGGGGTGCTTAGCGCCACGTACGAAGATCAAGAATTTGAGAGCGCGAGGTTGACGATCGACGGCCCGAGCCACCGGCTGACGACCTCGAGCGCGCCGCCTGAAGTCCAGTGAATGCCGTCCGGGCGGAGATCCTGACGAGTGTCCAACTGATTGCTGGACATCCAGTCGCGGAGATTCAGGGTGAAGATTCGCGTCGGCTGCTCCGCTTCGAGGCCTGATTGTTCCGCTTCGAGCACCGCTCGCGCCGGGTAGTCGGTTCCCTGGGGAAAATTGGAGAGCCAGTACGGGTTGACATCCGGCATCTGCGCAAACACGATCTTGGCGTCGGTGCTCGACTCGACTTGTTGCACGAAAGCGCGATATGCCCGGTCAAGGTGCTGCTGGTAGGTCGGATCCAGCGCTGTGATCGGGCCAGAACCGAAGTTCTTCGGCTCGTGATCAGCGAGCGTCACGAGCACGACGACGACGTCGGGATGAAAAGACTTGAGGAGGGCTGGAAGTCGTCGATCAAGTGTCGCAGCACATCCGACGTCGAGACGTTTGTCGATGTCGTTTGCCGGGATCGCGCCGCGCAGCAGTCCACAGCCGGGTGACACCGCTGATGCGCTGTTCGCGAGGCCCGGATGGGTCTTTGTCCACGCTTGCAAACCGGGCGCCGTCGCTTCGGCGGTCGAGTCGCCGACCAGCAAGATCCGTACGGGACGATTTCCGACTTGCGCTGTAGCATCTGGCTCCGGGACAGTGGTCGAGGCATTGGCGATCGTCGAAGCGATCGTCGAAGCGATCGGTGCGCGCTGCGATGTTGCTGTTTCGATGCTCGAAGCGACGCTCGGTGTCGTCTGGGCGGGCGCGTTCGTCACAGCGGGCAACATCCCTTCCGGGCTGGTCGGCACCATCGTTAGTGGTGAACTTGGTGAGTCTGATGTCGCCGGGCTCGGTGCGGTGAGCGGCCTGTCGTCTTGGGCCGCCGCTGGATCCAGGTCGATTTGGTGGCTCGCCCAGTAGGCTGTCGGTGTGGTCGACAATGCGGTGATCAGCACGATGTTCGTGCACATTCCTGTTGCCACCAACGCCAAGACGTGCGTCTTGGCGTGGCGTATCGGGTTTTCGAACCCGTAGTACGAGACGACTGCGAGCATGAGCGTTGCGAGCATTTCAGTCGCAATCAAGATCGGTCCTCGAAGACGTGATCGTTCGGCAAAGACCACGAAGATCGGCCAATGAAACAGATAGACGCCGTAGCTGATTCGGCCGAGGAATCGAAGAGGGGAAAGACCGAGCAGCGCCGAGAACCTTCGGGGGCTCTGGATGCCGGTGATGAGGACTGCCGTGGTGAATCCGACAACAGGCAGAGCACCGTAGTAGGCGGGTCCGTGGTCGGATGGAAAAGTCACGCAGAACGTGACGAGAGCGATGCCGGCCAGTGCTGGCACGATCGAACGCAGAGTTGGTAACCGGCCGTCGGCCTGAAGCGCTGCAACCGTCGCGCCAGCGAGGATCTCAGCGGCGCGTGCCGGTGTCGCCCAATAGGCGGCATTGGGACCCCATTCGAGGGCAATGCCCACCGACACACAGGCGAACACCATCGTCAGGGCGACGAAGAGTGAACTCATTTTCCACCGACGCCGTGTGGTGACGGCGAGACATCCGACGACAGCGACGGGCCAGATCCAGTAGTACTGCTCCTCCACCGAAAGGGACCAGAAATGCAAGAGGGGAGAGGAAACGCCGGCGCGAGCCGCGAGTTGGTCACCGTAGCTTCCGCCTCGGAACAGCTGTGTCCAGTTCGACACCTGCAAGAGTGCCGCGTACAGATCAGCCCGCAGATGGGTTTCCCCGACAAACCATCCGTTGTGGCTTGCTACGGCCACCGCGGCAATCGTCACGAACGACGCGGGGAGTAGCCGACGAGCTCTGCGAGCGTAGAACGCACGGAACCGGATCTGTCCGGAGCTGTGATGCTCGGCGACTAGCAACGCCGTGATCAGGTACCCCGACAAGGTAAAGAACACGGAAACTCCGACGTATCCTCCCGGCAGCCACGCGGCTTTCGAATGAAAGATGACGACAGCCGCAACGGCGAGACCCCGTAGACCGTCGAGTTGTGGCTGATAGGCAATCCGCGCGACAGATTCCCCTCGACCCTCAACCGAGGATGTCCCCGCCCCCACGACTCCAGTGTTCCACATCGGTCACGATCGCATCAAGCATCTGGTTGTTCAGTGGGCTCACGACAATGCGAGCACGGCGGCGACAGAGATCAGCGCCGACGCGGCGAGCCAGCATCCGATCACGGCTCGGGTCGGTGGCAGCGTCAATGCTCGTATCGGTCGTTCGACGCCAAAGTGCAGCGCAACTGCGGCAGCCGACGAGATGGCGATCTGGAGGACGACCAGTCGTGCTCCGCTGAAGCCGAGGCGTTCCGGGCTGAGCACGAGCAATACCGGCCAGTGGACGAGGTAGAGCGAGTAGCTGAGCGTCCCGACGAGCACGAGTGGTCGCCATCGCATCGCCCGTTCGGCGCGCTGGTGGCTGAGCAGACCGGCGATCGTCGCCGCAGTGAGGAGGCCGAGGAGCGGGTAGCCACCTCGGAGCAGCAGGCTCTGCACGTGTCTTCCCTCGAAGATCAGTACGCAGATCCCGGCGACCCCGGCGAATGCCAACGTGTCGCCGATCACCGGATGGATGGTGCGCCGTCGAGGGTGCGACCACCAGAGCGCCAACGCCACGCCGGCAGCGAATTCCGCAAGTCGCACGTCGGTGCCGAACTCCCGCCTCGGTGACCACGGGCTGGCGAACACGTCGAGCAGCAACGAGACGACCCACGTCGACGCAAGCAGTGTGAACAGCGTGCGACGGCCCCAATGCATCGCCATGGCAACCACCGAGCCGGCCGCTGCAAGCAGGTAGAACTGCTCTTCGACGCTGAGCGACCATGTCGGTCCGAGCGGGCCGACGATCGTACGCAGGAGTTTCGATTGGCCATCGACGATCACATGCCAGTTCGTGTAACTCCAGACCGAAGCGACGACGTCGCTCGGATGGACGACGAGCAGATCGGTCGTGGCGCTGAGAATTGCGACCACAGTGACGACGGCCAGCGCAGCCGGAGCGAGGCGCTTGATGCGGCGCGCCCAGAATGGCGCCCAACGGATCTTGCCGGTGGTCGATCGGTCGCGCATCAGCAAGCTGGCGATGAGGAATCCGCTGAGCGTGAAGAAGACCGAAACCCCGATGAAGCCGCCTTCGAACTGGCGCACGCCCGAGATCGCGCAGGCGTGATAGGCGACGACAGCGATGATCGACAATCCGCGCAGCCCATCGAGCGACGGTTCGTAGCGAAGCTGCCACGGGTTCTCTCCCGTCGTCCCAGCCGGTGCCGTGGCACCTGTTGTCTGCGTCTGTGGTGAATCTGGCGTCTGCATCGCCGATACCTATGGAATGGCCGTGAATCCACCGTAGAGGACGGTGATCGCCACCAGGCCGGCGCCGCAACACAGCATCAGATACGTCCAGGCGTCATTCCACTTCTTCGGCCACCAGGCAGCGACGCCGATGAACAGCGGGAACGCGGTGAACAGGAAACGCGGTCTGGCGGTCACGGTCTTGGGGATGATCATCAATACGACGATCGCCAGCGTGTACGCCCAGACGTAGAGCGGAAGGCGCTGGCGACGGCTGACGACCAGCATGAAAACGAGGGCGACGAGCGTCAGCGTGCACATCAGGAACGTCGGAGATGCGAGCGGATGGATGATGCTGTTACCGACCTCGCGCAACGCGGTCCATCCCCAGCTGTATCCCTCGTGCCACGCCTCGCGCTGGATGCGGAACCAGGCGGCCGGCTCGCCGGTCTGATGACGCATGAACAACTGGAACCCGATGAATCCGACGGGTGCCAATGCCGGGGCAACCAGTGATCTCCACGCCCGCTCGTTGCGGATGGCGACGATGGCGGCGACCCCGCAGGCAACGACGAGGGCGATGCCGTTCGGGCGTGTCATCGTCGCCAGGCCGGCAGCGATGCCGGCAAGGAACCATCGCTTCTGGCCGAGCCAGACGAGACAGGCACAGGCGAGGACGATCAGCAGACCCTCGGCATAGGCCAGCGACAGAACGAAACTGCCGGGGAAGAAGGCGGTCAGGATCATCGCCCGCTTGGCGACGTCGTGGTCGAAGAACTGGCTCGCCAGCCAGCCCACCCCGACGATCGCCGCCAGCCCGACGACCAGGTTGACGGCGAGTGCGGCTGCGACGTCACGGCCTGGTAGCACCGTGTCGGCGGCGCGGATGATCAACGGGTACAGCGGGAAGAAGGCACCACGGGCGGCGCGCAGATGGTCGGTGTCGTATTCGTACGTGACGTTCGGCGGAACGAAGTGCGGATACCCCCGTCTGACGATTTCGAGGTACCACTTGCTGTCCCACGAGGTGAAGACGTCGAGCATGCCGCGGAAGGCGTTTCTCGGCCGAGGCTTGTACGGGGCGGTGGCGACAGAGTTGGACGTCGTGACGACCGCCGCGCCGATGGCGACGAAGATGCGCGACACGACGTAGGCGACAAAGCCGGCAGCGACGGCACCGCGCCACGTCGTCTCACCGTCACCCGCGTCGGCGATGGCAGTGTCGTCTCGCCGCCTGCGGACGGCGAGCGACCCGAACAGCGCGCCGCGGCGGAGCGTTGGAACCGAGCTCACATCGCCGCGATCGGGAGAACCCGGATACCGGGGCCGAAGCGTTGGATACCGTGACCGTCGGCCGTCAGCAGCCTGATCACCCGGCTGCGCTGCCCGGCGTAGGGCGCCAGCAGTTCGAGCATTTCTGCGTCGCTCCCACGTGGTCGGCCGGTCAGCGCCTGCGTCACGAGATGGCACAGCCAGAAGTCACCGACGGCGATGGCGTCCGGATCGCCGAATGCCGGTCCGCCTGCGCAGCCGATCGTCCATTGGCCGATTCCCGGTATGAGCGTCAAACGCTGCAGTGCGACTCGTGGCGCTGCGTCCGCCTCGATCGAGGTGACCAGGCGCTGGTGCGAAGCGAAGGCCTTGATTGCTTCTGCGCGCTTGCGTTCGATCCCGAATCGGTGGAACCGCCAATACGGCAGTGTCGCCAGCACGTCGGGTGCCGGGGGCAGACGCATCGGCCGTGGTCCCGGGGCGATTCCGCCGAACACCCTGCACAACGAGGCGTACGAACGCATCGCTTCGCGGGTGGTGACGCGCTGTTCGAGGATCAATGGCAGCACCGTGTGGTAGAGGCCGCCGCCGTGTCCGATGCGTGGCATCGGGTTGCGACGCATCGCCGCGGCAACCGCCGGATGCGCTGGGCTGATATCCGCCGGCGGCTCGTCCAACTGCCCGGTGAGCGCAGCGACCGTCGACAGTGCGTGATCGCCCCCAGGGCCCCATGCAGATGCGTCGAGACCAGCGGAGGACCACCAGATGTGCAGGCTCGCCGGTCCGTCCGGGGTCAACGTTGCTCGCCACCAGCCGTTTGGCTCGGCCTGCGTCGTCGGGTCGAACCGGCCGTGCTGCTGCGCGCTGAGCACGCTGCGGTAGTCGATGGCCGGGGCCATCTGTTGCACGGGTACAGACACGGCTGCGACGCTAGTCAATGGGTGTGACAGAGAAACGGTTTTGCGGAAACCTTCAGCCCGCTCCGCCCGACCACCGCGCTGCGCGGTCGTGACCGCCACCTGACGGGTGAATCGTCGAAGAACGGCACGCTAGGCGAGGTGTTCGATCGGATGGTGACAGGCGATGAAGTGCTCGCCACCGATGTCGCGGAGTTGCGGTTCTTCCTTGGCGCAGATATCCGTGGCAAACGGGCAACGCGTCCGGAACCGGCAGCCGGACGGCGGCAGCACCGGCGAGGGGATTTCTCCGAGGATCTTCGTCGCCAGCACCTTGACCGTCGGATCCGGCACCGGGATCGACTTCAGCAGCAGATCGGTATACGGATGCGTCGGGCGGGCGTAGAGATCGTCTGACTTGGCAACCTCGCACACTTTGCCGAGGTACATGACAGCGACGCGGTCGCTGATGTTCTTGACGACGGCAAGGTCGTGGGCGATGAAGATCAGCGTCAGATTGCGCTTCGCTTTGAGATCCTCCAAGAGGTTCAGGACCTGTGCCTGGACGCTGACGTCGAGCGCCGAGACCGGCTCGTCGCAGATGATCATTTTCGGATCGAGCACCAGCGCCCTGGCGATCGAGATGCGCTGGCACTGACCGCCGGAGAACTGATGAGGCTGGCTCTCCGCCGCACGTTTGGGATCGATTCCGACTTCTTCGAGGGTGGCGTCGACCTTGGCGGCACGTTCGGCTTTCGTGCCGACCTCCCAGATCATCAGCGGTTCCATGACGATGTCGCGGACCTTGCGTCGAGGATTGAGCGACGAGATCGGGTCCTGGAAGATCATCTGGATATTGGTGCGCACCTTGCGCATCGAATCGCCGCTCATCTTCGTCAGTTCGTTGCCGTCGAAGATGATCGAGCCGGAGGTCGGACGGGGGAGTTGCATGATCGCCCTGCCGGTGGTCGACTTGCCGCAACCCGACTCACCGACCAGTCCAAGTGTCTCGCCAGGGATCACGTCGAGGCTAATCCCTGAGACGGCGTTGACCTTGAGGCCGGTGCGGCCGACCGGAAATTCGACGACGAGGTTCTCGAGACGCAGCAGTGCTTCGTCAGCGGTGTGCAGGTGTGCGGTTCCGGTACCGGCCATCAGCGCAGTCCTCCGATGGTGACGGCGACGTTGGAGTCGGTCGTTGCGTCGGTGGCTGCTGGGCGATCGAATCCGCCGGTCACCACCGGGAACCAACAGGCGTAGGCGTGTTCCGGATGATCACCAGCGGTCAACGGTGGTTCCTGCTGGCGGCAGCGGTCCTGTGCATACTGGCAACGCGGCGCGAAACGGCACCCGGTCGGCGGGTTGACGAGATCGGGCGGTCGACCGGCGATGGCGTGCAGGCGCGTGTGCGATGGCTGCTCGATCTTCGGGATACTCGCCAGTAGCGCCTCGGTATAGGGATGCCGCATCTGCGAGAACAACACGCCAGTCGGTGCCTTCTCGACGATCTTGCCGGCGTACATGACGACGATCTCGTCGGTGTGCCCGGCGACGACACCAAGGTCGTGAGTCACGAGAATCAGACTCATGTTGCGGTCGCGACGTTGCTCTTCGAGGAGGTCGAGGATCTGCGCCTGCACGGTCACGTCGAGCGCCGTCGTGGGTTCGTCGGCGAACAGCATCGTCGGGCCGCAGGCCATGGCGATGGCGATCATCACGCGTTGGCGCATGCCGCCGGACAGTTCGTGCGGATACTGGTTCAAACGGCGATGGGCTTCGGGAATGCCGACATCGACGAGCAGCTTTTCGGCGGTGTCCGACGCTGTTTCGCGGCCCATGCCGAGATGCGTCTTCAGCGGTTCGGTGATCTGTGCCCCGATCTTCATCAGCGGGTTGAGCGACGTCATCGGATCCTGGAAGATCATCGCCATTTCTTTGCCCCAGTATTGACGCATCTGCTTGATCGTCAGCTGATCGATCCGAGCACCTTCGAAGCGAACCTCGCCGGCGCGGACGACGCCTCGGCGGGGGAGCAGGCCCATGATCGATCGGGAGAGGATCGTCTTTCCTGACCCGGACTCGCCGACGATGCCGAGGGCCTTACCGCGATCGAGTTTCAACGAGACACCATCGACGGCCCTGACCAGCCCGCGGCCGGTCTTGAATCCCGTTGCCAGGTCCTCGACGTCGAGCAGGACGCCGGTTTCGGGGCGTGTCGGATAGTTCCGGCTCACAGCGCCGCCTCTCGGATGTCGTAGTGGCGGGCGATTCGGTCACCGATGACGTTGAAGGCGAGCACGGTCAGGAACAGCACGAGACTCGGGAACAACGTCGCCCACCACGCCTTGTCCATGTCCCGGTACGAGGCGTTGATCATCTTTCCCCAGGTCGGTGTGCCGGTCTCGACGCTGAACCCGAGAAACGCCAAGGCTGCCTCTGCGGAGATCAACAGTGCAAGGCCCGTGAAGGCGACGGACATCATCGCTGGGATGAGGTTCGGCAGGATCTCCCTGGTGATGATCCGGAAGTTCTTGGCACCGACACTTCTGGCCGCCAGTACGAAGTCGCGTTGCGCCAATGACATCGTCAGTGCTCTCACGATTCTGGCCAGTGGAGCGATGGCCAGCAGGCTGAGGACGACGGTGATCTGCTCGGTTCGTGTGAACCATTTGAGAATGCCGGGATTCCCTGGGCGGTCCTGCTGCAGGTCGCCGACCCGATAGACGATGATGATCGCCAAGACGAGCGGCGGAACCGCGAGCATGATATCGACGACGATCGAGATCACCCGGTCGTACGTGCCTTTGAAATAGCCGGCGATGAGTCCCATGAATGTCCCGACGAGCAGGCCGATCACCGTCGACCAGAGGCCGACCTTCAACGTCGTCCTCGCCCCGTAGATGACCTTCGAGAAGACATCGCGTCCGGTCGAGTCGACACCGAACCATGCATTCCAACCTGGCCCGAGCTTGTAACCGGCCGTCGATCTGCCGTGGTTCTTGACGGCTGCCGTCGGCAGGCGGATGAACGACAGCTGATCGGCGAAGATCGCCATCAACAGCAGCGCGGCAACCCATGCGAGGGCGATCCAGAACCCGACGTGGATCTTGCTGCGCGATCGCTTCGGCAGCGGTTCGGCTGCGGGAGGCACGTCGAGAGGTGTCGGCGTCATCGAGGTGGTGTCAGTGATCAAGGTCATGCGATTATCCCAAGGCTCTGGCGAGGCGAATACGCGGGTCGACGACGGCATACAGCAGGTCGATCGCCAAGTTCGTGAAGACGACGCCGACGACGAGAATCGCCGTGGCGGTCTGGATGACGAGGAGGTCGCCGCGCAGCAGCGACTCGAGCAGCATTTGCCCGAGCCCGTTCAAACCGAACAATGATTCGACGAGCACGGCACCACCGAGCAGGCCGCTCAGCTGGAGGCCGACACTCGTCAGCAACGAGAACACCGAACTCCTCAGCGCATGGCGCCACAGGACCCGCTGGGGGGACACGCCCTTGGCTCTGGCGAGGGTGATGAAGTCGCTCTGCAGGGTCATGATCATGTCGCCGCGCAGCAGTCGGGTGAAGATCGCCGAAATCGGTAGTGCGAGCGTGAGCGTCGGCAGGAAGAAGTTCTTGGCGCTCTGCAACGGGTTGTCCCATGGGTAGATCTTGTTGCTGTTCGCCGGGAACCAGTGGAAATGGATCGAGAACACGAGCAGCAACAAGATGCCGAGCACCACGCCGGGGATCGACACGAAGGCGAAAGAAAAGAAGCCGGCGCTCTTGTCGAACAGGCCGTCGCGACGGTAAGCGGAGAGCACGGCGACCGGTAGGGCGATCAGCAACGCGAGAACTACGGCGTAGATGGTCAGTAGCAGCGTCGTCGGGACCTTCTGGCGGAGCAACGTCCTGACGTCGGTGGAGAAGATTTCGGAGCGGCCGAGATCGAGCGTCAACATGTTCTTGACCCAGTAGAAGTACTGCGTGAAATAGTCGCTGTTCAGGTGGTACTTGGCGGTGACGGCGTCGATGTTCGCCTGTGTCGCCGTTCCCCCCAGCATCCGGCGCGCCGGGTCGTTGACACCGAGGCGCATGGCCACGAGCACACCGAAGGTGACGATGACGAAGACGATGAGGAACTGCGCAGTTTTCTGGGCGGCGTATCTCAAGCTGACTCCAACTCCGTGAGGATGCGATTGATAGGTCGGTAGGTGGGTATGTGGAAGGGGGCATCCTTCCACAGCAGCACGGCGCCGCTGCGGAAGGATGACCGATCAGGTGACTAGGGCTTGATCCAGATGGTGTTGAGCCAGAACTGACCGGAGAATCCGGCGCCGTCCTGAGCGGTTCCACCGTCTGGCAGGACGGTCGTGGCGAGGCCATGGACTGATGCCTTGTGCGGGGTTCCCCAGATCGTGTAGTCGAGCGGGATGAACAGGCACTGTGAACCGAATTCCCGGTTGACATCCTCTGCGGCCTTCTGTGCCGTCGCGTCGTCTTTCGCCTCACGGGCGGCGTCGAGACCGGCATCGATCTTCGGGTCGTTGATACGGGCGAAGTTCAATGACAGCTTGCCGTCAGGGTGTGAGCCGGCGCTGTGCCACCAGAAGTACTGGTCGTCGACCTTGCCGCCGGCGTGCTGACGCCATCCGTACATGTGGAAGTCGGGGATGCCGAGCAGGGCGTTGGTGATGAACGCAGACTGTTCGACCGTCTGCACGGTCAGGTTGACGCCGATCTGCTGCCAATATCCCTTGAGCAATTCTGCGGTCGTCGCATTGTCTGCCGTCGGAGTGAACCCGATCGTGATGTCGACCGACGAGGAGCCCGTCGCCTTCTTGTAGTCGTCGATGAGCGCCTTGGCGCCGGGGATGTCCTGTGCGGTCTTCAAGCCGTTGTCGGCGAGATAGCCCTGCTGGCCGGGGGAGAACGGGCCGTTCGCCGGCTGCGTGATGCCGCCCTCGGTTGCGTCGATGTATTCCTTGCGGTCGATCGACTCCGACAGTGCGCAGCGGACCCGCTGATCTGACAGCGGACCTGGCTTGGAGAGATCGATCAGCAGGAAGTTGGTCTCGCTCTGCTTCGTCTGCTCGTTCATTGGGTACTGGGCAGCCTTGTCGCGGAAGTTCTTGACGACGCCGGCGTTCGACGTCGAGAAGATGTCGATGTCACCGGCAAGCAACGC
Organism: Actinomycetes bacterium; assembly: GCA_025356335.1. GTDB lineage: Bacteria > Actinomycetota > Acidimicrobiia > Acidimicrobiales > Ilumatobacteraceae > JANXUF01. Next base: position 65,517 of record JANXUF010000004.1, read on the forward strand.
CTTTTCGGCGTTCGCGCTGTCGGGAATCACCTTGAAGTCGATCTCGTCCAGGTACGGCAAGGTCACTCCGTCCTTGTCCTTCTGCCAATACTTCGGGTTCTTCTTGACCACGAGCAGGTCATCGGTGTAGCTGGCGAGCGTGAACGGACCCGATCCGATCGGAGACGTCGCCTTGGTGGGGTCTGCCTTGACCTCATCGAGCCATTTCGGCGAGGCGATCAGGCCCAACTGGCCGGTGAGATAGCGATCGAATGTCGACCAAGTGAATGGTTTGGCCGGGTCGCCGCCCTTGCCCATGTAGATGTCGAAGTTCATGTCGTCCTTCTTGACGATCTTCAACGACTTGTCGGGATTCTTGGCGACATCGGTCAGTGCACCGGCGATGAGGATGCCCTGGCCGGAGTCCTGCAGGTTGCGGATCATGGCGTCGGCGTTGACGGGCGTGCCATCGGTGAACGTGATATTCGGGCGAACGGTGACCGTCCACACGGAGAAGTCGGCATTGGGAGTGATCGCCGATGCAAGGAACGGATGCACCTTGCCGTCATCGCCGAGTGCCGCAATCGGGTCGAAGAAGCTGCGGGCGCGTTCCTGGCAGTACGAGTCGCACTGCATCGCTGCCGGGGTCCACGGGGAGGCGACCTTGGCCTCACCGGAGACGATGAGCTTGCCGCCGAGTACCGGCTTTTCTGCTGCGACGGTCGAGACGACAGCGGTGGTCGCCACGTCGGTGACTGCTGTCGTGACGGCGGTCGTCGCACCCGTCGTGGCGGCGGTCGCTGTTCCCGCAGTCGTCGTCGCCGCGGCTGCGGTCGTGCCGGTTGTAGCGGCTGCCGTCGTGACGGTTGCAGCAGCGGTGGACGACACCGTCTTTGCGGAATCGTCCTTCTTGCTGCTGCACGCACCGGCGATCAGCGCAAAGCTGAATGCGGCGCCCACCACCTTCATTCCAGTGCGTCGATCCGTTCGCTGTGGTCTTCTCATGCTGCGATCCCCCAATTCGAGTGGCTGACAATCACCAATGCGGTCGTATGTGACCCCCGCCACATTGGATATCTCGAACCATAGCCGGGACATGCGCGCGACTTACGAGTTTGAGCGCCGGCTTTGTCGGCCGTCCTGGAATTTCTTGGCAGCGTGTCAACTTCGACGGTGAGCATGACGAGTTCGACGCTCGCAGTAGTTTCAGGTAATGCTCAACAAGATGATGGTCGCCCCAGGGAAGCAGGCGAACCTGTCCCGGCGAAAGCCTGACGAGACATTTGGGTGGGAGAAGTCCGACGCCAAGCAGGAGTTGGGAAAACTGATCACGCGCCTCAGTGAACTGCAGAACCGTCTCGCCGCCGAGTCGAAGCAGTCGCTGCTCGTGGTGCTGCAGGCGATGGATGCCGCTGGTAAGGACGGCGTGGTTCGCAGCATCTTCACCGGGGTCAACCCCGCCGGCGTGAGCGTGACGTCGTTCAAGGCGCCTTCGTCGGAGGAGCTGGCCCACGACTACCTGTGGCGAGTGCATGCAGCGATGCCGCATCGTGGTCAGATCGGCATCTTCAACCGCTCGCACTATGAAGACGTGCTCGTCGTCCGTGTGCACGGGTATGTCCCGGAGGAGCGGTGGCGCAAGCGGTTCCGTCATATCCGTGAGTTCGAGCGAATGGCGACCGAGGAGGGGACGAAGATCGTCAAGATCCACCTCCAGATCTCGCTCGAAGCGCAACGCCGGCGTGAGCAGGACCGTATCGACACCATCGAGAAGCGTTGGAAGTTCAACAAGCAGGACCTTGTCGACCGGGCACTGTGGCCGAAGTTCATGGAGGCCTATGAGGACGTCTTCAGTGAAACCGGTACCCGTGACGCGCCGTGGTACATCGTGCCGTCGGACCGCAACTGGGTCCGCAACCTCGCTGTCGCCCAGATCCTCGTGCATGCCCTCGATGCCATGGACCCCCGCATTCCCCCGGGTCAACCGGACATCGAAGGCATCGTCGTCGTCTGAATCTGCGCGCGGCGGTCCGGTGTGGGGGGTCGGTCACGAGGATTCCGTGGTGGCGGAGTGTGGGTGACCGCGGGGCCTGGTGTGGGGGGTCGGTCACGAGGATTCCGTGGTGGCGGAATGTGGGTGACCGCGGCGGCCTGGTGTGGGGAGTCGGTCACGAGGATTCCGCAGTGGCGGAATGTGGGTGACCGCGGCGGTTCGGTCGGAGCCATTAGGCGATCTCTGCGGCCACCTTGTCGCCTCGCTGCAGTACGGCATGGGTCGAGTATTCGATCACGGCGAAACCCTCGCCCTGCAACTGGTTGCGTCGCTCCGCGTCGCGATCGCGGTCTGCGTCGCTCGAATGTCCGCGACGCCCGCTGACCTCGACGATCACGCGTTGCTCGGTGAACTCGAAGTCGACCCGGGCCTGGCTCTGCGCCGTTCGGTGCACAACTTGCGTCCGCGGTTTCGGGAGTCCGTGTCGTCGAAGCAGTTGAGAGAACTCGCGTTCGAGCCACGAGTGCACGCCGGCGTCGAGCAGCACTGCGTCGAGCTTGGCAATCCACGGCCGGCCCACCCGTAGCGGGCGGGCGAAACGGGCGACGTAGGTGGGCGACACGAGACCAAGTCGGCACGCGCTGTCGACGGCACCCGCGACGGCGTCGACGTCGGTGACGGAGCAGAGGTCGATGATCGTCCGCGCCGCCGTTGAGATTGGCCACGACGTCATCACGCCCGCCGCAAGCAGTTGCCTGTCGGTCCGTGCCGAAGGCGGTAGATCGTGGCACGGGATCGTCGCCGTGTCGCCGGGGCCGAGCCGCCGCGTGGAATGAACGGCCAACGCAGCGCCGCTGTTGCGATCCATGCGGGTGGTCGTGAATTCGGCAACGGCGTCCTCGAACCCATCGAACCTCCACATGCGTGCCGCCGCGCGATGACTGATGACGGCCCCGCTGCCGAGTACCAGCAATCCGCTGACGATGTCTCGTTCGAAGCTGTGCGGAGCGCCCCACGCGACGAACGTCCGTGGACCGATCAATCGCAGCCGAGTCGACTCACGGAGCGCGTAGATCTGGCGTTCCGTCAGCCCGCAACGGAGGAGTTGGTCGAAGCCGGCGACGCCGTGCTGCGCGTGAAGGAGTCGGTGGACGAGTTCGGATGCATCGGTATTCACCCCACCCATGAGTGCATGACGACGCCGAAATCGGAATGAGGCCGGCAAATTCTCCGTGGTCACGTGGATTCCGTGGTGGCGGAATCGGCGTGACCGCTGTGTCGGGGTCCTCAGGCGTCTTTGACGGACCAGTCGCGTTTGGCGACGGGGTCCTTGTCGCTCCACGGGAAGTTGATCCACATGTCGGTCTTCTTCCACACGTACTCGCACTTGATGACGGAGTGCGACTTCTCGTAGATGACGGCGGCGCGGACTTCGGCGACCTTGCCGAGGCAGAACTCCTTGACGAGTTCGAGCGTCTTGCCGGTGTCGGCGACGTCGTCGGCGATCAGCACTCTGGCCTCGGCAATTGCGTCGAGGTCGGGGACCGGTGGCAGGATCAGCGGCACGTCGAGGCGCTCGTCGACGCCTGTGTAGAACTCGACGTTCATCGTGTAGACGTTCTTGACCGACAGCGCGTATCCGAGCGCTCCGGCGATCAGCAGCCCGCCGCGAGCGATCGCCAGAATGATGTCCGGTTCGTAGCCGTCGTCGGCGATCTGTTGAGCGAGCTCACGAGAGGCGCTCCCGAACAGCTCCCACGTCAAAATCTCGCGCTCTGCTGACAACCGACTCAACCTCCTGGACGACGAATCACCGAACCTAGTGGAAATGGCCGCACGCTCGGCAGCTCACCACGAAGTGGCGCTCCGATGCCGCTCACTGCGCTCGGGCCTGTCCGGGACCGACCGGACCGACGAGACCGACCGGACCGCAGGGTGTCAGGCGTTGTGGCGGGCGAGGATCGTCAGCGCGCAATTGCGACCGCTCGCACCCCAGACACCGGCGCCGGGGAATGTTGCTGCGCCGGTGATGTACAGACCGTCGACAGGCGTCCGGTAGCGCGTCAACTCGGGAGACTTCGAGTGCAGCGCTGCAAGCGGTCCTCCGGCGAACGAGGTGGCGTGCCCCTTCGGTAGGTTGAATTCGCCTTCATAGCGATCCGGCGTCATCACCCGCCACTGGCCGAGGCCCTCCTTCCATCCTGGTTCGAGCAGCGTCGCGTACTGGTCGATCCAGCGTTGTGGCTCAGCGGACCCTGTCCAACCGCCCTGCACGCCGTAGGGCGTGTACAGCGCCTCGAGGCTGAGCACATGGGTTCCCGGTGTTCCCATCGACGGGTCCAGCACCGTCGGGATATTGGCAAAGAATGCGGGTCTGTCGAGCACCGTTCCGGACTTCATCATCGATGCACCCCGCACCATGTCGCCAATGCTCGGGGCGACGTACGTCGTCGCCGCCAGCGGATCGAAGTCGAGTTGTGTCGCGAGCTTCGGATCGAGGCGCTTGTAAACGGGCAGCACCGTCATCGCCGCGTCGATTTTCGATTCGTAGCCTTCGGCATGTGGCGTTGCCTGCCAGCGTTCGATCAGTGGGCCGGCACCGGCAGGGGGGTTGCGCAGCCAGGACAGGAACGTGCTGTGCGGGTCGCAGGCGGAGACGACGATCGGTGCGGTGATCTCCGTCCCGTCGTCCACGGTGATGCCGGCGACGCCCGTCGACGTGCAGTTGATCGCCGTCACGCGTGTCGATGCCCGCAGCGTCCCACCGCTCGCCAGGAATGCAGACTGCAGCGAGATCGGGACCATGCCGCTGCCGCCGATCGGCCGTCCGACCGTCGACACGTGGCGCATTGCATAGCTCAGCGCCCCGAGGCCGGTTCCTGGCGTTTCCGGTGAAATGCCCCAGACCATCGGACCGGCGACCATGCCAGGTGCCTGCAACGCATCAGTCTCGAAGAACGATCTGATCACATCGGCGGCGCTCATGCGGCTCCATCGCAGGAGTGTCGACGCACCCCTGCCTCTGTGCTGCACGACCTTGCCGATCAGGCGACGCGCTGAAGGCGGCTCGGCAGCGGCATCGAGGATCAGTCGAACGGCCGGCATCGCTGCAGCGGCGTATCGACGATAGCCGTCGACCTCGTTGGGATGGGTCATGCGGAGACCTTCGAGCGTGCGTTCGAGTGAATGGAACGAGGGCCAGATCGCTCCGCCGGACCATGCCATGTTCATCGCCCCTGGGTCGACGTCGAGGTACTGCAGGCCGTGGGCACCGAGGCCCAATTCTTCGATGACCGGCGTCGTCCGAAACGTCAGGTGATCGCAATTACAGATATTGACGCGCACGCCGAGCACGTCTTCGCTCGAGGCGCAACCGCCGACCGTCTCCCGCGCCTCGACCAGCAGTGTTTTCATTCCATGCCGTGCCAGGTAGGCGGCAGCGACGAGCCCGTTGTGGCCCGCACCGATGACGATTGCCCCGAAGTCGCTCATCGCTGCGCCGCGCTCGTGCCGCCTAGTCTGGAACCGTGACTACTTTGAAACGACTCGAAGAACTCAGAGGGCCAGAAGTCGCCACGGCGCTGACGGAGAACAGCATCATCGTCCAGCCGCTCGGCGCTATCGAACAGCACGGCCCGCACCTGCCGTTCAACACCGACACCGTCGTCGCCACCGCCGTCGCCGAGGCAGCGTGTGCCGAAGCCCGCACCAATGGTCTGGATGTGTGGTTGCTGCCGACATTGGCCTACACGAAGTCCAACGAACATGCCTGGTCGCCCGGCACGATCTGGCTGACGGCGACAACGCTGCTGAGCGTGCTCGACGACATCGGTCGCTGTATCGCCACCACACCGGCGAAGCGGCTGGTGTTCCTCAACGGGCACGGAGGAAACAGCGCGCTGCTGAATGTTGCGTGCCGCGATATCCGTCTTGCTCATGGGCTGAAGACCTTTCTCACGCATCCGGGTATGCCGGTCGATCAGGGTGGCGTGTCGCCCTCGTCAGAACTGGGGATGGGAATCCACGGAGGCATCCAGGAGACGTCCGTGATGATGCATCTCCGGCCCGATCTTATTGATATGACAAATATTTCGCGCAAGGTACCGGAGAAGATGGCGGCAAACAAATATGTGCGCTTCGGCGGACGCGTCAGCTTCGGGTGGCTGTCGAACGACTTCGACCCCGAGGGATACATCGGCGACCCGACGGATGCCACCGCCGAGCTCGGCAAGCAGCTGTTCGAAGGTTCCGTGACGGGGCTCGTCGAGGCCTTCGAAGAGATCGCCGTCTTCGACTTCGGTCGCTGAGAAGCGCAGTCCTGTTCGCGGCCGAACCCGGTAGCGAGGAAGCGGATCCGCCTGGGAAAGCAAAAGGGCGCCGACCTCGCGGCCGGCGCCCTTCTGCATTGCGTCTCACATATGGATGGTCTTGTCGATGAACTGGTTGGTCACGATGTCGGACGACTTCAGGCCAGCTTTTGGAGCCTGTCCGCCTGAGGTATACACCGGAGTTGCCTCGGCGATCAGCTTGTCCACGCGCGTCGCGTCGAAGCTGCCCATCGTTCCATCGGTACCGTTGGCCAGGAGTCCGTCCTTCTTCATCGTGGCGACGGAGTAGTCGGCGAGCCCGGCGGAATAGATCCAGCCGTTGTTGAACTTCGTGACTGCATCGACGATCAAGGCGTTGGCCTTGGCCGGCGAGTTCAAATAGTCGACCGCTGAGTGCTGGATGATGGGGACGAGTTTCTTCAGGCAGTCAGCGTATTTGGTGATGTTTTCGGGCTTGGTGGCAATCGACTCGGCGTAGTTGTCCCAGCCGGCATCGTTGATGTACTGGTACTTGACGGCCTTGCCCCAGTCCTTGATCTCCTTCTCGTACTGGTATGGCTCTGCAGAACCGAAGCCCTGTTGCGCTGACTTGCCCTGGTCGGCGATGAAGCCGGCCGGCTTGCCGTCGTAGGATCCATCGACCTGATCCTTCGAGAGGATGCCGGCGGATGTGAAGTAGTCGATCCATGCGGCGCCCTTGAAGTACCGGATGAGGACCTTCTTCTTGCCGAGATCGGCAATCGACGTCACGTCCGGGTAGGTCACTGGATCCCACATGACCATCTGTGGGTTCTTCTCGAAACCGCTCTCAACGGCGACCGTCGGGAACTTCGAAGAGTTCTGGATCGCCTCGTCGGTATAGACGAAGCCGAGGAAGATGCTCGAATCCGTGTACATCTGCGCCGTCACCGTTCCGTAGCCGATCGCCGGGCCGCCGGAGCGAACCTCGATCTTCACGCCAGTGTCCTTGCCGCTGGCCATCAATTCTCCGGTGACCTTGACGGCCTTGGTGTCGATCGTCGGGTTGTCGCCGACCATCTGATAGAGGAACCCGTGCTCTCCCTCAGGGTTCCAGTCCGTCTGGATCGTGACGGTGTCCGGGCAGATGCCCTTCAGGCTGACATCACCGCTGGCGGCGGCGCTCCCCGATGCCGTTCGTGCGGTCGTCCCGGCTGCTGTCGAGACGGCACCCGTCGTCCCGGCTGCTGTCGAGGCGGCACCCGTCGTCCCGGCTGCTGTCGAGGCGGCACCCGTCGTTGCCGAGGATGTTTTGGTGGCACTGCTGCCGCAGGCGCTGAATGCCATTGCCACGATCGGCAATGCGAGCAGCGCCTTCTGCTTGCGCTTAATCACGTGTTCTCCTTCTCATGTTCACGTTGTTCCCTTGGTAGAGATATGGATGCCGACGGCTCAACTGGACTTGCGGGTGCTGACGTACCAGCGCCCGACGACCAACTTGCCGATCCAGCCGAAGATGATGAAAACGGCGATGCCGAGAACTGCGCACAGCACCAGCGCGCCGAAGGCGAGCGGGTAGATGTTGCGCGATCGATACTGGTCGAGCAGTGCCCCGATGCCCTTGCCGCCTCGGACGAAGAAGAGTTCACCGACGATCGCGCCGACGACGGACAGGCCTGCGGAAATGCGGAAGCCGGTGAACACCGATGGCATTGCGGCAGGCAGCTGCAATTTCCACAGGCGCGTGAACCTGGAGGCGTTCCGCAGCGTGAAGAGGTCGTGCTGGCCCTGATCTGCGGAAAGTAGCCCGAACAACGTGTTCGAAACGATCGGGAAGATCGAGATGATGACGCACACGAGGATGCGTGAATTGACCTCGTACCCCATGATCGAGCCGATGAGCGGGACCATCGCGAGGATGGGAATCGCTTGCAGGGCCACAAGATAGGGCCATACGGAACGTTCCAGCCAGCGCGCCTGCGCCATGGCGATCGCCAGCGCCATACCGAGAACGATGGAGATGCCGAGACCGATGAGCACGACCTGAGTCGTGTATCCGAGCCCACGGAGCAGGTCGCCTCTCGGGACGCTCTGCAGCGAGTCGTGGACGACCACGTGGGGCTCGGGGATCAGGAACTTGGGTTTGTCGAAGAGGTGTTTGAGGCCCCAGTCGGACATCAGGTACCAGAATCCGATGAACACGGCGAAGGTGATCGGCGGTCCGACGTAGTCGCTGATGTGTCTCGTTGGTGTCTGGTCATGCGGTTGACTGGCAACTTCCTGCGCCTCGGCGAGAGTGCTCTCGCTGATCGAGGGAGCGGTTGCCCCTAGGCCGACTTCATTCGATAGCGCAGTCATGAGTGCGCTCCTCGGAGGGCATGGGAAACTCGACCGGACAGTTCCGCGAACTGTGGCTCGAAACGCAGGTCCGGGGCTCTCGGATATTCGAAGGGAATCTCGAAGTCCCCGACGATCCGCCCCGGCCGTGCAGACATCACCAGTACCCGCGTCGACAGGAACACAGCCTCGTAAATCGAGTGGGTGATGAACAGTGATGCAAATCCCGAGCGCTGGAAGAGGCTGAGGAGTTCGTCGTTCAGACGTTCGCGGGTGATTTCGTCAAGCGCACCGAATGGCTCGTCGAAGAGGAACAATTTCGGATCGAGGACGAGTGAGCGCGCCAGCGATGCACGCATTTTCATGCCGCCCGACAGTTGTTTCGGGTACTTCGATTCGAAGCCGTTGAGGCCGACGAGGTCGATCGTCTCCTGTGCCTTTGCCTGACGTTCGGCCTTCGGGACGCCGTTCAATTCGGCGAGTAGCTCGATGTTCTTGCGAACGGTTCTCCACTGCAGCAACGTCGCATCCTGGAAGACGTAGCCGAGGCTGTCATGGTCGACGGTCACCGTTCCGGTCGAGGGCTTGGAGAGGCCGGAGGCGATGCGCTGCAGCGTCGACTTGCCGCAGCCCGACGGGCCGACGATCGTGACGAATTCTCCTGGATGGACCTCGAAGTTCGTCGAATCGAGGGCAAACGTTCCGTCCGGATAGGTCATCGAAACGTTGTCGAACTTCAGCGCGGCGAGAATTGGGATGTCACCGATCGAATGTGAACCTGCGACTGCGGTCATTGCATCATCATCCCACCTGTGACGTTCATCGCCTGACCGGTGCAATAGTCCGAATCCGCCGAGGCGAGGAACAGGGCCATCTTGGCAACATCACCCGGGCATCCGAGGCGACCGAGCGGCGACTTCGCCGACCAGGCGTCGATCATCGCCTGCGTGCGCGTCGCCGCGCCCATCTCCGTCAGCACGTAGCCGGGGCAGATGCAGTTGACGTTGATCTGATGGGGGCCGAGTTCCATCGCCGCCACCTGCGTCAGCGAGATCACTGCACCCTTGGAAGCTGCGTAGTGCGCCTGATTGGGTGCGCCGAGCTTGCCGCCCATCGACGCCATGTTTACGATCTTGCCGCCGCTCCCGTCGGCGATCATTCGTTTCGCGGCGACCTGCGTCGTGACGAGCATCGCCCTGACATTGACATCGAAGGTGAGATCCCAGTCCTCGATGGAGATATCGAGGAGCGGGGAGAACTTCAGCACGCCGGCGTTGTTCACCAGGATGTCGATGCCGCCGAGGTGGTCGATCGTCGCGCTCATCGCTACCCGCGTGGCCTCAGCGTCGCTGAGATCGGTCCCGACAGCGAAACCATCGATTTCCTTGGCGATGATCGTCGCCTCGTCGAGCAGTAGATCGAGGACGGCGACGCAGGCACCCTCAGCGGCGAATGTTCTGGCAATTTCGGCACCGATACCGCGAGCGGCACCGGTGACGACGGCGCGCCTGCCGGCGAGCCTGCCGTTCACCGCAGGGTTCACGAGGTGTTCTGCCGTGAGTTCCGTGACCGGTGATCCAGCGCGTTCTGCGGCGGGTTGTGCAGCGTGAGGATGCTCAGTTGTTGACATCGCCCGAACAGAATACGCCAGCGGCTGACAGCGGGCGGCCTTCGACCGTGAACTCCATATTTCGGCAACGTTTCGTCGCAGCTCAGCTGCCCTTTCGGGCGACGATCCGGCCTTGACGAAACGTCAAGCGCGACTCTGGTTGGTAGGCGATCGACTCGCGGATGTTCGGGACCCGGATGGCGACGAAATCGCCGGGTTGCCCGACCTCGACCGACGCCGGTGCGCCGAGCACGGCGATCCGCGCGTTCGTCGTCACGGTTGCGTAGGCGTCGACGGGCAGCAGATGCCCAGCCATGACCATCAACGCTGCCGTCTCCAACGGGTCGCCCTTGCCGACGAGGTTGAACGGGTCCTGCAGGTTGTCGGCTCCGGCGGCGACGTTGACGTTCGCCGTCCGCAGGGCGGCAATGGCGGTCAGCCCTCGCGGCGCACCGACAGCGTGGCCCCTCGCCTGGAGATAGAGGTTCGTCTGCGGCAGAGCAACGACGCTGATCCCGGCTTCGGCGACGAGTTCAGCGGTTGCACGCTGCTGTGATTCCGGTTGCATGCCGAGGCTGACGCAGTGGCTCGCGGTCACGCCGTGGGGAAACCCAGTGGCGATCACCCGTTCGGCGAGCAGGCGAAGGCCGACTGCTCCGGGGTCGAGCGTCTCGTCCGTGTGCAGATCCACGCCGACCCCATGCTCTGCGGCGATCTCCATCAGTGTCTCGGTCGCCGCCACGGGATCACCTTCGAGGTGCGGGACGCCGCCGACCAGATCGACGCCTGCGCCGAGCGCATCGTGCAGCAACGCCCGACCATCCGCGCCCTCCGGCCCGGACACCGGCCAGGCGCCGAGGGCAACGATCTGCAGATCGACGAGGCCTGTCACGCGCCGGCGAACCTCGGCGAGCGCGGTCACCGAGGCGAGCCCGTTGTCGATCGTCGTGTCGGCATGAGAACGGATCACCGTCACGCCATTGGAGGCGAGTAGGCGAACCGCCCGTTCCGCGCGTTCGACAGTGTCGTCGAAGGTGATCAGGTGGCGGTTGTCGCGCATCGCCGCGATCGCACCGTTGAGATCGCCGGTCGGGTTGTCGAAGCGTTCTGCCAGGAAGGCCTTGTCGAGATGGGCATGCGCTTCGACGAACGACGGCGTGAGCAGATAGCCGGCAATGTCCTCGACCGGCTCGCCGTCTGCCGCGGCGAGTGCACCGATCTCGCTGATCAGTCCGTCGTCGCCGACCCGGATGTCGACCACTCGTCCATCGGCCAGCGTCGCCGATGTGATCAGCCGGGTCGCCGGTCCGATCGCCTGTAACGACATCAGAGCAGTGGTTCGAGGCCGGAGGCGAGCGGCCGCGAATCGACCTTTTCACCGAGGCGCGGCAGTACTTCTTCGACGACCAGATGCATCTGCTCGGCGATTTCATCACGGGTCAGGCCCGGATAGTCGAAGAAGAAGCAGACGTGCTGGAGATCGAGCAGGTCTCGCCAGAACCCGAGGATGTCGACGGCATCGTCGATCGAGCCGACGATCTGGATCTTCTGGTCGAGCGAATCCTGGACGGTCGGCGAAAAGTCGAACGCAGCCTTCGATCCGTCAGCATTCTTGTACGACGAGAACCGGCCGTACGGAGACAGGAACTTGACGAACTCGTCGTGACCAGGCCCACCGCGGGCGATCGCCTTTTCGCGTGTATCGGCGACGTGGATATTCATCACCAGGCATCGGTCCTCGCCAGGGCCGACCGGTGTCCCGATCTCCTCGCGGATCGCCGCATAGCGGTCCCATTTGGCCTTCTGGCTGTCGGCGTTTTGCAGCCAGTAGATCGCCTTGTGGCCGGCACGCGGAACGTACTCGATCGTCTCCGGCGAGGTCACCGGCTGGTAGATGTCGACGAACCTCAACGGCTTGGGGATCAATGTCAGATCATTCACCAGCGTGCCGCGGTCCGGCACGTCGTGCGGTGGCAGGGTGAACTGCTTGCCGTCGTACGAGAATCGTTCGTTGTACCAGGCCAGCTTGATAATCTCGATCGACTCTTCGAATATCTGGCGGTTGATACGGTCGTGCTCGGCGGACATCGCGTTGTCGCCGCTGGCGACGACGGTCCCCAACGCCCATGCTTCACGCGGCACCGTTCCGCGCCCGACGCCGAACTCCATACGGCCACCGGTGATGATGTCGGCGATGGCGAAGTCCTCCGCCAGGCGCAGCGGATGCCACTGCGGGACGACGTTGAACATCTGCCCCAGTCGCAACTGCTGCGTTTGCATCGCCAAGTGCTGCCCGAACTGGATGAGGTTCGGCAGTACCTCGTAGCCCTCGTGCTGGAAGTGGTGTTCGGTGAGCCACATCGTGTCGAATCCGAGTTCATCGGCGGTCTTCGCCCACGACAGCAGGTTGCGGTAACACTCGATGACGGCATCATTCCCGTAGCGGCGCGACGTCGCCGGAATCGAGGGATCGCCGGCGTCCGGCATCGGGACGGTGCAGAAGAAATTGGTGTCGACGCGCATGACTTCCGAGGTTACAGCGCGACCTTTTGCAGATTGTTTCCTGATCGCATTTCAACTCGTCTCAGCGGTTCAACAGGCCTCATGTATCGAGGGCGTCGATCTCGGCGAGCCACAGGGCGGGGGAGGCGTCGCTCGGCATGCGCCAGTCGCCTCTCGGGGAGAGAGCGACGGAGCCGACCTTCGGGCCGTCCGGCATCGCCGAACGCTTGAACTGCTGGCTGATGAACCGGCTCCAGAACGTCCGCAGCCACCGCAGGATCATCGCATCGTCGTAGCTGTCACTGAACGCCAACGTGGCGAGGGCGAAGACCTTTGCGGGTCGCGCTCCTCCGCGGATCGCATGGAAGAGGAAGAAGTCGTGCAACTCGTACGGTCCGACCGTGTCTTCGGTCTTCTGGGCGAGTGCGCCGTTGTCGAGCGGCAACAGTTCCGGGGTGATCGGGGTGTCGAAGATGTCGTGGAGGATGCGGCGTGTCTCGCCGTCGAACTGGGCGTCGGCAGCCCACGTCACCAGGTAGCGCACGAGCGTTTTCGGCACGCCGATATTGACGTGATACATACTCATGTGGTCGCCGTTGAACGTCATCCAGCCGAGCGCGGCCTCGCTGAGATCGCCCGTACCGACGACGAACCCGCCGACCTCGTTCGCCAGGTCCATCAGTATCTGTGTGCGTTCACGCGCCTGCGAATTCTCGTAGGCGATGTCATGCGTCGATTCGTCGTGGCCGATATCGGAGAAGTGCTGCCGTACGGCAGCGGTGATGGCTATCTCGCGTCTGTCGACGCCGAGTTCCGCCATCAGCCCGAGTGCGTTCCGATAGGTCCGATCGGTCGTACCGAAGCCCGGCATGGTGACAGCGAGGATCTGTTCACGGGACAGTCCCAGGCTGTCGAACGAGCGTGCCGCAACGAGCAGCGCAAGTGTCGAATCGAGTCCGCCGGACACGCCGATCACGATGCGTTCGGCGGTCGTGTGGCGAAGCCGTTTGGCGAGTCCGGCCGCTTGGATCGCGAAGATCTCTTCGCAATGGCGAGCGCGCTGCGACTCGTCGTCCGGGACGAAAGGCAGGCGGTCCAGCTGGCGGAGCAGCGTCGTCGATTTGGCGACGACCCGGGGTGGACATGCAATACGTCGCATCGGTGCGATGGCATCGGCGGCGAAGCTCGAGTTGTTCAGACGCTCGTGTGTCAGCCGGCCGAGATCGACGTCAGCGACGGCAGTCTGCGTCCCGAACTGGAATCTCGTCGTCTCCGCAAGAACCGAACCGTTCTCGGCGATCAATGAATGACCGCCGTAGACCACGTCCATCGTCGATTCGCCTGGGCCCGCACCGGCATAAGCGTACGCAGCAAGGCAACGGGCCGATTGCTGGGTGACGAGCGACCGGCGATACTCGGCTTTGCCGAGCAGTTCAGGACTGGCGGACGGGTTGGCGATGACATTCGCCCCGGCAAGTGCGAGCGGTCCGCTCGGCGGTGCGACCGTCCACAGATCCTCGCAGATCTCGATACCGACGACCATCTCGCCGACCTCGAAGAGCAGATCGATCCCAAAAGGGACATCGGTGCCGTTCACCCGGATCATGTCCGGCTCGGTGCCGGACGGTCTCGTGAACCAGCGGTCGTCGTAGAACTCACTGCGGTTCGGCAGGTACCGCTTCGGCACGACGCCACGAATCAGACCATCGGCACAGAATGCGGCGACGTTGAAGAGCCGGTCGCGCACCATCAGCGGCAGACCGACGATCACGGCGGCTCCGGCTTGCGTAGCGACGGCAACGGCGCCGAGTGCATGGCGAGCGGCATCGAGCAGCGTTGGCTGGCGGTACAGATCGCCGCACGTGTATCCGGTGAGGCCCAGCTCCGGGAAGATCGCCAAGGCGGTCGACGGGTCGAGTTGCCCGAGTGCCTCGACGGTGGCCTCGGCGTTGAACTGGACATCCGCGACCCGCAGCGCTGGTGACACGACGGCGATGCGCGCGTAGCCGAGTGCTGTCAGATCGAAGGTGCCGGCCACACCCAGCACTCTACGGTTCCACCCCCTCCAGAAACTGAGTCCACTGGTGCACGGCCGGCGGTGCAAAACGGTCCGCAGCACCTTCACGGAACGTGGAGCGAGTCTGTCCGGCGGTACGTGGGCCGTATCGTCGTGCGATGCTCTCCCGCCCGGTGCTCGCCAAGGCTGCGGTGTGCGCCGGCGCGTTCGGTGTCGTGGCGTCGACGTTCATGCCATGGCTGCAGTCCGGGCAGGAGCGGAGGTCGAGCTACGAGCTCGTGAGCGTCGCCCGCCGGATTCAGGAGGTGCCGACCGCGGTGATCCGCGTCGCAACCTTCTGGTGGCCGGCTGTCCCGCTGCTCGCGGTCGCCTCGGTGGTCGTCGTGTTGTGGGGGAAGGCCAGACTCGGCGCGCTGCTCGGCCTGCTGGGAGCGGTGTACGTCGGGGCGTTCGCTCTCGTCTTCTGGAACCTCGACATCCCGCCTCTCGGAGGGGTGCAGATCGGCAGCACTGTCGCTGCCGCCACTGCGTCGAGCGCTGCATTCGCCGTCGCCCTCATCGCCAACGTGTGCTTCCGGACTCCGCCGATGTCACGGAATGAGCGCAGATCCGGCGATATTCCGTAACCGGGAACGTGTCAGAGGGCGAGCCCGCGGGAGAGGAACACGTCCTTGAGCCGCTGCGTCTCGTCCGTCATGATCCCGTCGACGCCGAGATCGAGCAAACGCTTCATCTCGGCGGTGTCGTCGATCGTCCATACATGGAGAGCGACGTTCTTGGCGTGCGCTCTGGCGATTGATCGCGGCGTCACGACCACGATGCCGGACTGCTTCGTCGGAACCTGAGCGGTCTGAGCGGTCGTCGACGTGGAGCCGAGCAGGAAGCGGACAACCTCGAGCGGTGCCATCGATGTACACAGTTCGGATCCGAACATCGCCCGGAGCCGACGAATGCGCTTGTCGGAGAACGCTCCGACGCAGACCCGGGGGAGTGCTGCGCAGCGCCGCAGGATGGCGGAGAGCGGGAGTACCGCAGCGTCCGTTTTGCAGTCGATGTTGATACGCGCGTCGGGGAACGCGTCGAAGAGATCGGTCAGCAGCGGGATCGGTTCCTTCCCGTCGACCAACGCCGTGTTGACCTGTGACCAGTTGAGCTCGCTGATCTTGCCTGGCAGCGCGCATGTCCGACGGAGGTCATCGTCATGGAAGGCGACGAGTACGCCGTCAGCGGTCAACTGCACGTCCGTCTCGAAGTATCGGTAACCGAGATCGTACGCATGTTGGAACGACGCCATCGTGTTCTCCGGCAGGCCGTTGTTGGCTCCACCGCGGTGGGCGAAGGGGATCGGACCGTCGTGGTCGAGGTAGGGATGTCGGGCTGTCGTGCTGACCATCTTGGAAGTATCGTCGCTGTCATGGCTGACGTACGCGCATTGCCCCTCGCCGGGGAACGCTTCACATCCGAGTCGACGATCACCGTGCTCTCCCCGTACAACGGCGCAGTGATCGGGCTGATCCCGGAATGTGTACCTGCCGACGTCGACCGTGCCGTGGCCGTTGCCAAACGTGCGCTTGCCGAGCACCCGCTTCCCCTGTGGAAACGAGCCGAGGTCCTCGACAAGGCCGCCGAACGATTGACGGCACGACTGGAGGAATTCGCCAAGATCATCTCGGCTGAGGCTGCCAAGCCGTTGAAGACCGCCAGGGTCGAGGCGAGCCGAGCGGTCGGTACGTTCAAGTTCGCAGCAGCCGAGGCGCGCAAGCTGTCTGGCGACGTCGTGCCGCTGGACGCGATGTCCGGAGGAGAAGGCAAGCTCGGCTTCACGCTACGAGTGCCGATCGGCGTCATCGGGGCGATCTCGCCGTTCAATTTCCCGCTCAATCTCGTCGTCCACAAACTCGCTCCGGCGATCGCTGCCGGATGCCCGGTGGTGCTCAAACCGGCAACGCAGACACCATTCTCGGCGATCACGCTCGCCGAGATGCTGATCGACGAAGCGGGTCTCCCCGCCGACTACCTGCACGTCGTCACGGGCGGCGGCCGCACCGTCGGCAATGCGATCGTCGAGCACGACGGCATTGCGATGATCACCTTCACCGGTTCGCCGGAAGTCGGCTGGGGAATCCGTGCGGCTGCTCCACGCAAACGGGTCGGCCTGGAATTGGGTAACAATGCACCGCTGATCATCGAGCCGGACGGAGACTGGCAGACGGCGGCGACGAAGGTCAGGGTTGCCGGGTTCTCCCACGCCGGCCAGAGTTGCATCTCGACGCAGCGCATCTTCGTCCAGGCCTCGATCGCCGACAGATTCACGGAGGCACTCGTCGAGGGTGTCAAGACGCTCAAGGTCGGCGATCCGTCCGACGAGGACACCGACGTGTCGGCATTGATCTCGACCGGCGAACGCGATCGGGTCAAGTCGTGGATCGACGAAGCCGTCGCAGGAGGCGCAACGGTCGCCGTCGGAGGCGACTTCAACGAGGACGGGGTGCTCCAACCGACGATCCTGACCAACGTGCGACAGGACATGAAGGTCTGCGCCAAAGAAGTCTTCGGACCGGTCGTCGGCATCGCCGTCTACGACGACTTCGACGACGCGCTGAGGATGGCCAACGAGACCGAATACGGTCTGCAGGCCGGCGTCTTCACGACAGACATCGCCAAAGCGATGAAGGCCTTCACCACCCTCGACTATGGCGGCGTGCTGATCAACGAAGTCCCGACATGGCGAGCGGACCAGCAGCCGTACGGCGGCGTTCGTGACAGCGGCAACACCCGAGAGGGCCCGGCCTACAGCGTCAAGGAAATGACCGAGATCCGCTTCGTCAGCATCAATGCGTAGTGTCGTTCGACGCCCACCCGGTCGCTGACTAGATCGCGCGGCCGGCAGTTGCCCAGTATTCGTCCTTGAGGAGGCGCTTGTAGAGCTTGCCGGTCGGGTGACGTGGCAGTTCGGTGCGGAAATCAACGCTACGTGGGCACTTGACATCGGCGAGATTCGCTCGGCAGAAGGCAATCAGTTCCTTCGACAACGCTGCGGCCTCCTCGTCGTTCGCCGGCATCGTCACCGGTTGTACGACCGCCTTGACCTCTTCACCGAAGTCGTCGTTGGGGACGCCGAAAACGGCGACGTCGACGACCTTTGGATGAGTGACCAGCAGGTTTTCCGACTCCTGCGGATAGACGTTGACGCCGCCGGTGATGATCATGTACGCCTTGCGGTCGGTCAGGAACAGGAAGCCGCCGGCATCGAGATAGCCGACGTCTCCGAGCGTCGACCAGCCTTTCGGATGCCGCGTCCCCTTCGTCTTCTCGGGATCGTTGTGATACTCGAACGTCGCCCCACCCTCGAAATACACCGTGCCGGTCTCTCCCTGCGGCACTTCCTCGCCGTCCTCGGCGACGATGTGGACGGTGCAGCCGATCGGCATGCCGACCGTTCCCTCGTGCGCCAACCACATCTCGCTGTTGCAGTAGACGAAGCCATTTCCCTCGGTACCGGCGTAGTACTCGTGGATGATCGGCCCCCACCATTCGATCATCTGCTTCTTGATCGGTGCGGGACACGGTGCCGCTGCGTGGATCACGTATTGCAGGGACGACGTGTCGGCGGCGGCGCGGATTGCCTGATCGAGTTTGAGCATGCGGATGAACATCGTCGGGACGACCTGGGTGTGCGTCACCTGATACCTGCTGACGAGTTGGAGGTACTCCTCGGGGTCGAAGTGTTCCATCACCACGACCGTGCCGCCGAGGGCCTGCGTCGACATGCAGAACCGCAACGGGGCGGCGTGGTACAGCGGGGCGGGCGACAAATAGATCGATGCGTCGCTGGTGCCGAAGATCAGCGACAGCATCGTGTTGACACCACTCGGCTGGCCGAGCGGGGTCATCGCCAACGGCCTGGCGACGCCTTTCGGGCGTCCCGTGGTCCCAGAGGAATAGAGCATGTCGTCCCCGTCGACGCGATTCTCGAGCGGCTCGTCCGGACAGCGCTGCACCACATCGTCGTACGCTTCATAGCCGTCGACGACACCGTCGAGCATCAGGCGGACCCTGACCTCCGGGATCTTGTCGACGATGTCGGCGGCCTGGTCGGCCTTGTAGATGCTGGTGATATAGGCGGAGGCACCGCAGTCGTTGATGATGTACGCCAGTTCGTCGCTGGTGAGTCGCGACGAACACGCCGTGTAGATCAAACCTGCGTAGTGGCAGCCCCAGAGGACCTCGAAGTAGCGGGGATGGTTCTCCATACAGAGCGCAACGTGGTCGCCGGGCTGCAGGCCGGCGTCTCGGAGCAACCTGCTCAGCCGATTGGCGCCGGCATCGAGTTCGGCAAAACTGATCACCCGACCGCTACGAGCCATGATGACGGCAGGTTTGTCAGGTGTGGACGAGGCAAAGTCTCCCGGGAACATTCATCGGACGGTAGCGCACGGTACCGTCGTCGCATGGGAGTGGAGCGCTTCGCTGAGCTGATGGCAGCCGGCCCCGATGCGTTCCCGCTGGACGAGGCGTGTCTGTTGATCGCCGCGGAAGCCAACCCGTCACTCGACGTCGAGGA
This sequence comes from Actinomycetes bacterium, assembly GCA_025356335.1. Lineage (GTDB taxonomy): Bacteria > Actinomycetota > Acidimicrobiia > Acidimicrobiales > Ilumatobacteraceae > JANXUF01. The sequence continues at coordinate 84,804 of JANXUF010000004.1, forward strand.
AGGCCTTCGGCGTCTCGACGAGATCGCCCATGCGTGCGCCGCGCCGCTGCTGGAAACGCTGCTCGAACATCTCTACGTCGACCTCGGATTTGCCGGCAACCTCATCGACTACTACGACCCGCGGAATTCGCTGCTCGATCATGTACTCGACCGTCGTCTCGGCATCCCGATCACGCTGGCTGTCGTCGCCCTGGAGACCGGTCGCCGGATCGGTGTCCCGATGAGCGGCATCGGCATGCCTGGCCACTTCCTGCTGCGTGACAAGGTCGACCCCAATGTCTTCGTCGATCCGTTCAGCGGCCGGCTGCTCGGGAAGTCCGACTGCCTGCGACTCCATCAACGGCTGACAGGTGGGACACCGTGGACCGACGATTTTCTTCTGCCGGTGCCGAAGCAGATCATCGTCATCCGAGTGTTGTCGAACCTCAAGGAGGTCGCCAAGCGCACGTCCGATCTGCGGATGCTGCAATGGGTGATGCGGCTGCGGGCGACGATCCCCGGCATCGGCGAGGCCGAACGGGCGGAGTTCGCCTCGATGATGTCGCCGCTGAATTGACACCCGGTTGCATCGAAGCGGGGTTGAAATTGACATGGCGTCGATTTTTCTTCGGACTTGATCAGATACGGCCCGTTCGACACTCTGGCGTTTCCTCGCGATCGCTAACGTCAGAGCCATGACAGTGATCGACATGGCCCCGCAGGAACAACTGGACTCCGACAGCCAGCGAGTCGCCGACCTCGTCGAAGAATTGCTGTCCGAATATCCACCCGCGACCACGCACTACAAGGTCTTCCTCGGAGCGCAATTCGACAAAGGCCTCGCCTGGGTGCATTTCCCGGTCGGCAACGGTGGCCTCGGACTGTCGCCACGCCTGCAGAAACTGATCAACGAGCGTGTCTTCGGCGCCGGTGGGCCGAGTTGCAACAATCGCAACCCGATCGGCTACGGCATGTGCGGCCCGACGGTGATGTCATGGGGGACCGAGGAGCAGCGGGCGAAATACCTGCGTCCGTTGTTCGCCTGTGAGGAGATCTGGTGCCAGTTGTTCTCGGAGCCGGGCTCCGGTTCCGACTTCGCCGGCCTGTCGTCGAGGGGCGTCAAAGACGGTGAGGAGTGGGTGGTCAACGGCCAGAAGGTGTGGACGACGCTCGCCCATCTGTCCAAGCGTGGCCTGCTCGTGGTGCGCACGGATCCTGAGGCGGTCAAGCACGCCGGTCTGACGGCGTTCGTCGTCGACATGGAGGCCGATGGCGTCGAGATCCGGCCGTTGTACCAGATCACCGGGGAGGCCGAATTCAACGAGGTCTACTTCACGGATGCCAAAGTGCCGGATGCAGAAATGCTCGGCAAGCCGGGCGACGGATGGCGCGTCTCGTTGACGACGCTGATGAACGAGCGGGTCTCGATCGGTGGCGTCATCCCCCAGCGCGGCACCGGTCCGATCGGCGACATCGTCGAGTTGTTCCAGTCACTGCCGCCAGAAGCGCAGAACCCGGCGACGCGTGACGAACTGATGCAACTGTGGATCCGTTCCGAGCTGTTCCGTCTGACCAACATCCGTGCCTCGCAGTCGCGCAAGATGGGCGATCCGGGACCGGAAGGCTCGATCAGCAAGCTGGCGATGGCCGAGCTGTACAAGGACATCTACGCCTTCGCCGTCGACCTGCTCGGCGCAGACGGCATGCTCTTTCCCAGTGGTTACAAGATGATCCGCCCCGATCACGCGATGTTCTCGGCGACGCCGCAGCAGGCGTTCCTGCGCAGCAGGGCGAACTCCATCGAGGGTGGCACCAGCGAAGTGATGCGCAACATTCTCGGCGAGCGCGTCCTCGGGCTGCCCGGCGACGTCCGTGTCGACCGCGATGTCGCTTGGAGCAAGGTCCCGCGCAACTGATGCAGACACGCACCGTCTCGTATGAGGCCGACGGGCTGGAATGCATCGGCCACCTCGCTGTCCCCGATGGTGACGGTAAGCGGCCGGCGATCCTCGTTTCCCATGAGGGAGGCGGTTTCGACGAGCACGCCCGGAACACGGCGAACAGGATTGCAACCGAACTCGGTTACGTCGCCTTCGCATTGGATTATTTCGGCGGAGGCAAGCCGATCGCCGGCGATCAGGTGATGGGCAGGATTGTCGGGTTGATGCAGGCTCCTCAGCGAATTCGGGCGCTGGCCAATGCCGGTCTCACGCAGATGCTCACGGAGGAGCGAGCCGACGCCACCCGGGTCGGGGCCATCGGCTTCTGCTTCGGAGGCACGATGTCGCTCGAACTCGGACGGAGCGGCGCCGACGTCAAGGCGATCGTCGGGTTCCATTCAGGCCTCAGCAACCCGAGTCCCGGCGACGAGCAGCACTTCGTCGGCAAAGTCGTCGTCTGCGTCGGGGACGCCGATCCATTGATCCCGACGGAGCAACGGGCGGCGTTCGAAGCCGAGATGCGGGCGACAACGGTCGACTGGCAGCTGCACCTCTTCGGCGGAGTCGGTCACAGTTTCACCAATCCGGCTGCCGATGGCACGCGGATGGCGGCGATCAACTATCACGAACCGTCTGCGAAGCGCAGCTGGAAGGTGATGGTCGACCTCTTCGCCGAGACCTTCTGACCGGCCCGCCTGACTCAGCCGGTTCGCAGCAGGATGCCGAGGAACAGCGCTGCCAGTCCTGAGAGACCGGCGAGCGCGCCGCCGAGGGCAAGCGCCAGTTTTGTCTTGGCACCGGCGTGAGCAGCCGCACTGATCCCCGACACGGCGACGACCAGCAATTTGACGAAGAGCGTCACCAGGTAACTCGTCGGGCGATCGGACACCTTGACGACGAGCAGGTTCCATAGGCCGGTGGCGATCAGTACGGCGAAGGCAGGCCAGGCGATGCGGTTGAATTGACGGGCGACGACACGTGGTGCCTCTGGGCTGATCGAGCGCAGTGCCGGCACGAGTCCACCGAGTGTCAGCTGCCCCCCGACCCAGACACATGCTGCGAGAACGTGCAGGAACAGGCGGACCGTCGTCCAGTTCGGTGAAATCACCTGCACTGTCTACACAGCTGGGCGACGAAGCACGACGACTTGGTCGATGAAGTCAGCGTGGTGCTACGCGCTCCGCAGTTCGGCGAGGACGTCGCTGGCGCTGATCGAGCGATCCTCGGCGATTCGGCCCTCGTCGCTGGCCCCGCCGAGGAGTGCCGTCGCCGCTCGTTCGATCGCCATCTGTAGCTCTCGCAGGTTTCGCGGCGGCGGAAAATACTCGTCCTCGTCGGTGACATCGACTTCCTCGACACCACGACGCGGGGCGAGGCGCTCGATGACGGCCTCGACGAGTTCCTCGGGAGCCGACGCACCTGCAGTGACGCCGACGACGCCGCCGAGGTCGTCCGGCAGCTCGTCGACATGGTTGATACGGAAGACCTTCGGACACCCTGCCTCGGTCGCCAACTTCTCCAGCGCACGGGTGTTGGATGAGTTCGCCGACCCGATGACGACGAGCGCGTCGCACCGTGGCGCCATCGCCATCAGCGCAGACTGCCGGTTGGTGGTCGCAAAGCACAGATCGCTGCGACCCGGCTTCCACAGATCGGGGAAGCGCTCTTTCGTTGCGTCGGCCACGCCGGACCAATCGCGGTGCGACAGCGTCGTCTGGGCGAGGAGGGCGACGGGCTGGTCGAACTGCGGGAGGTCGGCGACCTCGGCGATCGACTCGACCCGGTGGATCGAATCAGGTGCTACGGCCATCGTGCCGACCGCTTCCTCGTGACCCTGATGGCCGACGTAGACGATTTGATAGCCCTTGCCGGCACGAACCTTGACCTCGTGGTGGACCTTCGTCACGAGCGGGCAGACGCTGTCGACGACGTAGCTGCCGCGTGCGCGGGCTGCCGAGACGACCTCCGGTGCCGAGCCGTGCGCCGACAACATGATCGGACTGCCGATCGGGACCTGGTCGACGTCGTCGACGAAGATCACTCCGAGCGCTTTGAAGCGGTCGACCACCAGCTTGTTGTGGACGATCTCGTGGTAACAGTAGACCGGTGCGTCGAAGGACCGCACCATCCAGGCGAGTGCCTTGATGGCCATCTCGACGCCGGCGCAGAAGCCACGGGGCGACGCCAGCAGCACATGGTCGACATCCACATCCCGCAGGCTACCGGTACGAAAACAAGCAAAGACCGGGAGATGTCCGCTGTCGGTAGCCTGGGAACCCATGTCCTTCCCGCTCGTGGTGGGCGTCACACCTGGCTCTCCGGCCGATCTTGCCGGCGTCGTGCCGGGTGACGAGGTCCGCAGCATCAACAGCATCGTCCCACGCGACGTGCTCGAATGGCGCGCCCTGACGGATGAGGCACAGCTCGAACTCGAGGTTTCCCGCGGCGGTATGGAGGTGACGGTCGAGATCGACAAGCGCGAAGGCGAGTTGCTCGGCATCGACGTGCACTCTTCGGTGTTCGACCGCGTGCGGACCTGCGACAACCACTGCGCCTTCTGCTTCATCTACCAATTGCCGAAAGGGCTTCGCACGAGTCTGTATCTGAAGGACGACGACTACCGACTGTCGTTCCTGTACGGCAACTTCACGACCTTGACCCGTTTCACGGAACTGGACTTCGAGCGGGTGCTGACCGAGGGCCTGTCACCGCTGAACGTCAGCATCCATACGACAAACCCGGAGTTGCGCTCATCGATGCTGCGCAACAAACGCGGTGCAACGAGCCTGCGCTGGTTGCGCATGCTGCTCGACCACGGTGTGAAGGTCAACGGTCAGCTCGTGATCTGTCCTGGCGTCAACGATGGTGCGGTGCTCGACGACACGCTCGCCGGGGTGCTCGACGAGTATCCGGAACTGGCAAGCATTGCCGTGGTACCGCTCGGCATCTCGCAGTTCAATCCCGAACCGACGATGCGGCGCCACACCGTCGCCGAGGCTCAGGCCGTCGTCGATTGCGTCGACAAATGGCAGCACATCTTTTGCCTGGCGCTCGGCCATCGCCTCGTGTTCGCAGCCGACGAGTATTACCTGCTCGCCGGTCGACCGTTTCCATCAGCGGACACCTATGGCGACTTCCTGATGTACGAGGACGGCATCGGCATGGCCCGGTCGTTCGATTCGGAGTTCTTCGGGACGGCGTCAGCCGCTGACCGTTGTATCGGCGGATTCTTTGCCTCCGTCGACGCTGCACCCGCAGAGGGGTACCGGGCCGTCCGCAATCCCGCAGCTGACACGGCGATGCACTCGACGGGCTGCGCACCGCCCCGCTCGCCGAGCGGTGCGCTCGGTCTGATGCTTTCCCCTCGACGGGACGCGCCGATCGGCGTGCTGACCGCCCCGTACGGCGCCCAGGTCATCACGCCGATGATCGAGCGACTCGGCCGTGACGACGTGCGCGTCATCCCGGTCGCCAACGAATTCTTCGGCGGCAACACCGCAGTCACCGGCCTGATGGTCGGTGCCGACCTCGTTCGCGTCCTCGCTGATGAGCCGCACGGACACCGCTATCTGCTTCCCGACGTGTGCCTCTCCGAGGGCCGCTTCCTCGACGGTCTGACCGTCCATGACCTACCGCGGCGCGTTGAAATCGTGCCAACCGATGGCGCCTCGCTTCGACGCGCTCTGGAGAATACAACAGCATGACCTCGACCGATCAGATCCCCACCGTGGTCATCGTTGGACGCCCGAACGTCGGGAAGAGCACGCTCTTCAACCGTTTCGTCGGCAGCCAGCAGGCCATCGTCGAAGACCGCCCTGGCGTCACCCGTGACCGCAAGGAGATGGAGGCGACGTGGCTCAGCGTGCCGTTCAATGTCGTCGACACCGGCGGCTGGCTGCCGCAGGGGAGTGAACTCGAAGACAAGGTCAGCCGCCAGGTCGAGTCCGCTGTCCGCACCGCTGACCTGGTGATCTTCGTCGTCGATGCCGTCTCCGGCTTGACGGAGGACGATTCTTCCATCGCCGCCTGGTTGCGCCGCACCGACCGCCAGATCCTGCTGGTGACGAACAAAGCCGACAACGATCGCCGAGAAATCGAACGGTGGGAATTTCTGCAACTCGGCCTCGGCGATCCCTACGCCGTCAGCGCCTTGCACGGGCGCCGGTCAGGAGATCTGCTCGACGAGGTCATCGCCCGATTGCCGAACACTGCGGCTATCCACGCTGCAGAGGATCACGTCGAGCTCGACGACGAGGGCGAGGAAGTCGTCACCATCAGCGCCCCGAAGGCGCCGCGCGTCGCCATCGTCGGCCGTCCGAACGTCGGCAAGAGCACGCTGTTCAACCGCCTCGTCGGTGCCAACCGATCCGTCGTCCATGACATGCCCGGGACCACCCGTGACGCCGTCGACACGCTCGTCGAGACCGATGAGGGCCCGATCGTCTTCGTCGACACTGCGGGTATGCGCCGTAAGGCGAAGATCGACGACGCCGCCGAGTACTACTCGCTCGTACGGGCACTGCGCGCCGTCGACGAGTCCGACATCGCCATGCTCGTCATCGACGCCACCGAAGGTGTGACCGCCCAGGATCAGCGTCTCGCCGAGCGCATCGATATCGCCGGCTGCCCGATCGTCGTCGTGCTCAACAAGTGGGAACTGCTCGACGACGCCGAAAACCGCCTCGACGTCACGAACCGCATGCAGGAGATGCTCGGCTTCGTCGGCGATGCTCCGGTGCTGAAGATTTCTGCGCTGACCGGCAAAGGCGTCAACAAACTGCTGCCGATCCTCCACGAGACGATCGGCCGCTATCACAAGCGGGTGCCGACGAAGGACGTCAACAAGGTCATCCTTGCCGCCCAGGCGAAGCAGCCGGCACCGCACGGCGCACGCGTGATGTACTCGCTGCAGGGCGCATCAGATCCGCCGACGTTCACGCTGTTCGCCAACAAGGAGATCCCGCCGACGTACCTGCGGTTCCTCGAACGGTCGTTGCGTGAGGCCTTCGACTTCGGTTCAGTGCCGATCAAACTGCGCGTCCGCAAGCGTTCGAAGTAGGCGACGATGCCATGGTGTGAGGATTGCGCCAGATACCACGCGCCATCAGCGATGAAGGAAGGCGGCACCTGCCCGACGTGCGGCAGGGTGCTCGACGTGCCGGAACCGATCACGGCGAAGAACATGGACATCCATGAGCTCGCAGGTGAGGGCGGAAAGACCCCGTGGCACTTCAAACTGTTGATGGTCCTGCTGGTGATCTATCTGACGTATCGGGTCATCGACCTCATCTTCCTGTAGCGCGCAGTCACCTGAATTCCGTGATGACGGGGCGGGCTGACCGCGGCGGGGTGAGGCGAGGCGAGTGAGGCGTGGTGAGTGAGGTGGTGGGTGGCGAGGTGGGGGAGGTCCCGGTCACCTGAATTCCGTGACGACGGAATCGGCGTGACCGCGGCGGGGTGTGGCGAGGCGTTGCGCGGCAGCCCGTCGCAATTGTGAGGCGCGAACGGCCGACGTCCGGCTAGATTGTGCGGGCACAGAATTTCGGGCTGTGGCGCAGCTTGGTAGCGCGCTTGTCTGGGGGACAAGAGGCCGTGGGTTCAAGTCCCGCCAGCCCGAC
>JANXUF010000015.1 GCA_025356335.1 Actinomycetes bacterium
CAGGTGAACAGGTGTGTCAACGGAGTGCAGACCGGATTCCAAGGCCATCTGGAACATCGGACCATCGAAGACGAGAAACGCTTCGTCCCATGTCGTTCGCGGAGCGGGTCCATACCAGTGTGGATGACCGGGGAAGACGAAGATCAGGCTGCCAGGACCCAGTGGCACGACACGGTGCTCATCGCGATAGTCCCCGTACCCCTGCGTCACGTATGTCATGCCGAAGGAGCCGAACCGGATCGTTCTGCCGGCCGGAACACCCTGGGAGTCGACCGTACGACCGGCGAGGACGAGTCCGCCGACAACGCCGCCGGGCCCCCGACGCGTCGTTATCCACGAATCCTCCCGCATCCGGAAAGTGTGCCACCAGGTACCACCCGTACCGCCACCTTCACAACAATCTGCGCCATCATCTGGTTTGCTACGACACACGCACCAGACAGAGGAACATCGAATGTCCCAGAACATCTCCGGAGCCGCCGACGTCGGCACACGGTTCGGCACTCCGATGCCACATATCGCCGACGCCGAATTCTGGGAATCCGACGCGGCGTCGAGGCACGCAGTCTTCGAGAACCTCCGCAATGAGTCCCCGGTGCGATGGTTCGAGCCGCGCAGTTCGCGTCTGCAGCGGAAGTGTTCGGGTTTCTGGGCACTGACCCGCTACGAGGACGTGTATAAAGCAGCGCGCAATCCGCGAGTGTTCTGCTCACGTTTCGGCATCGATATCGAGGAGACGCCTCCTGAACTCGGACCGGTGGTCAAGACGATGATCAACATGGACGATCCAGAACACTTTCGTCTACGACGGATGGTCTCGGCCGGCTTCACGCCGAAGCGCATCGCCAGCCTCGACGCACATTTGCGGGCGACCGCCGAACTGATTGTCGACGACGTACTCGAACGCTTCGGCGACGGGAAAGAGTTCGATCTCGTCCGGCACATCGCCTCACCCCTTCGACTGCATGCGATCTGCGAGCTCTTGGGAGTACCTGAGGCGGATCGCTCACAGGTGCTCCGATGGACCAACACGACGGCATCGCTCGACGATCCCGCAGTCGGGATCGCTTCGGCATCCGTTGCGTCGAAATCGCTGTTCGAGTATGCCGTTGCGCTCGGTCGGGATCGGCTTGGCGTCCACGCGACGACATGACATCGATATTGATGCACGCGGAGATCGACGGCGAGCGGCTGTCGACCGGCGAGCTGGCGAACTTCTTCAACCTGCTCCTCGGCGCAGGCAACGAGACGACGCGCAACGCCATCAGCCACGGCGTTCGGCTCTTGACACTGCACCCACGACAGCGGGCGATCTGGTTCGGCGACTTCGAGACCCACGCAGCTTCAGCAGTCGAGGAGATCGTGCGGTACGAGATACCGATCACACACATGTGCCGTGTCCTCACCGAAGATGTGGTGCTCCACGGCGTTCCGCTCGCAGCAGGGCAGAAGGTTGCGTTGTGGTACACCTCCGCCAATCGGGACGGCCGCGTCTTCGATCGACCCGACGAGTTCGACGTCACTCGTCCGCTTCAACCACAGCAGACGGGCTTCGGGGGTGGTGGCCCGCATTTCTGTCGCGGGGCAGGGTTGGCCCGCCGGGAGATCGCGGTGATGTTCGCCGAGATTCGACGCCGTCTACCTGACCTGCACGTCACAGCCGAACCTGTCCGCGTCCTCTCGATGTTCACTCAACACGATTGGATCGATAGGCACGGGTGCGGTAGACAGCTCACCTCCTACGACGATTGATTGGCTGAGCATCGAGTTCGGCAACATCGCCAGGTGATCACCCATTCGGGCGAAATATTCCGATCTGGTGGTCGCCGCACGGGGAACGTCCTATCATCATTGACGCCGATGGAAGGGAAGATCTGATGGCGAACACTCACGGCGGCTCTGGGTTTCTCTTGCGCATCTTCAGCGCGCTGGGTGTCGTCGCTGTCCTCGCTGTTGCGGCGATCGGGGGTTTCCATATGCTCGGTAACCCGTTCACGACCAAACATGTCGACCGCACCGCCCCACCCGTCCTCACTAAACTGACGGATCTCGCGAGCTTTCACGCAGCGAGTGGACAGTTCGAGGTGCTCGTCGATCTCGAGGACCACGTCAAATGGGTGCCGTCGTTCATTGCCGGCGAGCGCACCTTCTTCGTCGGTGTCGGCTCCGTCGACGCAACGATCGACTTCTCGAAGTTGACGGACCAGAACATCTCGGTATCCAAGGACGGCAAGAACGTGACCGTGACATTGCCGGCCGCCAAGCTCGAGCCGGCGGTCATCGATCCGTCGCAGAGCCATGTCGCCAGCCGCAACCGCGGCCTCGTCAACCGGGTCACCGGAGCGTTCGAAGACAATCCCACCGATGAGACCAAGCTCTACGAGACGGCGCAGTCGAAGATCAGCGCTGCGGCGGCCGCAACTGATCTCGTCAGCCGGGCCCAGAACAATACGCGCGCAACGCTGACCTCGATGCTCGAGTCGCTCGGATTCGAGAAGGTGCTGATCGTCTTCCCGGGTCCGCCTTCGGCGTCCTGAGCTGCGTTCTCGGTCGAACAACGCTACGTGGCAGGCAGTCGCGTCGAATGCGCGACGTCGTTCCTGATCCGCTAGGTGACTGGTGCTTTACGGGGTTTGCTGAGCGGGTAATTCCGGGGAACGCTCGCTCGTGAGGGCGCTGTTGGCGTGCTGGCGGGCGGTCGGGATCGGTGAGTTGATCTTCGGAAACGGTCACGTTCGAGGTCGTGACGGCGTGGTGAAGGATCTCGAACCGTTCCAGCGGTTGAAAACGGGCTGAACCGGTGCTTTCAGCCGGCGACGGTCCATCCGGCCGTCGTGGAGTGCAGGCCGAGAACGGCGAGACGAGCGAAGTTCGCGGCGGCAGCGAGCAGGTTGAAATCGGCATCAACTTTGAGGGTGCCACGCATTCGAGCATTCCGTCCGCCGTGACGGCGGCGCATCAGATGGGCAAGTTTGCGTTCCACCTTCGGACGCGTTGCCCGGTAATCGTCACGCCATACCGGGTCCTGTTGACGTTCACGTGCGCGTACGAGCGCGGCTTCGTGGATACCGACGTTGATCTGCCTACCCGTCTTCGACGTCGTGCACCCGGCCCGCAACGGACACGACACGCAATGCTCCGCGAAAGAGGCGGTCCCGGTGCCGTCGCGGTGGCGGCGGACCGACACGGTGATCGCGTTCGGACACGACACGGTTTCCGCGCCGAGGTCGATACGGAAACGGTCCTTCGGGAACATCCCGCCCGGCGCGGTCGGGCGCTGAGTTTTGCAACGCGAATCGATCCCGGCGTCATCGAGCACCTGTTGGAACTCGCCCGTCCCGTAGGCGTTATCGCCATACACCGTGCGCCTTTCAGCACCCTCGACACGCTCGTCGACGACCACACCGTCGTCGTCGATGTCGACGCCGTCGTCGCTGTCGATGTTGATGTCGTCGATGTCGATGTTGATGTCGTCAATGTCGATGAGGTCATCGATCAGGTCCTCAGCGACAGAACCATCACCCGCGTTACCGGGTGTGACGACGGTGTCAGTGACGATCTCCGAATCCGGATCGAGCGCCGTGTGACCCTTATACCCATCGAACCCTCGTGGCCGAGTCTTGTGACCATGACGTGCTTGGGGATCGACCGTGGAGATCACACGGTCCTTGGCGACACGGCGAGCGATCCGGAACCGGCCCTCGCTATCCGCCTCCAAATCCTGCCCGATGACGGTCGCCAACAACTCCGCCGCTTGCGTCACCTCGACACTCAACTCGCGCCCGTCGAGCACCACCAGACACGCATACCCATCGACCGCAAGATCGTTCACCAGTGCCTCGCGTGCGACCCGGTCATCCCAATCACACACCGGTTTCCCGGCCTGCGCATAGTCATCGTCACGCACCAACACGGCGCGCAGTTCCACCCGTAACACAGGGTCCGCAACCGTCAGCAGGCGGCGGATCGCCGAACGGATCAAGGTCACCGTGTCCTGCGTGGCGACCGCGTCGTACAACGGTGTCGAGTCCAACACCCGTCTCGCCGACACGACACCAGCCCGACGGGCAGCATCCAATGACACTTCGAAGAT
>JANXUF010000145.1 GCA_025356335.1 Actinomycetes bacterium
CGACGATGCGGCTCATGATGCGTTCCAGCCAGGTGCCGCCCTCGCGGCACGGCACGCATTTGCCGCATGACTCGTGGGCGTAGAAGCGCACGAGCGTCAGCGCTGCAGCGGGGATGTCGGTCGTCTCGTCCATCACCATGATCGCCCCGGAGCCGAGCATCGAACCGGCAGCGCCGACGAGCTTGCCCTCGAACGGCAGGTCGAGCTGATCGGGAAGGAACCACGGTGCGGAACCGCCACCTGGTACGAACGTCTTGAGTTCCTTGTCGTCACGGATGCCGCCGCAGAACTCGTCGCCGTACAGCAGTTCGCGGAACGTCGTCGTACCGTTGATGATCTCGAACACGCCGGGCCGCTTGACGTGACCCGACACTGCGACCATGCGCGTGCCGGGCGACGTTGCCGTGCCGATCGCCGTATAGGCGGCGACGCCGTTGCTCAGCAACCACGGCAGGTTCGACAGGGTCTCGACGTTGTTGACGATCGTCGGTTTGCCGTAGAGGCCGATGGCCGCCGGAAAGTACGGCGGCTTGAGTCGCGGCATGCCGCGGTTGCCTTCGAGGCTCTCGATCATCGCTGTCTCTTCGCCGACGACGTAGGCACCGGCCCCCCAGTGCAGGACGATGTCCACGGACAGGTCACTGCCGAGAATGTTCTTGCCGATGAAACCGGCGGCATAGGCCTCGTTCAGCGCCGTGGCGACGCGTTCCTGGGCGAGCGCCATCTCGCCGCGGATGTAGAGGAAGCATTGAGACAGGCCGGCTGCATAGCAGGCGATCAGGCAGCCTTCGATGAGCTGATGCGGATCGCGTTCCATCAGCAGGCGATCCTTGTAGGTACCCGGCTCGCTCTCGTCGCCGTTGACGACGAGATAGCGCGGCCAGACGGCAGCCGGTGTGAGGCCCCATTTCACGCCTGCAGGGAATCCGGCACCGCCACGCCCGAGGACGGTGGAGTCCTTGACGATGCCATGCACGTCCGCGGCTGATTGTGAGAGCGCCGATCTGAGGCCCTCATAGCCGCCAGTCGCCCGGTACCGCTCGATCGTGTAGCTGTCCTCGAACTTGAAGCGCGAGGTGACGACCATCGGGCGATCGCCCTCGACGTACCCCGGGGCGTAGGGATATGTGTTGCCGGAGAGCGTGCTCATTTCGCCTCTTCCTTGACAGCGAGCCACGCAGGAGCCGTCGACACCGTGTCGGGATCGACAGCGCCGACACCGACGTTGACCGGGATGTGCTGGCGGACCCGGGCGACGGTGCCGTGCGGCGGAATCTCCTCGGTCAGCTTCGCACCCCGGAGGTCGTCGATCAACTGGTCGATGCCCTCGGTCGTCACGCGGAAGCGGTACCGGTAGTTGACCTGCAGGCATGGCGCTTCGGTGCATGCCGCCTGGCATTCTGCGTGCTCGAGCGTGATCAGGCCGTCCGGCGTCGTGCTGCCGGCACGAATTCCGAGCTGCTGTTCGGCGTGGTGCATCAGTTCGTGTGCGCCGAGCAGCGCGCACGACATCGTGCCGCAGATGTTGATGACGTACTTGCCGACCGGCTCCATCTTGAACATCTCGTAGAACGTGCATGTGCCGAGCACTTCAGCGGCGGTACAACCGACGAGGTCGGCGATGTGGCTCATCGCCTCGTTGGTGACGTAACCGTCCTGCTCCTGTGCGAGATGCAGCAGCGGGATCGTCGCCGACTTCGGGCGCGGGTAGCGGCCGATGATCTCCCTGGCGATCTTCACGTTCGATTCGGTGAGTCTGGCCACGTCAGTTTCCTAGCACTTTGAAGGAGCCGATGAATTGATGCGCTGCGTCGACGCCACCCGCCAGTCCCGTCTTGAACTCGTACAGCGCTCCGTAGAGCACGGTGCCGCCGAGGACGACACGTCCGAAGACGCGCACGGCGTTGCCGCCGTCGGTCCCCTTCGCCTCGAATTCGACGGCCGGGAAGTTCTGGTAGGTCGTCGAAGCCCTCGACACCTCGACGAAACCTGATGTCGACATGATGGCGTCGACGGTCACCTTGAGCACGTTGTCGGGATCAGCCCCTGCGTTGTTGCGGACTGCATAGCTCACGACCTCGACCGCGTTCGTCCCGACCGCTTGGAAGACATGGGCTTCGGCGCTCGTGGCCGAAGCGGGATTGACGGTCTCTTTCGGCGTGGCGTCGAATGCCGCACTGAACTTTCCGGCATCGGAGGTGAAGACCGTCCCGGACGCCGGAGCCCCCGAGCCTGCATCGGTCGCTGGAACGGTTTTCGGCGCTTCGGGGACGGTGAAGGCAACGGCCGAAGTTGCCGCTGTCGTCCTCGCAATCGTTGTCGCCGTCGCTTTCACAGTCGTCGTCTCCGGTGTCGTCTCGTCCGTCACGGCCGTACCGGCGGTCGTGTCTCCGACCGTCGTGTCGCTGGCGTCCGTGCCGGCGTCGCCGATTGTCGTCGTCGATACCGTCTTCGAGGTCACCGGTGCCGAGGTCGAGCACCCGGCGAGGGCGACGACGACGAGTGAACCGATCAGTACGTTGGCGAGCCTCACCGATCGACCTCGCCGAGCACCGGGTCGACCGATGAAATCACGGCGATGGCATCAGCGACCAATCCGCCGCGCATCATGTGCGGCAGACATTGGATGTTGACAAAACTCGGGGCACGCATATGCATCCGGTACGGGGTCGGCGAACCGTCCGATGCGATATAGCAGCCGATCTCTCCACGAGGACTCTCGATGGCGACATAGACCTCACCCTCTGGGACCTTGAAGCCCTCGGTGAAGATCTTGAAATGGTGAATGAGGGCCTCCATCGACTCGTCGATGCGCATGCGCGGCGGCGGGGTGATCTTCTTATCCTGGATCCGGTAGTCGCCCGACGGCATCTGATCGAGGATCTGATGGACGATGCGGATCGACTCCCGGACCTCGTTGAGGCGGATCGCATAGCGGTCGAAGCAGTCGCCATAGGTGCCGACGATGACATCGAATTCGACGTCCTCATAGCGCAGATACGGCATCGAGCGCCGCAGATCCCATGCAACGCCGGTGGAACGCAGCACCGGCCCGGTGGCACCGAGCGCCAGCGCTTCCTGAGCGGTGATGACGCCGACGCCTTGCAGGCGTTCGCGCCAGATCGGCTGACCGGTCATCAGGATGTCGTATTCCTCGAGCCGCGGCGGGATCAGTTCGAGCAACCGCAGGACGTCGTCGCGCCAGCCCATCGGCAGGTCGGCGGCGAGCCCGCCGGGACGGATGAAGTTGTGGTTCATCCGCAGGCCGGTGACCTTCTGGAAGAACCGCAATACCTCTTCGCGTTCACGCCAGCCGTAGATCATCATCGAGACGGCACCGATGTCCATGCCGTTGGTGGCGAGGAACAGCAGGTGACTCGACATGCGATTCAGTTCCGACAACAGCATGCGCATCCACACCGCACGCGCCGGGATGTCTCCGTCGATACCGAGCAGTTTCTCGACGGCAAGACTGAAGACGAGTTCGTTGTTCAGCGGGCTCACGTAGTCCATGCGCGTGACGTTCGTGCCGCCCTGAATGAACGTCAGCGCTTCCGCCTGTTTTTCCATGCCTGTATGGAGATAGCCGATGATCGGTTTGCAGCGCAGGATCGTCTCGCCCTGCAGTTCGAGCATCAGGCGCAGGACCCCGTGGGTGCTCGGATGAGCGGGACCCATGTTGATGATCATCGTCTGATCTTCGTCGGGAAGGTCCGTCTGGTTGGACGACAGTTTCGCGGCTTCTGCCTCGCTCATGCGAAGGACTGCCCCGACCTCGCGCATCAGTTCACGAGCCGTCAATTCGCTACGCGGTTTCAGGCCCTGCGCAGGATCACTGCCGGCTTCGATCGTGGCGACGATGCCGGTCGACAGCGTCGAGCTCGGAGCGACTGCGGCCGCTTCGGGATGTTCGAGCGCGTCTTCGTCGACGGTATCGAGTTCGACGCCGGAGGAGGGTCTGCGGGATTTCGGTGTCAGAACCTTGCTCATGTCAACTGACTCCCTTGAACTGCACGGGGATGCGACCGATTTCGTAGTCCTTACGCAGCGGGTGTCCGTCCCAGTCCTCCGGCATCAGGATGCGGGTCAGGTCAGGGTGCCCTTCGAAGGCGATACCGAACATGTCGTACGCTTCGCGCTCCATGGCTTCGGTGCCCGGCCAGAGATCGAACAGCGACGGGAGTACGGGATCTGCGGCCGGCACCTCGACGCGGACGCGCAGGCGCTCGTGGCGGGCGATCGACAGCAGGTTGACGGCGACTTCGAAGCGTTCGGCGGTGACACCGGCGGGAACCGCACGCTGCGGAAAGTCGAGATAGTCGACGGCGCAGAGATCGGAACACGTCGTGAAGGTGTCGTCGAGCAACGCCTTCATCAGTTTCAGATACGTGGACGGTGTGGCGAAAACGGTCGCCTGACCGCGCGAATCACCAGTGATGTATCCGTCGGTCGCAGCCATTGCTCACCGAACCCCGAGGGCGACGGGGACGGGACGCGCGGCGACGGGGGCTTCACCGATCTCGATTTCCGCACCTCGTCCGGTTTCGGAACGGCGGCGCAGTAGTTCACCTGTTTCGATCTTGGTGTGCAGCGTCTCGATGGCATGGATCAACGTTTCCGGCGTCGGAGGGCAGCCCGGCGCGTAGACGTCGACGGGGACGACCTGGTCGACACCCTGGACGATCGCATAGTTGTTGAACATGCCGCCAGTCGATGCGCAGACACCCATCGAGATGACCCACTTCGGTTCCATCATCTGGTCGTAGACCTGACGGAGCACCGGCGCCATCTTCTGGCTGACCCGACCAGCGACGATCATGATGTCGGCCTGACGCGGCGAGGCACGGAAGACCTCCATACCGAAGCGCGAGAGGTCGTAGTGGGCGCCGCCGGCACCCATCATCTCGATGGCGCAGCAGGCGAGGCCGAACGATGCCGGCCATGACGAACGGGCGCGGGCCCAGTTGATCAGGCTTTCGATCTTGGAGGTGATGGCGTTGTCGGGGATGCCACCGAGCCCGTCGTCGAGGATTCCTTGCACCAAGCTCATGCAGCCACCTCGGTTCGCGTCGGATCCTCCGACGGCCGGCCTTCCAAGCCGACGCGGCGAATCGTACTGCGAACGGTGCGCTCTGCCGAAACGGCGCTCTCGTCGATGTCGAACCGTCTCGCTGCCTGCAGCGGACCCCAGTCGAGTGCCCCGCGGGCCACGACGTAGACGAAGGCGAGGAAGAAGACAGCCGAGAAGGCGATCATCTCCCAGAACGCATACCCACCGAGCCCACCGACGGTGTCGTGGGTGATGGCGTTCACGGCGTACGGATAGAGGAAGATGATTTCGATGTCGAACATCACGAACAGCATGGCAACGATGTAGAAGCTGACCGGGAAGCGTTCCGGTGGTTCACGCGACGGAACGATGCCGCATTCGTACGGTGCCTCTTTGGCGGCCGACGGACGACGTGGTGCCAGCAACCACGATGCTCCGCGGCTGAGCGCGCCGAAGAGCGTGGCGAGAATCAGCAGGAGAACGATCGGGAAATACTGGGACATGTCGTCAGACTCCGGCCGTTGCCTTTTCGAGCTCGCCGTGGACGTGTTCGGTGAACACGCGGTCACGACGGTGCAACATGATGCACAGCATCAGGAAGATGATCGTCCCGCCGATGGTCAGCGACCGCCCATTCTCGCGGATGCCGCCAGGATCGCGCTTCATGATGACGTAGCGCTTCGGCTGGTTCGGATCGGGAATCGCCTTCGCCGGTGCTCGACCGGGCTCGGCGATCTGCGACAGCACGCCCTGCACTTCGACCAGCGAGTAGTGATCCGAATGGAAGAAGGCAACGAAGTCGAGTTGCTTCTTGCCGAAGATCAGCGGATATTTGGCGCCGCCTTTTTCGTAGACATTGAGCACCACGTACTGGCCGGTCGTGAAGACCTTGGCGCTCTCGAGGATCGCCGAAGCTGCTGAGGACGCCTGCCCGTAGTTCGATGCCGACGTGTCCGTCTGCCGCCAGCCTTCTGCAAGCAACTCGGTCGTGTTTTTCACGCCGTCGGTGCCGACGTCCTTCTTGATGACGCCAGATTCGTGGAGGTTGCCGTCGATCGAGATCTCGCCGGCGTTCTTCCACGACGGGGCAGGACCCTTGAGACCGATGGCGTAGATCCACCATGCCAGGCCCATGATCGCCAGCCAGCCGGCGAGCGCCGTGACGGCGATCAGGAACCCCAGTCGCGCGCCGAGGTTGGTGCCGAGCAGCAGGTAGACGCTGCCACACAACACCACGAAGCCGATGAGCACGACGATGACGCCGCGGATCTCCGGCTGCCAGGTGATGGCAAGAATCGTTGCAAATGTCATTGCTCAGAGGCTCCGTACGTACTCGGTGATGGCTTTGAGCTGCTCTTGTGTCAGCAGATGGCCGAAGGCCGGCATGCGACCACTGCCCTGACCTTGGATCCCGTACCGCTGGCCGAGCTTCGAGCCGGCGGTGATGAAGGCGATCTGGTCTTGGACATTGGCGAAGTGCAGCACCGTCGAAGCGTTCGTCAGGTTCGGCCCGAGCGCACCGACACCCGGCGAGGAAGGATCACCCCACGACCAACCCTTGGTGTGGCAACGTGCGCACGAGTAGGCCCCGGAGTCGAGCGACAGGTTGAACAGCGCCTCCCCCTCGGTGATCGGTTTGCCGGCAGCGGTCGCGACATCCATCGCCGCTTTGACCGAGGTCTTGATGTCGGCCTGCTTCGTGTCAGGGAGTTGGCCACCATCGCAGACCGCCGGGTCGGTGCCGCCATCGGCGAGCGAGCGGATGTCGAATGACTGCGCGGTCGCCGAGGCGCAGCCGATCGGTTGGATCTGGATCGTCTTGAGGTACTCGATCAGCGTCGTGATCTGCTGATCGTTCATCGGGCCACCACCGTCGACACCCCAAGGCGACATCGGCGAGAAGGCACGTCCGTAGACGAGGATGAAGCGAACCTCGTCCGAGCTGAAGCGGTACAGCACCGTGTTCAACGCCGGCGCATTCCACACGACCGACTTCGACTGGCCGGTGTTCGGGTCGATCAAGGTGTACGGAGCGCTGCCACCAGTCGCCTTCATCCCTCCGTGACATCCGGCACAGTTGAATCCGCCGGCGGCCGTTGCTGCGAACAGCTGCGAACCCCAGTTCTGGAGGCGATTCTCGCTGTTGACGACAGCACCGGATTGCCTGGCCGGCTCGAGTACCCAGTAGATCGGCAGCATGACGGCGATCATGAAAAGGAACAGCACACCGAGGATCTGCACCCGTTCGAGGCGCGGGCCTTCGAGTTGCTCGTCGTCGAGGTATTCCTTGCGGTTGGCAGCGAGTTCGACCTCGGCACCGATCTCCGCCTTGTTGCTGAAGATGTTGAAGATGGCATATGTCAGGTACCCGACGACCAGCAGGACGAAGAGAATGACGGCAACACTCGTTGTTGAAACGACAGCAAGCATGTGAGTTATTTACCTCCGACGCAGTGCGGACCTTCTGCTTCTTGACCGGTCGTATTGGTACCGATCGGCGGACCGAGTACGACGATCGACGTATCGACGGTCACGTTGTCGGCGACGATGGACACGCCGAAGCGGTCCATGCCGCGTGGCGCCGGACCAGCCTTCTTCTCGCCGACCCTGTTGTACTGCGAACCGTGGCACGGGCATTCGAACCACTGCGACGACGGGCAGTTCGGAACGCGGCAACCGAGGTGCGGGCATTTCTGGTAGAGCGCGTTGATGCCGTTCGTCTGGCCGCTGAGTACGGCTGGCGCAGCAGCGTAGGCCTTCGAGGCTTTCGGGAGTGCGTCTTTCGGGTACGCCGTGATCCATGTGCGAGCAGCAGGGAAGTAGTAGAAGCCGCCGTTGGCGGTGATGCTGCTGACGATGTCTTCGAGCTTGCCGACGGCGACCTTCGAACCGAAGCCTCCACCCTTTTTCGGGTAGAGGAAGGCGAGGCAGGCGCCACCGAAGCTGGCGAGCGAGATACCCATCAGCGACACCATCGACACGTTGAGGAAGTGGCGACGCGTTGCGCCGATGACTTCCGGATCGGGTGCGACCCACGGCACGGGTGCCACGTTGCCGACCGGGGTGATCGCCGTCCCCGCGCTAGTGCGGGCATCTGCTGCAGCCTGCTCGACCTCTTTGGACGAGCTGGCGATGGTGTCGAGTTGCGTACCGGCGCTGACGCCCTGCTTGTCGCGCTGGCGTGTTTCACGGGTGAGTGCGCCGGCCCCGCGGACGTCGCGGCCACGGCCGATGGTGATTGCAGCTAACGCACCGAGCACGACTACGGCTGCGATGACGATGGCAATGATTGCTCCAGAACTCATATCATTACTCCTCTCTCAATCAGCGTCGCATCACAGGTCGAAGAACAGGCCGTCTCGCCACGGGAAGGTGAAGTTGAAGCCCTCACCGCGGAAGAAGGTGCCGATCATGACGAGGACGGCCCAGAACATCAAGAAGACGGTGAAGATCGAAATCGCGAACTTGCGGTCCTCCGGCTTGTTGCTCGGGTTCTTGTCGACGTAGGGGGCGAGCATCAGGCCGAAGAGACCCATGCCTGGGATGGTGACGCCGGCGACCATCGGGTGGAACATCGTCAGCAGTTCCTGCAGACCGAGGAAGTACCACGGCGCCTTCGACGGGTTCGGTGTCTTGTTGATGTTTGCCAACTGCTGCAGCGGGGCGTTGACGAAAATCGAGAAGATCGTGATGAATGCAGTCAGCGCAAGTGCGGAGACGAATTCGGCGGCGATCAGGTGCGGCCACGTGTGCACCTTGTCGATGGGGGAGGCTTTGACCTCCTGGATCGATCCCGATTTGACGACGGTGAGCAGGCGCTGGGTGTGTCCGCCCGGACCTGCTCCGACGGGGATGCCGCCGGTGCCCGTCGGCGCGGCGATGATCGATGTCGTCGGCCGCTCGGCGACGGCAACGCCACCACCGCCCGATGACGCTGCTTCTTCTCCGCCTTCCTGGCGTGCCTTGGCGGCACGGCTGCGCTC
Organism: Actinomycetes bacterium; assembly: GCA_025356335.1. Taxonomy (GTDB): domain Bacteria; phylum Actinomycetota; class Acidimicrobiia; order Acidimicrobiales; family Ilumatobacteraceae; genus JANXUF01. The sequence continues at coordinate 9,034 of JANXUF010000145.1, forward strand.
GAGCAGCGCCGCGGGAATGCGCGAGTCGGTCGGTGCTGCTGCGGCGGGTGCCGGAACAGCGGCTTCTTCTGATTCTGCTGCGGCCTTCTGCCGTGCGGCTTCGGCCCGCTTGCGCAGGTGTTCAGGAATCTCTGTCATCGCGAGACCTCCATCAGATCATTCGCTGCGACGAGTACCAGCGGATGACGGCATGAGCAATGGGATGTGAGCGGCGTCGGAGAATGCGGTGTCGGCAACTGGCGTGTCGGCAGGAGAGAAGCGGCCATCACAGTGGTCCTGAGATTCCGCCGTCTTTGCGGACTCGCCAGAAGTGGATGGCCATGAAGATGACGATGACGAACGGCAACATCAGAACGTGCAGCACGTACCAGCGCAGCAACGTGTCCCCACCGATCTCGACACCCCCGAGCAGCACGAACCGGACCTGTGTACCGAGCACCGGGGTGTAGCCCATCATGTTCGTTCCGACGGTGACGGCCCACAGCGCCAACTGGTCCCATGGAAGCAGATAGCCGGTGAACGACAGCAGCAGGGTGAGCATCAGCAGCACGACCCCGATGACCCAGTTGAATTCACGAGGCGGTTTGTAGGCACCGTGATAGAAGACGCGTGCCATGTGCAGGAACACGCTGAGGACCATCAGGTGCGCACCCCATCGGTGCATGTTTCGCACAAGTAATCCGAACGTCACCGATGTCTGAAGATTGGAGATGTCCTGCCAGGCGTTGGCAACCGTCGGGCGGTAGAAGAACATCAAGAAGATGCCCGTCACCGTGAGCAGGATGAAGAGGAAGAAGCTCAGACCGCCGAGGCACAGCGTGTAACTGACCTTGACGGCGTGGCGCTTCACCTTGACAGGGTGCAGGTGGTACAGCACCGAGTTCATGATCACGTAGCTGCGGTTACGCGGGCTGTCCGTATAGCCCTTGCGGAAAATGGAACCGGGACGGAAGATCGAGTTCCATGCCTGGCTGCCCTTCATGTTGCCGGTCAGCCTGTTGGCACGGTCCTTGGCGGTCAGCCGTGGTTTTTCGTCGATGGTCTTGGCCACTTCGGGGTCTCCTAGAGTCGCATGCCGTATGCGTAGCCGTGGCTATTGGTGCGCTGGTGTGCGTCGCCGTTGGCTGACGGCGCACCAACTTTGCCGAGGACGATGACGCCCGTCGGACAACGGTCGACGCACAACGCGCAGCGGGTGCACACGTCGTCGTCGATGATGAAGATCACATTGTCGCTCGGATCGACACCCGGCTGATCGACGCCGGATGCTTCGGTCACCGAACTCGGCGAGACCATGTGAATACATTTCCACGGACAGATGTCGACGCATCCCTCACACATGATGCATTCGGTCTGGTCGATGTGGATGAACTGCTTCGGTTTGACCGCCCGTGACAGGTAGTCGACGTCGACTTCGACGAGTTGGTACTCGGTCGACCAGTCAGGAAATGGTGGATTGGCATCAGTCCGTGCCATGAGTGTCCTCAGCCCTTCTTCACGAGCGGGCGCCCGAAGGTCGAGGTAGCAACGGCGGTCGTGGTCGTCTTGCCACGCTTTTGCCACCAGGTGAACATGTAGACCTGCATGCTCAGGAAGAACACGTAGATCCCGCCGACGATCGCGTCGCCGACTTGGAGATAGTTGATGTCGAACGGGAAGAACCCGCAGTTCTGGCCGCCGGTCGATGTCGCCTGGCAGTTGGCATGGCTGCGCAGCAGGCCGGCAGGACCGTAGACGATCTTGTCGGCACGCCAACCGAGACCGTTCTGCACATGTACGAGCCACTGGTGGGGAACGACGCCGTAGGCGAGGAACAGGACGAGGAACACGTATACCGCGCCGGCCATAGCCTGGCCCCATGACAGCGGCTCGCCCGGCTTGTGCCGCTTGCCGTAGAGCACGCCGAGATACATCAGACCCAGCGTGGCGATCAGTGCCGTGAGGAACGCCATATTGGCGCCGGGCCACGTTCTGATGTCCCAATCGAATGCGAGCACTCCGTTCGCCTTTCTGTGTCGATGTCCGTGTCGATGTTTGTGTCGCTGTTTGCGTCGAGTTGTGTTTCGATGGCGGCGACATCTCGGCGTGATGTCGATGCTGTCGGCCGTTACCGGTCTGTCGCTCTGTCGGTTACCTGGGTCGAAACGGTCGAGTCCAGGGAATTCGTGAAGCCGATCACGAGGCTAGTACCACGCCCGGTAGGTCTCACCAATCCGTTTTGATTTGTTCCCGTCGCAGTGACGGTTCGGGACGTTGCGCCCGTCGCTCAGGGATACCAGACTTCGGCTGCGAATCAACGCTGCAGTCATGTGCCAACTGTCGCCTGCCGCGCTCATTCGATCAAATTCCCGCGAAGGGTGCTCTGGCCTCTAGATTGTTCGACCGTGACAGAGATCCCAGAGCATCTGCTCAAGCGATCCAAGGCCGCCAAGGCAAAAGCGGATGGCGCCGAGGGTGAACCCGCCTCGTCGGTACCCGCGACGACGACTGCCGCTGCGACACCTGTAGCCAAGCCAGCAGCGGTCCCGGCGAAGGCCAAGGCGGTCATTGCCGCGAAGCCCGTCAAGCAGGATCCCCCCTACGTCGTGGCCGCGAAGACCCGCAAGAAGATGCCGTTCTGGGCAGTCGGCGCGCTCAGCATGCTGCCGCTGTGGGGCTTTCTGTACGTCCGCGGCATGCAGCCGGACATCAAAAAGGACACCAGTCCGATGGGTGTCGGCAACGGCCTGTATTCCTCGGCCGCGTGTGCCGGCTGCCACGCTGCTGACGGCTCCGGTGGCACCGGCCGTGCGTTGTACAACGGCGAGGTGCTGTTGACCTTCCCGAAGATCGAGGACCAACTGAACTTCGTCTACACCGGCAGCAGCGCGTACAGCCTTGCGGGACTCACGACCTACGGGGACCCGAATCGTGCGGGCGGCGCACATGCGTCGAGTGGCTACAACGGCGCAGCGATGCCGGCACAGAGTCAACTGACAGGCGGCTCGCTCACCGACGCGCAGATCCTCGCGGTCGTGTGTGACGAGCGATACAACCTCGGCGGAGCGATGGCCAAAGTCACGGCCGGCGACGCCACCTGGACGAAGGAATACAACGCGTGGTGCGCTCCGACAGCGCAGAACTACCTCGATCTCGAGACCGGCACCAAGACCTTTGCGACGCTCACGGGCGTCGGGACCAAGCCACGGGCCACCGCCACCGGCTGACCCGTCCCCCTCCCAGGAAACCGAGTCCACTGGCGCACCTCCGGTGGTGCAAAACGGTCCACAGAACGTTGCGCCTGCCCGGTGTCATGCTCGGCCGTGACGCCGAACACGTCGGACTTGCCGAGATGCGTGGCCGATTTTTCTTGGAAGCGGCCACACTGCAAATGTGACTGATCGCAACGTCGAAGTCCTCGTTATCGGTGGCGGACCGGCAGGCGCTTCCGCTGCCTATTGGCTTGCCAAGCACGGCCATGAAGTTGCCGTTGTCGAACGCAAGATATTCCCACGTGAGAAGGCGTGCGGAGATGGGCTGACGCCGCGAGCGGTCCACCAGCTGCACGAGATGGGCCTCGCTCATGAACTCGAGCAGTACCACCGCTATTCGGGCCTGCGGGCAACGGCTCATGGCAAGGCATTGGAACTCGAATGGCCGGCCCACCCGATCTACCCATCGCACGGCCATGTCGTTCGACGTCGCGACCTCGACTGGGCCGTCGCCCGAAACGCCGAGTCGGCCGGGGCAACGATCCTGCAGGGCTACGAGGCGCTCGCACCGGTCGTCGACCGTGGCTTCGTGCGCGGCGCCGTCGTGCAGCACAAGGGTGAGCCGACGACGGAAAAGATCACCGCCAACTACGTCGTCGTCGCCGATGGCGCCAACTCACGTTTCGGTCGGGCGCTCGGCACGTTCCGCACGCGCGAGTGGCCCTACGGCACCGCCATCCGCACGTACTGGGAATCACCGCGTCACGCAGAACCGTGGATCGAGTCGGCGCTGGACGTCAAGGACCGCAACGGCAACCCGCTCCCCGGCTACGGCTGGATTTTTCCCGTCGGAGACGGCACCGTCAACATCGGCGTCGGCCTGCTGTCGACGTTCAGGGACTTCAAGTCGGTCAACACCTCCCACCTGCTGACGGAATACGCCCACCAGGTCCGAGAGCGTTGGGAGATCGATCCCGACAACCCGACGTGTCGCGCCACCAGCGGGCGCATTCCGATGGGCGGCTCCGTCGGCCCGAAGACCGGCCCGACCTACCTCGTGATCGGCGACGCAGCCGGCAGCGTCAACCCGTTCAACGGTGAAGGTATCGACTACGCCTACGAGACAGCCCGCATGGCGGCCGACGTGATCCACGAGGCGATCGCCACCAACGACCCCGCAGCACTCCAGCAGTACTCGAAGATCATCGATGACGAGTACGGCCAATATTTCAAGGTCGCCAGGCTGTTCGCCAGAGTGATCGGTCGCCCGCTGCTGATGCGTGAACTGACCCGTGCCGGCATGCAGAGTCGCACGCTGATGGAATGGGTCCTGCGGATCATGGCCAACCTGCTGCGCCCCGACGAACTCGGCCCGGCCGAGATCGCCTACAAGATGGCAGCCACCATCGTCCGCCTCGCCCCCAACGCGTAGCAGGATGCTGAAATACACCAGTCGGCTCGGCTGAGCGCGTCGATGACCTGGGCATTTGCGGCGATGTGCGCCTGCCGAGGTACCAGTTTCAGCATCCTGTCACCAGGGTGCTGAAGGATTTGAGCAGTCGCTCAACACTGTGTTCGCCGACGCGGGTTTTCGGCCACACCGTCACGGAACGGGGTGGCAAGTGTCCGACGAAGACCTGCTATTTTTCGGTGCTGGTTGATGTATTTCGGTGGAAACGCTGTGCTCCTTCAAACAGATGCATTTGCTGACCTCGACGCCGCAGCCCCCGCAAGGCAACCTCACCATCTGGGTTCCGAGTGTCGTCGCCCCATCCGAGTGCCCTGACACCCGTGGTCGTCGCCACCGCACTCGGGTGCGGCCGGCACAGCCAGGTATTCACTCAGCTGACGGCTTTGTTGCTCAGTTCGCTGAGGAGTTCGGGGCCTTTGTGGCGGATACTGCGGCCCCCGAGCGAGGTGCCGACGAACCAGACCGACAGCGCCCATGCTGCACCGACCACGGGTACGGCGAAGACCCACGACCGCTCGCGCCATGCCAGCGTCGGCAGGATGATCGGAGCGGCGAGGATGCCGACGACGATCAGCGAGCAGAAGACGTACACGCCGACGATGCAGCCTTTGCCGGTCGATGCGTTGCGCCATGCAAAGGCGTTGTCGCCGTCTCGCTGCGGAATCGGCACTCGCGGAGACACACAGGCACCGAGGCCGACAGCGATCAGTGCAACGGACGGCGCCAGCATGACGACCGCGATCACGCTCGGCCAATTGCCTTTCCACACGCCCAGCACGACGGCGGCGACGATGGTCGGAACCGCCAACTGCGGGAGATAGCCGAGCGAGCGTGCCCGCAGCATCGTGCGATCCGGACCGCCGACGACGACTTCGAGCCACAGTGAAGGGCTGTCGAAGCCGATGATGTTCATCGCCGGACCGACGCCGAAAACGGTGGCGATCAACGCCATGAAGGGCAACGCAGAACCGTGGAGGCGCACCGCTTGGAAGACGGTCAGCGCCGTCCCCATCACCGTGAATATCAACAGTTGTGTGCGTCGCAGCGGCGACCGCCTGAGGTAGCGGACCTCCTTGGCCACGGCAGCACCGAAGGGCGACGCAGCACTGCCGAGCGGTGCTCCCGTGCCACTCGGAGACCCGGAGGCGGCAATCCGTTCGGATTGCTCCATCATCCTCTGCGTCATCCGCCCCCAGAGCAGCAGCATCGCCGAGGCGGCGACGAGACCGGCGATGCAGAAACCGATCGAAGGGCCCCAGCGTCCAGCCCCGGCATCGAGTACAGACCGCGCCAGCCACCCGGGCGGCAGCCACGAGAGCACGTCGACGATGCGCATCGAACGGTTCCGGTGGGCGACCTCGAGAATCGGCCCGATGGCCTGTGTAGCGAGCCACACCGTGACGGCAGCCAACGCCGAAGCAAGGACGGCGACGTCCCGGCCCTTGCGACTCCGTTGCGCCCGCGCCAGACCGGCTGCCACTGTCCTGGCGATTCCGAGTCCGAGCACGAACAGCCCGACGGCGTCGGCGACGACGATCACGGCCCCGAAGTTGGCCGGCGCATATCCGATGACGACACCGATCAGCGCAATCCCGACGGCGCACACCGCAGGGCTCGATGCCGCTCCCCCTGCCAGGACGGCCGTCAACTGCCGTGTCGTCAACGGCAGCAGTACCAATCGCGTCGGATCGACGGTCTCGTCCGTGCCGCCGGCAAGCAGCGGAGCAAACGTCCAACCGACCACGATCATCGTCATGACGACGACGATGAGGGCGCGCTGCGGTATCGGGTCGTATGTCCTGGCGAGCCCGAACGTCGCCAACCCGAACAATGCCGCCAGTGAGGCCGCCACCATCGTGAGCACGAACAACGTCTTGCCCTTGCGAGCCAGCGTGTTGCGGACCAATCGCCAGCGCAGCCGGACGCCGAGGCCTGCGCACTCGGCCGTCGAGAGGTGGTGTGCGCCGACGTTCTCGACGTTCTCCTCGTTGCCGACGTTCTCCTCGTGCTGGAAGGGTGAACCGCTCACTGCAACCAGTCGAGGTTCGCTCCGCTCGTCGGGGTCACGCCGACGGCATCGATGAACACGTCCTCGAGGCGACGCCCGCCGCGGACGGCGTTGATCTCGCCCGATCGCACAACCTGGCCGGCAGCGATGATGGCGACGTGGTCGCACAGCCGTTCGACGGTGTCCATCACATGGCTCGAAAAGACGACGGTGCCGCCGCGGGTGCGGAAGGTACGCAGTACTTCGGTGATCCCGCGGGCCGACACCGGATCGACGGATTCGAACGGCTCATCGAGGAACAACACGTGCGGAGCGTGCAACAGCGCTGCTGCGAGGGCGATCTTCTTGCGCATCCCTGTCGAGTAGTCGGCGACGAGCACGCCAGCGTCGGCGGTGAGTCCGAGGACGTCGAGGAGATCGCTGCGGCGACGGTCCACGACCTCACGGCTCATGCCGCGCATCAAGCCGAGATAGGTGAGGAACTCGGCACCGCTGAGACGTTCGAACAGCCGCAGATCATCCGGCAGCACGCCGATCACTTCTTTTGCCGCCCGCGGGTCCGGCCACACGCTGACACCGGCGATCGTCGATGATCCGGCGTCCGGCCGCAACAGACCGACGATCATTCTGATGGTCGTCGTCTTGCCAGCACCGTTCGGTCCGACGAGACCGAAGAACGATCCGCGGGGCACGGACAAGGTGATACCGGCGACAGCGACCTTCTCGCCGAATCGCTTCCACAGACCGTTCGCCTCGACTGCGGAAGCCGTCGGTGGCACCGGCGATGACACCACACCTGGCCCGATGTGTGGCACCGGCGGCGGAAACAACGGTGGTGGAAACGTCTCGGCAGTCGACTGCCCCGGTGGCGTCACGAGGTGCGTTCTGCAAGCGTCACGTGATGCGTCATGTCCGACCGCCGACCGCCACGACAGCAGAGCGGTAGGCGCGCTCGACGATCTCGTCGATGATCGCTTCGGTATGCGCCAGCCCGGGAAAGAGCACCTCATAGGCCCCCGGGGCCAGCGCGACGCCTTCGGAGAGCATGGCGTGGAAGAACCTGCCGTACAGCCCTTCGTCCGTTTCCTTGGCGTCTTCGAAGTTGTGTGCCGCACCAGGAGCGAGGTGCACGCCGACGAGCGTCGCCATCACCGGGACATCGATCTGCGCACCGGCTGCGGCGAACGCACCGCGGAGCCCTGCACCGAGGCGCTCAGCTCGTGCACACAGTTCCTCGTAGACGTCATCGGTCAGCAGATCGAGTGACGCCAAGCCGGCAACCGTCGCCAGTGGATTGCCGGAAAGGGTCCCGGCGTGGAACACAGGTCCGAGTGGGGACAGGCATTCCATCACCTCGCGGCGGCCACCGATCGCGCCGATCGGCAACCCTCCACCGATCACCTTGCCGAAGCACGAGATGTCGGGCGTGATGGCGAAATGGCCCTGTGCCCCGCCGGCACCGAGACGGAACCCGGTGATCACCTCGTCGAAAATCAAGAGCGCACCGACTCGGTCGCACTCGGCGCGCAACCCTTGGAGGAACTCGGCGTCCGGGGGGATCAGGCCGGCGTTGGCGGCGACCGGTTCGACGATCACGGCAGCGACGAGTTCGTCGAGCTGCGGGACGATATTGAACGGTACGACCATCGTGTCGGCGACGGCGCCCTTGGGGACGCCGGCGGTACCGGCGATGCCGAGTGTGGCGATACCACTGCCACCTGCGGCGAGCAGGGCGTCCGTCGCACCGTGATAGTTGCCGGCGAACTTGACGATGCGATCGCGTCCGGTTGCGCCGCGGGCGAGGCGAACCGCTGTCATCGTCGCTTCGGTGCCGGAGTTCATCAGCCTCACGAGCTCGCAGCTGGGGACACGTTCGCGGATCACCTCGGCGAGCTTCATCTCGCGCGGGGTCGGGGCACCGTACGACGTGCCGTCGCCAGCCGCTGAGCAGATCGCTTCGACGACCCGAGGGTGGGCATGACCGAGGATGATCGCTCCGTAACTTTGTACGAGGTCGAGGTATTCGCGTCCCTCGACATCCCAGATCGAAGCGCCCTTGGCGCGGGCGACGAAATACGGCGTGCCACCAACGGACTTGAAGGCACGGATCGAGGAGTTCACGCCGCCGGGAATCGCCGCAAGCGAACGTTGGAACATGATCTCGTTGTCGGCAACGCCCTTGCCGGTGCAGACCACCGGATCACAGGCGGCAGCGGGACAGGAGACCTCGTCGCAGAAGCGGATCATCCGCTGACCGTCTCGGCGAACCAGCGGGCGAGGTACGTGAGGATGACCTGCGCGCCGGCGCGTTTGATGGCCGTGAGGTGCTCGAAGGCGACGGCATCGTGATCGATCCAGCCGTTCTCCGCCGCCGCTTTGATCATCGCGTATTCGCCGCTGACGTGGTACGCAGCGACCGGGACGTCGACTCTGGCGCGGACCGCAGCGATGACATCGAGGTAGGCCAGCGCTGGCTTGACCATCACCATGTCGGCACCCTGGGCGATGTCAGCTTCGACCTCGATCAGTGCCTCGCGGGCATTGCGCCAGTCCTGCTGATAGCCCTTGCGATGACCACCGCCGGCGATCTGCACGTCGACAGCGTCGCGGAACGGCCCGTACAGCGCCGAAGCGTATTTCGCAGAGTAGGCGAGGATCGAGGTGTCGATGTGACCTGCCCCGTCGAGGCCCGCACGTATCGCGCCGACCTGACCGTCCATCATCCCGCTCGGGGCGACGACATCGGCGCCGGCGGCAGCCTGCGCGAGCGCTGCCTTCACGTAGACGTCGAGCGTGGCGTCGTTGTCGACATGCCCGTCGGCATCGACGATGCCGCAGTGGCCATGATCGGTGTATTCGTCGACGCACAGATCGGCCATCAGCACGACGTCGCCGCCGACCTCGTCACGGAGATCCCGGAGCGCCAACTGCACGATGCCGTCCGGATCGTAGGCCCCGGAACCAACGGCGTCCTTGTGCTTCGGGATGCCGAACAGAATGACCCCGGGAATACCGAGTTCACGCAGTTCGCGGACCTCTTTACGCAGGCTCTCACGAGTGTGCTGCATCACGCCGGGCAGCGAATGGATCGGCTGCGGCTCATCGATGCCCTCCCGAACAAAGAGCGGGGCGATCAGATCGGTCGCACCGACGCGCGTTTCCGCCAGCAGTTCACGCATCGCCGAGGAGGTGCGGAGCCGGCGTGGGCGCTGAGCCGGAAAGGAGGCAGCCATGGATGTCAGCCTACGCCGAGGTCGGGGAGTGCACGCTTCCCAGCACCATCGGGCGACTACCCTCATGCCGTGACAATTCGTGTGGAACTGACTCCTGACGAAGTCATCGTCGCCCCCGGCGACGAGGAAACGCTGACGCTCACGGTCGAGAGTTCCGACGAGGCGGCCGACACGTACGGCTTCGTCGCCACCGGGCTGTCCCGTGGCTGGACGACGATCGAACCGCCGAGCCTGCGGCTGCTTCCCGGTGCCAGCGGCACGGCAATTGTGACGGTCAGGCCGCCGCGGCTGCCTTCTGTCGGAGCAGGATCGTCGTCGTTCGAAATCAAGGTCTTCCCGCTCCGCGATCCTGATTCGGAGACCACCGTCGACGGCACGTTGACGATCCTCGGCTTCGATGATCGCCTGATCCACATCGCCCAGCCGGTCCTTGCCGCCCGCCGCACAGCGCGTTACGACATCGTCTTCGACAACGTCGGCAACGTCAGGGCATCCACACGCCTGACGCTGATCGACAACACCCGGCGGCTGAAAGGGACCTTCGATCCACCGTCTCTCGGCGTCGAACCCGGCATGACCGCCACGGCGCGCCTGTCGGTCAGGACAAAGGGACTCCGCTGGCGCAGGACCCGGACGCTGCCGTTCTCCGTGCAGGCCACGCAGGACAACCACCGGTCGACGGAGACGACAGCCAACCTCGTCCAGCACCCGGTGATCTCCACGCGGCAGACCGGTTGGTTCTTCGGCCTGCTGGCGCTCGGCGGACTCGTCGGCGGCGGCTGGTACGGCGCAGTCAGACCGGCGATCAACCGAGCTGTCGACCGAGCAGTGGCCAAGACAGCGGTCAGCACACCGGTCACCGTGTCCAGTACCCCGCTCGGCCCGAACTTCACCGGCCCGAACTCCACCGGCCCGATCGACCCGAGCGCAACCGCAGCACCATCAACGGTCGCCACGGCGATCGACGACAGCATCGGCAGCATGTCCGTCGCCATCCAATTGACGGCGACGCCGGGTGCCAGTTTCGTCAAGCAGATCACCGACGTCGTCCCCGCCGGCAAGGTGCTGCAGATCCGCGATGTCGTGTTCTTCAATCCGAATCACGACAGCGGCGTTTTCAACGTGCAACGCGACAACGAGGTCGTCGAGATCATCCCGACGGAAAACGTGTCCGTATCGTCATCGCTGCAGCTGCTGCTGCCGATCACCTTTGCAGCCGGTCAAAAGGCAAGCGTGTCGCTGGCGTGCAAGTCCGCCGGACCCACCTCGGTCGCCGCAACGGGATCGACCGCATCGTGCAACTCACTGGTGCTCGTCACCGCGAAACTCGTCGACGCCCCGTAGCAGGTCGACGCCCGGCATCCAGCCGCCGAAGAGCTCAGCCGCCGAGACCCATCATCGTGACCGGGAGGTTGTTTGCGTCGGCTTCTACGACGAAGGCAGTGGAGACGACGGGTGCGAAGGCTGCGCCGGTGTCGACGACCGTGAGATGACCCTGACCTGGCAGATCGTTGATGGTGAACGGGAAATTCGCCAGGAAGTTACCGCTTGGATCTGTCGTCACCGACAGCGTCGAACCGCTGGTATCGACGCCGAGGGTGACCGTGTGATTCCCAGGGAATCCGGTCCCGCCGACACCGATCATGCCGCCGATCTCCACCGATGTCGCCGGAACGAACAGCGATGGGGCGTACCTGCCATTGGCGCTGAGGACGATGCTCGTGGTCGCCGTATCGGTCGCGGTGACCAGCACGAGCGCGCTTCGCTCACCGTTACCGGTCGGCTTGAAGGTGACGTTCAGGGTGCAGGTCGCACCGATGCCGAGCACCTTGTTGATGCATGCCTTGGTGTCGACGGCGAAGTCGCCCGGGTTGTTACCACGAACGTCTATTTTGGCGATCTTCGAGCCGAGCGTGCCGAGGTTCCCGATCGTGATCGTCGTACTGTCTCCCTGATGGCCGACGACGGCCGAACCGAGTTGGTTGGTGGTCGGCGAGGCGTTGATCGACGGAATACCGCCGGACCCGGAGATGACCGTCGAGACCGCGGTCGCTGCGAAGCCGGTCTCCTTGAGGTCGAGCGAGGCCTTCGAGGCACCTGGCGCTGACGGGTTGAAGACCAGTTGCACGGTGCAGGACGCTGCCGGCGGCAGCGGCACCGTCGGTGTGCATGTTCCTCCGGTCTGCTGGAACGACGGTTTCGACAGCGTGATCGTCGACGGGACGAAGGACGAAGTACCCGTGTTCGTCACCGTCGTCACCCATGCCTTCGTCGGAGTCCCGACCAAGTTGGTACCGAGGTCGAGCGGCGTGATCGTCAACACCGGGTTGGACACCAGGACGGCGACCTGCCGGCCGGGAGCAGCGGTGGACGGGTCGGCGACGAGTTCTCCGGCAGCGGTCGTGTCGATGACGGCGACGCGGCCGGTGTGCGACAAGTGGACGCTCGACGCCGCTGACGAAGCCGCAGAACCGTCTGGATGCAACGTCATCCGGCGTACTACACCGGTCGACAGATCAGCCTCGAGCACATCGGACCCGGTCGAGGCGAGGAACGGTGCGTGGACATCGGTGAGGTTTGTCGCCGTGGAGAGGAAAGCAACGAGTTGCCCACTCGAATCGGTCGACGGCGCGACGCTCGCCGACGTGCCGACGGCGTCACCCTTGCGGCTGACGATGGTGGTGTCGAATGCATTCGGCACGTCCGGTTGCGTCGGATCGGCGGGCTTCGGCCTGAGGTCCGTGCGGTACACCTGTGCGGGCGTATTGGGTGCCAAGGTGATCGCCGCGTCGCCATTGACCGGCGTGGCGATGTCGTCCGCCGCTGACACGTAGGCGACGAACCGCCCATTGGCGGACACGGTCGGGGCCCAACTCGATGCGGAGCCGCCGGCGCCGCTCGGGTTCGCCGACACCAACCGCAACGGGAAGTCGGCGTCGCTGTCGCTGTTCGGGTTCCGGTTCCAGCTGAGGATCTGTGTCGTCGCCGGGCCGGTCGTCGCCGGACCGGTGCCCCATGCTGGAACGATCGAGTCGCCGATGGACGCCGCTGTTGCTGCGTTGGGGGCAACGGTGAAGGTCGCGTCTGACGTGTATGCCAGGAAGCCGCCATCGTTGGACAGCGCCGGTTCTCGCTGACCGACGTAGGTGAGCGCAGACGTCGGATCGGTCGTCGGCAGACCGGGTGCTGACGTGACCCTGCCAGGTTGGCCGAGGGCGATCGTCGTGTCGACGACGTCGATCGCCGTGCGTCCGTTGGCCTTGCCATCGGCACCGACAGTCAGCCGCGCGTAGGCGATGATGCTGCCGGTCTGGTCGACCGTCGGCGGCTGCGCTGGGTCGACGGCGTCGATCGCCGACGGATCACCCGTCGGGGCGCTGGAGATCAGTTCCCATTCGTCGGGCTTGAACGCTCCGGGACAACCGGGCAGGATCTTGCGATAGACATCCCAACGCGACCCGGTGTCGTCGTCGTGGAACAGGTCGAATCCGAGTTCGGTCTCGACGACGAGCGTGCACCCGTCTCCGCTGAGCACGGGATGGTGGCTGTTGCCCGCACGGATGCCGGATGCCGGCACGGTCAGTTCACTCAGCGTTCCGTTCGCCTGATCGCCGAGCCACACGCTTTCCGTCACGCCGCTGGTCGGGGTCGTCGGCGCGGCGACAAAGGCGACGAGGCGGCCATCGCCCGACACCGACGAGTCGCTGCCACCGGAGCGCGAGATCACTGCGTTCGTCGGCGCAGCGATCGCAACCGGGTCACCGTTGACACCCGCTGGCAAGGCGACGAACGCGGCAGATCCAGCAAGGGTCAGCCCGAGAACGCCGAGAAGGCGACCTCGAGTGCGGCCCCTGGAAGGAACCATTCGCCAGCGCTGTTGTGTCATGTGCTATCAGAGGTCACTGTAGTGCAGCGGATACCTGTTCGACGAGAGTAGCCAGCGATGCCGAAGCTGACTGTCGCACGTTCGTCACTCCGAGCTCACGCAGCGTCGCACTCGTCGATGCACCGATGCTCACCACGACGGGCGGCAGGCGCTCGAGGCCGACGATCTCGGCGAATGCTCTGACCGCCGACCCGGACAGGAAGGTGATCGCATCAGCTGCTGCTGCGCGGTCGATCGTCGCGGCGTCCGGACGGGCCGCAACAGTCGAATAGGCGACGATGTTGGTGACCCGCCACCGGTGCGCCGCAAGGTGTTCGGCAATCAGCGGCGGCGCACGATCTCCCTGGACGAGTAGCACCCGTCCTGGTTCGTGCAATCCGGGTTCGTGGAGTTCCGCCGGCAGCGGGAATTCGGCGATCAGGCCCTCGGCATGACTGCGCTCGGGAAGGAGATCGACGGGCGCGAACGGAGCAAGGGCAGCGGCCGTTGCGGCGCCGACGGCGGCGATACGGCATTTCGTCGGTGCCACGAGCGCGTTGTCGCAGACACAGCGAGCTCCATTCGGCGACGTGACGATCAACCAGTCGTAGGAGTCGATGAGTGCCAGTGCAGGTGCCAGCACCGTTGGATTGTCGGGCGAGGCGATGATGCGGATCAAGGCGAGTTCGACGACCTCGGCACCGGCGAGTTCCAGCGCCGCCTTCAGCTCACCGGACTGCGCCGCAGCCCTCGTGACGACGACGGTGCGACCCGATAGCGTCCGTTGATCAGCGTCGGTGCGCCGAGATTCTTCAGCGGGGTGATCGACCCCGGCGGCAGGATCATGCTGTGCGTCAGCGGCTGACATCGGCAGCGAGCTGACGTGCAACGGCGAGCGGATCGCCGACACCCTCGACCAACGCCCGACCGCGCCGGATCACGCCGTCGACTGCTTGGGAGAACGCTGTGAGGTACCCGTCAGCGACGTGGGCGCCGACCGGAAGACTGCATCCCGAACCGATCTCGGCGAGAAACGTGCGTTCCACTTCGACGGCGAAACGGCTTGCCTGATTGTCGATCATCGCCAGCACACCGAGCGTGTCGGCGTCGTCATCGCGACATTCGATGGCAACGGCCCCTTGACCGACCTGGGGGACGAACCAGGCCGGATCGAGATAGTCGCCGATCCTCTCCGGCATCCCGAGGATGTCGAGCGCGGCAGCGGCCATCACGATGGCCCCGTTCGCCGGTACCTTCGACAGGCGGGTGGCGATGTTGCCACGCAATTCCGTGAACTGCAGGTCGGGCCGGCGCTCGGCGAGCAATGCCTTGCGGCGCACGGATCCGGTCGCCACTGTCGCCCCGACGGCGAGTTCGTCGAGCGTCGTACCGACCAGCACATCCCGAGCGTCGCGGCGTGCTCCATACGCCCCGATCGTCAGGCCGGGCGTGAACGTCGACGGCAGATCCTTGGCTGAGTGCACCGCGATGTCGGCGCGGCCGTCGATGACAGCTCGCTGTACCTCTTTGACAAAGACCCCCTGCCCGCCGATCCGGTGCAACGGCACGTCGACGGCTCGATCGCCGACGGTATCGACGAACACCCACTGCACGTCGATCGCCGGATGCGCTGCACCGAGTTCGTTGGCGATGTGATCCGCCTGTGCTCTGGCCTGCGGGCTGGAGCGCGTGGCGACACGCAGGCAGCGCGTGGACGTCACTGCAGGTCGAACAGGTCGCGGATGGCGTCGGCGTGACGTTCCCCGCGCGGCGATCCGGCATCGTTCTTCAGTCTCACGATCGGCGAGTGCAGCAGTTTGGCGACGATGCCCTTGGTCAGCGAATCGACCGCCTCACGTTGCGCTGGGGTCAGTTCGCCGAGCCGACTGCTGTGACGATCGAGTTCGGTCGAACGGATGCCGTCGGCATAGCCGCTCAGTTGGGCAATCAACGGTGCCGCCTGGCGGGCCATCGAGTCGACGGCAAAACGCTCGGTCTCCTCATGGACGATCGCAGCGACGACGCTCGCTTCGGCCGCACGCTTTTCGATGCCGCGTGCAGCCCATGCGCGCAGATCGTCGAGGTCGAGCAGCGTGACGTTGGGAATGGTGGCGACTGCACCGTCGATGTCGCGCGGGACGGCAACATCGACCATCATCAATGGACGGTCCGGACGTGGGCGCATCGCTCTGGCGATCATCTCGTGATCGATGAGGATCGAACCGGAGCCTGTCGAAGTGAGCACGAGATCGGCCTCGGCAATCGCCGCCGGAAGATCGGCGAACGGGGCAACCCGACCGTCGACCCGGTCGGCGAGATCACGGGCCTTGGCGGCGGTGCGGTTGGTGACGGCGACCTCGGCGACGCCTGCATCGGCGATCGCCACCGCCATACCGACTGCCATCTCACCTGCACCGATAACGAGCACCTTGCGTCCGACGAGCCCGTCGAGGCGCTCGGTCGCCATTTCGACGGCGGCATAACTGACCGATGCCGTCGCCCGACTGATCCCCGTTTCGGTCCGGGCGCGTTTGCCGGTTTCGATGGCGTGGCGGAACAAGCGGTTGAGCGTCGTACGAGAAGCATGTTGCTGCTGGGCGAGTTTCCAGGCGGAGCGGACCTGGCCGAGGATCTCGTGCTCGCCGAGCACGGCGGAGTCCAAGCCGGCCGCCACTTCGAACAGGTGGGTCACGGCGGCATCGTCGTGCTGGCTGTAGAGATACGGGTGCAGTTCGTCAGGCGCAAGGCTGCCGAGTTCGCAGAAGAAGTCGCGGATATCGCCGTAGGCACCGTGGAACTTCTCGGCAACGGCATAGACCTCGGTGCGGTTGCACGTCGACAGCACAACGGCTTCGCGGATGTGCGGCCGTGCGCACAACCCGTGCAACGCCTTGGCGAGGGCGTCGGAACTGAGCGTGACGCGCTCGAGCACGGCCAACGGGCTGGTCTTGTGGTTCACACCGATAACGACAATCGACACGTCAAACCGTTCCTTAAGCGCTCGCCGGCCGGGAGACGTCTGCCGATGTGGCGACGTGCGGTACCCGCTTGCGCTGTTCGTAGTAACTCAGAATTTGTAGCTCACTGACCAAGTCAACCTTGCGGACGCTGACGCCGCGCGGTACAGCAAGAACCGTTGGGGCAAAATTCAGGATCGAGGTGATACCGGCCCGCACGAGGCGGTCTGCCGCATCCTGGGCGGCGTGCGCCGGTGTGGCGATGACCCCGATGTTGACGTTCTTGGACTGCACGATCTGGCCGACCTCGTCGATGTGACGGACCCGTACGCCGCCCACCAATGTCGATACCTTCGAGGGGTCGATGTCGACGATACCGACGACCGGGAAACCACGGTTCGCAAAGCCTCCGTTGTTCGCCAGTGCCTGGCCGAGGTTGCCGGCACCGACGATCACCACCGACCAGTCGTGATTGAGGCCGAGTTCACGCCGGATCTGGTAGACGAGGAACTCGACCTCGTACCCGACGCCGCGTGTGCCGTAGCTGCCGAGATAGCTCAGATCCTTGCGAACCTTGGCGGCGTTGACGCCCGCCAGTTCGGCAAGTTGATCGGAGGAGATGTTCGACTGCTCGTCGGCGACGACTTCGTCGAGCACCCGCAGGTAGATGGGCAGACGTCCGACCGTTGCCTCAGGAACCCGCCGTCGTGTCAGAGTGCTGTGCAGCGGACGGCCTGCGGTCTCCCCACGGCTGTTGGCGTTTCGCTGGTCCGGCATCGCTCTTCAGGCTATGCACTCGTGCACGTGTTCACAAAGCCCGACCGAAGCTCTCACCGAACCATTCCCCACAGCGGTCGGCCGCAGGTGGACTCGGCATCCACGAAATCGCCCGATCGTCCACAGCCCGCCACCTGCATTGCTGTGCGCAGCGGACGGCGTAGGCGTCTCGTACGCTTGCGGCGTGGTCTCCAAAGCACCGACGCTCGATGTCGCACTGGCGGCAGCGGCAACCTGTGTTGCCGCAGCGTTCTCGCTGATCCTGCTCGACCGTTGGCAACGCCGTCGTCGGCCGTACGACCAGGCATGGGCGGTATCGCTGGCGTTGTTCGGTGTCGGCACCGGCGCACTGTGGTGGGGATTCGGCCGCGGCTGGAGTGCGGAGAGCTTCCGGGTGTTCTTCCTCGCCGGCGCCATCCTCAACGTGCCGTGGTTGGCCCTCGGCACCGTCTACCTGCTTGCTGGACGTGGATTCGGGGATCGCACCAGAGCGTGGCTCGTCGGTCTGTCCGGCGTCGCCATCGGCGTCATCTGGGTCGCTCCGATCAGGGGCAGCATCCCATCGGACGGTCTGCCGCAGGGTAAGGAGCATTTCGGGGTGCTGCCGCGCATTCTCGCTGCGGTCGGCTCGGGCGTTGCGGCGATCGTGATCATCGGCGGCGCGGTCTGGAGCGCGTGGAGGATGTGGAGGGCGCGCCCTGCGAGCTCCGTCGATGTCACGGGCATCCGCGCACGGCCGACTGGTGCACTCGGCAATGTCATCATCGCCGTCGGAACACTGTTGCTCGCCTCAGCTGGCACGTTGAACGCCAGGCTCGGCGCTGCGCGGGCGTTTGCGGTGACGACCCTCTTCGGCATCATCGTGCTGTTCGCCGGCTTTGTGATCACGTCGGCAAAGCCACGCGCCAAGGTTGCCGGCACACCACCGGTCACCGAGGCCGAACGCAGCGACGTCGTCTCCGTGCGCTGACGACCACCCGCTCGCTGTCCGTCGTACATGAGGGACGGTCGCGGAGCGGCTGAGCAGCCGGTCGAATCGTCAGCGGAGTTCGCGACGAAGGATCTTGCCCCCGGCGTTGCGCGGGATCTCGTCGACGAACATGATCTTCGACGGACATTTGTAGCGCGCAAGGTTGTCGGCGCAGTAGGAGATCAACTGCTCCTCGTCCAGATGCACACCTGATCTGGCGACGACGAAGGCTTTGACTGCCTCGCCGCTGTACGGATGCGGTACGCCGATGACGGCCACGTCTGCCACGCCAGGATGCTCGGCAAGCACGGCTTCGACCTCGGCGGGATAGACGTTGAATCCGCTGACGATGATCAGGTCCTTCGCCCGGTCGACGAGGTACAGGTAGCCGTCCTTGTCCGTCACCGCGATGTCCCCGGTTCGCAACCAACCATCGGCCGTGAGCGCCCGTGCGGTTGCCTCCGGATCGTCGAGGTACCCCTTGAAGACGTTGGGTCCGCGGACCCAGATCTCCCCGGCATCGCCGTCGAGTACGTCGTCGCCCTGCTCGTCGACGAGCCGCACGTCGACGCCGCCGACGACCCGCCCGATGGAGCCGGCTTTGATCGGGATGCCGGCCTGTGTCGTCACCGTCGGCGATGCTTCCGTCAGCCCGTAGCCCTCGACGACGGTCACGCCAAAACGTTCGCGCATCGCCAGGGCAGCATCTTCCGGCAACTTGGCCGCGCCGCTGAGACCGAGCCTGACGGACTTGAAGGTATCGGGGTCGAGACCTGGCCAATGGGCCCACGCGACCCACATCGGTGGGGCCCCCGGCAGCACCGTCACGCGGCGGTCGCGAATCGTGTCGGCGGCCGTCGATGGATCGAATCGCTGGATGAGCACGAGCGTCGCGCCGGCGGCGAGTGCCAGGCCGAGCACGACGTTGAGACCGAAGATGTGGTTGAGCGGGAGCACACCGAAGACCACGTCGTCGGCGGTGATCGCCTCCGGTGAGGCCAGGCTGTGCTCGAGGCTGGCGAGCAGATTGGCGTGGCTGAGCATCGCCGCCCGAGGCGATCCAGCCGTACCGCTCGTGAAGATCAACGCCGCCAGCTCGTCCCCGTCGACATCCACGACCGGGACCGGTTCGGCGGCGAGCAGAGTGGCGAACGGTACTGCATCGACAAGCGCTGATCCCTCGGTGATGACGACATGCTTCACCGATGGAATCGAGGACTTGTCGAGCGCCGTGAAGGCGCTGAGAGCCATCGGCTCGACAATGACGACCGACGCATCGACCACACTGATCTCGCGTTGCAGTTCCGGTGCGGGGCTCGTCGGGTTCAGCGGGACGGCAGTGGCCCCGAGGCCGAGGACGGCGAGGTAGCTGACGACGAAGAAACGGCCATTGCCGCACAGCAGCACGACCCGGTCGCTGTGCCGGACGCCGAGAGCGGCAAGACCGCCGCGAACCGCATCGACCTCGTGACGCAACGCCTCATAGGTCGTCGGGCGTCCACGGCTGATCAGTGCGACGCGATCGCCTGCATGCCCGTCGATCAAATGCGCCAAATTCGACGACACCAGCGTCTGTGCCACGTCCTCTATCCCCCTACGAGCTCGTGCTCAGAATTCGTCAGTGAACTCGCATCAGCGAGAACACGCCAGCAGCCAGGATGATGATCAGCAGTAGGGCGATCGACAGCGTGGTTGCGGGGCGCACCGGGAGAAGGCTACCGGCTGGTAGCCGTCAGTGGCGAGGCCCGAGCGTGACCGATGTGGTCATCCCGCGAGGCGTCGCCGCTGCGTCGTCGTCGTACCGTGCCAACGTCACCTGGTCGGTCGGGGCGATGCCGAAACGGTTCGACGCCGAATCGCGATCGAAGGCGACCGTCAGCATGCCGAACGAGTCGACGATCAGGCCGGGGCCGCCGGTGGGGATGTCGTCGTAGGCACGGACAATTTTCATCGATCGATGTTCCTCGCCGAACGACACCCGCAACTGCGAACCCCAGTCGTCGCCCCATGCCTCGCTGAGATCGTCCTCCCCGATGTTCAACTGCGCGTTGCCGAAGCGGTCGACCCACAGCACCTCGCAAATCAGTCCGCCGTTCGTGCCGTCGCGTGGCAGTGGGATCACGCCGGGCATCAACAGCGCAGCGTCGACTTCGTCGCCGAGTTCTGCGAGGTCTGTTCCGTTGCAGATCGCTGCAGCCACGGGGGCGAAGATGTCGCGGGCCGCATGGGTGGCGCCAGGGCTCGAAAGGTGGAATTCGTCGTTGGTCAGCGCGACCGCCCGCTCGGCACCACCGGCCATCGCCACGGCCGGGGCGAGCAGACCGTTGTCCGGGCCGAGGAACACGCCTTCGCCGCCTCCGACTTCGATGGCCACGCACTTCCTCGCCGTCCCTGCGCCGGGATCGACGACGGCGAGGATCAATCCGCTCGGCACGTAAGCGATCGATCGGGCGAGAGCGAGCGAGCCGGCCCGGACATCGAAAACCGGGATCTCATGGCTCAGATCGATGACGGCGACATGCGCGGCGATGTCACGGATGACCGCCTTGACGAGGCCGACAGACTCGTCGACCGTGCCGAAATCCGAGAGGAACGAGATCGTTTCGTATCGTCGGCCCATCAGTTGGGAGTCTATGCGGGCGAGACCGCGACGGGTCCGGACGGTATGGCGCCGAGATACCACAACGGCAGGCCGTCAAGCGAAAGAGCCGATGCCAACCCCCCGATGGCATCGGCTCTGACGACGCAGCCACGAGGGCGCGCCATCCGTTCGACGGCAACAGTGTCTGCCGTGTCGCAGAGGGTCGCATTCGACCCGGCGATCAGAGTACGTGAAACCCGGCCATGAGAAAAGAGTCACGTCCAATGTCTTTCCAGAAGTTCGAGCCGGCAGCCGGTGAGAGCGTCGACCCGCCTGCTGTCAGTGATGAGGAGCACCCAGTTGGCGGCTCTTCACCGTCGCCGCCTGGACAGCACTGAGTATCGCCGCCCTCACGCCGTGTTCTTCGAGCGCCATCAGCCCGGCGGCCGTCGTGCCGCCCGGCGACGTCACGTTCGCTCGGAGGATCGCTGGATTTTCTCCCGTCCGGGCGAGGAGCGCGGCAGAACCAACGAGCAGCTGGCGGGTCAGCGCATCCGCGATCGGCCGCGGCAGCCCGACAAGGACACCGGCCTCGATCAACGATTCGGCAATCAGCATGATGTAGGCGGGGCCGGAACCGGCGAGGCCGGTGACCGCGTCGAGCAGGCGCTCTTCGACCTCGACCACCGTCCCGACAGCTGACAGGATGCCGCTGGCCCAGGCGAGATCATCCGGCCCGGCATGGGAACCGGCGGCGATCACTGCTGCGCCCTCACCGACCAGTGCCGGAGTGTTCGGCATCGCCCTGACGACGGCGACAGTCCGGTCAGCGCCTCGTCCGGTGCCGGCGTTCGTCTCGACGGCAGCGGCTGCTGCGGCGGCCGCAGCTGCGGCTTCCAGCGAGCCCAGTGTGACACCGGCGGCGATCGACAGGATTCGTTTCGCACCGTGCACGACGGCGGCCTGCACGGCGTCGTCGACGTCGTGCGGTTTGACGGCGATCAGCGCTGCATCTGCATCGGGCATCTCTGCGACAACGGCGACGCCGGGGAACTGCGCAGCGAGTTGGTCGCGGCGTGACGGCAACCGCTCGACGACAACCAGACGCTTCGGGGGTGCCCACTTCGACGCCAGCAGGCCGCGTAGCAACGCCTCACCCATATTGCCTCCACCGACCAACGCAAGTATGTAAGGACGAGCTGCAGAGGTCGAAGGACGAGCCATGGTCGCGACAGTACAACTGCATCGCTGGCCGCCGGCGGGACGTAGCGAACCGATGTCGGAGACACCGTTCCCGGGGGCTGCGGATGGTTGTGCCCCGGACCCGGGAGCTCGACTTCCCCAATCAAGATGTTCCCGAACCCGAGGCACCCTGATGTGTGCCTGGGACGCCCAGGATCGGAAGACGAATTCTCTTCCGTCAGCAAAAGGCCATCTGCAGAAGGGTCGGGAAGTATCGCTCGACGGTTGCGAAAATCGTGCCGAGCAGGCGGTCGAGTTCGTCGTCGTCGATCGCCTCGACCGGCAGTTCGCCGCGCAGGAACAGGGCATCCTCGACACCGATCGAGAAATGCGCACCGATCAACGCGTTGTTGCGGCGCAGGGCGAACTCATAGATCTCCGCCGCCCGTTTCGGAGGAGACGGAAGAACATAGGTCTCGTACCGCAGTGTGCGCTGCCCGAGTGTCAGCCACACCGTCGTGAAGTCCTTGGCTTCTCCTCGCAGCCGCACGAACCAGCGTGGCTCCGGGTCTCCCGGCTCGCCACGGTCGACCGCCTCCACCGATGGATTCTCTGCGAGAAACCTCGTCAGGAAGGCCGAGATCGACAGCTCGGTCGCCAGCAGCCCATCGGCCGTCAACCCATTGGTCATGCCGCGCACTCCACCAGCGCGCCGATGGTCAGCGACGAATACAGCGGTTGGAGCACGAGCGCTGCGTGCTTCCAGGTGTACTGCGAGGCCCGATGGAACGACCGTTCGGCCATCCGCTGCGCGAGCCGGCGGTCATGGAGCAGGCGCGACACATAGGCGGCGAAGCGTTCTGGCTCGCGACCAGGAACGAGGAAGCCGCTGTCGCCGTGGTCGACGAGGGTCAGCAGACCGCCGACGCCACTGGCGACGACCGGTATTCCGCAGGCGGCTGCTTCCAGAGCAACGAGGCCGAAGCTTTCGCTGCGGCTCGGCACGATGACGACATCCGCCGACCGGTAGTAGGTCGAGAGTGCGTGATGTTTCTGCGGCTCGACGAAACGGATCCGTTGACCTACGCCGAGCTTGTCGGCGAGTTGGTGGATGCGCCCGATCTCGCCATCGCCCTGTTGGCCGCTCGCTCCGCCGACGACGACGAGCTGGGCATTGCGTTGGGGCAGCATCGCCAGCGCCTTGATGGCGACGTCGAGACCCTTGAGCGGCTGGATACGCCCGACGAACAGCAAAGTCGGCTCGTTTGCCAGGCCGAGCGCCAGACGCGCACCAGCTTTGGCGCCGGGAGCGAAGAACGCATGCTCGACACCGGGGGCGACGATTTCGACGCGGCCTGGCGGGTCGCCGTACAGCGCCCTGAACTGGCTTTCCTCCTCAGTACAGCTCACGCAGATCGCGTCGCAGCAGCCGATGATCTCGCACTCGGTCTGCTCACGCCATTGCGGCTCGGGGTCGCCACCCTGGGCCTTGACCTTGGCAAGGGTGTGGAAGGTCATCACCAGCGGAACACCGAGTTGATGTTTCAGCCGGTGCCCTGCAAGGCCGCTTAGCCAGTAGTTGGCGTGGATCACGTCGACGCCGCCCGCGGACTCGATGTGCGAGCGGACCCCTGCAGCAAAGGCCGGAACGATCGCCGGTAGGTCTTCCTTCGGCAGGTCGTGGGCTCCGGCGTCGATGTGCACGACCACGTGGCCAGGCTCGACATACACCTCGACCGGCTGATCGGCGCTGGTGCGGCGGGTGTAGGTGTAGCAACGCACGCCGACCTGGGCGAGGCCGGAAACGAGCTCGCGCACGTAGACGTTCATGCCGCCCGCATCGCCCTGGCCCGGTTGCAGTAGAGGGGAGGTGTGGAGCGAGATCATCGCTACTCGTTGCACGATGTCTGCAACATAGGCCGATTTCGATCCATTCCGACGATTCACGACGTCGACGGTCCTCCCACGTCGTCAACAGCGCCACAAGAACTGAGTCCACTGGTGCAAACCGCCGGCGGTGCGTATCGGTCCACAGACGTTCTTTCAACGCACCGGACAGCTCCCTGAGTCGGTGACCACCAGCAGCCGGACGCGTGGGCCTGTCGTTCGCAGTACGGTCCATTCATGGATTCGATCAACGAGATCAGCAATCGGTTCGTCGAAGCCCGTGTCCGACTCAGCCCGATGACTGCGACGGAGTTGGGACACGACGTCCGCCAGGACGAACTCGACGATTTCTCACCGGACGGCCTGTCTGAGCTGCACGAAACGGTGAAGCTTTCGCTGGCGGCGGCTCGGTCAGCCGAACTGCATGGTCCCGGGGACGAGAGCGCCGCTGCAACATTCATCGAACGCATTCAACTCCAGTCGGAAATGTTCGAGGCCGGGTTGGACCACGCCAAGCTCAACGTCATCGCCAGCCCGGTCCAGGAGGTCCGGCAGATTTTCGACATGATGGCAACGGAAACGGACGACGATTGGGCGCTGATCGCCAGGCGGATGGCTGCCGTGCCGCAGTGCTTGGCCGGTTATCGGCGCTCGCTCGCGCACGGTGCAGATCACGGGGTCGTCTCGGCTGTCCGCCAGATCGCCAAATGTGCCGAGCAATGCGACACGTGGGCCGGCGTGACCGGGAGCACTCCATTCTTTCACGACCTGGCAGCTCGGGCGGATCGCGACGGTGTACTCGGTGAAACGCTGAGCAGCGGGGCGACGGCGGCCAGCGAGGCGTACGGCCAACTCGGAGCGTTTCTGCGGAACGATCTGGCACCGACGGCACCACACAGGGATGCGGTCGGGGAACAGACCTATCGGCTGCAGTCGCGGTTCTTCACCGGGGCGACGCTGGACCTGCAGGAGAGTTATGACTGGGCGTGGGAGGAGTTCGCAGGGATCGGCGCGGAGATGCAGCGCGTCGCTGGACGGCTGCGGCCGGGGATGAGTCTCGCCGAGACAGCCGAATCGCTCGATGCTGACCCGGCGTATCGGATCACCAGCCAGGCGGCGCTTCGCGACTGGATGCAATCCTTGTCTGACGGTGCAGTCGCAGCGGTCCGCGGCGTCCATTTCGACATCCCTGACGAGATCGTCACGCTGGAATGCCATATCGCGCCGCCGGGCGCCGGGCTCGGTGCCTACTACAACCCGCCGAGCGACGATCTCTCGCGTCCCGGCAGTATGTGGTGGAAGGTGATGGCCGACAGTAGCGATTTCGCCAGTTGGCGCGAGACGACGACTGTCTACCACGAGGGTGTTCCCGGCCATCATCTGCAGATGGCCACGCAGGTCTATGCCAAGGACACACTCAACGATTTCCAACGGCTGATGTCGTTCATCTCCGGTCATGGAGAAGGCTGGGCGTTGTATGCCGAACGACTGATGCTCGAGCTCGGTTTCCTCGAAGACGGCGGCGATCTCCTCGGACTGCTCGATTCGCAGCTGTTCAGGACGGCGCGGGTGATCATCGACATCGGGATGCATCTCGAGCTGGTCATTCCGCGCGGATCCGGCTTCCACCCCGGCGAGCGGTGGACGCCGGACCTCGGCCTCGAATTTTTGCTCACGAGAACGCTGTCGGAACCTCAGCACGCCAGGGACGAGGTCGATCGCTACCTGGGTTGGGCGGGCCAGGCACCGGCGTACAAGTTGGGCGAACGCGTCTGGCTGGCGGCGCGCGCCGCGGCGATGGCCAGGCACGGTGACGGCTTCGACCTGCGGGCATTCCACACCGCTGCACTGAAACTCGGCGGGATGGGCCTCGACCCGCTCGTCGATCAACTCGCCAAGCTCTGAGCGAGCCAGCTGACGCAGGTACGAGAGGTTGCGCTAGCTGCAACATCCGGTGCCGGCGTCGACCGGAGTGCGGGACCTTCAGGTGCCGATGAAGCTCTCGTAGACCGTCAGGAGCGACTGCTTCTGTTCAGGGCTCAGGCGGGCGTCACGGCTGATGGCGTCGGTGACCGACATGTCGTGGGCCGAATCGGGATCGAGGATGCCGGCACGGATGTACAACTGCTCGGCAGAGACCCGGAGCGCCTTGGCTATCTGCTGGAGGATCTCCGCCGACGGCCGGCGCAATCCGCGCTCGATCTGTGACAGGTACGGGTTGGAGACGTCGGCGATCTCGGCGAGACGGCGGACCGACATCCGCGCGACCTCACGCTGGGCGCGGATGAACTCGCCGAGTTCGTTGAGGCGCAACGCATTGATCGGATTGCTGGCGGCTGATCCGTTCGCACCCTGTTCCTCGTCAGCCATCGTCGTCAGGCTACGGCATCAGTCCGATGACGCGCCGCCGGAGACCGGTGGTAGCACGGCGACCTCGTCGTCGACGCCGACGGGCGTCGCGTTGTCGGCTTCGTCGCCGTTCAGCCATACCCTGCAGGCCGCCAGCACGGCCACGAAACCCTCGCCGTAACGCTCGCCGGCCTGTGCGAGGACGTCGCCGACCGTTGCCGCTTCGAAGACGTCACGTCCGGTGCCGGCGGCCTCACGAGCGCTGGCGAACAGACGAAGAATGGCCACGTCCCCAGCGTAGGGGCTATGTACGCTTGGCGATCATGTCGACACGGGTCCTGATCATCCGCCACGGGCAGTCGACCTGGAACGCCGTTCGGCGATGGCAGGGCCAGGAGGATCCACCGCTCAGCACGCTCGGGGAACATCAGGCATTCGAGGCTGCGCAGCGCCTCGGTGGCTTCGATGCGATCATCTCGTCTGACCTCCAGCGGGCGGCACTCACCGCCCAGATCATCGCCGACCAGCTGGCCATCGGGCCCGTTCTCGGCGACGAACGCCTACGCGAGACCTTCGCCGGCGACTGGCAGGGCATGACAGCCGAACAGATCAATCGGGCCTATCCCGGATTCCTCGACGATCACCGGCGACCGGACAACTTCGAGAGCGGCGAGCACGTCGTCGAGCGCGTCACCGCCTCGCTGACCGAGATCGCCAGCTCGTATCCTGACGGCGAGGTGCTGGTCATCTCGCACGGCGGTGTCGTCCGGTCGCTCACGCGGCTGAACGGCGGCATGGAGACGGCTATCCCGAATCTCGGTGGCGGCTGGTTCGAGGTCTCCCCGAACGGCTCCGTTGGCGTCGGCGACACCGTCGATCTGTTGAGCGGATGGGTCTTCGACGAACTCGTGCGCCGCACCGATGACATCGCACCCGACGACGCCGACAGCGAGCGGGTGTGAGTTCTCCACTGCGCCTGCCAGGTTTCGAGGACTACCCGCCGGACGAACCGCTACGCCGACGCCGCCGTTCGCCGACGCCTTCGATCGCACCCTCATCGGTCGTGCTGGAACCGATCCCGGGTGCTCCCGCGATGCCGACGGACGACGCCCCGTTCACGATCGACGTCGTCCGTTCGGCGCGCCGCAAGCGGACCGTCGGCGCGGAGTTGATCGGCGGGGTGCTGCGCATCACCGTGCCGAATTGGATGACGTCGGCGGAGACCGCGCCGTTCGTGCGCGACTTCGACGCCAAGTTCCGCCGCAAACTGCGCTCCGAGCGCGTCGAGCTGCCTGCACGCGCCGCCGCGCTTGCCAAGCGCTATGGACTGCGCACACCCACGGAGATCCGCTGGGTCGACGACATGGCAAGCCGGTGGGCGTCGTGTACATCATCGACCGGCGTCGTACGCATGTCGTCGCGGCTGACGACATACCCGTCGTGGGTCCTCGACTATGTCATCGTCCACGAACTCGCCCACCTCACCGAAGCGAACCACTCCGCGCGCTTCTGGAAACTGGTCGACGCCTACCCGCTCGTCGAGCGCGCCACCGGCTATCTGATCGCCAAGAGCGGCGATACCGACAGCGATTTCTGAGCGTCACATTCGTATGCTGCTCGACGAGTCGTATTCCGACGACGTACGCCACAATGTCCCCCGAATCGGCCTTGCCAGGCTGTCGGCGACGAGCATGGTGCGCTTTACCGCACCGCTGCTCGCGAGCATCGCCCGCGACTTCCACGTCTCGCTGGCGACGCTTGGTGTCGCCGTCAGCATCAGCGAACTCGTCGGGCTGACAACGCCGCTGTTCTCGCGTCGTGCCGAGCACTGGTCTCGGCGTCGGACGATGCAGGTTGGTCTGGCGACGATGGCGACGGGTGCGTTGCTGATCTCGGCGACGAGAGGACCGGTGACTTTCGCCATCTTCTTGATCGTCATTGCCCTCGGCAAGAACACCTTCGACCTCGGCACGAATTCCTGGGTGTCCGACAACGTCCCGTACGAGTCCAGGGCGCGGGTGATCGGCATCACCGAGATGTCGTGGTCCGGCGGCCTGCTGATCGGCGTGCCGATCCTGCTCGTCGCCGTCGCCCTGACGAACTGGCGAGGCGGCTACTTCCTAGCCGCCGTGTGCGTCATCGTGTTCCTGCTCGTGTTCATCAGGCCGCTGGGGAACGAAGCACCCCGAACTGCGCATGTGACCGGCGTGGGCACGCACGGACTCAGTCGTTCGGCGATCCCGACCGTCGCCGCCGTGCTCCTCCTCATGGCCGCCAGCCAGGCGGGTTTCGTGACTTTCGGCTCGTGGTTGCGCGATCGCTTCGGCTTCGGCGACGCTGCGCTCGGAGCTGTTTCGTTCGCCCTGGGCCTCGGAGAATTCGGTGCCTCGTTGAGCACCAGCAGGTTCACCGATCGATGGGGCAAGCAACGCAGCGTGCAACGAGGCGCCGGGCTGATGGTGCCGTGCGCGCTGCTGCTGGCCACCGGCCTGTCGGCGCATCTCGTCAGCGGTGTCGCCTTGCTGATGCTGTTCTTCTTCGGATTCGAGTTCGCCATCGTCAGTTCGATCTCGTTGACTTCGAACCTCGTGCCAGGCCTCCCGGCAAAGGGGATCGGCATCGGCATCGGCGCTGCCACGCTCGGCAGAGCGCTCGCAGCCATCCCGGCGACACGCCTCTACGACGCGCACGGCTTCGGTGCCTCGATGATCCTCGCGGCGTGCTGCGCTGCGGCGTGCGTCGGTGTGCTCAGCCTCCCCCAGCGCCACGAATGAGTGAACGGGTGCAGCACACGGACTCAGTGCGATTCCACCGCCCCCCGGCAGCACAAATGCCCACGCAGGCGGCCGCTTTCGGCCCCATGTACTGGACGTTCACGTAGCGTTCACACAAGGGCAACCGGCCAGAAACCACCCCTTGCGAGCGTTTCACGCCGTTCCTGTTCAACGATTCACGAACCCGTGAGAGGACCTATTTACGTGTCATACCAAGCTGAGTACATCTGGCTCGACGGAACGTCTCCGACACCGTTGCTGCGCAACAAGACGAAGATCATGGCCGATGGTAAAGAGCCGCCGATGTGGGGCTTCGACGGGTCCTCGACCAATCAGGCAGAGGGCGGCGCATCCGACTGCGCACTCATCCCGGTGCGCTCGATCCCCGACCCGATCCGCAGTGGCGACAACGTGCTCGTGATCGCCGAAGTCATGAACGCCAAGGACCTCAAACCCCACGTCACCAACACCCGCGCGGCCTGCGTGAAGACGGCGAAGAAGTACGCCAAGCACGAAATGATCTTCGGTATCGAGCAGGAATACACGATGCTGCGCCTCGACGGCACCCCGCTCGGCTTCCCGCCAGGCGGCTTCCCCGGTGCACAGGGCCCGTATTACTGCGGCGTCGGCGCGGGGCGCGTCGTCGGCCGGGAGATCATCGAAGAACACACCCAGGCGTGCATCGATGCCGGCCTGTTGATCGAGGGCACGAACGCCGAAGTGATGCCAGGGCAGTGGGAATTCCAGATCGGCGCTGCCGACGGTGTCACCGTTTCCGACCACATGACGTTCGCCCGCTGGCTGTTGCACCGCATCGCTGAGGACTACGAGGTCGTCATCAGCTTTGCCGCCAAACCGATCAAGGGTGACTGGAACGGTGCCGGAGCGCACACCAACTTCTCGACCAAGGCGATGCGCGAGGGCTACCCGGCCGTCATCAACGCCTGCGAAGCCATCGGCAAGAAGGTCCTGCAGCACGTCGAGAACTACGGCGACGACATCCAGAGCCGTCTCACCGGTAAGCACGAGACCGCGCCGTGGAACAAGTTCAGCTACGGCGTGTCGGACCGTGGCGCCTCGATCCGTATCCCATGGCAGGTCGAAAGGGACGGCAAAGGCTACGCAGAAGACCGCCGGCCGAACGCCAACATGGACCCCTATACCGTGACGCGCATCATCACCGAGACGGTGTGCAGCGCCGAGAAGCTGTAACCGTTTTGCCCATCACGGCATCTCTGCTCTGCGCTGATGCCGCCGGCGGGCGGTCCGTACCTCGCGTACGGCCGACAAATTGTCGTAGAGGGGACCGGCGACGCCCGGTCCCCTCATTTGTTTTCCCAGCTTCGCCTAGCAGAATGGCCCCGTGATGCTTAAGCAACAGAAGGACTACGTCCTCCACACCGTCGAAGAACGCGGCGTACGGCTCGTACGCCTGTGGTTCACCGACGTACTCGGCAACCTCAAGAGCTTCGCCATCAGCCCTGCCGAACTGGAGAATGCACTCGAAGACGGCATGACATTCGACGGCTCTGCCATCGACGGTTACTCGCGCATCCAGGAGAGCGACGTCCTGGCGATGCCGGACGCCAACACCTTCGAGGTGCTGCCGTTCGGCGATACCATGACGCCAGAAGCGCGGGTCTTCTGCAACATCCACAACCTCGACGGTTCGCCGTTCGATGGCGATCCCCGCCAGGTCCTCAAGCGAAACCTGCAGGTCGCCCAGCAACTCGGCTTCGACTTCTACGTCGCCCCCGACATGGAGTTCTTCTACTTCGCTCCGCCGGTGGCCGGCCAGCCACCGCAGCCGCTGGACGCCGCCGGCTTCTTCGACCTGACCACCACCGACGTCGCCGGGACGCTGCGTAAGCAGACGATCCGCACGCTCGAGACGATGAGCATCCCGGTCGAGTACTCGTTCCACGAGGATGCCCCGAGCCAGCACGAAATCGATCTGCGTCACACCGATGCGATGACGATGGCCGACTCGATCATGACGTTCCGACTGATCGTCAAGGAAGTGGCTGCCCAACAGGGTGTGCACGCGACGTTCATGCCGAAGCCGCTCGAAGGCGTCCAGGGATCCGGCATGCACATGCATCTGTCGCTGTTTCGCGGCGACGAGAACGCGTTCTACGACGAGGACGACCTGTACAACCTCTCGCCGACGGCGAAGGCGTTCATGGCCGGCCTGCTCTACCACGCCAGCGAGATCACGGCGATCACCAACCAGACGGTCAACAGCTACAAGCGACTCGTTCCAGGTTTCGAAGCACCTGTCCATATTTCGTGGGCGCGGAACAACCGCAGCGGCCTGATCCGCGTGCCGATCCCGAAGAAGGCCAATCCCACGGCCACCCGTCTGGAATATCGCTCCCCCGACCCGGCGACTAACCCGTACCTCGCCTTCTCGGTACTGCTCGCCGCTGGCCTCCGTGGCATCAAAGAGGGCTACGAGCTGCCAGCTGAAGCCGACGCCAACCTCTTCGAGATGAGCGACGCCGAACTCGCCAAACTCGGCATCGCCCAACTGCCGCAGTCGCTGTCGGATTCGCTGCGGGTCATGGAGGGTTCCTCACTCGTGTTCGAGGCCCTCGGCGAGCACATCTTCGAGTGGTTCCTGCGCAACAAGCGTTCGGAGTGGCGGGCGTACAAGACGCATGTCTCGCAGTTCGAGCATGACCGTTACCTGCGGTCGCTCTGATGGATGCGTTGGCCGTTTTCCCCGACCCGCCGCCGCCGGAGTTGGCACGGACGCTCGACGTCGCCGGCTACTCGTGGCTGTCGGTGTCATCGCCGGAGGATGCTGCCAAGAACGAACCGCCTGGCGGTTGGGCCGGCGCTGTCGTTGTCGCCGATGCCGACCCGGATGGCGCATGGGCGCTGTGTCGAGCGATGCGCAAGAAGGACCGCAACGTCACCCGGCTGCTCGTGCTCGTGTCAGGCCGCCAACTCGGTGATCTCGAACTGCGCGACGAACTGTTCGACGACTTCTGTCTCACGCCGTTCCACCCATCTGAGGTCGAGGCCCGCCTCCGCCATCTCGTTTGGCGCCAGGGCACGACCGACGTGCGCCAGGATCTCGTCGAGTACACCGGTCTCGTGCTCAACCTCGACACCTATCAGGCGTCGATCGACAGTCGCCCAATCGACCTGACCTACATGGAGTACGAGCTGTTGAAGTTCCTCGCCCAGAACCCCGGCAAGGTGTTCACGCGTGAGACGCTGCTCAGCCGGGTGTGGGGCTACGAGTACTACGGCGGCGCGCGCACGGTCGACGTGCACATCCGCCGCCTGCGAGCCAAGCTCGGCGAGGAACATGCCAACCTCATCCAGACGGTTCGCTCGGTCGGCTACCGGTTCGGCCAGAGCCGCTGGTCGAGCGCCTCCCCCACCTCCTGACCCGAGTGTCATCGCAGCACCCGAGTGTGTCGACACCCGCCAGCGTCGCCACGACACTCCGGTGCTGCCGGCACACTCGGGTGTCATCGCTGTTCGTCTGGCGGGCGGATGTTGCGGAACATCGCCAGCAACAACAGGTCGTAGCCGCCCTTGCAGATACCGGCGATGATCAGCGGCCAGCCGAAGGTGCTGTGATCGAGCATCCATCCAGCAGCAATCGGTGGCAGTGCCGACGCCAGGCTTCGCGGCACATTGGTGACGCTGGCCGCAGCCGCCCGTTCGGCAGGTGAGACGACCGCCATCACGTAGCTGTTGCGTGCAGGCACGTCCATCGCCGAGAGCAGGCTGCGGGCGATCAGGCAGGCGATCGCCAGCTGCACGTTCGGCATCAGCGCAGCGCTGATCAACAGCAGCTGCGCCGGTAGATGGGTGAAGACCATCGTGCGGACGAGGCCGATTCTCCTCGCCAACCGCGCCGAAACGAAGGCCGAGAACGCCGAGCACGCCCCCGTCCAGAACAGCAGCGCACCAGCGGCACCGACGGACATGTGGAAGCGCCTGAACAGCCACAGCGCGAGCAGCGACTGCACGGTGAAACCTCCGCCGAAGGCGTCGAGACTGAAGACGGCTGCCAGCTTGTAGACGATCGAACGTGAGGCACCGAGCGGTTGCGGCTTGTCGTGTGCCGGCGGCTCGATCGCCGCCGAAAGCGACCGGTAGATGAACAGCACGCAGACGCCGCCGACGGCGTAGACGACGAAGACACCGCGCAGGGCCGTTGCCCGACCGAGGCTGGAGTGCCGGGCAACCCAGTCGGGGACGCCTGCGACGAGTGAGCCGATTGCCCCGAAGACGCTGCCGGTGAACGCGTAGCGGGCGAACATCGCCGTGCGGCCGGTGTCCTTCACGGTCGTCGGCAGCACCGACTGTTCCATCGGCAGGAAGACGCTGACATCGCCGCTCGACGGGTTCATCGTGCCGATGATGCCCATCGCCAGCAGGACGAGGAACGGCGTCAGCGTGGCATAGACGATGCCGGTGGCGATCATCAGCACCGATCCCGACAGCAGGATCGCCCTGCGTGTGTATCGGTGGCCGTAGAGCCCGACGAGCATCGTCAGCGCCGCCGAGCCGAGCATCATCCCGGCGACGATGATCCCGACCTGCAGCCCGCTGTAGCCGAGGAGCAGTAGGTATGCCGAGAGGACAACGGAGACGATGCCATCGACGAAACCCCGGACGCCTCGCGTGGCGATCAGCTTGACGCCGTCGGCATTGAGCAGCGACTCCTTCACCGCAGGCACTTCCACCGCAGGCACCGTACTCGTCGGTCTCTCCGACATCCGGCCTCCGAGTACGCAGCGTGTCCCGATCGATGCTCGACCGGGGCTTGGCAACTCACTCCTTTTGCTTGGCGTCCTAGCTACGAACCGTTCGTTCCGCTCTCCGCCGCTCGGGCGGCGCACTTCGTGCGCGTGCTCCGCCCTCGGCGGCAAAGAGTCGCTGCTGGGCCAGGCGGGACGCAGCGATGGCGAGGTACGCCGGGTCGAGGTCGTAGCCGACATAGCGGCGGTCGGCGTTGACGGCGGCGACAGCGGTCGTGCCGGCACCCATGAACGGGTCGAGGACGACATCGCCGCGGTAGGTGTACAGGTCGATCAGGCGTCGTGGCAGTTCGATCGGGAACGGCGCTGGATGCCCGATTCGTTTCGCCGATTCCGTGCGCATCTCCCACGTGTCGAGCGTCCAGTCGATGAAATCCTGCTTGGCGATCGTGCTCTCGTGAGGCAGGCCGAGCGCTGCCCGCTGCTTCGGGTCGAGCGCCCGCTGCAGACGGCCCTTGCCGGCGATCACGATGCGTTCGGTGACGTCGCGAAGCGCCGGACTCGAGGCCCTCATGAACGAGCCCCACGCACAACTCCCACTGGCCCCCTTGCCCTTGATCCACACGACCTCACCGCGTAGCAGGAATCCGACGTCGTCCTGCAGGATGCGGGTGACGTCGGCGGCCAGGCTGCGGTATGGCTTGCGTCCGAGGTTGGCGACGTTGACGGCGATCCGACCACCGGGCTCCAGGACGCGCCAGCATTCCTGGAAGACGTCGCGGAGCATCATCAGATAGTCGACGTACGTCGCCGGGATACCCCCGCTGCCGAGTTCCAACTCATAGTCCTTGCCGGCGAAATATGGCGGCGAGGTGACCACCAGGGCGACACTGTTGTCATCGACCTGATGCATGTCGCGGGCGTCGCCGACGATCAATTCGTCGACGACTGCGCAGGCGTTGATCGTCTCGTCGGAGAGCAGGACGGGCGGCTCGAATCGTTTGTAGAAGTCGGCTGCATCATGGCCCTCGCGTTTGCCGGAACCGAACGACGAGGTCG
Organism: Actinomycetes bacterium; assembly: GCA_025356335.1. GTDB lineage: Bacteria > Actinomycetota > Acidimicrobiia > Acidimicrobiales > Ilumatobacteraceae > JANXUF01. The sequence continues at coordinate 44,065 of JANXUF010000145.1, forward strand.
CCGTCGATGCCCGCTTGTTCCGTTTCGTCTTTGGTCCTGGCTGCGGTTCCGGTTCGGATCTGCGTTCGGTCATGCCAGCGAATCCAGGATCACCTGGACGTCGTCCATCGTCGTCAGCGGGTTGACGAAACAGAAGCGAAGCACCGTTTCGCCGTCCCAGCTCGACGGCACGACGAAGGCGATCCCGTCGTACAGTGCTTTGTTGCTCCACGCGCCGTACTCGGCCCGAGTCCAGCCGATGCGGCGGAACATGACGATTGCCAGTTCCGGCTCGTTGATCAGTTGCAAGTAGGCCGTGTTGGCGATCAACTTCGTTGCCCGCCGGGTGATGTCCAGCGTTTCCTCGATCGTCGCCGAGTAGGCGTCGGTGCCGTGCGTCGCCAGCGAGAACCAGAATGGCAGCCCTCTGGCGCGGCGGCTGAGATGGTGCGCGTAGTCGGACGGGTTCCACTCGTCGGAACCCGTCAGCACGTCGAGGTACTCCGCATGCTGCGTATGGGCTGCCTTGGCGATCGAAGGATTGCGGTAGACCAGGGCGCAGCAGTCGAACGGCGCGAACAGCCATTTGTGCGGGTCGACGATGAACGAGTCGGCTCGTTCGACACCGTCGTACAGGTGGCGGATGCTCGGAGCAGCAAGTCCTGCACCGCCATAGGCGCCGTCGACGTGGAACCAGATGCCGAGTGCCTCGGCGACATCGGCCGCGCCGGCAAGGCCATCGATGACCCCGATGTTCGTCGTTCCGGACGTCGCTGCGATCACGCACAGTCTGGCCCGGTCGACGTCGCTCAGCGAGTCGACAGCGGCGCGCAATGCCTCGCCGGTCATCCTGCCACGATCGTCCGCTGCGACACGCAGGACGTCGGCGTCCATCACCCTGGCAGCCGATTTGATCGAGGAATGCGCCCCACTCGACGCAGCGATCAGTGGTCTGGTCGCATCGTGAGCACCCCCGGCTCGCGAACGCCAATGATGGCGGGCAGCGACGAGTGCACTCAGATTGCCGGCGGTTCCTCCGCTGACGAACACCCCACCGGCACCCGCCGGAAAGCCGGCGAGGTCCGCGACCCAGCGCAATGCCTGGTTCTCGGCGAACACCGCGCCGGCACCCTCCATCCAACTGCCCGCATAGATGCTCGAAGCACCGACGAGCATGTCGAACAGCAGGCTGGCCTCCGTCGGCGCAGCCGGGATGAACGAGAGGAATCGCGGATTGTCGACGGAGATGCAGGCGGGGGCCAGTACGTCGACAAACAGTCGAAGCGCCTCCATTCCGCCGATACCGGCCGGCGTGATCGTCTGTCCGACCGCGGCGGTGAGTTCCGCAGGTGACATCGCATGATCGAGCGGAGGGTCGTCGAGGCGGGTTCGCTGGACGGAGTAGTTCACAATCGCCTGTGTGAGCTCATCCGGAGCCTGGCCGTGGGTCGCGTGCACCAGGCCAGCATGCCAGGCCGTCAGCTATCCCCGCGATTTACTCCTCGGTGCGACGCTCGTTTGTCGGGCTCGTGGTCTGCGCTCGTTGCTGGGCGCCCTGCTCTGCGCTCAGGCGTGGACGTCGGCGAGATGGTGGATCGGGTCGTGGATCATGTAACGGGCGAAACTCTCGATCGTGAATGCCGCACCGTCGCTGCGCCGACCGGTCCGCTTCCACTGCACGCCATCGACCTCGGCGAACGAGTCGGCGAGTTGCTCGGCGGCGATGACGAGTTCGCTGGCGACGACGAACGCATCCTGCTGGTCGTAGCGCTCGGCGATGGCCGTCGCGTCCTGATCCCAGTTCGGGAACAGCGGGTCGTCGTGGTCGAGCATCAGGTGCAGCCGGTAGTCGTAGAGGCCGAAGACGTCACGCACGTGGCAGGCGTATTCGAGCGGTGACCAGATGCTCGAGGTAGGGCGCACGGTGACGTCGTCGCCTTCGAGCACCGACACCCAGGCGTCGGCATTGTCGGTGATCATCGTGGCGATCGCTGCGAGGTCCACGGTTGCGGCGTCGAACCCGCATTCGGGACACGGCTTCGACAGCACCCACGTCCAGTCCTTGTCGTCAGGGACGATTGCATCTGCAGCTGCCATGACGACACCGTAGAAGCTGCCTCCTGCTGCCACCGGCGAATTTCTGCAAATCGCGCGTCGGTCACCCGGACTGCGCGGCCGTCGTCAGAGGTTGAGGTCGAGCAGTTCGCTGCCCTCGTTGCGGATCTCGGCGTCCCTGTAGAGGAACTGGCCGAGGATGAAGGCGCCGACGGCACCGGTCATGATGACGAGGATCGGCAAGATCAGGAGAACTGCGATGATCGCGATAGCACCGGCCACGGCCCCAGTCTACTTCCTCGTCGCCAGTGCTGCGCAGTCCGCGTGGCGGAAGCACTCGACCCAATGATCGTTGACCATCCCGCACGCCTGCATCAGCGCGTAGCAGATCGTCGGCCCGACGAAGCGGAAACCGAGCTGCTTCAACGCTTTGCTCATCGCCTCACTCCGCTCCGTCGTCGCCGGAATCCCGGTGACGCCGAGTTGATGGTCGATCGGTGCGCCATCGACGAAGCTCCAGAGGAACTCGACCGGATCGTCGAGTTCCAGCCAGGCACGGGCGTTGCCGATCGTCGACGTGATCTTGCCGCGGTTGCGGATGATGCCGGGATCGAGCATCAACTCCTCGACATCGTCATCGGTCATCTCCGCCACGATGAGCGGATCGAAGCCCCTGAATGCCTGCCGGTAGCCGGCCTGGCGCATCAGAATCGTGTTCCACGAGAGGCCGGCCTGTGCGCCTTCGAGTGTCAGGAACTCGAACAGCGTTGTCGGGTCGTACTGCGGAACTCCCCAGACGGCGTCATGGTACGCAGCCATCGGCCCGCTCCCGGTTCCCCACCGGCAGCGAACGCGACCATCCTCGCGGGGATCCGTCGAGGCTTCGTCATTGCTCATCCGGCGACCGTATCCCGCGGCCGATCACGTCCGAGCCAATGGGGCGACGGCCCCATCGAGTATTTCCTTCGCAGCGTCGCCCGAACGAGTATTTCCTTCGCGGCGTGGGGCGTGGTCCTACTCCATTGACGGAAATACTCGATGCGCGTTGATGGTCAGACGGGCTTGTAGGCCCAGGCTTCGATTTCGACGTGGGCGCCGGCGACGAGTGCTCCGCCCATGGTCGAGCGCGCAGGGCGGTGCTCGCCGAAGACACCGGAATAGACCTCGTTGAAGTCGGTGAAATCGGCGAGGTCGGTGAGGATGCACAGCGTCTTGACGACGTCGGTCAGCTCGGCACCGAACTCGGCGAGGCGGTCACTGACGTTCTGCAGGACCTGCGCTGTTTCCGCCTTGACTCCCCCTTCGACGAGCTTGCCGTCGGCAAGTCCGAGCTGACCGGAGGTGATGATCCAGTCTCCGGCACGAACGACGGGTGAGTACGGTCCAAGCGGTTTCGACATGGCCACGACCGTAGCGCCGTCAGCCCGACACCCGAACAACGGCCGCTCAGGAGGCGAGGAAGCCTGCTGCCGTCAGCACGTTCTGCAGATCGGCTGCTGCGAAGACGCTGTCGATACGCGCGGTGATCACCCCGTCGGCACCGACGAGGAACAGGCACGGCTCGAACGTCAGCCCGAGCGAGTTGATCGTTGTCGTCGTCGTCTTGATGGTGTCATCGGTGTAGACCTCGGCGTGAATGATGGCAACGTCAGCGGCAATGCGCTTCTGTGAATCGATGAGGAACTGCAGTCCGGGCCCGCAGACACCGGTCTGGCAGTACGCCGGTGTGCCGACATAGAACAGCACGCGCCGCTTGGCGACGAGGGCGTCCGCCAGGTTGACGCTGTGGAACGGGCACTGTGGCTTGTTCGTACAGATCGGGTTGACCCCCTGCCCATTCGAGACCGTGGGGGTGACGATCGATGGCAGTCTGTCGCCGACGTACGGCACGTGTTCGACCGAGCGGTCGAGCACCGAGAACGCCAGCGTGCGGTTCTGGCCATCGATCTTCGCCCGCAACTCGTAGGAGCCGGCCTTGTCCAGTTTCAGATCGAACGGCCAGTAAGCCGTGGGCAGCCCTTCGGTGTACATCGGCGCCGATGCGTCGAGCAGCTTCTGATTCGTCGCCAAGTCGTACACCGAGGCGTCGATCTTCGAAGGACCGGTCTTCAGCAGCTGCGGCGACTGCCCGCTCGTCGTCTGCGAGCCGGGATCCCGCGAGCCGAGAATGACCACAACGCGTTGCTGGCCGACGAGCAACGACTGCGAGTCGAACCGTGGCAGCATGTACGGAGCAGAACCTGCTGCATCACCTGACGAGGTGCTGCCGCAGCCGGCGAGCGCGACACCGAGCCCTGCGCAGGCGGCGAGGAACTCAGTCCTCGTCAGTTGATGCACGGAGAACTCCTCGGATGACGCATGGAGCGAAGGTATCCGACGTCCGGCAGCGAAACTGCGCGAGCCGGGGAACCCTCAGGGAGTGCTCAGCTGAAGCTGGAGCCGCAACCGCACGTCTTGGTGGCGTTGGGGTTGTCGATGCTGAAACCGGCCTGGGTGAGGCCGTCCTTGTAGTCGAGCGTGGCACCGACGAGCATCTGCGCGCTCTGCGGATCGACGACGACCCGTACGCCGCCGTAGCTGAGCTGCTCGTCGGTCGACTCGATGTCGCCGTCGAAGAACATCTCGTACGAGAATCCGGAACAGCCACCTGGGCGGACTGCGACGCGCAACGCCAGCTCCGGCTGGTTCTCTGCCTCGAGCAGTTCCTTCACTTTGTGAGCGGCGGTGTCGGTAAGAGTGATCACGATCTCAACCTCCTGAGGGTCTGCGAGACGCCGACGTTGCTGCACGCCGTGGTGCCAAGGCTAGCGAACAGAAGCTGACGCCGCACTCACCCGGCTTGGCGAACGGAATGACAACGGAACGGCTCGGGTTTTCGTTCCGTACACTGGGGGACGTGAGTGAACGGGCTTTCTCCAATCCCGGCGCTCCGCTCCACGGTGACGCTGTCGCCCTGCCAACGGTCGCCGACATCACCGACCTGCTCCGTGCTGTCATCGATCCGGAACTGGGCGGCAACATCGTCGACCTCGGAATGGCGGGACATGTCGCCATCTCACCGGAGGGTTTCGTCACCGTCGGCGTCAAACTGACGATCCGTGGCTGCCCACTCCGCGCACAGATCAAGAAGGACGTGGAGAGCAGGCTCGCCACTCATCCCGGCGTCACCAAGGTGACGATCGACTGGGGCGAGATGACTCCTGCCGAGCGAACCGAAGTGATGACGAAAGCTCGCTGGGCAGCCAGTCAGAATGCCCCCGACACCGAGATCCCCGCCTCGACCCGGGTCATCGCCATCGCTTCCGGCAAGGGTGGCGTCGGCAAGAGTTCGGTCACCGTCAACCTTGCAGCGTCGATCGCTGCATCCGGCTACACGGTCGGCGTGCTCGACGCCGATATCTGGGGTTTCTCGATCCCGCGCATGCTCGGGGTCACCGATCGGCTCGAAGCCGAACGCGTCCCGGGCGTCGACCGTCCACTGATCATCCCCAACGAACGAAAGATCGGGAACGGCCTGCTGAAGATCGTCTCCACCGGGATGCTCGTCGACGACGAGGGCACGGCGCTGATGTGGCGCGGCCTGATGCTCACCAAGGCCGTCGAACAGTTCCTCCGCGACGTGCGCTGGGGCCACATGGACTACCTGCTCATCGACATGCCGCCAGGCACCGGCGACGTACAGATGGGTCTCGCCCGCATGTTGCCGCGCACCGACCTGATCATCGTCACGACCCCTGCGGTCTCGGCGCAAAAAGTCGCCATCCGTGCCGCTGACATGGCACGTCGCTCGTTCCTCCGCGTCGCCGGCGTGATCGAGAACATGAGCTCGTTCACGTGCGATCACGGCGAGAGCTACCCACTGTTCGGCACCGGCGGCGGACAGGCACTCGCCGGTGAGATCGGCGTCGAACTCCTCGGCCAGATCCCGATCGAGGCAGCAGTCGCTTACGGCGGCGATCATGGCGAACCTGTCGCCCTGCTCGGCGAAGGCCCCGCTGCTGACGCCTTCAGGGCGATCGCCAACCTCATCGTCACCGACACGGTCCCACCGGTGCAGATGGCAGACTGTTCCGCCCGCGTCGAACCGGAATCCGTCGGCGTCTCGGTCCGCCGCCGAATCGCCTAGTTGTTCTCCTTCGTCTGCGTACATGCATCTTCGCGACGGGCCGACATCTCCGCATTCCCACTGGTCTCGTAGATTCCGAACATGACAGAGGCAGCGACCCGTCGCAGATTGACCGAATTCAGCCACGGCGCTGGATGTGCCTGCAAGTTGGGACCCGATGAACTTGCCCGGGTGCTCACGCCGTTTGCCGGCACGGCATCACCCGATCTACTGGTCAGCGGGGCGACGGGTGACGACGCAGCGATCTGGCGGTTCGACAACGATCGTGCGCTCGTCGCCACCGCCGACTTCCTGACACCCGTCGTCGACGATCCGCGGTCATGGGGACGGGTGGCCGCGACCAATGCAGTCAGCGATGTGTACGCGATGGGTGGCACACCGCTGTTCGCCCTGACGTTGGCCTGCTGGAACAACGAGGATCTGCCATTGTCGATGCTCGAAGAGGCCTTCCAGGGTCTGCAGGACGTTGCCGTGAGCGCCGGTTTCGCCATCGTCGGCGGCCATACGGTGACCGACCCAGAGCCGAAGCTCGGCCTCGCCGTCGTCGGCGTCGTCCCCCCCGATCGTCTACTGACGAACGCCGGCCTGCGCGATGGTCAGGCGCTGATCCTGTCGAAGCCCATCGGCGTCGGCGTGGTGACGACGGCGATCAAACGCGGACTCGCAAGTGCCGCCGTCATCGACGGTGCTGTGGCCGAGATGTGCAGGCTGAACGCTGTCGCTGCCAGGGTCGCCGTGGCCAACGGAGCAACGGGAGCGACCGACGTCACCGGCTTCGGCCTCGTCAACCATCTCGGGCGAATGGCACGGGAGTCAGGCGTCGACGTGCGCGTCGATGCACGCTCGGTCCCATTGCTCGACGGAGTACTGGAGTTGGCGCAGATCGGCGTGATCTCCGGTGGGCTGATCCGCAACCTCGAAGCCGCCGAGCCGTGGATCGACCGGGGCAACGTCGACGAGCTACGCGTGATGTTGCTGGCAGACCCGCAGACGAGCGGTGGCCTCGTCTTCGGCGTCGACCCAGATCGTGTCGACGCAGTGCTCGGTCAGCTCGCAGACGAAGGCCACGCGGCTGCGCAGATCGGCGCGGCGACTGTCGGCTCAGGCCGGTTCGTCATCGTCTGAGCCCGACAGTGGGTGCGGCGGAATCTGACGGCGGGGACGGTTCGACCCGCCCGGTGCGCCCGCCTCGTGCGACGTGACGTCGATCGGGCCGCTGTACGTCGCCCTGATGATGCGAGACCTGCCACCTTTGGCGGTGTAGCGCCTGACGAGATAGCGGCCGGCAGCCCGGCGGACCGGCGGGATCAACAGCAGCATGGCGACGATGTCGGAGATGAAACCGGGGGCGATGAACAGGCCACCGGCGACGGCGATGACGACACCGTCGGCGATCTCGTTCGACGGGACATGGTTGGCGGCAATCTGTTCGAGGAACCTGCGAAAGACTCGCAGGCCCTCGTGTTTGACGAGCCAGGACCCGACGACTGCGCCGAGTATCAGCAGACCGAGAGCGCCGAGCACACCGGTCGTATGGCTGACCTGGATGATCCCGTACAGCTCGATGAGCGGGGCGATCACGAACACACAGACGAACAGCAGCACTGCACTCCACGCTACCGACCGTCCCCCGACCGCCCACCGAGGCCGAAGGGGCGGTCCCGGCCGATGACGTTGCTCGACGGAGCCTCGCCCGAGTGACCCAACAGCCGTGGCGGGCGGTACCGTCCGTTCGGTGATCGAGGATGCGCCCACCGCCTCAGCAGCCACCCCGTCTGCCGCTCCCCGTTCTGCTGCAACCTCGTCTGCTGCCCAGACACCTCTTCCTCTCGGAGATCGTCGGGGCGAGCGGCCACCGTCGGTCGACGCCCTCGCCCGTTCGGTCTCGTCGTCGCTGCTTCCCGATCCGCTGCTCGTCGACGTCGCCCGCCAGGCGATCGCCAGCCGCCAGTGGAACGACGTCGAAGGCCTCGTCCGTGCCCGCGAACGCCGATTGCTGCAGCCGGTGATCAACGCCACCGGCGTGCTGCTGCACACCAACCTCGGCCGTGCGCCGTTTGCCGTCGAGCAGGCCGGGATCGCCTCCAATCTCGAGTTCGATCTGACGACCGGAAAGCGCGGATCTCGCCACGAACACGCCGCCGCGTTGTTCGCCGGACTCATCGGTGCGGAAGCGGCGTTGGTCGTCAACAACAACGCCGCCGCTGTGCTGCTGGTGCTGAGCGCATTGGCGCGTGATCGGGACGTGCTGGTCAGCCGTGGCGAGAGCGTCGAGATCGGCGGTGGCTTTCGCATTCCCGAGGTCCTTGCGCAGTCGGGCGGGCGGCTGGTCGACGTCGGCACCACCAACAGGACGCGACTGTCGGACTACAGCGCAGCTGTCACTCCGCACACGGCAGTCGTCTTGAAGATCCACCCGTCGAACTATCGGGTGGAGGGGTTCGTCGAAAGCGTCTCGACCGCCGAACTCGCTGGGATCGGCGTACCTGTCGTCGCCGACATCGGGTCAGGGCTGCTCGATGCCACCTGCCCGTGGCTCCCTGGCGGCGCACCATCGTGGTTGCATGGCGAACCGGCGGCGCGCCAGACACTGAACGACGGCGCGGCGATCGTGACCTTCAGTGCCGACAAGTTGCTCGGAGGCCCACAGGCGGGGATCATCGCCGGTGAACGCCAACTCGTCGAGCGATGCATCCGTCATCCGCTCGCCCGCGCCCTGCGGCCCGGCACGATGATCCTCAACGCGCTGCAACAGTTGGCGATCAGCTACCTGCGTCGCGATGTCGCCGAGACCGTGCCGTTCTGGCGGATGGCGACAACGCCGGTCGCCGAGTTGTCTGCCCGCGCCGCAGCCATCAGCACAGCGGTCGGAGGAGTCGGTGAAGCGGTCCCGATGGACTCGGTGCCGGGTGCCGGTTCGCTGCCGGGCGTCACCATCGCCTCCGCCGGCATCGGCGTCGACGGTGATCACCTGCGTGCCCTGCGAGCTGGCACTCCCCCGATCATCGCCAGGGTTCGCGACGGCCGCACACTGCTCGATCTGCGGACTGTCGACCCGGCTGACGACGTCGTCGTCGCCGCTGCGTTGCGATCGCTGCCAGGCTCCTGAAGATGCCGAGTTGATGAAGATGCCGAGTTGATGAAGATGCCGAGCCGCTGACGATGGCGATCATCGCCACTGCCGGCCACGTCGACCACGGCAAGTCGTCGCTCGTTCACGCACTCACCGGCACGGACCCGGACCGCTTCGCCGAGGAGAAGCGCAGAGGCATGACGATCGATCTCGGCTTCGCCAACGCGTTGCTGCCCTCAGGTCGGGAGATCAGTTTCATCGACGTGCCGGGTCATGCGCGATTCATCGGCAACATGCTGGCAGGCGTCGGCGGTGTCGCCGGTTGCCTCTTCGTCATCGCCGCGACCGAGGGCTGGAAGCCGCAGACCGAGGAACATCTGCGAATCCTGCAACTGCTCGGGATCGAGCGCGGCGTCGTCGCGCTGACGATGGTCGACCTCGGCGACGACGACGACCGCGAACTGGCGGTGCTCGACATCGGTGACCACACGGGCGGCACGTTCCTTGCACATGCCACCATCGTCCCCGTCGCCGCGCCGATCGGTCTCGGCATCGACGAACTGCGATCGGCACTCGACGAACTCCTCGGCGGCCTGCCGGTTCCCGACGACCGAGGTCGGCCGCGACTGTGGGTCGACAGAGTTTTCGCCGCCAAGGGCAGCGGCACGATCGTCACCGGGACACTCACCGGGGGTCCACTCAGTATCGGCGACGCCGTCACCGTCGGAGCCGATCGACACCCGGCACGCATCCGCTTCCTGCAACAGCATGGTCTCGCAATCGACACGCTCGGCCCCGGGAACAGGGCGGCGTTGAACCTCTCCGGAGTAGCCCACACGGACATCGAGCGCGGGGACGCAGTCGTCAAGGCGAATCAATGGCAGTGGACGCACCGCTTCGACGCAACGTTCGAAGCGCTCGTCACCCTCGACCACGATGTCTCCAGACGTGGTGCCTATTTCGCCTACATCGGGTCGGGCGAGGTCGTCGCCAAGGTACGAATCCTCGGTGTCGACACGATCCCCCCCGGCGAACACGGATTCGTCAGGGTGCACCTCTCCGACGATGTTCCGCTGCAACCGGGCGACCGCTATGTGCTTCGCGAATCGGGGCGCGACGAGACGGTCGGCGGCGGCGAGGTGCTCGATGTCTCACCGATCAGGCCGGCGTCCAAGGCGAGGCCGGACCGAAGCATCGATCGCCTCGTCGACGAACGTGGCGGGTGGGTCGACGCTGCTGCACTCACGCTGCTGACCGGCGAGGAGCATCGGCCAACACTCGGTCGGTGGGTCGTGGCCGGCAACGTACTGGATCGCGATCGTTCGGCGCTCAGCACGAGGATCGTCGCTGCCGGGTCGAGCGGTGTGGAGGTTGCCCTGCTCGACGAGCGTCAGCGTGCCGTGCTGCAGACGATTCCCGACATCGTGATCGAGACGGGCACGGCGCGCATCGTCGGTACCGATGCACGGCTCGAACAGCACCCATTCGTCACTGCTGCTTCAGCCGCGCTGCTGGCACCGCCGGGCACCGACGGCGTCGATCGCCAGACGTTGAACGAACTCGTCAGACGCAAGCTCGTCTTCCAGCGCGACGGCGTCTACTTCCATGGTGATGCTGTCGGCGCAGCGGCACAGGTAGCTGCAAGATTGCTGGCGTCTGCACCGGGGGGTTTCACCGCCTCGGAGTTCCGTGAGGCGGCCGGCACCAGCCGCAAGTTCGCCGTCCCGCTGCTCGAGGAACTCGACGCCAGAGGCATCACCCGTCGCCGCGACCAGGTCAGGATCGGCGGCCCGCGCCTCCCCGCTTGCTGACAGCGGCAGCGACACTGTCGGGCGTGGCGACGGCGGGCGGGCTATTCGACGAGACGCGGGCGACGGGCGCGACTGACACGTTTCACCAATCGGCGCACCGGATGTTCTGTCGCCGCCTCGGTTGCGGGTTCGGATTCCAACGCTCGTGCGGCTTGGGCGACCTGCAAGACGTTTGTCATCACTTCACCGAAACGCTCGGGGTCGGCGATCAGCCAGGAGTGGCTGCCCTCGACGACTTCACCCTTGACGCCGGCGGCGACACAAAGCGCCTCGAACGATTCGCGCGGGATCACACCGTCACGCGTCGCCCAGAGGATCGTGATCGGCAATTTCTTCGAGCGCAGAACCTCGAGTTCGTGCCGCAGATCAGCACGCCTGGCGAGGTTGGCGACCTTGGCGATCGCCCGAGGATTGCGCATCATGTTCGGCAGGAAGTCCTCGACGATGACCGGGAGCACGCGGCTTGCCTGACGTAGCGGCCAGATGTCGCCGGGGAAATGAACACCCCAGTCCCAGAGTGGCCGCTCGCTGATCGACCTCAGTACACGACCCTTTTGCCAGGTCGACCCACCCACGGCGTTGACGAGCACGAGTGAGCGCACGCGGTTGAAATCATCGTGGGCGAAACGGGTGGCAACTCCGCCACCGAACGAGTGACCGACGACGACAACCGGCTCGTCGATGCCGATGGCGTCGAGGAAATCATTGATCCACTGGCCGTAGCCGACCATCGAGAAGTCGTCTCCAGGTAGATCGGAGGTACCCCCGAATCCGGGAAGCGCCGGCGCGTAGACCGCGCAGCCGTCGGCGGCGATGCGTCGCACGACGCTCTTGTAGGTGTGGTGCCCGAGCGCCCAACCGTGCAGGAAGAGCACCGGCATGCCGGCACCGGCGACTCCGTAGGCGGCAGGACGATCTTGGACGAATGTTCGCTTGGTCACGAAAATCGGGAGTTCAGCAGCAGCGGCGTGCGGGTGGTGCTCGTCGGCAGTTTCTGCGCTCATGGTGCGTCGGCGGTTGCTTCCGTTGCGGTGTCGGTGCCGGTGCCGGTGCCGTGAGCTGTGACACCCGAGTCGGATCCGGCGGCATTGGCGTCGGCGTTGCCCTCCGGATCATCGGCGTGTTTGCCGCGACGCTCGCGATAGTCCTTTGCTGCGCCGGTCTCCGGCTCGACGTCGAGGGTGACGCCGTCGATGCCGACGACGCGGATCGATTGGCCGGCGGCGATCGGCGTTGCACGGTTGGTCCGTGCCCGCCACTTGGCCGTGCCGAGTTCGATGACGCCGTCTGGCGACAGCGAACTGACGGCGACCCCCATCTCACCGATCATCCATTCGCGGCCGATCGTCGGCGTGGCGAAGCGCGTGCGGACCATCGAGGGCATACCGACGACAAAGGTCAGGGCGACACCGGCAATGCCGAAGAACAGTGTGATCCAGGACAGGTTGAAGCCTCGGTACAGGAAGACGGACCCGGCGGTGAACAGGATCATTCCCAAGCCGGTCCAGAAGCGCGGCACGCCCACCTGCACGTCGACCGCCAGCGCCAACAGTGAAGCGACGATCACCACCAGCGCCAACCCGCGGATCGGCAGTGCCGCGAGCCCATAGCAACCGAGGACGAAGCAGACGACGCCGACCCCGCCGCCGATACCGACCCCCGCGGTGAAGAACTCGAAGATCAACAAGACGGAACCGATGACGAAGAGCAGGTAGGCGACCGGGACGCTGCTGACGGTGTGGAACAGGCGCGGCCACAGTCCCAGCTTGAAGAAACGGGCTGTCGTCGCGTCCTGCGTGATGTTGCCGCTCGCCTGTGTCGATTCGACGACCGTCTTCAGCGTTTTGCCGTTGTAGTGCAGACCGTCGATCGCCAACAGCATGTTGCGGACACCGACGATCGTCTCGTCCTTCGAGTCGTTGTGGATCACTCCGGCGGTCCGCGCCTCGGTTGCGCTCAGCGAGCCCGATCGCAGTTGTGCGGTGGCACTGCCGAATGTCAACGCCTGACCGTCGACGATGATCGGCTCACCGAAATTGCCGATGTGGGCGCCCGGGGCCATGCCGGACGAGGCGGCGACGCCGATCAACTGACCGGACAGGCCGGCAGCGGCAGCACCGGATTGACCAACCCAGATGGCCACCGGAATCGGGGCGTGTTTGATCTTCGTCGCCAACGCTTCGACCTTGTCCACCGACACCGTGGCGTGGATCGAGTTGAGCTGCAGGATCAATGCCTGCGCACCGTCACCTGCGGCGCGATCGATTGCCTGACCGATCTCGCTCACGAGGATCGGATCGAGGATGCCGCTGACTTCGAAAACATCGACGGGTTCGAGGGCCGCCGCTGGATTGGCTGCATCATCGGCGGTGACCTGCATGGCAACGCCCGGGGTGTTCCCACCGACACGCGGTGAGGCGCCGGCGGTGCCGGCGAATGATGATCCAATACCGATGACGGCCGCTGCGCCGAGCAGGGCGGTCGCTAGTCTGCGCACTAAAGCCTCCGGAGGATGCATGAACCCATTGCAGTTCTTCGCTGCTTCCCGGCTGGTCGTTGTAGCCGGCAAGGGCGGGGTCGGGAAGACAACGGTAACGGCCGTGATGGCCAGAGCGGCAGCCGAGTGTGGCCTGCGCGTCCTCGTCGTCGAAGTCGAAGGCAAGCCGGACCTCGCCGGACTGCTCGGAGACGCCGACTTCACCGAGTCGACGAAGGCCGGCTACCAGGCACAACGCCTGGTCAGCGACCTCGGTCCTGACAGCAACGGATCGATCGAGCTGTGCCATCTGACGTCGGAACGTGCGCTGATCGAATACCTCGATCAGCACGGGTTCCGCCGGGTTTCCAAGCGTCTGGCGAGTTCCGGGATCCTCAACGTCGTCTCGACGGCTGCACCTGGAATCGGCGATCTGTTGATCCTCGGCAAGGTCAAGCAGATCGAGCGGGCCGGGACGTACGACCTGCTGCTGCTCGACGGGCCGGCTGCCGGGCATGCGATCTCGTTCCTCCAGTCCGCCAGCGGTCTGCTCGACGCAGCCAAGGTCGGCCCGATTCAGGCGCAGGCGAAGGATGTGGTCGAGATGCTCGCCGACCCCGCGCGCTGTCAGGTCGTCCTCGTCACGCTGGCGGAGGCCACGCCGGTCAACGAATTGGTCGAAACGGCGTTCGCCCTCGAAGACCGCGTCGGGGTTGCGCTCGGGCCAGTGGTCGTCGACGCCGTCGACGGTGGATGCGAACTCGACGAGGCGATCGCCGCGACGATGGGTGTGGCGACGCTTGCAGCGGCGGAATTCCGCAACAGACGCCGAGTCGTGCAGCAGGCGCAGATCGCCAGATTGGCGGTCGAGTTACCACTGCCGTCGCTGCAGCTACCGCTACTGCTGACGGCCAGCGTGACCCCGGCCGACATCGTCAGGCTCGCCGAGAAATTCATTGTCTCGATCAACGAGATGGTCGGATGAGCCTCACCGAACTGATCGACGAGTCGGCGGTCATCGTCTGCTCCGGCTCCGGCGGGGTCGGCAAGACGACGATCGCCGCGGTCATCGCTATCGAGGCTGCCAAACGCGGCAGGCGGTCGGTCGTCGTGACGATCGACCCTGCGAGGCGTCTTGCGGATGCTCTCGGCCTCGACAACCTGACGAACGAACCTCAAGTCGTGGCGATTCCCGGTTCTCCGGCCTCGTTCTCCGCGCTGATGCTCGACACAGCCGCAACCTTCGACGAGCTCGTGCACCGATATTCGGTCGACTCCACCCAGGCCGAGAAGATCCTCGCCAACCGTTTCTATCGCAACGTGACCGGCGCGCTGTCCGGCACGCAGGAGTACATGGCGGCCGAGAAGCTCTTTGCGTTGCATCACGACGAGCGCTTCGACCTGGTCGTCGTCGACACCCCGCCGACACGCAACGCCCTCGACTTCCTCGACGCCCCCGGACGACTGACCCGCTTCCTCGACCACCGGATCTACCGGGCGTTGACGACGCCGACCCGTCTGGGCCTGAAGATCGCCAACGTCGCCGCCCAGACGGTCCTGAAGACGATCGGGCGCATCGTCGGCGGAGACGTCATTGCCGACGTCATCGCCTTCTTCCAGGCGTTCGAAGGGATGGAAGGCGGTTTCAAACAGCGTGCCACCGAGGTCATCGAGTTGCTGCACTCCGACACGACGCACTTCGTACTCGTCGCCTCGCCGCGTTCCGACACGATCACCGAGGCGTGTTTCTTCGCCGACCGCCTGAACGAGCAGGGCCTGCGGGTCTCCGGCGTCGTCGTCAACCGCCTCTACCCGCTGTTCGCCGAAACATCCGGTGCCGCCGAAACCCCAGACACGTCCGACTCCCCGACGACGACCTCCTCCGACGCCGCCACCAGCGCCAGGGGCGCTCCCAAGAGGACCACCGATGCCTCCGAGCAGGCACTCCGTGACAACCTGACCGAATTGCGAGGCGTCGCCGCCGAAGAACGGGCGGTCCTTGCCCCATTGCTGGCCGTGGCTCCGATCGCCGCGCTGGCGGAGATTCCACTCCTCGACCACGACATCCACGACCTCGAAGGACTCGGCATCATCGGCGGCCATCTGCTGGTCGACGTCACCCGAGTATGAACGCGACCGCTACCGTCACCAGCGCACTCGGCTGTTGCACGGCCACTCGGGTCATGGCGCGATCTGGGGCGACCGAGACGATGTTGCTAGCCTCACAGCGTGCACATACTGATCGCCGCCGACGCTGAACGGGTCATCAACGAGATCACGTCGGCGCTGCAGCAACCCGGCACCACCTTCGGCGTCTGCCACGACGGTCGCTTCGTCTCGCCGGCGGTTGCCAAACGGGTGCCGGACCTGGTGATCACCGACCTGCAGATCGGGTCGATGGGTGGCATGGCGGTGACGATGGCGCTGCGACTCGACGAATCGGGCGGGCGGTTACAGCACGTTCCGATCATCATGCTGCTCGACCGCAGAGCCGACGTGCACCTCGCCAGGCGCAGCGGTGCCGACGGCTGGCTGGTCAAGCCGCTCGACGCCTTCCGTTTGCACACTGCAGTGCGCACTGTTCTGGAAGGCAAATCGTATTTCGAGGGGATCTCCACGAAAATTGGTGACCAGCAACCGGCGGCAGCCGGATAGCATCGGTGTGCCTCGGGGTGTAGCGCAGCTTGGTTAGCGTGCCACGTTCGGGACGTGGAGGCCGGAGGTTCAAATCCTCTCACCCCGACCAGGGCCTCCCTCGTCGACAGGTTCGCAAGGACCGATCGGCGAGGGAGGCTTTCGTCTTTTTTGGCAGAGCGAGTAGATTCTGGCGTTCGAGGCGGAGGTCGAAGTGCGAGAGATGGTCGTCTTTTCAGGAAGCGCTCACCGACAGTTGGCCAAGGACATCTGCGATCGCGTCGGTGTGCCGCTGTCGCCGACCAGCGTGCAGCGTTACAGCAACGACTGCCTGCAGGTGCAACTCGGGGCGAACTGCCGCCAGCGCGATGTCTACGTCATCCAACCGCTCGTGCCGCCGACGCAGGAGAGCCTGATGGAGCTGCTGTTGATGCTCGACGCAGCTCGCGGTGCCTCTGCCGGCCAGATCACGGCGGTGATCCCGCACTACGCCTACGCCCGATCCGACAAGAAGGATGCCTCGCGCATCTCGATCGGCGGCCGCCTCGTCGCCGACCTCATCGTCGCCGCCGGCGCCACCCGGGTGATCACGATGGCATTGCATGCGCCGCAGGTCCATGGCTTCTTCAGCGTGCCGGTCGACCATCTGACAGCGATCGGCGTCTTGGCCCAGTACTTCCGCAGCCGCGATCTGTCGTCGACGGTCGTCGTCTCCCCTGACCTCGGCAATGCCAAGACGGCCACCCAGTTCGCCCGCCTGCTCGGCGTGCCGGTTGCAGCCGGCAGTAAACGACGGTTGGCGGACGACCGGGTGGTGATCGACGCAATCGTCGGCGAGGTCAGTGGCATGCGGGCCATCGTCCTCGACGACGAGATCGCCACTGGCGGTTCGATCGTCGAGTTGCTCGACCGACTGCAGGACGCAGGATGTCGCGGTGTATCGGTTGCCTGCACGCACGGCCTGTTCGTCGGTCCGGCGGTGCAGCGGCTGAGTGGTCATCCGGCGATCACCGAGGTCGTCACCACCGACACCGTGCCGGCACCCGCCGGCTGGCCGGAACTGCAGGTGTGCTCGATCGCCCAGCTGTTTGCAGAAGCGATCAGGCGGTGTCACCTCGGCGAGTCCGTGAGCAGCCTGTTCGACGGCGTCGACCCGGCGTATGCGCCGCCACAGCAGCTCGTACTGCCGAGCGACTTCACCGAACACGCCCCGCGAAGCGGAGACGATCACGCCCCGGAGTGACCCGAGCAGTACCCGACCCGACCCGACCGAAAGCTAGGTTGCTTTTCGATGAACGAAGTGATCGAGGTCGACGAATTCCGTTCACGCGCCGACAGTTGGCTGCAGGCCAACAGACAACACGCCCCACGTGACTACGGGGCGATCTGTCCCCCGGATCTGATCGATGCAGGAGTCGGCTGGCAGAAATTGTTGTTCGAGGCCGGCCTTGCCGGCATCCACTGGCCGAAGGAATTCGGTGGTCAGGGACTGACGAACATCCATCAGGCTGCATGGATCGAACTGTGCGCCCTCAGCGGAGTGCCACCATTCCTCAACATGGTCGGACTGTTGCTCGCCGGCGGAGCGATCATGCGCTATGGAACTGCGCAGCAGCAATCGCAGCACCTGCTGTCGACACTTGACGCGACCCGCGTGTGGTGCCAATTGTTCAGCGAGCCCGGCGCCGGGAGCGATCTGGGCAGTCTGTCGACCATCGCCGAGCGTGACGGCGAGCGGTACATCATCAACGGCCAGAAGGTGTGGTGCAGCGGCGGCCGGTACAGCGACTGGGGCATCCTCATGGCGCGCACGAACCGCGACGCCGGGAAACACGACGGCATTTCGTTCTTCCTGTTTCCGATGGATCTGCCTGGCGTCGAGATCCGTCCGCTCAAGCAGATCACCGGTGAGGCCGAATTCGACGAGGTCTTCTTCACCGACGTCTCGCTGCCGGCAGACCAACTGCTCGGGCCGCTCGACGGCGGCTGGGGCGTCGGCATGGCGGTACTGACGAGTGAACGCGGCCACATCGGCGCGAGCGTGATCGGTCTGGAACGGCGCTTGGAGTCGATGGCCTCCTTGGCTTCTGGCAGGTCGCTGACGGCGATGCAACGTCACGACCTCACGGGTCTGCTGTCGCGCGGCAAGGCCTTCAAGGCAATGGGTCAACGCCAAGGTCCCGACGCATCCACGGCGTCGTCGCTGATGAAGTTGGGGATCACCGAGATGATGTTCGACTCTGCGACGCTTGCCGCTGATCTCGCCGGTGCCGAAGCGATGCTCGAGGGTCCGTCGTCGTACGGCGTGCTGGCGGCAACCGGCGGTCGGATCGCCGGCGGTACCAGCCAGGTGCAACGCAACATCATCGGCGAACGACTGCTCGGTCTGCCGCGTGAGCCACGACCGCGGCCTGGCCCCCCGTCGTGATTCCCGATTCGTCACCGGGCGCCGGCGTGCAGACGACGAGCGCGTCCGACACGTCGACAGCGAGGGGTTCCGACATGTCGATGACACTTGCTGCGCTGCAGGACGTGATCGAGCGGACATACGGCTTGCGGGACCGTTCGCGCGGGGTGTCGACGAGCGTTGCCTGGTTGTGCGAGGAGGTCGGCGAACTCGCCCAGGCGATCCGTAAGGGGACGGCGGCGCAGCAACGCCACGAATTCGCCGACGTTGTTGCCTGGGTGGTTTCGCTCGCCAACCAGATGGATGTCGATCTCGCCGAAGCCGTCAGCGGTCGCTACGCAGCAGGCTGTCCGCGCTGCGGGACAGTCCCCTGCTCGTGCCCGATGTAGCGGTCGGCCCCGATGGCAGACATACAGATGGCTCACGCAGATGGCTCACCAAACAGATGACTGACGCTGCGCCGATCACCCCCGGCTACGACGCTGGCGGTGTCACCGCGTTCTACGAGATGAACGGCTCGACGTATCGCAATCCGCATGAGGACGAGGTCCGCTCGACCCTCCGCCTCGCCGTCGAACAGTGGCACCTCGCCCTCGACGACGTGCTCGATCTGGCATGCGGCAGCGGTGAAGCAACACTCGAGCTACGTGACCTTGGCGCGTCGGAGGTCACCGGCATCGACCCATACACGCAGGCCGCGTACTTCGATCGCACCGGTTCCACGGCCGAGTCGCTGACGTTCGCCGATGTCGGCGACGGCGCGTTGGAAGGCCGCAGCTATTCACTCGTCGTCTGCAGCTACGCGCTGCACCTCTGCGAGCTATCACGTCTCGCCGCCGTCTGCATCGCCCTCGTCCGTGTCGCTCCGGCGTTGCTGATCCTCAGTCCACACAAGCGCCCGGTGATCAAACAGGGATGGGGATGGGCGCCGCCCGAGGAATTCGTCCACCGGCGCGTGCACGCTCGCCTTCACCGCTCACTCCTCTGACCGCGCCTCTCCTTTGACCGCGCCTCTCCTTTGACCGCGCCCCAATCGAGCATTTCAGTGACGGATGAAGCTGAACGACTATTTGCCTCACGGCGTCGGGCGTGTTCCTACTCGACAACAACGCCCGCGGACCAGCGAGTCAGGAGAAGCGGCGCTTGACGAGCTCCTCGGCGATCTGGATGGTGTTCAGCGCCGCGCCCTTGCGGAGGTTGTCGTTGCTGAGGAAGAGCACGAGGCCGCGGCCGTTCTCGAGCGACGTGTCCTGGCGGATGCGCCCCACGTAACTCGGATCCTGACCGGCCGCCTCGAGCGGGGTCGGGACCTGCGACAGCACGACACCGGGAGCGTTGCCGAGCAGTTCCGTCGCCCGTGCCGCCGTGATCGGGCGTTCGAACTCGGCATTGATACTCAACGAATGACCGGTGAAAACCGGTACGCGGACACAGGTTCCGCTGACCCGCAGGTTCGGGATGTCGAGGATCTTGCGGCTCTCGTTGCGGAGTTTCTGCTCTTCGTCGGTCTCGTTCGAGCCGTCGTCGACGATGCTGCCGGCGAGTGGCAGGACGTTGAAGGCGATCGGCTTGAGGAACTTGTGCGGT
The DNA here is from genome assembly GCA_025356335.1 of Actinomycetes bacterium. Lineage (GTDB taxonomy): Bacteria > Actinomycetota > Acidimicrobiia > Acidimicrobiales > Ilumatobacteraceae > JANXUF01. The sequence goes on from JANXUF010000145.1 coordinate 64,213, forward strand.
GCGGGAAAGTCGACGGCCGACCCGTCGAACGTCAGTGCGGCGGCGCCGTCTGCGACCTTGCGGGCCTGCTCGTCGAGTTCGCTCACCCCGGCGAGTCCGCCCCCGGAGACCGCCTGATAGGTGCTGGCGATGAGCCGCACGAGGCCGGCCTCGTCGTGGAGCGGCTTGAGCACCGGCATCGCCGCCATCGTCGTGCAGTTGGGGTTGGCGACGATGCCCTTGGGGATCGAATCAAGCGCGTCCGGGTTGACTTCGCTGACGACGAGCGGCACGTCGGGGTCCATCCGGAACGCCGAGGAGTTGTCGACGACGATCGCGCCGGCGGCGGCGAACTTCGGCGCCAGCGCACGCGACGACGTCGCGCCGGCGGAGAAGAGGGCGATGTCGATGCCGGAGAGATCAGCGGTCTCGGCATCCTCGACAACGATCTCGCCGTCGCCCCACGGCAGCGTGCGACCGGCCGAACGGGCCGAGGCGAAGAAACGCAGCTCGGTCAGGGGAAAATTGCGCTCCGCCAACAGCGTCCGCATGACCCCGCCGACCTGTCCTGTTGCACCAACTATCGCTACTCGCATGCCGGAAACGCTACCGACGATGCCAGCCCGCCGTTGTGGAATTACCCCTCCACCAGGCCGGCGGGCAGAACACCCGCTCCGCCCTCACACGCTCCGTCCTCAGCCCAGCAGGACCACCCCCGCCTACCGACCAGCTCAGTCCGGGCCCGGCCGCCTGCCTGCCTGCCTGCCTGCCTGCCTGCCTGCCTGCCTGCCTGCGAACCAGGCAACCTCAGGAGACGACTCGGAGCCACCAGTGACTGGAGTGTGTTCCGGCGAGGCGCATCACCGGCACCGAGGTGACGAGCGTGCCGCGCCGCAACTCCGACTGCATGACCTCGATCGAGGCCGGTTCCGGCAGTTGCCGGCGAACAGCGGCGATCACGTCATCGGGGTTGAGTCGATTTGCCTGCCATCCGGCCCGGGTGATGAGGCGCGGCGATTTCGTCGATTTCGGAACGACCCGCCACACCCCGCGGACGACTTTGCTGAGCGGAACCAGCAGTGGATCGATGCCACCCCACGCACGGAACTGCAGGGCAACTCTGCCGCCCGGTTTGACGATGCGCATCGCTTCGGCAACCAGGCAGAGTGCGTCGTCCGGGTTGCAGTGCTGCAACGTCAGGTAAGAGATCACGACGTCGGCGCTGGCGTCCGGCAGGCTGATGGTCCTGGCATCGACGACATGCACGGTCTGCAGCCTCGACGGTTCACCGAAAGCGGCAACGGTGTCACGGCAGCGTTCGAGGAACGCAGCGTCGAGGTCGCAGGCGACGACCGACCCATAGTGCCGCGTCAGTGCGGGGGTCATTCTCCCGATTCCGGCACCGATCTCGACGAGCGTCTTGTCAGCGCCGCTGTTTGGCCACCACAGTCCGAGTCGCGGGCCGTACCAGTCGATGTCGTCGTCGCCGGTCTTGACGAAGTCGGCGAGCGAACCGTGCGTATCCGCATTGCGACTGAACACCCAGCCGACCCGGCGGATGACGTCGTCGGCCGACTGCTGATCCTCACTGACTCGACCGGCGCGTCGCCACGGGGCCAGAGCTGGACGCGGCTTCGTCATGTGCACGCGATGTTAGGCCAGTTGTCCGGAGGCGGTCAGATCGCGGCACGCGAGGAGGTTCTGTGGACCGTTTGCCGCCAGAAGTGGCGGCCCAGTGGACTCAGTTCCCGAATGGGTGGTCAGTGGCGTTCGGGGAGGGGGGCGGAGTAGGCCTGGCCGCTGTCGAGGCCGAAGGCCGTGTGCAGGCTTCGGGCGGCACGCTCCATGTCGACGGCGGCGATGACGACGGAGATCCGGATCGTCGAGGTGGAGATCATCTCGATGTTGATCTCCTCGTCTGCGAGTACGCGGAACATCTTGGCGGCGATGCCTGGGCTCGTCTTCATGCCGGCGCCGACGAGTGAAACCTTGGCGATCGAATCGTCGTGGCTGACGCCCGTCGCGCCGATGTCCTTGGCGACCTGCTCGACGATCTTCTGGGCGGTACCCATATCGGCCTTCGGCATCGTGAAGGAGATATCGGTCGTGCCGGCATTCGACGTGTTCTGGACGATCATGTCGACGTTCACGTTCGTCGCCGCCAGCGCTTCGAACAGCGCCGCCGAGATACCTGGCCTGTCGGGAACGCCGAGCACACTGACCTTGGCCTCGCCTGCATCGGTGACGACACTGGAGATGATTGGCTCTTCCATCGAGGGCTCCTCGGCGCTGACCCACGTACCGGGCTCCCAGGTGAAACTGGAGCGGACGTGGAGGGGGACGTTGTGATTGCGGGCGAATTCAGCAGAACGCAGATTGAGCACCTTGCTGCCGGCACCCGCCATTTCGAGCATCTCGTCGAAGTTGACCTTTGCCAGGCGACGTGCCTGGGGAACGATGCGCGGGTCGGCAGTGAACACTCCGGTGACGTCGGTGTAGATCTCGCAGGCGTCGGCGCTGAGCGCTGCTGCGAGCGCCACGGCAGTCGTGTCGGATCCGCCGCGACCGAGGGTGGTGATCTCTTTGTCGGTGCTCACGCCCTGGAATCCGGCGACGACGCAGACGTTGCCGGCAGCGAGGGCCTCCCGCACGCGATCGCCTTTGACTTCGAGGATCTTCGCCTTGCCGTGGTTCGTGTCGGTGATGATCCCGACCTGACTCCCGGTGAAACTCATCGCTTCGAGGCCGAGGTCGGCGAGCGCCATACAGACGAGCGCCATCGAGACGCGCTCACCGGTCGTCAGCAGCATGTCGAGTTCGCGGCCAGGCTGCGTCTTGGAGACGCTGTTGGCCAGCGCGATCAGGGTGTCGGTCGCCTTTCCCATGGCGCTGACGACGACGACGACGTCGTGCCCGCGGCGCTTGGTGAAGGCGACATTCTCGGCAACGGCGCGTATTCGGTCCGGGTCGGCGACGGAAGTACCGCCGTACTTCTGCACGATGAGGGCCACGGGTCGAAAAGGCTACCCAATCCGCGGCGTCGAGAGACGGAAATCGGTAGCCTTCACCACCCGTGGGTACCGCCAAGCGAGACAGACAACGAGCAAACCGACAGCTGAAGGTCGAACAGCTCATCAAAGTGGAGAAAAAGGCCAAGACCAAGCGTCGCGGCCTGCAATTCGTCATCGGTATTCCGTTGTTGATCCTGCTGGCCTTCGTCGTGGTCAAGTCGTTCAGTAAGGACACCCCGACGGCGACGATCAACTCGACCGTCGCCGGCTCGACGCCCGGAGCCGGGTTCACCTTCGGCACCGGCGCATGCGCCAACGCCGACGGGAGCTCACCCGAAACCGACTCCTTCACCGCTGCCCCATCGCTGTGCATCGATCCGGCGAAGTCCTACGCGGCATCCGTGCGCACGAACGTCGGCGATTTCACCATCACCCTCGATGCTGCGCACGCGATCGGCAACGTCAATAACTTCGTGACGCTCGCCCGGTATCACTACTACGACAACCACGACTGCCACCGGATCATCGCCGGCTTCGTCGTGCAGTGCGGTCGCCCCGGCGACGCCTCGAAGGAAAGCGCGCCCGGCTACACGGTCGGCGACGAGAAGCCGACCCGCGCCTACCGCCTCGGTGACATCGCCATGGCGAACACCGGCAACCCGAACACTGGCGGGGGACAGTTTTTCATCATCGACGGTCCGCAGGGCGTGGCATTGCCGCAGACGTACTCGTTGATCGGGACGGTGACATCTGGCTATGACACGACCATTCAGGCGATGGCCTCTGCGGCGGCACCAGACGGTTCCCCTCCGATCAAGGAGATCAAGCTCATCAGCGTGACGATCAACGAAGGTCCGGCGGTCGACGGCGCCACGGCGACGACGGTCGTCAACACCAATCCGCCGGTTGCGGCCGAAACCGGAACGACCGTTGCCGGGACGGCTACGACCACGCCTGCTACGACCACGCCTGCTCCGACCACGCCTGCTACGACCACGCCTGCTCCGACCACGCCTGCTACGACCACGCCTGCTCCGGCCACGGGTGCTACGACCACCACCACCGCAACGAAGTCGACAACGCCGGGTACCTGACACCACCGACTCAGGATTCATGCCCGAGCGAGGAGTTGGCGCGCGCAGACCGTGCAGCACAGCGTCGAGCAGAGGCTGAGGCGTCAGGCGGGCAAGGTGCCGTCGACGACGACGTCGCCGAACATCTCCCACGTGTCGCCCGTACGCAGCAGGGCCGAACCGCTCGGCACTTCGGCGATCGGGAAGCCGCGCGCGAGCTCGACCGAACGCTTGTGACGCTCCGCTGTCCAGGTCTCGGCACGGGTGATCACCGCCAACCCCTTCAGCAGGCCGAGCCCGATCGTGAATGCCCCCCCTCGAGGGTCCACCATCGGGTCACACAGCGCAGCGGCAGCGCCCGTCGAGGCGGCAACGATGCCACCGCGGTCGAACACACCGGCAATCGCCGCCCACGTCGGCGTGTCCTTCATCACGCCACGCAGGTGCAATGGCGAATCGCCGACCAGGTAGACGAACTTCGAATTGCTGATCAGTGCTGCGTTGTTTGCGTCGTTGGCATCGCGACGGTTGAGGACCATCAGACCTGTCGCTGTCGCCCCGAGACCGGCGAACCAGGTCACGGCCTGGTCGACCAGGCGCTGGGGGTGTTCGAAAGCGTCAGCCGTCGGGATGATCAACACCTGATCCGAGCCGCTCGTCTGCAGCAGGCGGCGATCGAGGGCGTCGTATCCAGAGGCGAATTCGTCCCCGCCGAGCAGTGCGATCGTCCCGTTCATGTGGCCAGTCATATGGCCAGCAGCGTAGGCCGTGGTTCGACGGCATCGAGCAGACGACACTTTTCTCAAGGACACCAAGGACTCTATAAAGAACCATAAAACTTATAAAAAACCATAAAGCCGTAGTATCGGACGATGGCCTCCAACCCGTTCCGACCGGGCTTCGGGAACTCGCCGGCGATCCTGGCAGGCCGCGATGATTTCATCGAGCAGTTCGCCGAAGCACTGGACGATGGGCCGGGCTCGCTCGGCAGGGCCACGCTCTATACCGGTGCTCGTGGAACCGGCAAGACCGTGATGCTCAACGAGGTCGCCGATATCGCCAGACAACGAGGCTGGCTGACGATCGACGAGACCGCCTCGCCGGGCTTCGTCAGCAGGCTGGTCGTACAGCACCTGCCAGCGTTGCTGTCCGGTCTCGACCCGAAAGCTAGGCGCCTCAAGCTCACCAGCGTCTCGGGCCCGATGGGGATCGGGGGTCTGTCCTGGGATGCGAGCGACACCCATGTCGTCGCCGCCGGCCTGCGGAACCAGATGGAACTGGCGTGCGACCTGCTGGCCACTGCCGGTTCCGGCCTGTTGGTCACGCTCGACGAGGTCCATGGCACCCAAGCGGGCGAACTTCGCGACTTCTTCTCGACCATCCAGCACCTGTTCCGCAACGATCGCAACATTGCTGTCGCCGCTGCCGGCCTGCCGTCGGCGATCAGCAGCCTGCTCAACGATGACGTACTGACGTTCCTGCGTCGAGCCGACCGCCACACGCTCGGGCCCGTCGGGCTCGGCGAGGTCGTTCGGGTGATGTCGGCGACCGTCGAGAGCGCAGGCCGCACCATCGATCACGACGCCTGCCGTCTTGCCGCAGCGGCGACGGGAGGGTATCCGTTCCTCATCCAACTCGTCGGCTATCAGATCTGGCGCCAGCACCCTGACGCCGCCGAGATCACTGGTGACGACGTCGACAAGGGGGTTCCGGCTGCGCTGCGACGAATGGGTTCGCTCGTTCACGAACCAGCGCTCGCCGACCTGTCCAACGTCGATCGGACGTTCCTGTCGGCGATGGCCCGCGATCGTCAACCATCGCGAATCGCCGACATCGCCGAACGGATGGGCGTCGACCTCGCCTATACGAGCGTGTACCGTCAACGCCTGATCGACGCACAAATGGTCGAGCCCGCCGGTCGGGGGTTGCTGGCCTTCACACTTCCCTACATGGCCGACTATCTGCGAAGCAACACGGCGCTGCACGCCCAACTCGGCACGTCCTCCGAGGGTTTCACGACACCCGCCGTCACGAAGCGCGCGGAATCTCCCGTCGACCCAACTGCTCGACGAGCAGAGTGAAGGGGGCGAACGCACCGTTCCGTCGCCGGCCCGTTCGTCCCACCGAGGTCGGACGGTGGTCCGAACGCCGCCGTCGCCCGCGTTGCTGGGTCCGTTGACAGGATGCTGAAATTGGTATCTCGGCAGGCGCACGTCGCCGCGAATGCCCAGGTCATCGACGCGCTCAGCCGAGCCGACTGATGTATTTCAGCATCCCGTTACGTCCCGTCAAATCAGCAGACCTTGGCGGAGGTGCCAGCGAACCTGCTCCCCGACGCCGATCGAGTCGAGAAAACCGTCGAATGAACCGTCCGCCGCTCGGAGTTCGTCGAGAATCCGCCGCATCGCCGCCGGCAGCGCTGCCGACAGGCCGCTCGGCATCTGATCGAACGCCCTCATCGCCTCGGGCTGCGTGCGCTCCATCCAGGCGCGCCAGCGCAGCATCGCCGCTTCGGTCAAGGCGTAGTCCTCGACGATGTCGTCCTCGGACACGCCGAGCGCTGCGAGCGTGAGCGCGGCAACGAGGCCCGTGCGATCCTTGCCGGCTGCGCAGTGGAACACGGCAGGCAACGAGCCGGGCATCGCCAGCAGCCGAATCGCCTCTCCGAGACGGTCGGCACCGACACGCAACATCTGGCGGTAGGCACCGACGAGAAAATCTGCCGCATCGTCGACACCCTCGAGACCCTCGGAGAACTGCGCCGTCGCGTCGATCACCGGAATGTGGTGGAAGACGACTCGAATCGCATCAACGGGGAAACGACCGCGTTCTTCGAGTTCCTCCGGCGTGCGCAGATCGATGACGGTGCGCAGTTCGAGCGGACGGACCGCTTCGACATCGTTGTCCGACAACCGTTGCAAACCGTCGGCACGAAACAGCATCCGCCAACGGACGATTCGCCCGTCTGCAGCTGCGTATCCGCCGAGGTCCCGGAAGTTGTGGACGTTTTCCAGCGGGATAACGCGCTCAGGCGTGGCCATCTGCATCGCACGCACGGTACTCCTCGAAGATGTCCGCAGGGCAAACACCACCTGAACGTCGACTGGTCAGGTGTCACCGCCGGCGAACTGTCAGCGCCGGGTCAGCGCCGGGTCAGCGCCGGTTCAGCGCGTGCCGACATCGGGCCGACGACCGTATCGACATCGGGCCGACGACCGTATCGACGTCGTGTCGACGACGTATCGACATCGAGTCGACGACCGGACTGTCTCGCCGATTGCTGTCCGGTTCGACTTGTTACCCATCGGTAGCTTATGGTTGGTCGATGCCTGAAAAGCCCCAAGAGCCGGTGGAACGTCCCGACATGCTGAAAATGATCGGAATTCTCGGCTCCGGCATCATGGGTGCAGGTCTCGCCGAGGTCGTCTCCAGAGCCGGGTACGACGTCGTGGTTCGGTCACGTACACGGCAAGCGGCGGAGGCGCTGCTCAACAGCGTTGCGAAAGGCCTCGCCAAGCAGGTGGAACGCGGTAAGGCGACCGCTGAAGAACGCGAAGACATCCTCGGGCGGATCACCGTCTCCGACCACATCGGGGCGGTCGCCGACTGCGACCTCGTCATCGAATCAGTGGTGGAGGACCTCGCCGTGAAAAAGGCGCTGTTCGCCCAACTCGAGCAGGTGGTCAAGCCGAGTGGCATCCTGGCAACGAACACGTCGACGCTGCCGGTGATCGAAATGGCCATCGCCACGCAACGACCTGACCGTGTCTGCGGCATCCATTTCTTCAACCCGGCCCCGGCGATGAAACTCGTCGAGATCATCTCGCCGGTGACTGCCAGCGCCGACACGATCGCCACGGCGACAGCATTTGCGCAGTCGTGCGGCAAGGATGCCGTGCAGGTCAAGGATCGTGCGGGGTTCATCGTCAACGCGCTGCTGTTCCCGTACCTCAACAACGCCGTACGCCTGTGGGAACAGGGCACGGCATCGATGGAGGACATCGACACGGCGATGCGCGGCGGCTGCAACTTCCCGATGGGCCCATTCGCGCTGCTCGATCTCGTCGGCCTCGACACCTCGGTCGCCATCCTCGATGCGCTGTACGCCGAGTTCCGCGACCCGAACTACGCCGCAATGCCGACGCTGCGCCGCATGCTCAGTGCGGGTCACCTCGGCCGCAAGACCAAGGTCGGCTTCTTCCAGTACTGAGCATCACCCGAGTGTCACGGCACCACCCGAGTGTCACGGCACCCGTAGCCGTCGCCACCACACTCCGGTGCGGCGACGGCACTCGCATCTCGCGGCATCACCCGAGTGTCGCAGCACCCGTAGCCGTCGCCACCACACTCCGCTGCGGCGACGGCACTCGGATGTCGGGAAGTCCGAGTTCGCGTAGCCGCTGCACGTAGAGCGCTTCGAGTTCGCCGCCGATTGCCTCGAGATCGAGTAGGTCGAGTGGCGTCACCCGCTCGACCTGCCAGCCGATGCGGTGCAGCTGACGGTCTCGGCGCTTGTCACGCGTCGTGCCCTCGAGCAGCAGATGATCGGGGTGCACATCGACCTCGACGGCCCAGCGCGCCTTCGGGACAGTGAGGTCGACGCGTATCTTCGCGCCGTTCGGCAGAACGAGATCACGAAGTTGGGCGACGATCGGGATGCCGCGGTCAGCGAGGAGCCGTGCGACGATCACCTCGGGGTGCGATTCGAGCGCTCCGCCACCTGCTCGGTGCAGCAGGGTCCGCGAAAATTCGTACGATCCGGCGCGGCCGGAGTGCACGAGACGGCGACCAACGGCGACCAGCGTGGGGAATGTGCAGCGCCCGTCGGCGAGGAGTTGTTCGACGATCGACGCATGGTCGAACTCGTCCACGTCCCTGGCGATGTCGAACGCCAGCCGTGGCCAACTGGCAAGCCGCAGCCCGCTCGATCTCGTCATGACATCCATTGGTCGAATCGACGTCGATTGACGCAGCACGACCCCGTCGCCGATCTCGACGTGGAGGCCGTGCGGAACCGAGAAGTGGATCGGCTCCGGCGCTGGCATCCGGCGGACGACGAGCAGCTTGCCGCCAGTCGGACCGGTCACGAATCCGGAGGGATAGGTGAGGCACAGCGCGATGCAGCGAGACTCGAGCGTCGCAGGCACAGCGACGAGCCGATATGTGCCCCGATACACGACGTCGAGCGAACCTTGACGCACCATGCGCTGCCGGGTACGCGCGCTCATGCCGGCGCGGCTGAGCATCTCAGCGGTGGCGATGCCGAGATGACGGGCGAAGACGGCGGAGACCGTCGGGGTGAGATCTGGCATGGCACTCTCCTTCGAGACGACTGCTGATGCAGCGCAGCTACTGGCAGGAAGTCGGGCCCGATCTGACGGCCGAAGGAAACGTAGGTCGGACCGTACGGCGTTGCCACCCGAAATCCTCCTAGCGCTCTCAACCGAGTGCCGTGACACCCGTAGCCGTCGCCAGGACACTCCGCTGCGGCCAGGACACTCGGCTGCGGCCAGGACACTCGGGCGGTCGGGGTACGGTCGGAGGGTGCCTGTGCCGCTCCCGCCTTCGCCGTGGACGTTCCCGGATCCACGACCGGCGATGTCCGACATGATCTGCGTCGGTGCCGACCTCGAGCCATCCACACTGATCACCGCCTACCGGGCCGGCCTGTTTCCGATGCCGCACGGACGCAAGCGCAAGGACATCGGCTGGTGGTCTCCGAACCCTCGCGGGATCATCCCGATCGACGGCTTCCACGAGAGTCGGACACTCAGGCGAGCGCGCAAACGGTTCGTCGTCACACACGACCAACAGTTCACCGAGGTCATGCGGCGGTGCGGCGACCCTCGACGACCTCACGGCTGGATCAACGAGCCGTTCATCAACGCCTACGCCATGCTGCACCACCTCGGCTGGGCGTCGAGCACCGAGGTCGTGGACGAGGCGGGGGAACTCGTCGGCGGCGTGTACGGCGTGCGCATCGACCGCCTGTTCGCCGGCGAGTCGATGTTCCATACGAAGACCGACGCCTCCAAGGTCGCCCTCGCCGCGCTGATCGAACGTCTTCGTGATGACGGTATCGAACTGTTCGACGTGCAGTGGACGACGCCGCATCTGGTGTCGCTCGGGGCCATCGACATCACCCGCGACGAGTACCTGCACAGACTCGCAGCCGCCACGAGATGAAGCGACACGTTCCCGGTGGAGGGTGGACTGCACTGGTGGCGATCTCACTGGCGGCGATTGCATTGCTGTCGAGTGCACTCGCAGCATGTGCAGGAACGTCACGGACATCCACGGCTTCCTCGACGGCTTCCTCGACAGCTTCCTCGACGGCTACTTCGGCCACGCCGAGCCCACTGATCCCCGATACGCCCACCACCGCAACGGCACTCATCACATCGAAGCCTGCTGCGCTGCCGGCTGCGCTGCAGTTGCTGCTCGATTCGACGAGATCGATGCCCGACGTCGGTACCGAAACGATCGAGGTATGGATCTGCCACGTCCCGCTGGACACCACCGACCCGACCTACAACCCTGTCGCATTCCGCTTGCAACTCACTCCTACGAACATCAGCGACAAGTTGAACGAGTTTGTCTCCGCCTACTTCGTCTCGCTGTCGCACGGTCTCTATCGGCCGCAGTTCGTTGCCGGCGGCACGTACGACATGACCGCCTCCGATTCGCCGAACGTCTGCGTGAGCCATGCCCTCAACGGATCGGCGTCGACCTCGAACGCGGTCTTCGCCGTCGCCGATGCCGAGCACACGGCATCGGCTGCCGGCGGCTTCGGCATCCATGGATCGGGATGCAACGAGTCGACACGTGCGCAGTGTCCGGCGAGTTCGACAGGGCGCGCTGCCTATGTCGGGGCCGGTGACTTCCATCCGGATTGGGGACCGGAACCGGCCGTCGATCTGGAAGAACACGAGATCGGGCACCTGCTCGGCTGGCCGCACTCCGGCGACGACAGCGGAGAGGGACATTCGAGCGGGCTCGACGTGATGAGTGACAGCGCTGCACCGCGGGACTTCGATACGACCAGCCGCAACGCCCCGGACACGCTTGGCGTCAACCGTCTGGCCGCACGCTGGTTACCGCTCGACGCCGTCGCCATCGCCTCGGCGGACCTCGCCACGGTACGCACGACTGCGACGCTGTCGAACACATCGTGGGAGACGTTTGCTCTGCAGCCGTCGTTCGGCACCTCTGGAACGAGAGTCGTCGTCCTGCCCGTCGACGCGACTCACATGCTCACCGTCGAATTGCTGGCGAAATCAGGACTCGACTCGTTTCTGCCGCACGCCGGCGTCACCGTCACGTTGATCGACCAGTCCCCTTCGGCCTGTGGCCACACCGACGCGACACCGTGCACCGGTGCCGACAGGGTGCAGTTGACGAAGGTCGGAACCACACCGTTCTACGACCTGCTGACCGCCTCCGGACAGGCCGTCACGGCGGACGGTTGGACGATCGAGTTGACCAACATCGGGTCCGACGCAACGATTCAGGTGGCGCGAGCGACGACCGCTGGGTAACAATCATCGACGTGGCTCATCCTGACAGCGGCAAGCGGCGCGACTCTCCCTGGTTGATGCGGACCTATTCCGGGCACTCGTCGGCGAAAGCCTCAAACGCCCTCTACCGCACGAACCTCTCCAAGGGTCAGACGGGTCTGTCGATCGCCTTCGATCTGCCGACGCAGACCGGCTTCGATCCCGACGACGTGATGGCGCGTGGCGAGGTCGGCAAGGTCGGCGTACCAGTGGCCCATCTCGGCCATATGCGCAGCCTGCTCGACGGCATTCCGCCTGGCGGGATGAACACGTCGATGACGATCAATTCGACGGCTGCATGGTTGCTGTCGCTGTACGTTGCGAATGCCGACGAGCAGGACACGCCGACCGTGGCGCTTCGTGGCACGACCCAGAACGACATCGTCAAGGAGTACCTGTCACGGGGAACATACATCTTTCCGCCGAAACCGAGCCTGCGGTTGATCGTCGACATGGTCTCGTGGTGCGCCCTCAACGCACCGAAATGGAACCCGATCAACGTCTGCTCGTACCATCTGCAGGAGGCCGGTGCGACACCGGTGCAGGAGATCGCCTTCGCGTTGGCGACGGCCATCGGCGTCCTCGACGCCGTTCGTGATGCCGGCCAGGTTCCACCAGAACAGTTCAGCCAGGTCTTCGGTTCGATTTCCTTCTTCGTCAACGCCGGCATCCGTTTCATCGAGGAGATCTGCAAGCTGCGGGCGTTCACCGAACTGTGGGACCACATCGGTGAGCACCGTTATGGGATCACCGACGTCAAGGCCCGCCGCTTCCGCTACGGCGTGCAGGTCAACTCGCTCGGGCTGACCGAAGCACAGCCGGAGAACAACGTCCAGCGCATCGTGTTGGAGATGCTCGGCGTGACCTTGTCGAAGAACGCTCGGGCCCGTTCGGTCCAACTACCGGCGTGGAACGAGGCGCTCGGCCTCCCCCGTCCGTGGGATCAACAGTGGGCGCTGCGCATGCAACAGGTCTTGGCGTACGAGACGGACCTGTTGGAGTACGACGACCTCTTCGACGGCTCACACGTCGTCGAAGCACGGACGGCTGAATTGCGCAGCGCGGCGCAGACGGAACTCGATGACGTGCTTGCGCTCGGCGGTGCGTTCGAGGCCGTCGACGAGCTGAAGGGACGACTCGTCCGCTCGATGGCGATCCGCACAGCACGGATCGAGACCGGCGAGCAGATCGTCGTCGGCGTGAACCAGTTCAAAGAGACAGCACCATCGCCGTTGACCGGCGGAATCGAATCGATCATGACGGTCGACCCTGCAGTCGAGAAGGAATTGATCGCCGATGTCGAAGCGTGGCGGGCGACGCGTGACCAATCGCTCGTCGACGTTGCACTCGCCGAACTCCGCCGCGTCGCGGAGTCAGACGAGAACGTGATGCCCGCCTCCATCGCCCTCGCCAAGGCCGGCGGCACGACCGGTGAATGGTCTGGCGTGTTGCGCGATGTCTTCGGCGTGTACCGCGCTCCGACCGGCGTCAGCGCGGCGGCCGGCCACGCGGTTGGATCGCTGCGAACCGTTGCCGAGTTCGTCAAGACGATCGCCGGCGGCCCACCGCGCTTCCTCGTCGCCAAGCCGGGTCTCGACGGTCACAGCAACGGTGCCGAGCAGATCGCCGTCGCCGCACGCGACGCCGGTATGGAGGTCATCTACTCCGGCATCCGTCTCACCCCTGAGCAGATCATCGCTTCGGCCCGTGACGAGGACCCCGACGTCATCGGTCTGTCGATCCTCTCCGGCTCGCATCTCGAACTGATCCCGAGGATCATCGACGGTCTCCGGGCAGCGGGTGTCGATGCCCCGTTGATTCTCGGCGGGATCATCCCTGACGCCGATCAACCGGCGTTGAGGACGCTCGGCGTCGCCGCGATCTACACGCCGAAGGACTTCGAGATGACGAAGATCATGGACGAAGTCGCCCACCTCGCCGTCGCCCACCGAAACGCAACGTCAGCCACGTAGGTGCACCTAGGCGTGCTGACCGGTGACGTCCTCGCCCGATCTGGTGGCGCAGGATGTCGAACGACCAGTGCGGAATGGCGGTGTCGAATTCAGGGCCTCTTCGCCGTGGTCGCAGTCGGAGCGACCGTCGTTCGCGTCGTCGCCGGGAGCGGGGCCTGCGTGGCCCGCGTGGCCCCAGCAGCAGTGGTCGGCGGGATGATCAGCGTCTGACCTGCCTCGATCTTGTCGGCGTTGGCAACACTGTTGACCTTCATCAACTCGGTCACGCTGACGCCGAACTTCTTGGCGATGCGTTTGAGCTGGTCGCCTGCCTGCACGACGTCGGTCAGCGGAACCGTTGTCGTCACGGCGACCGTTGTCGGCGGAGGCGCTGTCAGCGCCGGCAAGCCGGTCCCGGGGGACGTCGCCGCCACGACGGTGCCGGCCGCACTGCCCTGCGACTGTGTCGGCGCCTGCAGGCCGATCGATTCACGGACCGGCGCCGTCGTTGCCGACGTGCTCGTGCTGCTGCCACACGCCGTGAGCGCGCCGACGAACAGGACGGGCGAGACGATGAATGTGAGGAACGGCAGACGCATAGGAACCCCTTCGCGAACGCTCAGAATACCCCGCACGCCAAACCGTCGTCGTTCGCCCCGAGCGCACAGGCCGAGCAGGGCCGACAAGGCGCGCGGCGATGCTCGCAGTAGCCGGCGTCTGCACCTCCTGAGTGGCTCGACGACGCATGCGACGAGTGTCACGAAATAGAACCGGGACGTATCGCCTTGTACTGGGTGCGGGTTGCACAGGCCCACACTCGGGCTCGAGGAGGGCCGTTCGCGATGAATGTCATGGCTTCAGCCAACAAGATCGGAATCACACGCAGCGACGGATCGGCTGTTCACGGCACGATCGACGTCGAGGCAGTGTTGACAGTGCTCGTCGACTTGGAGTTCGAGGATCCGCAGAACGCCGATCTCTACACCGCCGCGGCGACGCGTGTCTGGCTGGCCCGGTCGGCCGGAGTCGAGCGCATCGAGGCCGGCAGCATCTTCGCCCATCAGGGCCGCGGTTCCGATATCAACCTGCGCTATCGCTCGGAAATGGCGGATATCTTCCTCGACCTGGCGATCGACGTCGGGATGCGGCAGCCGCAATCAGCGACTGCCGCCGTCTGACGAGCGCCCGACCACGACAAAGTCACGTCGGTTCCGTAGCCTCTCGACGATGACAGACGGCCGTGTGACCTTTCCCGGCGCGCAGCGCCCCGATCGCGCCTACCGGGTCGATGCCCACGGTGTCGGTATCGCCACATACGAATGGGGAGACCCTGACGCACCGGTGATGTTCCTCGTCCACGGCGGGTTCGACTTCGCCGGCACGTTCGATGTCTTTGCTCCGAAACTCGCTGCCGGCGGATGGCGCGTCGTGTCATGGGACCATCGTGGCCACGGCGACAGCGACCACGTCCCGCTCTATTCCTGGGACGCCGACCTGCGCGACGCCGTCGTCGTGATGTCCGCCACGACGATCGATCCTGCTCCGATCGTCGCCCATTCCAAGGGCGGGGCGATGACCTTGCAACTCGCAGACGCCGAGCCGTTCCGTTTCTCACACATCGTCAACATCGACGGTATCCCGTTCCGCGGCACCCCGCCGGATGTCGCAGAGCACGAGCGCTCCCGCATGCTGCAGGCCGATATCGAAGGCTGGCTCGACTTCCGTCGCCGCGCGCATCTGTCGTCTCGCAGGCCCGGGACGTTCGATGGCCTCGCCGAACGCCGCCGCAAGATGAACCCGCGGCTACCCATCGAATGGCTGCGCTACCTCGTCAGCATCGGCGCACAGGAGCACGAGGACGGGTGGCGGTGGAAGATCGATCCGTCGATGCGCTTCGGCGGCTTCGGTCCATGGCGGCCCGAATGGTCGATCCAGCGGTTGCCGGGGATCGGCGTCCCATTTCTCGGCGTGCTCGGCCTGCTCCCCGAGGAGATGGGATGGGGTATCAAGTCGAAGGACATCGATTCGATGCTGCCGGCCGGCGGACGGATCATCGACTTTGCAGACGCTGGGCACTTCGTCCACATCGAGCAGCCGGACGTCGTCGCCGACATCGTCCTCGAATTCGTCAGCCTGACATGACGACGGTTGATCTCGGGATGACCATCTTGCAGCACAACCGCATCCAACTGGCACTGCACACACTGCCCGCCGGAACACTGAGGGACGGCTCCGCCGGGCAACTGCTGCTCCTGCACGGGCTCGGCGAATCGAGCTCGTCGACGATGTTGCCGGCAAATGCTGCAGAGCATTGGAACGGTCCGATCTTCGGGCTCGACTTCAGCGGGCATGGCGCTTCGACCCGCAGTATCGGCGGGGGCTATTCCGCCGAGAACCTGATGGCCGACGCCGATGTGGCCCTCGCCCATCTCGGACCGTGCACGATCGTCGGGCGGGGCATCGGTGCATATATCGCCCTGCTCATCGCCGGCGCACGGCCGAATCTCGTCCGCGGCGCCGTCCTGACCGATGGGCCGGGCCTGGCGGGTGGACCGACACGACCGACATCCATATCCATCCCGGTCGTCTCAGCTGCGTTGTCACCGGCACATCCAGACCCGTGGGCACTGCTCGAACTCTCCCGAGACATCCGTCCTGCTGATTACGCCATGACCCTGCTCCGCCAGGCGATCATCCTGTCCGGCATGCAGTGTCCCGTGGCCGTCTGTGCTCGATGGCTGCCGCCATGGCTGAACGCCGTCGCCAATGATCCGTCTGTGCTGCGAACCGATCTCGGTGGCGCGCTCGCGGAATTCCGATGGCACGCTCCCGTCACCCCGGTCATTCGATAGCGCGGTGTCCTGGGCTCAGGAGTCCCGACTGGCGAGATAGATCGCCAGGTCAGTCAATGCCTCGCAGGCCTCCGTGCAGATCGGAGCGCTGGTGATGGCGTCGATCGCCTCGCTCGTCAGCGCACTGATACGCGCTTCGACCATCCGTACGGCACCCGTGTCGATCAGCACCTGCTGAATATCGGCAACACCGCTCGGACCGACCGTCGTGCCGACTCCGCAGAGGACGGCTTGCTGTGCCGGCGTGGCATTCGCCGTCGCCAACGCCAGCATCGGTGTCGGTTTGCCCTCGATCAGATCGTCTCCGACGGGCTTACCGGTGAGCCGTTCGTCGCCGAAGGCACCGAGCACATCGTCTCGCAGCTGAAATGCATCGCCGAGGGCGACTCCGTATCGCGACAGCACCGGCATCAACTCTGCAGAGCGTTGCGGCGCGGCGAGCAATGCCCCCATCTGCAAGGGGCGCTCGACCGTATATTTGGCGCTCTTGAAGCGGGAGATCTGTTCGGATCGATCCAGCCGCCGTTCACTGCTCGCCGTGCCGACAATGTCCAGATACTGGCCGACATTGAGTTCGATCCGCAGCTCGTGCCAGATCGCCATCGCTTCCGGCGGGGCGCCATCGACCAGCATGTCGGCATAGACGAACGCCAGGTCGCCGACGAGGATGGCGACGCCTTCACCGAAGCGCCTGCTCTCACCCACCCACCCGTCGCGCTCGTGCTGATCGGCGAACAGCAGATGCGTCGTTCGTGCTCCGCGTCTCGTCGACGACCCGTCCATCACGTCATCGTGGAACAACGCAAAGGCATGCAACAGTTCCACCGCCGCTCCGGCGTCGATCGCCACGCGGCTGGCGGGGTCACCGCCGGCACCGACGAAACCCCAGTAGAGGAATCCTGGCCGGAGCCGCTTGCCGCCGTGCCCGATGAGGTTGCGCAACCCGTCGAACGGCGCGTTCAGATCGTCGTTGAGTGCTGCCCACCTGACCTGTTCTGCCCCGAGCATTTCCTCCAACCGCTGCTCGACCCTGGAGGCAACCTCGACGAGCGAAGCTGGCGGATTCGGCACTCTGGCAGGTTACGGCCCAAACCGTCGTCCCACGTTCCAGTCAGGCGAGCAGGCGGACCGGCGGGTCAGGCGACAGCGACGGCAACGGCATTCGGCGATACCGGAGCAGGGAGGTCGATCTGCTGCGTCCACATCCCGTCGCTCGACACCTTCGTCAGCTGTGCGCCGTCGACGAAGAACGCCGTCATCCCGTCTGGTGCCCAGGCGGCCGCAGCCCCGGCAGCAGTGTCCCCGGTCGAGCCGCCATCGCTGCTGGGCGGCTCCCGAACGACGTGGGCGACGCCCGTCCTGACGTTGACCATCGAGCGTTGCGTCCTTCCGTCGGTGGTCACGGCGATATAGGCATGGCCGCCGTCGGGGGAGATCGAGAACGACGCATGTGCCGAATACGGCATCGAGTAGGTGTAGGAGGCACCGTGGATCAGCAATTGGCAACGACCGGCGGGGTCGCACTCGACATCGCCGTAGTTACCGTTGACGACGGGCGAGAGCATCGTGCCGTTGGCCAATCGGTATCGTGTTTTCGTCGTCGGGTTGAAGACGAACGCCGAACCGTCCGGCGCCGCGAACACCGGCTCTCCGTTGGCCATCGAGCCGATCAACCGTTGGAACACCGAACCGAGCGCGCCGAGATCGTAGTTGGCGAGCAACGCAAGTCCGCTCGATGCCTGCATCCGAACGAGACTCAGCTTGGTCGTCGATCCGTCGATCCCGGCGAGCCACGTTGCACCGTCGGGCCCGGCGGTCTTGGCATCCGCCCCGCCGACGTCAGTCGGGGCGACGACGTGCGCCGCCAGGCCGGTACCGGACACCCCGAGCGTCTGGCTGTAGGTCGCCTCCGGCAACGCAGCGATCACTCCGGTCGCAAGATCGAGACGGACAACACTCCTGCCAGAAGCCGGATCGGCGAGGAACAGTCCCCAGTGCTGATCGTTCATCAGGATCGGGCCGAGCGCTGGGGTCGACCCGTTCGACCCGTTGGCATTCGCCAGGCTCGCCGGTTTCGACGGCCCTGGCACGACGGGGCTGTGGGGGTCGTCGTTCGCCCCGACGACGAAGGCGACGACCAGGAGTGCGCCTACGCCCGCAACGGCCGCATACTTCGATCGTGTCGACCAACCAGCTCGCCGCGGTCGCAACGGTCGATTGGGTTTTCGCATGGGGTTGGCGTCGCCAGCGTGGGGACGCCGCCCCCCGAAGTCGACGTCCGTCGTCGAGCCGGTGTCGACGAAGTCCACGAACTCGATGGGAACGGTTCCGTCCGAATCTGTCGGAGGCCTGAACACAGCACCAGAGTACGCCACGATTGCGGACTTGGATAGAGCCAACCTGAGACCGCCCGGTTCGGGCGAACACCGAGCGGGCGGCAGTCGTCGCGGTCCTGTCGGTCAGGTGATCGCCAGGATTTCAGCACCGCGTTCGAATCCTGTCGCCGTCGCCAATGGCGTCGCCGTCTTCGAGCCAACATCGACCCGCCAGAGCCGATCGCCTGTCGAGACGACGGCCAGCGAATCGTCCGGTGTCCATTGTGCCCACTGGCCCCAGGTGGCCGAACGGATCGGGTTGGTGATCGCCGGCGTCGCAGCGGTAGTGGCAGTCCCGACGGTGGCAGTCCCGACGGTGGCCGTCCCGACGGTGGTGGCGGCAGGCGTCTGCGTCGTCGGGAGCGGCAGCGTTGTGGCCGTACCGGTGGCGAAGTCGACGAGTTGAACGGCGCCGTGGACATAGGCGAATGGGCCGCGATCGCCAGAGGCGACGACAAGCGCGAGCGTGCCGGTGTGGTCGAAGACGACCTGCGAATACCGCCCTCCGCTCGGCAGGGTGACGGAAGCACCGCCGGCGCCGTACAGCACCAGGCCACACGAGCCGTTCGCGCTGCACACGACCTCGGCATAGAAGCCATGCTGCACCGCCACCAGCAGTCCGTCGTTGAGCCGCGTCACCGTTCCTGCCGGGTCGACCACGTACCCGCGACCGTCTGGACCGGTGAACGCCGGGCGACAATCAGCGGTCGTACCAACCAGCGCCGACGCAACGAATTCGAACGTCGATGCCAGCGTCACCGTCGTCACAACCTGTGCGGCAGATCCGGGGTGGACCGCGACATGGCGGAGTGCGAGCGCACCGCTCGACTCGGCTGCGACCCACAGCGTTCCATCGGAACACGCAGCCGTGGCGTCGCCCCCTGCGTCACCCGAGGAATAGGGAACGGCCGTCGCCCCTGATCCGCTGATACCGATCGCCGACCTCGTCGGACCGAGGTCCACGGCGATCGGCACCGCGGTCGCTGTACCGGTCGCGAGGTCGATGCGCGACAGCAGCGTTCCTTCGCGGTAGTCGAGGACGAACAGACCGAGGCCCGTCGCCTGGGCATCGATCGGTCCGATCGGTCCGATCGGTGCGATCAGGCCGGGAATCGTCGAATCCGTTCGAGCGCCGGCCGACGTCGGCACCGCTGCTGTCGCCGAGGTTGCCGCGGTGCCGTCGGTCCCGTTCAACGGGAGCGACGACGACGGGTTCGAGGTGATCGCCACCGTGGCCGAAGCACTCGGTGCCGAAGCAGTCGGCGCCCGAGCGGTCTCCGAGTGATTCGACGGCGCACCGGTCACCTCGACCGCGACGATGGCTGCCATGACGACGACGGCTCCGCCGGCGATCCAACGCCGCTTGGCGGAGGATCTCCGCCGCTTCGGCGACCGCTGGCGACCGAACGAGACGTCCAGCTCCGTCGATGCGTTACCGGCGGACGGGAACCGCCCCAGTGGTGACTGCCCCGACGAATCCCCCGAGGAGCCGACCATCGCACCAGGCTACGCCAGGCCGCGTCGAGCGGGACCTTCGCCCTCCGTCGTGTCTGCCGAGCATATTCAGCTGACGATGACTGCCTTCCAGCCGTCGGCCACGGGGCCAGGGACGGGGAAGCGGGCGATGCTGTGATCGGCGAGTGCAATCCGTACCAACTGGCCGTTGTCGACGAACAATGCTGCGCCTCCGTCCGGCGTCCACAGCACCTGCAGCGAGCCGCTGGACGTGGCGGCCCGCCGTGACGAAGCCGATGGAGACCCCGACAGCGCTGCTCGGTCCAACGACGTGATGCGTCTCGACTGCATGTCGACGATCAGCACGTCCGTGACCGGCGACAGCGGTTGCTGAGGCGATCGGACCACCAACGCGTGCGTTCCATCAGGGCTGAAGGAAACCTGCGTCTCCGGACCGCCGTTCAGTGACACCGTCGACGCAATGCCGCTGTGGAGCGTCAGGTAACAGTTCGCACCGGCGTCGCAGACGCTCTCGACGAACGCCCCCTGTTGTGTCGAGAGCAGCAGACCGTCGCTTTCACGCTGCACCTCCCCCGTCGACGGATCGACGATGTAGCCGCGGCCGTCGGGACCGCTGACGACCGGGCGGTCGTCCGTCGTCGTACCGAGGGACGAATCGAGCATCTGGCGAAGACCGTGGGTGACGTCGACACTCTGGACGACGTCCGGGGCGATGCCAGGCCGGAACCGCAGCCGTTGCAGACTGGCGACGCTGCCGTGGGCGCCCGCTGCCAACACCCACACCGTGCCGTCGGAACACGGTGCCCAGCTACCGTCACTGACGTCACTCGCCCAGACGAGTTGCCGATTGCCGGACGAGCCGGTGGCGCCGACGATGTGATCCGTCGCCGACATGTCGGGCGGGCTGATGGTGAATCGCAGTACGCCGGTCGCCAGATCGAGGCGCGCCAGGCTCGGTCCGGAACCTTCGTTGAAGAAGTACAGCCCGAAGTTCGACGAGTTCGCATAGATGGGCGTCGTCACGCCGTCTGACGTGTTGCTGTTCGCTGACGAGTTCGCTGTCGTCGTGGACCCGGGTTCTGCTGAGTTCGGCCGGCCGTCGAGTGACGGTGACAACGTCGACGCCGACCTCGCCGGAGCAGGCGTCGACGCCGACGCCGACCTCGCCGGAGCAGGCGATGCCGGCGCCGCCTGCAGATCGGAGGCGACTTTGGTGTCGACATGCGTCACGAAGGCGAAGGCCGTCACTGCCGAGGCCACCATCGCCGCAACCACCCACCATCTCCTCGGAACCGACCGACGGCTCCGCCCAGTGCGCATTGCATCGCCGTCGGTCTGACCGCGGTAGGGCGAGATGCGCTTCGGTGGACCAGAACGGACATCGTCGCGGCTGTCAGCGTCGAAGCCGTCATCGTGATCCCCGAAGCGGATCAGTTCGATCTGCGGGCCGACAGCGTCGTCGGATGGCGGACGGAACACCAGTCGAGCCTATGCCATCGTCACGGCGGACGTCCCGTCAGCGCCAGCGTCGGTGCACGTGCGCCCTCGACGAGGCATCAGTCGGTCAGGGCGTTGTTGGCGATGACCTCGCCGTACCAGGCTGCGGAGTCCTTGAGTACCCGCTCCTGCGTCTGGAAGTCGACGTAGATGATGCCGAAGCGCTTGGAGTACCCCCACGCCCACTCGAAGTTGTCGAGCAGCGACCAGGCGAAGTAGCCACGCACGTCCGCTCCGGCCTCGATCGAGTCGAGGACCGCTCCGATATGGGTACGCAGATAGTCGACCCGGTCATCGTCGTGAACTCGTCCGTCGTCATCTCGGCGATCGGGGAAGGCGGCACCGTTCTCGGTGATCATCAGCGGAACCGTCGGATAGGTCTCGTGCAGATGCATGAGCAGTTCGGTCAACGACCCAGGCTCGATCCGCCAACCCATGTCGGTATACGGACCATCCTGGGGCATCGAGTAGACGAAATCCGAACCAGGGAACGGCGTCGGGCCGCTGACACTGTTCGGGTCGTTCACCCAGACCCCGTTGTGGCCGGCGCGTAGCTCGGGTGTTCCAGCGGCAACCGTCGCCGGCGTGTAGTAGTTGACGCCGAGCAGATCGATCGCCACATTGATCGCCGCCAGGTCGCCTTGATGGACGAAGGACCAATCGGTGATCGCTGCACTGTCGGCGATGACGTCCTGGGGGTATGTTCCTTCGAAAATCGGGTCGAGGAAGATGCGGTTCGACAGGCCTTCTGCCGCCCGCGCAGCGTCGACGTCGGCGTCGGAATCCGAGTTCGGTCTGACGACGGCGAGGTTCAGGGTGATCGAGACCTGAGCCGTCGCCGGCAGCGTCTGGCGAAGCGCTGTCGTTCCCCAGCCATGCGCCAACAGCAGATGGTGCACCGCAGTGAACGAGGCGGCATTGTCACGCAGCCCCGGCGCATGGACGCCTGCGGCGTGCCCGAGGAACGCCGAGCACCACGGCTCGTTCAAGGTCGTCCAGGTCGGAACCCGATCACCCAACGCTCCGGCCAATGCCGCTGCATAGTCAGCAAACCGGGCGGCCGTGTCGCGATGCAACCAGCCACCGGCATCCTGCAATACCTGTGGCAGATCCCAGTGGTAGAGCGTGATGAGCGGTGTGATCTGGTGGGCCAGTAGTTCATCGACGAGGCGTTTGTAGAAATCGAGACCGACCGGGTTGACCGGTCCGCTGCCGGTGGGGACGACCCTCGACCATGACGTCGAGAACCGGTACGAATGCAAGCCGAGATCGGCCATCAGCGCTACGTCGGTAGCCATCCGGTGATAGTGGTCATCAGCGATGTCACCGGTGTCGCCGTCGCGGGTCATGCCGGCGGTGTGACTGAACGTGTCCCAGATCGACGGGGTCCGCCCACCTTCTGAAGCCGCTCCCTCGATCTGATAGGACGCCGTCGCCGCGCCCCAGATAAAGCCCGTCGGGAACGGCCTGACGATGGGGCCGGACAGTTCAGCACTCCGAGGGAAATCTGTGGTCATGCTCATCGAGCCCGAAATCTAGCGTCCTCGGTGCTCCGCGTCGTTCAGCACGCTGTTCAGGCGATCGCCAGCAGGTGCCATCCAACGTCGAGCGGTGAGGGCAGAACGTACGACGTCACGATGTCGGTTGCCACATCGATGCGCTCGAGATGGCCGCCGTCGATCAACATCACGGTCGAACCGTCGGGTGTCCAGACGGGCGAGGTCGGTCCCGTCGGCGGCGTGAGGAAGTTCGCCGGCCCCCGAGCGCTGTCGACGACCGTGACCGCCCCGGTCGCCATGTCGACCATGCGCACACCCAGCGAAACCGTCGTCGGAGCAGCCCCGGTCACAGCCGACCTGTCCACCGACGGCACCAACAGGGCGTGGAGTCCGTCGGGGCTGAACGTCGCCCGCAGTGTCGTCTCATCGGGGAACGACACCGTCGGGAAGGCCTTGCTGTGCAACACCAGGCTGCACTGCGCCGACGCGTTGCAGGCGATCTCCGAATAGGCGTCGTGCTGTGCAGCAACCAGTTTCCCAGTGGTCAGGCGCTGGAAGCTCCCGTCCGGCGCGACGATGTAGCCCTGGCCGTTCGGTCCGCTGACGATTGGACGGTCGTCCGATGTCGTTCCGATCACGCCGTCGAGCGAGGCAATCGAAACCAGTGCCGATATGTCGATCTGCTGGATCACCTCCGCTGCGCTGCCGGGATGCGCCCTGACGTGACGCAGCAACGCCTTGGGATAGTCCGGCCGGATCGTCGTCGTGTTGTCGACACCGAGCGACCAGTACGTGCCATCGGAGCACGGTGCGATCACCAGCCCTTCGACATCTCCGAGTGTCAATCCCGTTGCGGCCCCGCCCGACCCGTATACGGCGATGAACGACCCAGAACCGCTGAAATTCGGTGGCGAAGGCTCGACGAGTCCGGTGTCGAGGTCGATGCGCGTGACGGAGTTGTTGCCGTCGTCGTTGACCGCGAAGAGACCGAGATCCCGTGTGTTGGCGAACAGCCGTCCGACCCCGCCCGGCTGGCCCGCTGTCGTGTCTGTGGTGTCTGGCGGAGCGGCAATTTCGACACACGTCATGCTGCCGCGGTCGTCGGGCGTGTCCGGTGCCCTCGTGCACTCGTAGGAGGCACAGTGCGGAGGTATCGACGGTGGACCCGTACCTCCGTCGACCGGGAATGTCGTCGGGCAGTCGAGGTGGAACGGGGCCACTGCGGTTGGGCTGATCAGCACCGTTGCCTGCGTTGAGGGAGCACCGGGCACCGTCGCCTTGTCCGTCCCTGGCCGATCACCTCCGGGGGAAGCGGTCCCCGAAGCGATCGACGTCGCCTCCGTGGTCGGCACCGGCACCGCCCGAGATGTCGGCCGACGACGACCGCCGAAAACGAAGGCGACGACGACGATCATCGCCACCACCACGACGATGGCCCAGCGTGTGTCGATGCGGCCCGTTGCGCCGGCGTGACCCCGTTGCCGCCTTCGTCTGCGGCGTCCGCCGAAGGCAATGTCATCGACTCCGCTGCCGCCGCCACGCTCGCTGGTTGCTGCCCCGCGATGCGCGTCGTCGAAGCCGAACGGATCGGAATCGCCATCGTCGAACGGCGGGCCGGACACGGGCGTCGACGGCCGTCAGTTGCGCGTATCGAGTTGCGACACGACCTGATCGATCTGCAACCTGGCGTGTTGGATGCGGTCCCGACAGAGACTGATCAGCACGCTCGCCCGTTGCACCCGTTCCGCCAGATGGTCGACGTCGACCGACGTCGATTCGAGTTCACGGAGGATCGATTCGATCTCCGCCATCGCCGATGCGTATCCGACCTCGGTCGTCGCCCCTGAACCAGTTGCCGACGGATCTGCTTGAGCACTCATTCTTCGCGACTGTATCCATGGCACCATGTGTTCGGTCTCCAGGCAGCCACCCGAGTCGGGGCATCGATTTCAGCTCGCGCCTTCAGGTCACCGTGCTGGAGATGACCCCGTCGGCGAGTTGCGTCGTCAACTCCTCGCCGGATTGCACGTCGTCCGGCGAGCGCACGACCGTGCCGTCACCGCGTGTGGTGATGCTCCAACCCCGCGCCAGCGTCGCCTGCGGGTCGAGCGTCTTGACCCGCTCCTGGCGACCGTTGAGCACGGCGGTGGCGAGGTCGAGGTGGCGGCGAGCCTCCCCAGAAACCTTCGTGGCAGCCCGTTCGATCGTGGCGCTCTGTTCGGTGATTGCCCGTCTGACCAGCGTCGGTAGCTGCGCCTCCGCACTGCTCAAGCGTTGTGCTGCGAGGCTGATTGCAGACGTCGTCTGCAATGCCACCCGGTGGGCGAGATCCTCGAGGCGGGCGTTTGTTCGTGCAAGTTTCTCCGTCGAGGTGTTGGCGATGCGGAGCCAGTGACGGTCGAGTTCGTCGGTGAAGGCGGTGACGCGTTCGATCAGGAACCCGGCACAGGCTGTCGGGGTCTTCAACGAGGCGTGGGCCACATCGTCGGCGATCGAACGGTCGATCTCGTGACCGAGCCCGGTGATGACGGGCAGTGCGCAGAAGGCGATCGCCTCGGCGATCGGTTCAGCGTCGAAAACGGCGAGGTCGGTGCGTGAGCCCCCGCCTCTGATGACGACGATGACGTCGAGCTTCGGGCTCAGCGCAAGGGTCCGAATCGCACGTGAGACGTCATCGACGGCGAACTCGCCCTGCACCCGACAGTCGATGATCCGCAACTGGAAGCCGAATTCGCTGCGGCGTATCTCGTCTGCGAAGTCGTGCCATGCAGCTCCGGAGAGGCTGGTGACAACGCCGACGCGCAACGGTACTGGAGACAGCCGTTTGTGGCGGTTGGCGTCGAACAGGCCGGCGGCGGCGAGACGGCGGACCACGGCGTCACGTTGTTGCAGCATGTCGCCGAGCGTGTAGCGCGGATCGATGCCGAACATCTTCAGGCTGAGCTTGCCGTTCTGCACCCACACGTCGAGGCTGCCCTGGATGCGTACCTTCATCCCGTTGCCGAGTTGCAGGCGGTTCCTGGCGAGCAACGGTCGCAGCTTGATCCGCGCCGGGGCGAAGAAGCTGACGTCCAGCGCTGCACGTTTGCCGTCGTCCATCGTCTCGACGAGTTGGAAGTAGGCATGTGGTCCGTTCTCCCGCCATCCCTGGATCTCGCCGCGGACCCAGACACCGTCGAAGAAGCGGCGGCGCAACGCCTGGTTGATCTCCTGTGTGAGTTCACTGACGCCGTACGTCGGGACCCCGGCGTCGTCCTCGATGAGGTCGTCGAAGTCAAACCCTGGCTGGCTCATCTCCGCCGACTCTACGGCCGAGTCCGAGGCGGACGGGAATCAGGCTGGTGACGCCAGACCGGTGGTCGTCTCGGTGCCGTGGCGCTTGAGACGGACATTCCAGCCGATAACTCCGGCACCGACGAGGACGAGGACGACGGTGTCGAACGCGAAGATCTTCCTTGCATCGTCGTGGGCGTCGACGCATGGATCGCGCGTGTAGGCCAACGGTGTCTGGCCAGCAGGCATCTGCTTCAGTGGGGGAAGCGGTGTCTCGACCGGAGCGGACGAGAACGCCGAGTTACAGGTGAACGTCACGGTCACTCCGAGCCGTTTGGCGGTGGTGGAGTCGATACCGACGGCGAGCGTGTCGTGAGGCGGCCGGAAAGCCGAGAGCAGGATGACGGCGACGTACCACAGCCCGACAACAGCGAGGACGATCAGGGAGTTCTTCGACTTCATGGCGCCCGCAGTGTGTCGGAGTCGCCAGAGGATGTCAAGGCACTCAGCGAAGCGGGGCCCGCTGTGCGAAAGCGATGCGCGAAAGCGATGCGCGAAAACAACTGTGTCACACCCCCTCGTCATGATGCTGCTGATGAATCCGTTCGAGGTGATCCTGCTGTTAGTCGTTGCCATCGGCATCGGTGCCACCGCCGCGATCGTCTGGTCCGCCCGACGGGCGGACCGTACTGACATCACGCTCGGCTTGGCTGTACAGCAGTCGGTCGCTGAAGCGGTCAATGCTGCCGTCGCTGATGCCAGGCTCGAGGCCACGTACGAACGCGACATGGCCGTTCAGGCTGCGTTGCGGCAGGGCGCTGTTCTCAACCGGGAGCAGTTGGCATCCGGGCTGCAGGCCGGCACGACGGAGGTCGGCCAGGTGCGCGACGAGATGCGGGTCGAACTGCAGCGCCTCGGGGCGATCGTCCAGCAGTTGGGTCAACGCAGCTCGGAACAGTTCGGACGGGTCGAGGCGACGATGCGCGCCCAAGGCGAGATCACCCAGATGCTGTCGACATCGACGTCCGCCTTGAAGGAGGCGTTGGCGAGCACCAAGGCGCGCGGGCAGTGGGGTGAGCGGATGGCGGAGGACGTGTTGCGCCTCGCCGGTTTTCAGGAGAACATCAATTACGTCAAGCAGACGGCCATCGATGGTGCACGGGCGATGCCCGATTTCACCTTCACGATGCCGAAGGGCCACGTGCTCTACATGGACGTCAAGTTCCCGCTGTCGGCATACCTGCGCTTTCTCGAAGCCCAGACCGAGGCGGAACGTTCTGCGCACCGGGCTACCTTTGTCCGGGACGTGCGGCTGCGTGTCAAGGAATTGGCCGACCGCGACTACCAGTCCACCGGCACGAAGCCGGCAGTCGATTACGTGCTGCTGTTCCTGCCGAACGAGACGATCTCGGCGTTCATCCACGAGAACGATCCCGATCTGATCGAACACGCGCTCGGCCGCAAGGTCGTGCTCTGTTCGCCGCTGACGTTGTTCGCATTCCTCGGCGTGATCCATCAGGCGTTCGACAACTTCGTGGTCGAGCGGACGTCGGACGAGATCCTCACGTTGCTCGGCACCTTCAGCCAGCAGTGGGGCAAGTACACCGACAGCCTCGACAAGGTGCAATCGAAGTTCGAGACCGTGCAGAAGGAGTTCGAGCAACTGAACGGCGCGCGCAGACGGCAATTGGAAAAGCCGTTGCGACAACTCGAAGATCTCCGTCAGACACGTGGGCTACCGATCGATACGGAGCTGTTCAACGTCTTCGAACTCGGTGCCTGACAGACGCCAAGGCCCCGGCGCGGGCACGAATGACGTGCGATTCGGCCCACATTGGTGCCTGACAGACGCGAAGGCCCCGGCGCGGGCACGAATGACGTGCGATTCGGCCAACATCGGTGCCCGCGCTGGTGGCCACGGTTGTCGGTGGCGGGTCAGTCGCGACGGACGGCGCCCCAACCATGTGTCCTGATCGCTGCACCGTCGTAGTCGATGCTGCGGCCCGGCCAATCGACGTGGCCGGGTGTCGCCGACAGCTTGGCGATGACGCCTTGCATCGGCACGTCATCGGACTCGATGATCGCCTCGCGGGCGGCGAAATGCGGGTCGCAGCTGATCTCGGACATGTCGAGCACCGGACCGACCGCAGCATCGGCCGCTTCGAGTTCGGCGATCGCCTGCACCTGCGTTCGCGACGCGCACCACCCGCTCATGATCGCCTCGAGTTCTTCCCGGTTCGCTGACCGCCCGGCGAACGTCGTGAAGCGCTCGTCTCCTCCGACTCCGAGCATCGCCATCAGCCGCTTGGCAACGCTGTCGGCCGAGGTCGACACGCCGATCCACTTTCCGTCGCTGCACTCATACGTCCCGCGCGGCACGCTGTACGGCAGGCCGGCACCGAGGCGCGGTTGCTGCTCTCCGCTGATCCGATAGAGCGAGATCAGCGGGCCCATCATCTGGAACATGCTCTCGAGCAGGCTGACGTCGACGACCTGCCCGACTCCCGATCGCAACGCAACCATCGTCGCGAACGCCGCCGCCAACCCGGTGACTTCGTCCGTCAGCGCAATCGCCGGCAGCAGTGGCTGGCCGCCCGGCAGGCCGCTCAGCGCAGCGAGACCACTCATCGATTCAGCGATCGACGCAAAGCCGGCGCGATGTGAGTACGGGCCCGTCTGTCCGAAGCCGGTCACCCTGGTGATGACCAGCGTCGGCCGTCGCGCCAGCAGCGTGTCCGGTCCGAGTCCGAGACGTTCGAGTGTTCCTGGGCGGAAGTTCTCGACGAGCACGTCTGCGTCGTCGATCAGGCGCAGCAGCACCACCCTGTCCTCGTCGTCCTTGAGATCGAGGGCGATGTTGCGCTTGTTGCGATTGACGAGTTTCCACCACAACCCCGTACCGTCACGTTCGTCGCGCCACGCCATGTTGCGCAGCGAATCGCCGGTGTCGGGTCGCTCGACCTTGACGACGGATGCGCCGAAGTCTGCGAGATATCTCGCACAGTTGGGCCCGGCGATCACCGTCGACAGGTCGATGACCTTGAGCCCGTCGAGTGCTGCTGCGACGGTCACCGGCGACGCCGGCTGATGCCAGGCGGTGTCATCGCCGGTGGATACTCAAGCATCGGTCCTCCAATGACCCCATGGCGTAGCTCGCGTAGTCGACGCCGAAGTCACTGTAGAGGTAACGGCAGCGCTCGCTCCAAGCAAGTGCCGGCGCCGTCGAGATGCGGTGCACGACCTGCATGACGCCGCCCTCGTAGACCCGGTATTCCGCCCACGTCCCAGGGAAATCCTTGACGCAGCCGACTTCGATCGTCGGGACACCGCTCGACAGCCGGCGGACACGGTGGCGGTGTGTATGGCCCGAGGCGTAGGCGAGGATCGAACGTCGATCTGCTATCAGTGCCGACAATCGATCGCTGTCGTCGGGGTTGATCCCGAAATAGTCGGCAGAACGTGCACCCGACACCCATTGCGGATGGTGACCGACGATCATCGACGGCAGTGTGTCGTCGAGCACGTCCGCAAGCCATTCAAATGTCCCTGTGCCGATCGCGCCTGAGGGTTTGCCGGCGATCGTCGTGTCGATCATCAGTACGCAGAGCCCTGGCAGCTCGACCAACGTGTTGCCGACATAGGCCTGTTGGCCTCGATAGGCGTCGTGGTTGCCGCGCACGACGTGCAACCCTGCGCCGAACGCCGCGCCGTAACACCGCTCGAAAGCTGCGAACTCCTGCTCCTGGCCATCGCTGGTGAGATCACCTTTGACGATCACCGTCGTGATGTCGCTGGCGGCGATCTCCTCGACAGCACCGTGGTTCATCGTCAGCGGATACGGTTCATCGCCAGGTGCCGAGCGGAGGATCGGGCCGTCGGAGTGGTCGTCGATGCGGCCGCATTCGAGCTCGCCGAAGTGGACGTCGTTGACCGTTGCGAAGCGACCGAGTAGCTCGCCGGCAGGTCGCTGCAGCGTTCTCACCGTGTGCCCGAGGAATTCGTACTGCGTGGCAGGGCGCAGCTCGTCGAACCGGTGGACGTCGGTACCGTCGTGGATGACCACGATGTCATCGGCGACCGTTGTCAGTTCCGAGCGCCTACCGTGTGATTCCATGTCCATCACCATTTATCACAACCCGAACTGCAATTCCTCGGTGAATGCGGTGAAGATCGCCGAAGAACTCGGGGTCGGTGCCGACATTGTCGTCTATCAGAAGTTTCCGCTCGACGCCGCCACGCTGCGCGATGTGATTGCCAAACTCGAAGATCCGGTCACCAACCTCGTGCGCCGGGACTCGCTGTGGGGCAAGCTCGGCCTCACAGAGGACGACGCGGCGACGCCCGATCAGGTCGTCGACTTGATCGTCCAGCACAAGATGCTGCTGCAGCGCCCGCTCGTCGTCACCGACGACAAGGCGATCATCGGCCGCCCGAAGGATCGCGTTCGGGAACTACTCGCCCGCTGATCGGTCCCGTGACGCAACGAGTCGGTGGGCGTCAGCGGAATGGGCGGTCGCGACGTTGCGCCACCGGCCGCGCCCACCAGCGCCCACTGAACCGCCAGGCGCCGCGACTGTCGTCGGCTGTCGGCGGCGGGACGAACAGGACCGGCTTC
>JANXUF010000041.1 GCA_025356335.1 Actinomycetes bacterium
GATCTTTCCCGGGATTGCCAGCGGGAAACGGCACGTGAGCGACGTGTCGCGCCTCGCGAACGGCCTCAACGTCGTCGGCTATCACGCCTACGAACTGAGTCTCGGTGATGTCGTTCGGCGAATCACCGAATCGTTGGTCGACGCCGAGATCCCCCATTCGACGATCAATCACAACCGCACCGGAAGCGCGGTAATCGTCTCCGAGTCGCAGTTCACCAACGAAGCCATCTATGCCACCAACCTCGTGGTCGTGAACGCCGACCAGTTCGCGATGCTTGCAGCGGACTACGACTCGACGTTGTTGAACGATCGCAGGACAATCGGGTACTGGTTCTGGGAACTCGAAACAGTGCCGCCGCCGATGGTCGACGCGATCCGTTTCGTGGACGAGATCTGGACCGGCTCGACCTTTGTTGCTCGCGCCTTTGCAGCGGTGACGGACAAGCCGGTCCGATGTGTTCCGATTCCGGTACCACGGCCGCAGCCGAGCGAACGGACCCGTGCATCGTTCGGCTTGCCAGAGAACCGGATGATCTTTCTGATCACGTTCGACCACTTCAGCGTGACGGAGCGCAAGAACCCTTTCTCGGCGATAGCAGCCTTTCGGGAGGCGTTCGCTCCAGACGAAGGTCCAATGCTCATGATCAAGACGCTCAACGGGCATGGGCGCTGGCAGAACCATGAGCGCGTGCTCCTCGCTGCAAGCGGTCGGGCCGACATCGTCGTGATCGACGACCACTTCAGCCGCGGCGATCAGATGGCGTTGCTGGCAGCCGCTGACTGCCTCGTTTCGCTGCATCGCAGCGAAGGGCTCGGCCTGCACTGCGCAGAGGCGATGTGGCTCGGAACCCCGGTGATCGCCACCAGATATTCAGGCAACCTCGACTTCATGGATGACTCCTGCGCGGTGCTGATCGACGCCACCTTGGTCCCGGTGACGAACGGGGAAGGGGTGTATCCGCCAACGGCGATGTGGGCGGAGCCCGATGTCGCCCAAGCGGCTGGCTGGATGCGCCGTTTCGCTTCCGACCAGACCCTCGTCGAAGGAATCGGCGCAGCGGGCCGCAGGAGAATGATGGCTCAACCCAGCGTCACCGCAACGGGCGAGGGGATCGCCAAGGCGGCTGGTCTTATTTCCACGAGAGTCGGAGCGTAACCAATGTCAAGTCTCAAGGATCAAGCTGCGCGAATCACTGGGCGCAGCGAACGAATCACGGCGACCTTCGAGGAAATCGCCGACCGAGATCGCCAGTTGGAAGCGACGCTGGCCGCTTCCAACGCCTCGATAGCGGCGCTGCAAGGCGAGACGCAGCAGCTGCGTGAGCAGATTGCCCGACTCGATGCTGACAACGCCGCGTTGCGAACGCAGCTTCGAACTGTCGTCGACGATCTCGGCGACAGGATCGGCGCGATGTCGATGCAGCTGGACCAACGGTCGATTCAGCCGTAGGTCTGCGGCTTGGGCGAAAGCGACCAGCGCCGCTCTCGCCTCCCCGAAACGGGTCGTCAGCTGGCGAGCGTCCAGCCTGACCAGCCGGAGCCGACGCCCGGGGTCGAGTCGTCTTCGTAGACCTTGCCGTCCGAACCGTAGACCAACAGATCCTGAAAGTTCAGTGACCGGTAGTCCAAGAACTCGATGTCGATGAAGCCGGACAGCGTGACCCCGGGGGGTGCGCCGAGCGATGACCAGTCGCTCCAACCAGAACCCTGGCCGGGCGTCGAGTAGTTGTGGTAGACGTTGCCGTCGGTGCCGACGTAGTACAACTCCTGATTCCCCAGGAAGTTGAGGCCGACGTTGACGTCGCCCTTGCTGGCCACCGTCGGGACCGGGGCAACCGGGTCCCAACCATTCCAGCCGCTTCCCTTACCGGGCGTGGCGAAGTCGTGGTACATCACACCGTTGGCGCCGATGACGTACAACTCCTGGTTGTTCAGGTAGTTGCGGCCGACATGCACGCCGAACTTAACAGTCGTGCCCGCCGGCGTGCCCAGTGTGTCCCAGTTGCTCCAACCCGAGCCCTGACCGGGCGTTGCGAACTTGTGGTAGACGTAGCCGTCCTTGCCGACGATGTACAGCTCCTGGTTGTTGAGGAAGTTGCGGCCGGCCGTGACCTCGCTGTCGCCACCGATGGACGGTTGGGCCAGCGTCGACCAGCCACTCCAACCACTCCCGACACCAGGGGTCGAGTAGTCGTGGTAGACGTTGCCGTCGACACCGGTCACGAAGAGCTCGGGGTTGTTGAGATTGTTGATGCCGAACGACACCTGCGCACTGGCGACAGCGACACCGCCGGGCAGTCCGCCGAGCGTCGACCAATCGGTGAATGCCGATCCGTTCCAGTAGCGGTGGTAGATCTGATTGTCGTTGCCGACACCGAATGCTTCCGGGTTACCCGACGCATTCGGGCGGATCGTCCAGGGGGTGTACACCACCGGTGCCGCAGCGCTTGCCGGAGTTGGTGAGGCGGCGAACGCCATTCCGGCAACCAGTGCGCTTGTCAGCAACGATGCCTTCAGTCCCTTGAATCTCATGTGACCTTCCGTACTCCTCGCCCGTCGGATAACGGGTGGCTCCTGGTTCGAAATTCCTTTGCCCATGCGTCGGCTCCGCAGCAGACGATCGTACAACGACGCTGATCGCATCTGGACGATGACGCAGCGCATTCATCTCTGAAAAGACTAGGTTCTCTGACCGGCCAAACGCTACAGCTCTGCGTCATAAATGTCAATTACGTTACGGTTGCTCACGGACGGGGGTGGATGGTCCCTCGGCCTCGTGAGCGCCGACACTAGGCTCGCCCACCGTGTCGAACTCCAGTGCTCAGGAGCACTTCCCCGCTCAACCGGTGCTTTCGGTCGTGATGCCCGCATACAACGAGGCTGCAACGATCGAGGCGATCGTCACGCTGGTACTCGCCTCGCCGTTCACCGCCGAGCTGATCATCATTGACGACGCGTCAACTGATCGCACGGCCGAACTGGTGACGGCGATGAGCGACCCACGGATCCGCCTCCTACGCCAAGAGGTCAACCAGGGCAAAGGGGCCGCCATCCGCAGGGGGTTCGCCGCAGCGACGCAGCAGTTCGTCATCGTCCAGGACGCAGACATGGAGTACGACCCTGCCGACTATGCGCAGGTCGTCACCCCCTTGCTGTCAGGCAAGGCCGATGTGGTCTTCGGCTCGCGCTTCCTCACCGGTGAAGCCCACCGGGTGCTCTACTACTGGCACTCCGTCGGTAACCGCTTCCTGACGCTCGCCTCGAACATGTTCACCAACCTCAACCTCACCGACATGGAGACGTGCTACAAGGCGTTCCGTCGGGAGGTGCTGCAGTCGTTCGAACTCGAGGAGTCGAGATTCGGTATCGAGCCGGAGATCACTGCCAAGATCGCCAGGGGAAACTGGCGGATCTACGAAGTCGGTATCTCCTACTCCGGGCGCACCTACGCAGAAGGCAAGAAGATCGGATGGCGCGACGGCGTACGGGCGCTGTTCTGCATCCTCGTCTACTCCTCGATCGGGCCGAAACTCCGAATCAAGCGGGCGGAGCCCGTCGTGCGCTGGATAACGAAATCACGCGCCTGACCCCCCTGAACCGCTGACGAACGGATTCGAGGTGCGTGCCGACCAGCAGCAGGACGGCGACGAAACAGGCAATCCACGCCAGGCGGATGCGCGGCGGTTGGAAGTCGAAAGTCACCGTGCTCGTGCCGGCAGGGAGCGCAACCCCCTGGAATGTCTCTCGGATCGTCGTCACGGCGACGTCGTTGCCGTTGACCTCGGCGGTCCAGCCGGGCATCGAGAGTTCCAAGCGGGTCAATGTCGACGCCTTCGGGCAATCGGCTGACACCTCGGAGCGGTCGCTGTAGGTCAACGTGCAGGAATCGGACGAGAAGTAGGTCTGCACACCCGAGAGTTCGAAGATGTCCGTGGTTGGGCTGGTGAACACCTTGTGCAGCCCGAATTCGCCGGCGTCCGCAACCGGCACCGAGTCCCTGGCGACCAGCAGGTAGCGGACACCGGCTGCTGTGTAACCGGTGATGTTCGCATAGAACTGATGCAGGCTGTCCGGCAGGTTGGCGGCGGGGGAGTACGTGCCGGTGAAGTTCGACGGATCAGCGTTCTGACTGAGGTTGGCGGCGACGTAGGCGTCCCACCGTTTCGGCGTCGGCAGATCGTTGACGTTCAACTGCGCGAGTCCGAGGTAGCTGCCGTAGTTCGGGGCGATCGGGCCGAGTGAATAGAACCGTTGCGTGCCGAGGTTGGCGTGCAGGAAGAGGATCGGCTGTTGGTCGAGGGCGATGTTGCGGGCCGCCGACATCTGCGGCAGTGCGAAGAGCACGATCGCCTCGAACACGACCACCCCTGCGGCGATGAACCGCGTCGCGGTTGTGCGTGGCGCGAGGGCGATGCAGGCCAACAGGACGACAGCGATCAACGAAGCGCCGACGATCGAAATGAGGGAGATCACGTGACGATCAGCGAGGTCGGTCACCACCCGTACAGCGGTGCGTGCCTGCAGGCCGGCGGCCATCAAGAGGACGATGCTGACACCAGCAGCGATGCCGAGATCACGCCATCGACGATCCCCCCGGCAGATCCTGTCGAGGCCGAACGCCGCAAGGATGACGGTGGCGAAGGCCAACGCCGGCGGCGAATAGCGAAAGAAGGCCGTCCGATCGATTCCCGGCACCGTGTTCCAGAGCGTGATCAACAGATGGATGATTCCGAAGACTCTGGCGAGAATCGCCAGCGCGAACAGCGCCAGCACCACCTTCGCCCGCCGAAAGCGCCGTTCGAGTACGCCGTACAGCGCCAGCACGACGATGCCGGTACCCAGATAGCCGCCGACGCTCGACCAGAATTCGCCTGCTGAGCCATTGAGCGATCCCAAGACCGGTCCCGATGCGTATGGCATCAGCACCGTGAAGAGGTAGCCGGACTGCAGAGACGACTCGGCGAAACCACCCGCATGGCCACCGACGTTTGCCTGTCCGAGAAAATCGGCGAAGGCGATCAATGCCGGCGCAGCGAGCATCGCCCCGAGGATCGCCCCGGCGCCGAGCTTGCGCAGCAGCGCCAGACGTTGGTTGCGTGGAAGATCGAACAGTCGGATGACACTCCACAGGGCAACGAGGAGGGCGTCGATATAGGCGATTTCCGGGAAGCCGGCGACGAGCGACAGCCCGAGACCGATGGCGATCAAACCGAAACCGGCCGGATCACCGTGTTTCGCTCGCTCGACCGCCCGCTCGACGCCGAGCAGCACGACCGGTAGAAAAGCGATCGGCGCGAACACGGCGTTCGTCAGCCAGGCGTGGGTGCCGTTGAGCGCGAACAGCAACGCGCACGCCGTCGCTGCGACCATGTGGATCTTGAGTCGCCGGAGGAACAGGAGTGTGGCGATACCGGCGATCATCTCCAGCAGCACGTGCTCGAACAGCAGGCCGCGGTGAAACGCCATCAGCACGACGAACGGTGAGAACGCACCGGACTGCATCTCGCCGGCGAGTGGCGTACCCAGGCCTTCGTTGGAGTTCCAGTACGGGACGTCGCCGTGCAGCCATGATCGCAGCGCCGCTTTACCGAGCGCCTCGGCGGTGAAGCCGTCGTTCGGGTCGATGGTGTAGAAGCCGCGCATCCACGTGTCTGGGGTATTCGTCTGCAGATGGATGCGGTTCTCGAACGGTGTGTTGTCGACGACCTTCGACAACGGAAGCACGTTGGCGAGCAGCACGCCGATGATGACGAGGACGACGTACGGTGCCGACGGACGCTTCGTCACCCGGCGGATCAGCGAGGGCCTCTTGATCGTTTCCGTCGGCGAATCCATCTGCTGGCGCACGATAGTCGCCAGCTACTGGCGCACCTGAGATACCCGCATCGCTGTGTCGGGCACCCGCCCGCCGACCGGTTGCTGGATAGGCTCGCGCAGATGCCGATGGAGCCAGACGCCGAGCGCGATGACCTCGTGGCACAGATCGCCGAGCTGCGAAAGGAAACTGATCGGCTGCGCGCGGACGCCGTCTCGATGAAGGCAGCAACGGTCTCCGCAGAACAGCGACTCGGTGAATCGCTCGCCACGCTCAAGCGGCTCGAGGCCGAACTCGCTCACTCGTATCGCAATACCGTGCTGGTCTACAAGAAGGTGCTACGACCGATCTATCTCTGCTTTCGCTGGATCCCGGGCGTCCGCCAAATCGCTGCTCACGTCAAGCGATAGTCGTGCGCTTCAGTCTGCTCGTGCACGTCGCTCCCGACACGAATCTCGTGCTCTTCGGCGACTTGATCCGCTCGGTCAGCGAGCAACGGTTTTCCTCGTGGGAGCTCGTCCTGGCGATGGACGCCCGCATGCGTGCCAGGTTGCCGCCGTCCGCGCAGCGAACGCTGCGTGATCACCGCTTCCACGTCGTTGCGGTCGATTCGGCTGCGTCGTACGCGGGCGCCCTGCAGGCCGCCTACGAGTCGAGCTCCGGCGAATTCGTCGGCATCATCGACCCGGAGGACCTCCTCGCTCGGACCGCGCTGTCGAGCATCGAGCAGGCGATTTCGGTCGATCCTGCCGCCGACTGCTGGTACACCGACGAGGACTTCGTGGACGGCACCGGGGTCTACTACCGGGCGTTCTACAAGCCGGACTGGTCACCGGAGCGGTTGCGTTCTCAGCCGTACGTCGGCAGCCTCCTCGTCTCCCGCCGCACCATCCTTGAAGACGTGGCAGGAGCAATCAACGGTGACGGTCCGTTCAGCGGCCTCGAACCCGGTGCAGAGGCTTACGACCTGACCCTTCAGGTCACCGAGCGGGCATCGCGAATCGGACACGTTCCACGGGCGCTCTACCATCGTCGCTGCGCCGCCGGGGGTGAGCTTGCAGCGCCGAATGACGATGCAGGCGAACGGGCGCTCGACGCCCACCTGCGCCGCATGGCGATCACCGCTGAGATCGTCACCGACTACAACACCCATACGCACCGGGTGGTGCGGGCACTCGACGGTGCTCCACTGATCAGTCTGATCATCCCGACGCGCGGCTCGACCGGCCACGTGTGGGGAACGGACCGGGTGTTCGTGACCGAAGCGGTCCGCTCCGTCGTCGATCGCTGCACCTATCGCAACTTCGAGTTGGTCGTCGTCTTCGACGACGACACCCCGACCACGGTCCTCGACGAACTGACGTCGATCGGCGGTGACCAGCTGCGCCTCGTGCCGTTCCACAGACCATTCAACTTCTCGGAGAAGATCAACGTCGGGCGAGCCAACGCCGCGGGATCGTTGCTGTTGTTGTTCAACGACGACATCGAAGTCATCGCCCCCGATTTTCTCGAGACGATGGCGGCGTTGGCAATGGAGCCGGACGTCGGGGCCGTCGGCGCCAAGCTGCTGCTCGCGGATGGTCGCCTGCAGCATGGCGGCCACGTCTATTGCGGCGAGCCCCATCACATCCTATGGGGACGCTGGCGCGACGATCCCGGCCCGTTCGCACTGATGGCGGTGCAGCGCGAGTGCATCGGTGTGACGGCAGCCTGCCTGATGACCCGCGCCGAGGTGTTCGATGGCCTCGGAGGATTTCCGACGGTCTTTCCGATCGACTTCAACGATGTCGACTTCGCCCTCAAGTTGCGCCAACGTGGCTTCCACAGTATCTGGGCCCCGGCCGCCGAGCTGTATCACTTCGAGACGCAGACACGGGAAAAGGTGTCCAAGCCGGCTGATGTCGCCATGATGTACGACCTGTGGCAGCACGAATTGGACCATGATCCGTATTTCAACCCCAACCTCGCTCCGCATCGCGACGACTGGGTCGAGATCGGCTTGCGATGAGTAGCGATCCGACGATGAACAGCGAATTCACCTCAGGTGGATTGAAACTGCGCAGCTACGTCGCCACGCCCCCGGGTCGCCATGACTCGCTGCCCGGCCTGATCCTCTGTCACGGTTTCCCCGTTGGTCCGCTCGACGCTCGACTGTCTGCCGGCACCTTCCCGCAGCTGATCGATCGCATCGCCCACGAACTGCAGTGGTCGGCGATGACCTTCACGTTCCGTGGATGCGGCCAGAGCGAAGGAGATTTTTCCCTACAGGGCTGGGTCGACGACCTGCGGGCGGCGATCGACCATCTGATTGCGACAACCTCGCCGAACGGTATCTGGCTCGTCGGGACGCATACCGGCGGGTCGCTGGCGACGTGCGTCGGTGCAGGTGATCGGCGCGTACGCGGCGTCGCTCTGCTCGGCGCCAGAGCCGATTTCGACGACTGGGCGAACCAACCGCGCCGTCTGTTGGAATACGCGCGTGAACTCGGTGCCGTCCGGACCCGCGGCTTTCCGGCGAACCTCGACGAATGGTCACGAGAATTCCATCGATTCCGTCCAGCGGAGGCGGCCCAGCGGTTCGCGCCGCGCCCGATGCTCGTACTGCACGGGGACGACGACGAGTCGGTTCCCGTTTCCGATGCCAGGCGACTGGCACAGGCTCACGGCTCAGCAGAGCTCCGCATCATCGGCGGGGCAGGTCACCGATTGCGCCATGACCCACGTGCGGTTTCGATCCTCCTCGGCTGGCTCGAACGCCAACAGAGCGCCGTACGGTGACCGGACGGTTCCGACACTCTGCGCCGTAGAATCCCGCCCCTCGTCTGAGGAAAGGTTCATCAATGCCCAGAGCGCTCGTGACCGGGATAACCGGGCAGGACGGCCAACATCTCGCCGAGTTCCTTCACACAAAAGGGTACGACGTCTTCGGGCTTGTCAAAGGGCAGAACAACCCGAAGGGCGATGCGATCCGCAAGGAGTTTCCGTTCGTTCAACTCGTTCCCGGCGACCTCGCAGACCTGACGTCGTTGATCCAAGCGGTCGAGGTTTCAGCGCCGGACGAGGTCTACAACCTGGCAGCGATCTCATTCGTGGCGATGAGCTTCAACCAAGCCGAACTCACCGCCAATCTCACCGGCCTCGGGGTGCTCCGCATGCTCGAAGCGGTACGGATCGTCGGCGGGAATCAAGCCAACCCGATGCGTTTCTACCAGGCGAGTTCGTCGGAGATGTTCGGCAAGGTTCGGGAAACACCGCAGACAGAACGTACCCCGTTCCATCCGCGTTCCCCGTACGGCTGCGCCAAGGTGTTCGGCCATGACATCGTCGTGAATTATCGCGAAAGCTACGACATGTTCGCCTGTAGCGGCATCCTCTTCAATCACGAAGGCCCACGACGGGGTCTCGAGTTCGTCACCCGCAAGGTCACCAACGCTGCAGCCCGCATCAAGCTCGGCTTGCAACACGAACTCGTGCTCGGCACGCTCGACACGAAGCGCGATTGGGGCTATGCCGGCGACTACGTCAAGGCGATGTGGCTGATGTTGCAGCAGGACGAGCCGGATGACTACGTCGTGGCCACCGGAGTGACCCACACCATCGAGACGATGGTCGAACTGGCGTTCACGGAGGTCGGCATCGCCGACTGGCGACAGTATGTGCGCCAGGATCCGCGCTTCACCCGTCCCGCCGAAGTCGATCTGCTGATCGGTGACGCCTCCAAGGCCCGCGACAAGCTCGGCTGGAAGCCGGAAGTCGACTTCGCCGACCTGATCAAGATGATGGTCGCCCACGACCTCCAGTGGGAAGCCTCCAAAGCCGGCATCACCACCCCAGACGTTTGAACTACCGACCGTTCGCACGAGGACGGGACCGCTTGCACGCATTGTGAACAGTTGGGATACCGAGGTGCAACGCGTCTCGGCCGATTCGGCGCTGGGTACCTACACTGATTCATCGAAGGACCACTCCAGCGACGTCACCGACGACAGGAAGTGCGTGCAGATGCAGTCATTCAACGGTTCCAACGCAGAAACGGTCGATCGATTCGAATTGCTCATCGAGGCCGTCGCCGAATACGCGATCTTCATGCTCGACCCAGACGGAATCGTCGTCTCGTGGAACGCCGGCGCCGAACGCATCAAGGGATACACCGCTGACGAAATCGTCGGGCGCCACTTCGCTGCTTTCTACACGGCAGAAGATCTCCTCGCTCGCAAGCCCGATCACGAATTGGCGGCGGCGAGAGAACACGGAAACTATCGAGACGAAGGCCTGCGCGTACGCAAAGACGGGAGCACGTTCTGGGCGAATGTCGTCATCACGGTCATCATGGACGGCGGCGGACACGTGCAGGGCTACGCCAAAGTCACACGGGACGACACGGAACGCAGAGCAGCATCCGAGTTGACCAGAAAACTCGAATTGCTGCGAGAGCGCGACCGTATTGCCCTCGGTTTACACGACAGCGTCACCCGCAAGATCTTCAGTGCATCGCTCCGATTGCAGGGCGCAGCGGCATGGGCCGGGGACCCGACCGCGATTGCACGGATCGACGACGCCATCCGCGATCTGGAAGACACACTCAAAGAGATCCGTTCCGTGGTGAGCGATCTCTACATCGAACGGGATACATAGCAGAAGCGCTTCGACGTCGACGCGGTCAGTCGTCTACGACGTTGTTGCGCCGTCGCAGCCTGGCCAACGCTGCTGCCCGGGCCGATCCGTGTTCGTTGGCGGTGAATGAATCGACGTCGAAAAACGGGCGCTCACCCTCGGCAAAGGCAAAGAGTGCAGCATCGCTCATCGCCGACGCCGGAGCAGGGTTCCAGAATCGACGGACGACGATCGATGGAACCCGAATCGCTGCGGTCCCGATCGCCTGCCAGCGGGCGATCCGGTACGGCCCCCGAAACAGGCCAACGGCATGCACGTAGAAACGCCGTGACCAGATGGCGACGATCGATCGAGGTCCGAGGTTCTTGGTGGCGTTGATCAACAGGTTGCGCTCGACGATGCGGTAGCGGTTGGCGAGCCCCAGTTGACGTGTCGACACCGAGTGGCGGTGGTAAGCGATGGCGGCGGGCGCCGTCCAGAACTCGAAGCCGGCGCGGTTCGCTCGCAGACACCAGTCGATGTCCTCGTAGTACAGGAAATAACGCTCGTCGAGCGCTCCGACGGCCGCTTCACCGAACGCCGAACGGCGGAACAGCCCGGCGGCGAAGCACACCCCGAAGCATCGTTCAGGGTGATCGAACTGCCCGAGGTCCGGCTGACCGATGCCGACATTGAAGCCTTCGCCGGTCGCCATCAGCACATTGCCGACCGAGTCGATGATCTGCTTCGTCTCATCGGCGACGAGGACCTTCGGGGCCACGCCGACGCATGCCTGCGGTGCCTGCTCGAGTGCGGCGACCGCTGCAGCGATACACCCCGGTTCGACCCATGCGTCGTCGTTGAGGAGCCAGACGAACGGTGTGTCCGTCCGGACCAACCCGGCGTTGACGCCGGCAGCGAACCCGCGATTGTGTGCCAGCCGCTCGACTCGGACATGGGGCCTCGGCGCCAGCTCGACGCGAATGTCGGAGGCGTTGTCGACGACGATGACATCGAGTTCGACGGCGGTCGAGGCGATCAGCGAGTCGATGCACTGACGCAGGTAGTCGACGTTCGGGTTGAACACCACCACGATGGCGGCGACGGCGG
The DNA here is from genome assembly GCA_025356335.1 of Actinomycetes bacterium. Taxonomy (GTDB): domain Bacteria; phylum Actinomycetota; class Acidimicrobiia; order Acidimicrobiales; family Ilumatobacteraceae; genus JANXUF01. Next base: position 11,519 of record JANXUF010000041.1, read on the forward strand.
GCGGAGTCACCCCGCGTACGGCGAGCTGATGGTCGTCGGCCGAGACAGCAGGTGTCGGACGTCGCCTCGCAGGGGGGGCCTCACTGCGTCACGAGCGGACGGTCCTGCTTGTCCCTGTTCGCGGCCTTCTGCGCCCGCTTCCATTCGCGCACCCTGCCGAGCGAAACAACGTCGGTGATATCGGCGACCGATCGCGGTTCGTCATCGCCGAACTTTCCGGCAGCGTGCTGCCAGCCGTCCAGTGCGACACCCATTCGCTTGGCGAGGATGGCGATGAAGATCTTGGCCTTCTCGTCGCCGTAACCAGGCAGCATCCGCAGCCTGGCGTACAGCTCGTCGCCGGTCCCCACCTGCTTCCACACGTTCGAGCCGGTGCCCCCGTAGTCGTTCGTCAGCACGACGCACAGCTCGTGGACCCTGCGGCCCATCGCCGCAGGAAAACGATGGATGGCCGGCTTGCGGCAACACACCGAGACGAACTCGTCGACGTCCATCGCTGCGATCGTCGCCGCGTCCACATGCCCGAGCCGATCGCGCAACGTCGCCGGACCGGCAAACGCCCATTCCATCGGCACCTGCTGATCGAGCAGCATGCCGATCAACAGCGCCGTGCCGTCGGTGTTGAGCAGTGTGTCGGCCTTCTGGTTTCCGGTGATGTACATCGTCCCCGTAGGCATGGACTCAATGTAGTTGACACCGCTCCGGCGCGCCTTGGAGTCGTCTGGGAACTTACGCCGATCGATACCGTGCGCAGCGGATAACAGCGTGTTGCGCCGGCCGAAGGGCCAGACGAAAGCGGCGCGGCTAGCACAGCGGCAGTCGTCTGCTTCGGAGATGACCGCGAGCGAATACGACGATTGCTCCAGCATTGAGGTCCTCGCGGACGGACACGAGGTTCGCCAAGATCAGCTCCGCCTGTTGCTCGACAGTCATCGGGTCCGATGAGCGCATCAGGATGAACGACGGCGCGCTGAGACGACGAAACGCCAGCAACGATCCGAAATGGTGTCGTGAGAGACGATGACCCGATCATTGCCGAGCGCGTGATCCAGGATCTCGTCGTCTGAAGCGTGGGCGAGGCCGACGTCACGAACCGCAACGCATCGTGGCCCTCGTTGCGCAGCAGCGCCGCCAGCCGTGGCGACACGTTGGCGTCGACGAGAAATCTCACCCGCGATGAGCGACCGGGAGTTCGCGCTCCTGAACCGCTGCGGCCCCGTACTCCAGCGCCGCTGGGATGTCCTCGGGTTCCAAGTCGGGAAAGTCCGACAGGATCTGCACGATCGATCGTCCCGCAGCAAGCTGACCGAGGACAGTCGCAACTGGGATCCGCAGGCCACGTATGCACGGCGCGCCGCGCATCATGGCGGGGTCAATCGTGATTCGTTCGAACTCCATGCGGCCCATGCTATGCGTAGCTGCCGTGACCCGCCGATACACCTGACCTCGCGTCTCGCCAAAGACATCCTGCGACCGTGCAGGCACGGGATGCGACGTTCGGGCAAGACACCCCAGCAACAAACGCAACACGCTGGAGAATGACGTAACAGTGGGCGGCGATGCCGTTAGCGCTTTGGCACTCCGTGCTCAAGGATGTGCTGGTCGAGCAGCACGCCGATCAGCAACGCCGTGCCGTCGGTGTCGAGCAGTGTGTCGGCCTTCGGGTTTCCAGTGATATGGAGCGTGCCAATGGGCATCGTCCTAGGTTATCGCACGCCCCGAGAGCGCTGACTCGGATCACAGCCTGCCACTGGAGTACACGGCATCCGTCGCACCACTACTGTCGTGGCTGATGAACAGCGACGTACGCATATGACAGTGCACACATTCGACCAGCCGGTGGTACAGCGATGACCGTGCTCGTCACCGGCGGCGCCGGTTATATCGGGAGCCATACCGTACGGGCGTTGCGCCGGACCGGACGTGACGTCGTGGTGCTCGACACGCTCGAACGTGGCAATCGCGAAGCGCTGCTCGACACCCCGTTGGTCGTCGGGAACATCGCCGACGCAGACCTCGTGCAGTCCACCTGCGCGCAGTACGGCGTCGACGAGGTCATCCACTTCGCCGCCTACAAGAGCGTCGGCGAATCGATGCAGCGAGTCGGGCCGTACATGCACAACAACGTCGATGCGACCGTGTCGCTGCTCGACGCGCTCTCCGCCGCCGGCATCGGACGAATCGTCTTCTCGTCGTCCTGCTCGGTGTACGGAACGCCGGAGATCGTGCCGGTCACCGAGGCTGCGCCGATCCGTCCGGAAAGCGTGTACGCCGAAACCAAGGCGATCGTCGAGCGGGTACTGCACTGGTACGGCGAGGTCGCCGGCATCCACTCGGTATCCCTGCGTTACTTCAACGCCGCCGGCGCCAGCTTCGACTCGGTGATCGGCGAGGACTGGGATGCAGCCATCAACCTCATCCCGATGGTGATGAAGGCCGTCCTCGGATTCCGCCCGCCGGTGCAGGTCTTCGGAACGGATTACCCGACGCCTGACGGCACTGCCATCCGCGACTACGTGCATGTCGACGATCTCGCCGATGCCCACATCAGGGCCCTCGACTACCTCGCCGGTGGCGGTGTCAGCACGGCGCTCAACGTCGGCACGGGCATCGGATCGAGCGTCAAGGAGATCATCATCGCCACCGAATCGATCACCGGTAGGACGGTCCCGGCCGACTACGTGGGTCGGCGTGCCGGCGATCCCGTCAGCACGTTCGCGGATCCGCGGCTCGTCAGGGCAACCCTCGACTGGACGCCGCAGTACGGTCTGTACGAGGTCATCGAGACGGCGTGGAACTGGCACTTGTCGCATCCGTACGGCTACAAGCCGGGTCCTGCGAAGTAAGTCGGGGCCGGGTGGCGCAGCGGGTTCGAGGCACGAGTGTCATCGCAGCACCCGAGTGTCATCGCAGCACCCGAGTGTGCTGACACCCGTAGGCGTTGCCACCGCACTCCGGTGCGGGCGGGCCAACGTCGGTGATGCCGCACCGACCGGACAGAACCCGCACACCAACGCGGTCTGAGCACTAGTCTCGTCGACCGTGGCAAAAATTGCGGTAATCGGTACGGGATACGTCGGGTTGACAACGGGCGCATGTTTCGCCCATCTCGGACACGAGGTCGTCTGTGCCGACATCGATCCGTCGAAGATCGAACGGCTGTCGCGGGGCGAGATCCCGATCGTCGAACACGGTCTCGATCGGCTCGTTGCCGAGGGCCTGCGAACCGGTCGGCTGTCGTTCGTACTCGGCTCGGCGATCGCCGCTGCCGACTGCGATATCGCCTTTCTCTGCGTACCGACACCCCAGGGTGAGGACGGCTCGGCAGACCTCAGCTACATCGAAGCCGCGGCACGCGAAATCGGGCCGGTGCTGCCGTACGAGGCAGTGGTCGTCAACAAGTCGACCGTCCCGGTCGGCAGTACGAAGGTCGTCGAGCGGGTGCTCGGGCGCCCGGACGTCAAAGTCGTCTCCAACCCCGAGTTCCTGCGAGAGGGCTCGGCTGTCCAGGACTTCCTCAAACCGGACCGTGTCGTCGTCGGATGCGACGATCAGTCAGCCGCGATCAAGGTCGCCTCGCTGTACATCAACGTTGCAGCGCCGGTCATCGTCACGGATCCGGCATCCGCAGAAACGATGAAGTACGCGGCGAATGCCTTTCTGGCGACGAAATTGAGCTTCATCAACGCCATCGCGGCGATCTGCGAGGGCGTCGGGGCCGACGTCAACGACGTGGTGCTCGGTATGGGATACGACAAACGCATCGGCCAGGACTTCCTGCGGCCGGGCCCCGGCTGGGGCGGAAGCTGCTTCCCGAAGGATTCGCGGGCGCTGTTGAAGATCGCCGCCGACGGCGGTTACGGATTCGATCTGCTCGAGGGTGTCATTGCGGTCAACGATGAGCAGTTCGGCCGAGTCGCCGACAAGATCTCCGCCGCCGTCGGGGGTTCGCTGCAGGGCAAGACCGTCGCTGTCTGGGGTCTGACGTTCAAAGCGAGAACCGATGACCTGCGCGACTCTCCTGCATTGGAAGTGATCAAGCGGCTGCTCGCGGGCGGCGCCCATGTGCGGGCTTTCGATCCCACCGTCGACGGCCCCAAGCCCGGTATTCCGTCGACCGTCGAACTGTGCGCAGACGCCTACTCCGCATGCCAGGATGCCGACGTGCTCGCCGTCCTGACCGAATGGGACGAGTTCCGCTGGCTCGACGTCGCCAAGGTCGACGAAGCGATGCGTGGTCGTCAGGTCGTCGACGGCCGCAACCTGCTCGACCGTAACGAATGGCGGCGCGGCGGATTCACCTACGTCGGGATCGGTCGCTGAGATGCGGGTGCTCCTCGCCGGCGGGGCAGGCTTCGTCGGTTCTCACCTCGCCGATTCGCTGCTCGCACGCGGTGACAGCGTCGTGGCGATCGACAACTTCTCCACCGGACGCCGCGCCAACATCGCCCATCTCGCCGACATCGCCACGTTCACGCTCGTCGAACACGATGTCACTCAGCCACTGCCATCGTTCGATGGTCGCTTCGATGCCGTTCTCGACCTCGCCAGTCCGGCATCACCGAACGATTTCGCGACGATGCCGCTGGAGATTCTCGCTGTCGGATCGACCGGCACGCGTAACCTGCTGGACCTCGCCGTTGCCGATGGCGCCCGATTCTTCCTGGCATCGACGAGCGAGGTCTACGGCGATCCGTTGGTCCACCCGCAGCCGGAGTCGTACCTCGGCAATGTCAGCTGCATCGGACCGCGAAGCTGCTACGACGAGGCGAAACGATTCAGCGAAGCGCTGACGATGGCCTATCACCGTTGGCACGGCATCGACGTCAGAATCGTTCGTATCTTCAATACCTACGGCGAGCGGATGCGCCCGGCGGACGGTCGCGTCGTCAACACCTTCGTCGTCCAGGCGCTGCGGAACGAGCCGATCACGCTGCACGGCGACGGCGAACAGACACGAAGTTTCTGTCACGTCGCTGACGAGGTCGTCGGGCTGCTGGCGGTGCTCGACGGGCACCTGACGGGACCCGTCAACGTCGGCAACCCCGGCGAATTCTCGATGCGTCAGCTCGCCGAACTCGTCGTCGAGGTGACCGGTTCGAGCAGCGAGATCATCACCGTGGCGTTGCCGCCAGAGCGCGACGGAGATCCGTTGCAACGCAAGCCGGACATCACGCTGGTCAACTCGACCTACGGCTGGGCACCGTCGATCGAGCTGCGTGAGGGACTCGTGAGGATGACCGACTACTTCCGGACCGCCGAACAGATCCACTGACGCCGTCGACTGACGCCGTCAACCGATCCGAGCGGTTGACGGCCTCAGTGGACCCAGCCGTCAGACGGCCGGGGCGTAGTGCTGCTCCGGGTCGACGTCGTAGCGGGTGATGGCGTCGGCGACGATCTCCGGCTTGATCTCGCCTTGGGCGGCGAGTCCGGAGAGCACGGCGACGACGATGTGGCCGGTGTCGATCTCGAAGAAGCGGCGCAGCGCCTCACGGGTGTCGGAGCGCCCCATACCGTCGGTGCCGAGCGGCGTGAACAACTGCCCTGGCACGAAGCGGGCGATCTGCTCCGGCACGATCTTCATGAAGTCGGTGACGGCAACGATCGGCCCGTGAACGTCCGACAGCAGTGACGTGACGGCGGCGGTGCGGGCAGCTTCGCCAGGATGCAGCCGATTCCAGCGCTCGACCTCCAAGGCCTCGTCGCGCAACGCCTTGTACGACGTCGCCGACCACAGTTCAGCGCCGACGTTGTAGTGATCGGCGAGTTCCGCCGCCGCCTCGCGGGCAGCGAGATGGGCGGAACCGGAGAACAACACGGTTGCCTTGTGCTGGGTGTCCGCCGGCGCTTCGGCCCACTTGTAGAGCCCGCGAATGATGCCGGCATCGATGTCGTCGCCAGCGGGTTTCGGCGGCATCACGGCGTTCTCGTTGTACAGCGTGATGTAGTAGAAGACGTCCTCCGGCTGATCGCCGTACATCCGGTGGAGGCCGTGTTTGACGATCGTTGCCATCTCGTAGGCGAACGCCGGGTCGTATGCCTGGCAGGGAGGGACCGTCGATGCCAAGACGAGTGAATGCCCGTCCTGGTGCTGCAGACCCTCGCCGAGCAGCGTCGTGCGACCGGCGGTAGCGCCGCAGAGGAAACCGCGACAGCGCATGTCCGCCGCCTGCCAGATGAGGTCGCCGACCCGCTGGAAACCGAACATCGAATAGAACGTGTAGAACGGCACCATCGGCACGCCGCGGGTGGCGTACGCCGACGCCGCGGCGATCCAACTGGACATCGCCCCGGCTTCGGTGATGCCCTCTTCGAGGATCTGTCCCTGCGTCGATTCGGCGTACGACAGCAGCAGGTCATGGTCGACCGGCTGGTACTTCTGGCCCTGGCTGGCATAGATCTTGAGTTCGGGGAACAGTGCATCCATGCCGAAGGTGCGGCCTTCGTCAGGGATGATCGGCACGATACGGGGGCCGATGTTCTCGTCGCGGGCGAGGTTGCGCAGCAGTCGGGTGAGGGCCATCGTCGTCGAAGCCGCCTGCGTCCCGGAGCCGGCCATCAATTCGTCGAACGGCTTGTCACCCGGCAGCGTCATCGGCTTGCGCGCCTTGGTCGTGCGGCGCGGGATCGAACCCGACAGCGCCCGGCGGCGCTCGACGAGGTACTGATACTCGACGGAATCCTCCTTCGGCTTGAAGTACGGGACGACATCGGCGCTCTCGAGTAACTCGTCAGGGAGCTCGTCCTGCATGAACAGGCGATCGCGCAGATTCTTGATCTGGTCCTTGGTCATCTTCTTGATCTGGTGCGTCGAGTTACGACCTTCGAAACCAGGTCCGAGCGTCCAGCCCTTGATCGTCTTGGCGAGGATCACCGTCGGTGCGCCGGAGCCGAGGTTGTCCGTCGCCGCCTTGTACGCCGCGTAGAGCTTGCGGTAGTCGTGCCCGCCGCGCGGCAGCGAATGGATCTCGCTGTCACTGAGGTGCTCGACGATCTTGCGCAGCCGCGGATCGGGTCCGAAGAAGTTGTCGCGGATGTAGTTGCCGTCTTCCACGGCGAACTTCTGGAACATGCCGTCGACCGTCGTGTTCATCTGGTTGAGCAACGCACCGTCCTTGTCGCGTTGCAACAGGTCGTCCCACTTCGAGCCCCAGATGACCTTGATGACGTTCCAGCCGGCACCGCGGAACGAGGCCTCGAGTTCCTGGATGATCTTGCCGTTGCCGCGCACCGGGCCGTCGAGGCGCTGGAGGTTGCAGTTGACGACGAAGATGAGGTTGTCGAGGTTCTCACGCGAGGCCATCGTCAGCGCGCCGAGCGACTCCGGCTCGTCGGTCTCACCGTCACCGAGGAAGGCCCACACGCGGCTCTGGCTGGTGTCGTCGATATGGCGGTTGTGCAGGTAGCGGTTGAACCGTGCCTGGTAGATCGCGGTGATCGGGCCGAGCCCCATGGATACCGTCGGGAACTCCCAGAAATCGGGCATCAGACGCGGATGGGGATAGCTCGACAGGCCGGCACCGTCGCGCCCGATCTCGCGACGGAAATGGTCGAGGTCGTCGTCGGTCAAGCGGCCTTCGAGGTAGGCGCGGGCATAGACACCCGGTGCCGCGTGGCCCTGGAAATACACGTGGTCGCCTGGCTGGCCATCGTCCTTGCCGCGGAAGAAGTGGTTGTAGCCGATCTCGTACAGGCTTGCGGAGGATGCGAATGTCGACAGGTGGCCGCCGATGCCGTCGGCGTGCTTGTTCGCCTTGATCACCATCGCCGCTGCATTCCAGCGAACGAAGGCGCGGATACGACGCTCGATGTGCTCGTCACCAGGGAACCATGGTTCGTGCTCGCGGGGAATGGTGTTGACATACGGCGTCGAAACGGTCGCCGGAAAGCTCACCTGTGCCTCGCGGGCGCTCTCCAACAACTTCGACAGCAGGAAGCGGGCACGGGTCTTGCCGTGCGTGTCGATCACAGCGCTGAGACTGTCCAGCCATTCCTGGGTCTCGGCCGGATCGCTGTCAGGAAATTGGTTGACGAAGCCGTCGAAAATCATGCCGACAGTCTCGCACCGCTACCGATCGGTAGGTTACAGAGATGCCGAAAAGTCTCGTCCCGTCCGTGGTTTTCACCGACGGGGCGTGTGCGGGCAACCCCGGGCCCGGTGGCTGGGCATGGGCTGTGGCTCCGACGGGCGACGTCTTCGGCAGCGGGGGAGCGCTGCGAACGACCAACCAGCGCATGGAAGTACAGGCCGCATTCGAAGCGGTCAAAGCGTTCACTGCCGGCCCGATCGAAATCGTCTCCGATTCGACCTACGTCGTCAAATGTTTCAACGATTTCTGGTGGAAGGGGTGGATCGCCCGTGGCTGGAAGAACTCACAGAAGCAACCCGTCGCCAACCGTGACCTGTGGGAGCCGTTCATCGAACTCGTCAGATCTCGCAACGATGTGAGCTTTCGCTGGGTCAAAGGACACTCCGGTGACCCGATGAACGAGCTGGTGGATCGCCTCGCCGTTGCCGCCTCGAAAGGTCCGTTCACCCCGGCCGAGGTGCTCGTCCCCGCAGACGACGCCGGGGTGTCGGTGCGTCAGGGATTCTTCGAGCTCTGAGGCGCCGTCTCCTCGCTGATCATGTGGTGTAGTCGGCGTTGATGCGCACGTAGCCGTCTGACAGGTCGCAGCCCCACACCGTCGCCTCTGCATCACCCGTGTTGAGGCTGACGTGGATCACGACGTCCTCGCCGTGCAGGTACTGCGTCAGTGTCGCCAGTGCGGTTGCGTCGACCTGCGTCGGATAGAGCTCCTGGTCACCGAAGCGGATCACGACCGAATCTTGTTCGATATCGGTGTACTGACTGCACTTGCCGACCGCCATCGCGACCCTGCCCCAGTTCGGATCGGCACCATGCACGGCTGTCTTGACGAGCGGCGAATTGACGATCGACTTGGCGACGAACTTCGCCTGCGAACGATCGAGCGCCCGATCGACGTGCACCTCCAACAGCTTCGTCGCTCCTTCGCCGTCACGGGCAACCATCTTGGTGAGGGCGAGGGCGACCGATTCGACTGCCTTCTCGAACTCGACGAGGTCGACCGCGCCACCGGCACCATTGGCGAGGATGATCGCCGTGTCCGACGTCGACGTGTCGGTGTCGACGGAGACGCAGTTGAAGGTCCTGGCGATCACGCCTCGGAAGATGTTCTGCAGCTCCTGTGGTTCCACCGCGGCGTCGGTGAACAGCATCGTGATCAGCGTCGCCATGTCGGGCTCGATCATGCCGACCCCTTTGGCGACGCCGACGACCGACGCCGCGCCGCACGTCGCCGACGCAACTTTCGGATGGGTGTCCGTCGTCATGATCGCCGTGGCGACGGCGGTGGCGTCGTGCGTCACGAACGGCGTCGTGATGCGCCCGAGACCTGCACGGACGCGGTCCATCGGGTAACGCCGACCGATGACGCCGGTGGATGCGATCAGCACGTCGGAGGGGGAGCACCCGACGATGGCTGCCGTTCGTTCGACGACCTCATGCGCGTCGGCGAGCCCGTCTGCACCCGTCGCCACGTTGGCATTCTTGGAAATGACGACGACCGCTGTGCTCGTGCCGTCGGCGAGATGGTCACGGCTGACGACGACACTCGGGCCGGCGAATCGTGATGTCGTGAACATCCCGGCCGCCTGGCAGAGGCGGTCACTGGCGACGATCACGAGGTCGTCCGTCGCGTCCTTGATGCCGATGTTGGCAACGTGGGCGCTGAAGCCTCTGGGGAGCGGTACGACGGTTTCCGACATGGCAGCAAGGTCTAGCAGCAAGGTCGAGCCGTACGGGAAACGAACCTGCAGCGTTCGTTGGCGGTCGTGTCGAGCGCTGCGTCGTTACCGATCCACCAGCTCGGAGCGAACGCTGTCACGGCCGGACTTGATCGATTCGAGCGCGGCGCCGAAGTGGTCCATCTGCGATCGGGTCATGAAGTTCAACAGCTGCTTGCGGACGCTGTCGACGTGCAACGGGGCGGTGGCGACGAGGTGCTCGAACCCAGCGCTCGTCAGCACGGCATTCGTCACCCGGCGGTCGTTGCGGTCGACCTGACGGTCGACGAATCCAGCGGCGACGAGTCCGTCGAGGCGGCGCGTCAGTCCGCTCGGCGTGAGCCTCAACCGAGCAGCCAGGTCGCACATCCGCATACGCTGATCCGGCGCCTCCGACAAGAAGACCAGCACTTCGTAGTCGCCGAGGGTGATGCCGTTGTCGCGCAGGTCGTCATCGAGCGACAGCATGAGATCGCCGATCAGGTCGACGAAGTTTCTCCACGCACGCATTTCCACCGGATCGAGCCACTGTGTCTCAGACATGGTTCCAGTCTATGGGAAAACACCACAATGACTTGCGAATCGCAATAGTTGCGCGTACAATGGTTGCTACATCAACTAGTAGCGCAGTAGATTTCTCCACTCATCACTTCAAACGAAAGGGGTTCGGTCATGGCCGATCTCAGCACACTCACACCAGGCACCTGGACCATCGACACCGCCCACAGCACCGTCGGCTTCACGGTCCGCCACCTCATGATCTCCAAGGTCCGTGGACGCTTCACGGCCTTCACCGGTGCGATTGAAATTGCCGCCGATCCGCTGCAGTCCACCGTCTCCGCCGACATCGATCTCGACTCGATCACCACCGGCGATGCAGGCCGTGACGGCCACCTCAAGACTGCTGACTTCTTCGAGATCGAGAAGTACCCGACGATGACCTTCCGCAGCACCGGCCTGACCGCCAAAGGCGGCGACTACGTACTCACCGGCGACCTGTCATTGCACGGTGTCACCAAGTCCGTCGACTTCGACCTCGAGTTCGAGGGCGTCGGCGGAGATCCGTGGGGCGGAACACGCGCCGGGTTCAGCGGCTCGACGGAAATCAGCCGCGACGACTTCGGGGTGAGCTTCAACGCCGCACTCGAGACCGGTGGCGTGATGATCGGTGACAAGGTCAAGGTCGAACTGGAAATCGAAGCGGTCAAAGCCGCCTGATCCACTGACCGCACGGTGAAAACGATGACGTCCCGCTGCGACACGGCAGCGGGACGTCGTCATTGAGGCACCTACTTGTGCAACAGCGCAGAGAGCGCACCTTCGAGTTGCGGCTGGGCGAAGTCGTAGCCGGCTTCTGACAGTACCCGCGGGAGCACACGCTGGCCGTCGAAGAGCAGGCCGTCAGCGGCCTCCGATCCGAGCAGCAGCTTCGGGCCGAACGATGGCACCGGCAGGAACGACGGGCGGTGCAGCACCCTCGCCAGGGTCTGCGAGAACTCCTTGTTGGTCACCGGGTTCGGCGCCGTGAGATTGACAGCACCACTGACCGGATGCGTCAGCAGGTAGCGGATCGCCCCGATCTCGTCCTCGATCGAAATCCAACTCTGCCACTGGCGGCCACTGCCGAATCGTCCGCCGAGTCCGAACCGGAACAGTGGCAGCAACTTCTTCAACGCACCACCCTTCGGCGTCAGCACGATGCCGGTGCGAATCGTCGCCACCCTGATGCCGGCTGCGGACGCTGCGGCACTCGAGGCCTCCCACTGTTGACAGACCTCGGTGAGGAACCCCGTGCCGGCCGCCGACGATTCGTCGAGCAGTTCGTCGCCACGATCCCCGTAGAAGCCGATGGCAGACGCCGAGACGAGCACGCTCGGTTGATGCTCGAGCGCAGCAATGCTCGTTGCGATGAGTTGCGTGCCGAGGGTCCTGCTCTCGAGCACTTCGCGCTTGTACTCGTCTGTCCAACGATGATCGCCGATACCGGCACCTGCAAGATGGATGACCCCCTCGACGCCGTTCAGGGCGGCGACGTCGATCGTCCCCTTGGCCGGATCCCAGACGACATCTGCCGGTTGCGGGTCGTGGCGGACGACGCGCACGACATCGTGGCCATCGGCACGCAAGGCCGGAAGCAACGCAGTACCGATGAGTCCTGTCGAGCCAGTTACAGCAATCTTCATGGGCCTACCGTACCCACGCTGACCGAGGTCAAACGGCACAGGGGAGTGACACAGCAGACAGCGACGGTGGGAGACGCGTCCCGGCATCCGCACCAGAGCTATCCTGAACCGGGCGCCGGGCAGATCCGTATCAACGGTCGTATGAGGCGCCTCGTGAACATCATCGCAACCATCGAATGCAGCACTACACGACAGGGAGAGCGGCCGTGACCGAAAATGACCCGCAGGATCACATTCCGGTAGGCGAGACGTATGCCTGGCAGCCGCAGCAGCCCGAAGGCGGTGCGCCTTCGCCGCTGCCGTACGACCCGCAGGGGCAGTGGAATCCGCAGACACCGAGCGACCCGCAGGGGCAGTGGAATCCGCAGGCTCCCTACGGCCAGCCAACGCCGACGCCGTATGGTCAACCGACGCCGACGCCGTATGGTCAACCGACACCGACGCCGTATGGTCAGCCGACGCCGTACTCGCCGGGCGGCGCTCCGACGGACCAGTGGTATCCGCCGGGTCCCGGCACGACCTACACCCCGAACATCGGCGGACTGCCGCCGGGCGGGGCGACACCACCTCCGAACTATGTCGCCGAGCCGTCGAAGAAGAAGCGCGGCAAGCTGATCGCCGCGCTCGGCACCGTCGTCGTGCTCGTCGCCGCCGGCGCATTCACCGTCGTCCAGTTGACCGGCAGCAGCAACGATGGCGGGGCTGCAACCCCTGAGGCCGCAGTGCAGCAGTTCTTCACATCGGTCAACAAAGAAGACGCGCTCGGAGCCCTCGACATGGTGTTGCCGGGCGAGCGTTCGACGTTCCTGCAGCCGCTGAAGGACATCGCCACTCAATTGCAACGCGTCGACGTGCTCGACAAGACAGCAGACCTCAGCAAGATCGGCGGCATCGACATCAATGTCAAGCTGACGAGCGTCAAGGCGGACATCGTCAACGGTGGCAGCGGTGGCGATGCCGATATCGCCGACGTGACGATCGCCGGCAGTGCCTCCGTCTCCGTCGCCGGTACGAAGATCCCCATCGGTGGTCTGCTGACCGACAACGGCGTGACGGTTCCCGATGCCTCTGCACCCGACACGCCGTTCGACACTTCGACCAAGAGCAAGACCAAGACTGGCGGCTCTGTCCTCGCCGCCGTCAAGAAGGACGGTCGCTGGTACGTGTCGATGTTCTACTCGATCGCCGAAAGTGCTCGCCGTGATGCCAAGCAGGACGTGCCGGCAGCGGCAGACGCCGTGAAACCGGCTGGTGCCGCCACCCCGGAGAAGGCGATGGACGCGTTCCTTGCTGCGGCCACGAGCGTCAACGTCGAGGGGATCATCGCCTCACTCAACCCGAACGAGGCCGAGGCCCTCCAGCGGTACGCGCCGTTGTTCCTGTCCGACGCCAAGAGTGCGATCAACGACGCCAAGCGGAACTTCTCGATCAAGATCACCGATGCCAGCTACACCGTCAACAAGATCGACGGAACGCATGTCGGCGTCGTCCCGAAGACGTTGAACGCCACGGTCACCTCGACGAATTCGTTCGGCGACAAGCAGACGACCACCATCGAAGTCAACGACGGGTGCGTGACGGTGACGGTGCAGGGCGCCAAGCCGCAGAACTCCTGCACCATCGACGACAGCCAGATCAACGACACCGTCAAGAACAAACTCCCGTCCAGCGGCGATCCGGCGAAAGTCACGACGCTGATCGACGACGTCAAGAAGGCGTTCGACGACCTCAAAGTCAAGGGCATCACCGAGACGCAGGTCGGCGGCAAGTGGTTCATCAGCCCGATCGGCACCACCTTCGACCTCACGCTCGACGTGTTGAAGGCACTCGACAAGACCGAGATCCAGACGATCATCGACGACATCAAGGCACTCAACAGCTGACCCATCGTCGCAGTCACCGCCTGGCGACGCTGGCAGCAGATGGAGCAGATGCTGCGACATCCGCTGCCAGCGATGGGTGTCTGCGACGTGAGGCGCGCGCTGTGACGCCACGTCAGTCAGGTCGAGTGGCGAGCGTTGCAGTTGCCCGCGAAGGTCAACGACGGCGCGTCAGTCCACGTCTTTGCCGGCGTGGACCGGCACCGATGTCACGACCGTGTTCGGGCGGTACAGCAGGCGGGCCTTGAGGGCGAAGGCCGACTGGTTGTGCAGCCATTGCGTCTTCCATGCCGTCACGAATTCCGGGATGACGACGGTGATGATCTCGTCCTGGTTCTCGGCATCGAGCTCGTCGAGATAGGCGAGCACGGGACCGCTCAGCTCGCGGTACGGCGACGAGATCGTGTGCAGTTCGATCGGCAGGTTGAAGTGCGCCCACGCCGTCGTCACCTCGCGCTGTTCCTCGGCGTTGGCAACGACCGACACGGCGATGAGCCGTTCCGGTGACAACGACTTGGCGTATTGGACTGCGTCGATGACGCCGCGGTTGACACTGCCGACCAGCACGACGACGAGGTGCTGATGACGAGGCGACTTGTAGCCCTCTGTGACCTTCACGGATTGGCGGATCTGGTCGTAGTGACGCCCGATCGCCCGGAAGCCGACGACGACGAGTGGGATCAGTGCCGCCGGGATCCACGCACCCTCGGTGAACTTCGACACCACGACGATCAGGGCGATGATGCCGGTGGAGATCGAGCCGATGGCGTTGATCACGGTGCCGATTCGCCAATTCGGTTCCTTCAACCGCAAGTGGTGACGCACCATACCCGCCTGGCTCAGCGTGAAGCCGGTGAACACTCCGAAGGCGTAGAGCGGTATGAGTTTGGAGATATCACCCTGGAAGCCGACGATCAGAATGCTGGAGACGATGGCGAGGAAGATGACGCCGTTGGAGAACACCAGGCGGTCGCCGCGGTTGGCGAACTGGCGTGGCAGGAAACCGTCCTTGGCGATGATCGACGACAGCCGAGGGAAGTCGGCGTAGGCGGTGTTGGCCGCAAGGATCAAGATGGTGAACGTGGCGATCAGCGTCAGCCAGAACATCACTCCCTTGCCGCCATAGATCCACTGCGCCATCAGCCCGAGGCCGTTGCCGTCGTGTTCGCCGCGGTACGGCTTGAGATGGGCGGCGAGCACGGAGACGCCGAGGAAGCACGATCCGAGGATCCCGCCCATCCACATCAGCGTCGTCGAAGCATTTTTCGGTTCCGGCTTCTTGAACGCCGGCACACCGTTGGAGATCGCTTCGACGCCCGACAGCGCGACAGCACCTGACGAGAAGGCCCGCAGCAGCATGAACAGGCCGAGCGACTGCGTCTGTTTGCTGATCTCGATGGCGTCCTTGGAGAGCAGTCGTTCGGGGATCGGTCCGAGGTGTTGGACGAAGACCCGATACAGCCCGCTGACGATGAGGATGATGAGCATCAACACGTAGAAGTAGGTGGGCCCGGCGAAGATCGCTCCGGATTCCTTGAGACCGCGCAGGTTTGCGAGGGTCATCAGCAACACGCAGAGCAGGCAGACCGGCACGGTCCATTTGCTGTCGAACCCGATTGCCGTCTTGATCGCCAGCACACCGCCGGCGACCGAAACGGCCACCGTGAGGATGTAGTCCACCAGCAGCGAGGCACCGGCGACGAGCGACGGGATGACCCCGAGGTTTTCGCGGCTGACGATGTACGCGCCACCACCGGATGGATAGGCGTGGATCGTCTGGCGATAGGACAGCACGACGATGATCATCAGCGCGCAGACGATCAGGGCGATGGGGATGATCGGTGCCCAGGCCCCATGGCCGATGTGCGCCTGGAGGAGCAGTACGACGAGAATTTCGTCGGTGGCGTATGCCGTCGAGGAGATCGCATCCGACGCAAAGACCGGCAGGGCGATCTTCTTGCTCAGCCGCTGATGGCCTTCGTCGGCGGTGGCAATCGGAGAACCGATCACGAGACGTTTCAGAGTCGCGAACATACGACCCCCGACATTAGGCCCATCGGGGACGCGCGCGGGTAAAGGAACGATAAACCGTGCAGGTTGGTCGCAAGCCTACGGGCGATGCCTAAGATGCAGAGGTCGTAGACGGCGGTTACAGCAGTCGTAACGAAATCTCTACGGCTTGTCATCGCAGGAGGCCACGTGCACGTCATCGTTGTTGGTTGCGGGAGAGTGGGCTCGTCCCTCGCCGTGCAACTGACCCAATCAGGACACACCGTCGCGATCATCGATCGCCGCCCTGATTCATTCAACCGCCTGCCAGCAGACTTCTCCGGCCAGACGATCTCCGGCGTCGGATTCGACCGTGATCGCCTCCTCGAAGCCGGCATCGAGCATGCTGACGCCCTTGCCGCTGTCACCAGCGGCGACAACTCGAACGTGCTGATCGCTCGAGTGGCTCGTGAAACCTTTGGTATCGAACGCGTCGTCGCCCGGATCTACGATCCACGCCGCGCGGCGATCTACGAGCGCCTCGGCATTGCCACGGTGGCAACCGTTGCATGGACGACGACGAGGGTGTTGCGCAAGCTCGTGCCGGATGCGGAGTCCGTCGAATGGATCGACCCGAGTGCAGGACTGTGCCTCGTGGAGCGCACCCTCGGTGCCGGCTGGGCCGGCCATCGGGTGCTGGAAATCGAAGAGGGTTCACCCGTCAGGGTCGTCGGCATCAGCCGCCTCGGCAAGACGCAACTGCCCTCGGCGACCGTCGTCGCCCAGGACGGCGACACGCTGTATCTCGCAGTGCAGGGCGACTCGATGCACCTGCTCGAATCGCTGATCGCCGGACCCGCACTCGCCAACCACGGAGGTCACTGATCATGCGGGTCGTCATCGCAGGCGGCGGAAGCGTCGGGAAGTTCATCGCCGAACAACTGCACGAGGGTGGTCACGAAGTGCTGATCGTCGACAACGATCACGCCACCGTCGCCAGGGCGCTGAAGAACAACGAACCGAAGGGTGTTGCCTGGTTCGAGGCGGATGCCTGCGAAATCGCCGCCCTGGCCGACGCCAATCTGGACAAAGCCGACGTCGTCGCTGCGGTCACCGGAGACGACGAGGACAACCTCGTGATCTCGCTACTCGCCAAGCAGGAGTTCGGTGTACCACGCGTCGTCGCCCGGGTGAACAACCCGAAGAACGAGTGGATGTTCAACGAGACATGGGGTGTCGACGTCAGTGTGTCGACGCCGCATCTGATCACCGGGCTCGTGCAGGAAGCGGTGACAGAAGGATCCTTCGTACGACTGCTGAACTTCGAGGGCGGCAAGGCACAGCTGGCGGAGGTCACACTCGCCGACACGTCGCCGGCCAACGGCCAGGAGATCGGCGAACTCGGCTTCCCTCGCGACGCCAACATCGTCGCCGTCGTTCGTGGCGATCGCGTCATCATGCCGCGTCCCGACACGATTTTGCGGGTCCACGACGAAGTCATCGTGCTCGTCACCGCCGAAGCCGGCGACGATGTTCGCCGACTGCTGATCGGCTGAGGCAGGGGGGGACATCGTGCTCAAAGGACTCCGTGACCGCCTGCATACGTCGCTCGACGATCTCGACTGCGCACGGCTGCAGGACCGTTTCGCCTGCCTGTCGATCACCCCGATCGCCGACGCGCCGATGCGTCAGCCGATCGTCGTCGGCGGCGAGATCAAGCGGGTGCTGATCGCACCGCACAACGGCATGGCGACACTCGAGATCGTCGTCGGCGATGGCACCGGAACGGTTACCGCCGTCTTCAGCGGTCGCCGCCACATCGCCGGTCTCGACCACGGCCGCGCCGTCGTCCTCGAAGGCGTCGCCCACGACGTCAAGGGCAAGCGCGTCATCCTCAACCCGGCATACACACTGCTGCCGTAAGCAGACGCTCGTCGGGAAATCAGCCGTACGCTCGTTGCGCCTATGAGTACACGCAAGCTGATCCTGACGGCGTTCATCTGCGGGTTCGCCATCCTGCTCGCCGGCGGCATTCAACTACTGCGGATCTCGCGCACCGACGAGGTCGCCAAGGTGTATTCGATCGGTGAATCGGCGACGGTCGACGGCATCAGTGTCGGCGTCGTCAGTTACTCCGGCGACGTCGCCAGCGTGCGACTGCTGCTTCCGGCGAACTTCCCGGCGTTTGCCTCGCTGCCGTCGCATTTCAGCATGCAACGGGGGAACTCGCGTTTCGATGCCGTGAAGAAGGACTCTTCGACAGACTGCTCCCAGAAGACAGCCCAGCCGGCACAGCTGTTGGACTGCTCACTGACGTTCGTGCCCTCCGGAGACGGTTCCACGTATCTGCGGTTCACGTCCGACAACAAGACGGCGGTCTGGGCGCTCGGCTAGTTCACGCTTCGCGCTCGGCTCTCGATCACGGCGTCTCGCTCAGCAGACAGCGTGCGGGACGACACATCTGCCCGCCGTCGGGTCGCTGCCAGATCAGCGCTCGAACCGTTACTCTTACAGTCGCATTTTGATCTTGGAGGTGGTCTGTACGACCAGTCAGTTTGATCTCATCGTTATCGGCGGGGGGCCCGCAGGCTATGGCGCTGCGCTCTACGGAGCGTCGGCCGGTCTGAACGTGGCGATCGTCGAATTCGACCGTCTCGGTGGCACCTGCCTCAACCGTGGCTGCATTCCTGCGAAGTCGTTTCTCGAAACGGCGGCCGTCAATCGTCACGTAATGCATTCGAAGGATTTCGGCATCGTCCTCGACGGATCGTCGTCGGTGGACTTCGCCATCAGCCAGTCGCGCAAGCAGAAAATCGTCGACGGCCTCGTCAAAGGCATCACCGGTCTGATGAAGTCGCGCAAGGTCACCGTCTTCGAAGGCATCGCCACACTGGGCGCCGACAAGAACGTCACGGTCACCGCAGCGGACGGCACCAGCCAGGTGATCCAAGGCGCCAACGTCGCCCTTGCACCAGGTTCCGTCCCGCGCATGATCCCCGGTTTCGATCGTGGTGGACCGATCATGTCGAGCGACGAGGTCCTCGACCTCGACTACATCCCCGCCCGCATGGCGGTCATCGGTGGTGGCGCCATCGGCTGCGAGTTCGCCTCGACATTCGCCGACCTCGGTTCGGCCGTCACCATCCTCGAGGGCCTCCCGAAGATCCTGCCGGGCCTCGACGTCGACGTCGCCAACATCGTCGTTCGCAGTTTCAAGAAGAAGAACATCGACATTCGCACCGGCGTCAAGGTCAATGGTCATACGCCGAATTCCGAAGGTGGCACGACCGTGCACTTCGGTGACAACGAGAACCTCGACGTCGATGTGGTCGTCGTGTCGGTCGGACGGCGTCCGTTCACCGACAAGCTCGGCCTCGACGGGACAGCCGTCAAGGTGACAGAGCGCGGCTTCATCGAAGTTGACGAATACTGCCGCACCGGCGAGCCGGGTGTCTACGCCATCGGCGACATCATCAACACGCCGCAACTCGCCCACGTCGGCTACGCAGAAGCGATCCTGATGGTCAAGGACATCCTCGGAGAACATCCCATGCCGGTGGCCTACGACAAGGTGCCGTGGGCGATCTACTGCCATCCGGAGGTCGCTTGGGCCGGTCCTGGCGAGGATGCCTGCAAGGCTGCAGGCATCGACATCGTCGTCGGCAAGCATCAGTTCCGGGCGAACAGCCGGGCGCAGATCATCGGCGAGACCGACGGGCTCGTCAAAGTGATCGCCAAGAAGAACGCAGACGGCACCGCCGGGACGATCCTCGGCGTGCACATGGTCGGACCGTGGGTGACGGAGCAGCTGTCAGGCGGCTACCTTGCAGTCAACTGGGAAGCCACCGTTGCCGAAGTCGCAGAATTCATCCAACCGCACCCCAGCCTGACCGAACTCTTCGGCGAGACTGTGCTCTCGCTCACTGGAAGGAGCCTGAACGCCTAATGGCCGACGTCGTATTGCCACAACTTGGTGAAACTGTCACCGAGGGGACCATCACCAAATGGTTCAAGAAGGTCGGTGACACGGTCAAGGCCGACGAGCCGCTGTTCGAGGTTTCCACCGACAAGGTCGACACCGAAGTGCCGTCGCCCGTCGACGGCACGGTCACCGAGATTCGCGTTCCCGAGGGTGAGACCGTCGAGGTCGGCACCGTCATCGCCGTCGTCGGCGACGGTGGTTCGTCGCCTGCCCCGGCCGTCGAGACGCCCGCCGCTGAAGCGCCTGCCGTAGAAGCACCCGCAGCAGCCCCAGCCGAATCCCTCGCAGAATCCCCCGCCGCGGAAGCAGAAGCACCGGCATCGGCACCTGTCTCCGAGCCGGTACTGACTTCGGTCGAACCGGCACCGCAGGCCGAAGTCGCCCCCGCCGCTGCTGCGGCGACCGCTGCGCCCACATCAGCGTCAGGCGCCGGGGCAGACCCGGTCGCCAACGACAACCGCCTGCTCTCGCCGGTCGTACGCCGGCTGGTGACCGAGAACGGGCTCGACCCGGCGTCGATCACCGGGAGCGGCCCCGGTGGTCGCATCACGCGCGAAGACGTCCTCGACTACCTCGACAAGCACGGTGGCTCTGCACCGGCGCCTGCGGCCGCGCCGGCCGTTGCTGCTCCAGCTGTCGTCGCTCCTTCGACCCCAGCACCGCCTCGGCCCGCCGCTGCGGCACCCGTCGTGCACACCGGCGAGCGCGACACGTCCGTCAAACTGTCGAAGATCCGCAAGCTGACCGGCGATCACATGATCATGTCGAAGAGCGTCTCCCCACACGCCTTCAGCGTCGTCGAAGTCGACTATGCCAACGTCGATCGGGCACGCAACGCTGTCAAGCGCGAGTGGAAGCAGACAGAAGGCTTCAGCCTCACCTACCTGCCATTCATCAGCCGCGCCGTTGTCGATGCGCTGACACAGTTCCCGAACCTCAATGCCAGCGTCAGCGGCGACGAGCTCGTCGTGCACAACTTCATCGACCTCGGCATCGCCGTCGACCTCGACTATCAGGGTCTGCTGGTGCCGGTCGTCCGTGACGTCGAGACCAAGCGTCTCCGGGCGATCGCCAGGGAGATCAACGACCTCGCCAATCGCACCCGCACCCGCAAGCTGAGCCCCGACGAGATCCAGGGCGGCACCTTCACGCTGTCCAACAACGGCTCGGCCGGCAGTGTCCTGACGATGCCGATCATCAACCAGCCGCAGGTCGCCATCCTGTCGACGGACGCGATCATGCGCAAGCCCGTCGTCGTCACCAGCGCCGCCGGAGACGAAGGCATCGCCATCCATCCGGTCGGCAACCTGGCGATGAGCTGGGATCACCGTGCATTCGACGGTGCCTACGCAGCCGGCTTCCTCGTGGCGATCAAGCGCTCCCTGGAAACGCGCGACTGGGCCGCCGAGCTGTAAGCGGTTACCGCCGATGGGGGTTCCGTACCCCCTCCGGCTCGACATAGAAGGGAGTGTGCTGATGCTGCGACTGAGATGGCTTGGACGAGTGCCGTATCGTCAGGCGCTCGCCCTTCAGACCGGTCTGTTCACTCACGGACGCGAGAATCACCTGCTGCTGCTGGAGCATCCGCACGTCTTCACCCACGGGCCGCGGGCCGAACTGGCGACGAACGTACTCGTCGACCCTGCATCGGTCGGTGCCGAGCTCGTGTCCGTGCATCGCGGCGGAGACGTCACCTACCACGGGCCGGGCCAACTGGTCGGCTATCCGATCCTGACGCTGCCATCGAAGCATGGCACTGACACCGGCATGGCCGACACGGTCGCCTACGTCCGCCAGGTCGAACAGTTGATCATCGACACGCTCGGCGAACTGGGACTGCGCACGGCTGGACGCCTCCGCGAGTATCCAGGGGTCTGGATCGGTCCGGAATCGGAGCACCCGCGCAAGATCTGCGCAATCGGCGTCCGGCTCAGCCGCGGCCGCACGATGCACGGCTTCGCCCTCAACGTCGACCCGGACCTGCGTTACATGCGCGACTACATCATCCCGTGCGGCATTCCCGACAAGGCAGTCACCAGCCTTGCAGAGGAAGGCATCGACGTGACGATGGAGGCCGTGACGACGATCGTCGGCCGCCTCGCCGCCGCGCAATGGGGCGACGGCGTGCTCGAACGCCAGGATGTCGCCTGGAAGCATCGGCCAGAGGATCTCTCGGCCTTCTCCCGCGGCGAGGGTCCCGGTGAAGTCGTACGGCACGCCGCGGATCACGGCGTCCAACGTTCGACGACCGCCACGTCGCCGGAGCCCTCCAACATGTCGGGGCCGACGGGCACGTCGGTCCGGCTGCGGGGCCGCCTGGACCGTGCCGGTGTCACCGACGGACTGTCGATCACCGCCCGTAAGCCCGAGTGGCTGCGGCCGAAGGTGCGCATCGACGCGCCGGTGCTGGCGCTGAAGCAGACGATCCGTTATCTCAACCTGATCACCGTCTGCGAGGAAGCCGGCTGCCCGAACCTCTCCGAATGCTGGTCGGACGGAACGGCCACGTTCATGGTGCTGGGGGAGCGCTGCACCCGTGCATGCGGGTTCTGTCTCGTCGATACGCAGAAGCCGCTCGTCGTCGACGAGACCGAACCGTTGCGCGTCGCCGAGGCCGTCGAGCGGATGGGCCTCGGCCACGCCGTGCTGACAATGGTGGCGCGCGACGACCTCGTCGACGGAGGTATGGGCCTCGTCGCTGCGACCGTCGATGCCATCCGCCTGCGTCGTCCGGGCACGACCGTCGAGACGCTCGTCTCCGACGGCA
The DNA here is from genome assembly GCA_025356335.1 of Actinomycetes bacterium. GTDB lineage: Bacteria > Actinomycetota > Acidimicrobiia > Acidimicrobiales > Ilumatobacteraceae > JANXUF01. The sequence continues at coordinate 34,131 of JANXUF010000041.1, forward strand.
AGGGCGACGCAGCCTCGTTCCAGGCACTGCTCGACGTGCGCCCCGACATCTTCAACCACAACCTCGAAACCGTCGCCAGGCTGCAGCATGCCGTCAGGCCGTCGGCCGGCTACGCCCGCAGTCTCGGCGTCCTGGCGATGGCCAAAGCGGCCGGCCTGACGACGAAGTCAGGGCTGATCGTCGGCATGGGCGAGACGATTGCCGAACTCGAAGGCGCGCTCGCCGACCTTGCAGGCATCGGCGTCGACATCGTGACGATCGGCCAGTACCTGCGCCCGACATCGCACCACCTGCCGGTCGCCCGCTGGGTGGATCCCGCGGAATTCGTCCATCTCCAGCGGTTCGGCGAGGCGCACGGCATCGGGCATGTCGAGTCGAGCCCGCTGACCCGTTCGAGCTATCACGCCAGCCAATCGGCTGCGGCTGTCACCCCCCCACGCCAGCTTTCCGGTTCAGCCAGCGGCTGAACATGCGACTACCGGCAGCGACGCTGGCGGCGTCAGTGGCCCCGCTGTCGATGGAGGGGAGTGGCGAGAGCCCCGTCACCGCCTGACCTGACTGGGGTCTGGCGGTGACAAGGCGATCACTGCTCAGGCTGGGCGGCGCCGACGGGCGAGCAGCGTGACCGCCCCACTGGCGACGAGGGCCACGCCGATCAGACCGATGACCCCGCTGTTCGAACCCGTCGCCGGCAGCCGACCCGGGCGTGCGGTTGGGACCGTGACGACCTGCACGTCGCCGATCACGCCGCCGGCAGGACCGGTGGCCGTCGTCGTCGCTACATCGCCACCGGGGGCCACCGTGGTATCAGCCGGCCCGCCAGGGGTGGTCGTCCCTCCGCCGGGGGTGGTCGTCCCTCCGCCAGCAGTGGTCGTCGTGGTGGACGCGTCCGGAAGGATGTTGTTGGTGATCGAAGCCGTACAGGTCACGAGAGAGCCCCCGCCGTTGCCCGAGCCGACGCACTGGTTGATGATGATCGGAAGCGAAGACGAGTTCGTCGACGGGGTCACGGTGCAGGTCACGGTCGAGCCGCCTCCATTGCCGGATCCTCCGCACTGTGTGATGTCGGCGCCGGTCGTCGACTGGACCGGGTTACAGGTCACGATCGAGCCTCCGCCATTGCCGGACCCGACGCATTGATTGACCGTCGCTGCGACCGCGGTAGCGGCACCGGTGATGTTGTTGACGACGATCACATGGCACTCGAGGCTCGCCCCGGCGCCGTTCTCGGAACCGTTGCACTGGGTCACCGACGTCGTCAGGTTGACTGATGACGTTGGAGTCGTCGTGCACAGCAGCGCTGTATTGGCGGCACCATGACACTCCTCTTTGACAACCGTCGAACTCGTGACGCCCGTGGACAGATCGAGGTTGTTGGTAATCGTGACCGTGCACTTCGCTCCGAGGCCGCCGACATTGTCGAGGCCGCTGCACTGAGCCGCGGCGTCGACGGCCGCGCTGGCAGGCGATACGAGCCCCGTCAGTAGCAGGGCGACAGCGGCGAGCAGCGCACACAGTATTCCGATGCACCGCCCGATCGCTGATGTCGACTGAACAAGCAGTGCGCCGCCCGGCGTGATACTACGTTGAGTGCTCATGTGACCTCTTTCTGTCGCTGGCATCTGGGATGCGTATGATACCGGATCGTGACCAAAACCGACAAACAGAACACGTACAGCTGGTGTAGAGGAGCAGTTATGACGATCCGGAGTGATCAACCGCCGCCTGCTCGGCCGAGCGTTGGCTAATGCCGTGTGCATCGAGCCTGCTCACGCCGAAGAATGACCATCGAGTCACACAACAAGCACGCTGTTGTCACGCCGACGTGGTGAGAGCCGGACGTTTCGTAGGACCGGCAAAAATATTTCTCTCCGCGCGAACAAGACCGCATTCAGACGGCCGGTGGTTGAGCAAATCACCGCCGCGATCGGTGGCCTTGCTAGGCGCGGATAGCGGAGACCAAATCGGCCAATATCGGCGTCGGCTCGAGCCCGAGCTCGCCGGCGAGCAACACTCGGTAGCGGTCGAAGACCCGCAGCGCTTCTGACTGGTTGCCCTCGGCGATGTGCACTCTGACGAGCGTCGCATGCGCACTCTCGCGCAGCGGCTCGACGCGCATTGCCGCCCTGGCGGCGCCCGCTGCCTCTGCAAGTCGTCCGCAATTGATCAACAACTGCGCTTGGACCTCGAGTGCATTCATTCTCAACTGACGCCAGTCCTCTGCCTCGGCGAGCACCCAATCGTCATACCAATCGGGAAGCAGCTCGAGCGACAGCGAGGCGACGGCGGCTGCGTTGAGATCGGCTGGTTTCGGCGATGCTCCGTGGCGCAGCAGTCGCTGTGCGAGCGCCTGTGCATTGCGGAGATCGACGGTCACCGTCTCGGCCAGCCGCAGACCAGCGGAGGCTCCGACGATCGCCTCGCGGGTCGGCGCGTCGAGACGCGACAGCGCCGATCGCAGGCTGATGCCAGCCTTGATGTCACTGGCATCTGGCCACATCGTGCCGGCCATCGCCACCCGGCCTACGGCGCGATCGTGCAGCGCCAGGAACACCAGCACCCGCTGCGAACCCGACGGCAAGTCGCTCAGTTCGTGGCCGCCGACGCGGACGGCGAACGTGCCGAGGACAGAGATTTCGACGACCAGCGGATGGTCGACGTCCTCGGATGCGACGACAACAAGTGTCGCTGCGAGCGACGGGCGGCTCTGCAGTGGGCCCGCCCACCGCTCACCCCAACTCGACAAGGCGGTGATGGCAGGTTCGAGATCGAGTCCCTTTGGGGTGAGCTCGTACTGATACTGATCGAGATGGTGCGGATGCCGGCTCAGTGTCATCAGCCCGCTGTTGAGAAACCCGTCGATGCGGGCGGCAAGGATCGCCGGCGGAACATCCAGTGCGCGTTGGAAGTCGGCAAAGCTGCTGACACCGCGGCGCAGCGCATCCTCGATGATCAGAAAGCCCCAACGGTCACCGACAACGTCCAGCGCCAGCGCCTGGCACTGCTTCTCCACGTTGTTCGACCCGACCATCGGGCTACAGTACCGACTCGCCGATGCAATGTCGCGGTTGCTGATTTTCGTTCGACGTTCTTGCTAGTGCTGACACAGCTTGACGATCCAGGCGCACCACTCGTCGATTCCGACGCCACTTTTTGCCGACGTCTCGATGGTCTCTACATGTGGATGGATGTCGTGCAGATTCCGATAGAACAGATCGAGATCCAGATCGAGATAGGGCATCAGATCCATTTTGTTGACCAGCACGACGTCGGCGGAGCGGAACATCACCGGGTATTTCAACGGTTTTTCCTCGCCCTCGGTCACTGCATAGATCATTGCTCTGACATCTTCTCCGATGTCGAATTCCGCCGGACAGACGAGGTTGCCGACATTTTCGACGACGACGAGGTCGAGGTCGTCGAGCGGGAGACGCGGCAGTGCCGAGCGGACCATCGTCGCGTCGAGATGGCACTCGCCACCGAAGCCATTTGCTGTGTTGACGAGCGAGACCGGAACACCGAGTCCTGACAACCTGTCGGCGTCGATCGAGGTCTCGATGTCGCCTTCGATCACGCCGACCCGCAGCAGACCCTGGAGCCGTATGAGGGTTTCACGGAGGATGGTCGTCTTTCCTGCACCTGGCGACGACATGAAATTGACCACGCGGACACCGGCGCGGCGGAAATCGGCGCGGTTGTCATCGGCGGTTCGATCATTTTCGCCGAGGATCTGTTCGAGCACGTCGACCCGCAGCCCACCGGTCTGATAGCCGGTGTGATCGCCGACGTCCCGGTGATGGTCGTGATCGTGATCGTGATCGTGATCGTGAGGACCGTGATCGTGAGCGTCGTCTTCCTGATCATGGACGTGGCCGGTACCGTCAGCGTGGTAATGAAAGCGTCCCACCTTCACACCCCGATCAAGTCGAGTGAGGTCACGAACAATTCATTGCCGGACACCACGTCGGTCTCGTTCGATTGGCAGTGTATGCAGCGGAATACCGGTACCTCTATCGCAGTCTGTTCGCCGCAGATGCGGCAGCTGATGATCGCCGGGATGTGGCGAATTTCCATCGTTGCCCCAGCGAGTTCGGTGTCACGGACGACGATGTCCCAGCAATATTGCAGCGATGCCGGAACGACCTGACGCAGATATCCGACGTCGAGTCTCACCGTCTCGACGGGTCGACCAACTGCGTGCTCTTCGACAATTTTGGAGATCGAACGACAGATCGACAACTCGTGCATCGCGCTACAACATAGACCTGGCCGTCGATCTGTCAACCCCACCGGACCCTCAGGGGGCGACGGGTGCGGTCAGTTCCTCAGCGTCTGGGACGGCGATTCGCCGAAACGCTGGCGGTACGAACTGGCGAAGCGACCGAGGTGATTAAAGCCCCAGCGAAAGGCGACTTCGCTGACCGTCGTCCCATCGTTCGGGCCTGCCTCTGCGAGATCGTTGCGCACCCGCTCGAGCCGGCGGTCGCGGACGAAGGCCGTCGGCGTGGTGCGCAGTTCGTTGTGGAACCCGTCCTGCAGGCTGCGAATGCTGACTTGCGCAGCGTCGGCGATGTGGTGCATCGTCAACGGTTCGGAGAGATGCGTTTCGATGTAGTCCTGCGCGGTGCGGATCGCCCGTCTGCCGGGGGCGTGCTCCGGTCTCGCCAGCGAAACGCTGTAGTTCGAACGGTGGGCGAACAGCAGCGCACTCATCACGAACTCTTCGAGCGGACCGGTTCCGACACCCTGGTGGAGCAGCGAGTCGTCGTGGAACAGCTCGGTGTGCAGCAACTGGATTGCCGAGTTCCAGCGGTTCGCGGAATCGGGGCTCATGTCGAGGGCGAGGTCGAACATCAGTGGATGGTCGAGGCTGCGCCCGAGCAGACGCGACAGGTGCAGGTCGAGGCTGTCCCTCGTGATGCGGATCACGAGATGCGGCGAGTGGCTGTTCCAGGCCATCCGCATCGCCGTTCCGGGATGCGGAGAAACGGCCGTGATCGAGGTTGCTTCTGCCTGGTTCCGACCGTTGTGGATGTGTGAACCTCCGTTCATCGGCATCATCACCAGATAGTCAGGGGGTAACTGCTCGACGTACATCGTCGTCGCGGCGACGTACTCGAGGTAGCCCATCGTGATGTCCCGGAACCGTACGGCGTGGAGTGAGGCGAGGAAGTCGGCGCTCTCGTCACTGTTGACGTCGAGGTGGATCGCGCCGAGCATTTCTCGCCCGGCCTGTTCGGCGATGCTGACGCTGCTGGTCACGTAGATCTCGTGGTCGAGGAGCGCCGGCGGAATGCCACGGGGCTTGAGACGCGGCGGAATCGGATTGTTGGCGCGTTCGGCGTTGATCGTCCGCAGACGGCGAACGACCGGCGACGCCAGGCTGTCTTGTCTGTCGACGGGCGCCACCGGTCTGTTGATCTCGATGCGCACCATGGACAGTGTATGCGGATTTCGGATAGCGAAGATTCGCAACGTGGCCTACGGTGTCGCACCACGGAGAGACCATTGGGGGGTCGTCGCCGACACGAAGGGGTCGTTATGAGCTCGAACAGCACGGTTCTCCACCATCCGGTCGATGCGGTGACGGAACGGTTGAACGACCCCGCTGTGGCAGCGTCGCTCGTGTCGCTGCTCGACAACGTCGAGATGTTGTCGACACTCGTGACCGGCCTCAACGAATTCTTCGAACGCGGCGACACGATCATCGACTCCGTCGCCAGCGGCGTTCGCGAGTTCAAGGACGCCAGAGCCGCCGGCGGATCCAGTTTCGATCTCACCAAGTTCAGTGCTGACGCCAAGGCGCTGATGAGCACGCTCAACGAGGCAATGCCGGTACTGCGAGAAGCCCTGCCGCTGTTGCACGACGCCCTGCCGGTGCTCAACGAGGCGTTGCCGACCGTCAGACAACTGCTCTCGTCCGGGATGGTCAACGACGAAGTCATCGAGCTGCTGGCGACGGTCAGCACGAGCGCCGTCGAGGGTGCGCGTGCGGCGCGGGCCAACGACACGACCGTCAAGGGCGTGCTCGGCACATTGAAGGCGCTGAAGGACCCGGACGTCCAACGCGGCATGGGGCTGCTCGTCGAGATCGCCAAGGCGCTCGGCACCAACATCAAGACGGAGTAGACCGCAACGCCGACGTCCAGGACGTCGAACTTCAAGCAATCATCACGAGAAATACGATCGACGAAGGAGCAGCAAGTGGCATCAGTGCTTTGGTTTCAAGGAGGGGCATGCAGCGGCAACACGATGTCGTTCCTCAACGCAGAAGAACCGAACGTCGTCGACCTGATCGTCGACTTCGGTCTCGACCTGCTGTGGCACCCCTCGCTCGGGATGGAGCTCGGAAAGCAGGCGCAGCAAATCTTCTGGGACTGCGCCAAGGGGGAGCGAGACCTCGACATCTTCGTCTTCGAAGGCACGGTGATGGAAGGCCCGAACGGATCCGGGCGCTACGACATCTTCGCCGATCGACCGATGAAGGACTGGGTTACGGACCTCTGCGCCGCCGCGAGCATCGTTGTTGCCATCGGCGACTGCGCCTGTTGGGGAGGCATCCCGGCCACGGCGCCGAACCCGACCGATTCCACCGGGTTGCAGTTCCACAAACGCAACAAGGGCGGCTTCCTCGGCCCGGATTTCGTGTCCAAAGCCGGCCTCCCGGTCATCAATATTCCCGGTTGCCCGGCGCACCCCGACTGGATCACGCAGATCATCGTCGCCCTCGCCTCCGGCCGCACGGGCGACATCGCCCTCGACGAACTCCACCGCCCGCAGACCTTCTTCAAGACGTTCACGCAGACGGGCTGTACCCGCGTGCAGTTCTTCGAGTACAAGCAGTCGACGTACTCCTTCGGTGAGGGAACCCGAACAGGCTGCCTGTTCTACGAATTCGGTTGCCGTGGACCGATGACACACTCGCCGTGCAACCGCATCCTGTGGAACCGGCAGAGTTCGAAAACCCGAGCGGGAATGCCGTGTCTCGGCTGTACGGAACCGGAATTTCCGTTCATGGATCTGGCGCCCGGCACGGTTTTCAAGACACAGAAGGTCAGCGGTCTGATCCCCAAGGAAGTGCCGGAGGGTACCGATCACCTGACGTATATGGCGCACGCAGCGGCCGCTCGTGTCGCCGCACCGCAATGGTCCAAAGAAGACATGTTCGTCGTCTGATGCCGCACCAATCTTCGAACCAAGACCCACCGGTACCTCAGCAGAGCGACGAGAGAGAAGCACAGCCATGAGCACCATTGATCTGCATGTCAGCCCCCTCGGCAGAGTGGAAGGTGACCTCGACGTACGGGTGACGATCGACGATGGTGTCGTCACGTCCGCGTGGACGGAGTGCGGCATGTTCCGCGGCTTCGAGATCATCCTCAAGCACAAAGATCCCCAGGCCGGCCTGATCGTCACCCCACGCATCTGCGGGATCTGTGGTGGCAGCCACCTCTACAAGGCGGCCTATGCGCTGGACACCGCGTGGAAGACGCACCTGCCGCACAACGCCACCCTGATCCGCAACATCGCCCAGGCGTGCGAGACACTGCAGAGCATCCCGCGGTACTTCTACGCACTGTTCGCCATCGACCTGACGAACAAGAACTTCGCCAAGTCGCCGTTGTACGCGGAAGCGGTACGCCGCTTCGCGCCGTACGTCGGCACGAGTTACCAGACCGGTGTCGTGCTGTCCGGCAAGCCGGTCGAGGTCTACGCGATGTTCGGCGGCCAGTGGCCGCACTCGAGCTTCATGATCCCCGGCGGTGTGATGTGTGCGCCGAACCTTGCAGAGGTCAGCCGTTCGATCGCCATCCTCGAACACTGGAACCGCGTTTGGCTCGAAGGACAATGGCTCGGGTGCTCCGTCGACCGCTGGCTGGCGAACAAGACGTGGGACGACGTGCTTGCCTGGGTCGACGAGAACGAGTCGCAACACGACAGCGACTGCGGGTTCTTCATCCGCTACTGCCTCGACGTCGGGCTCGACAAGTTCGGTCAGGGTGTCGGCAACTACCTGGCGACCGGCACGTACTTCCAGCCGGAACTGTACGAGAACCCGACGATCGAAGGTCGCAACGCTGCGTTGATCAATCGCTCCGGCGTGTTCGCCGGCGGTGAATACAGCGAGTTCGACCACATGCGTGTCAGTGAGGACACCGCCCACTCCTTCTACAAGGGTGGCGGGTTGCTGCACCCGTGGGAGGGTGTGACCGATCCGATCGACCCGGAGCAGGGGCACAAGGAAGGAAAGTACAGCTGGGCGAAATCGCCCCGGTACAACGTCGAAGGCAAGGGCTACATCCCGCTCGAGGCCGGCCCGCTGGCCCGCCGGATGGCGGCGGCCGGGCCTGGCGCCGGCCCGCATCAGGACGACGACCCGTTGTTCCTCGACATCTACAACAGGATCGGACCATCGGTGATGGTCCGTCAGTTGGCCAGGATGCACGAAGGCCCGAAGTACTTCAAGTGGACACGCAAGTGGCTCGACGAGTTGAACCTGCAGGAGAGCTTCTACACCAAGCCGATCGAGCACGCATCTGGCAAGGGCTTCGGGTCGACCGAGGCAGCACGGGGATCGCTGTCGGACTGGATCGTCATCGAGAACGGCAAGATCGAGAACTATCAGGTCGTGACGCCGACGGCGTGGAACATCGGCCCACGAGACGGCGAGGGCACGCTCGGTCCGATCGAGACGGCACTTGTCGGAGCGCCGATCGCTGACGTCGAGGATCCCGTCGAACTCGGCCTCGTGGCCCGCAGCTTCGACTCCTGCCTCGTCTGCACGGTGCACGCCTATGACGCAAAGACCGGCAAGCAGTTGTCGAAGTTCGTCATCAACGGCGACATGTAGGGCCGGCTCTTGGAGAACGAGGGAGGTTGCTCGGTGAACACTGTTGGCGCTGTGCGTGTCGACCGAACCGACCAACCCCTCGATCTCATCGCTCCGGCGTTTCGAGCTGACGGGCTCGCTTACGGTCCGCCAGGGGAAGGCAAGATCGTCGTCATCGGCTGCGGCAATCTGCTCAGAGGAGATGACGCCGTCGGGCCGATGCTGATCCGCCATCTCTGGAGCATCGGGATCCCGGATCACGTACTGCTCGTCGACGGCGGGACCGCCGGGATGGACGTCGGCTTCAAGATGCAGGGGGCCAGGCAGGTGATCATCGTCGACGCGGCGTCGACTGGTTCAGCACCTGGGACGATCTTCCGGGTTCCCGGTGCGGAGCTCGAAGAACTTCCCCCGCTGCAGGGTCTGCATTCGCACCAGTTCCGCTGGGACCATTCGCTGGCGTTCGCCAGATGGCTGCTGAAAGACGAGTACCCGAGCGAGATCACCGTCTTGCTCATCGAGGTCGACAGCTGTCTGCCTTGCGCCGAGCTGACGCCGGCAGTCGACGCATCGATGCGCAGCGCTGCCCGCCTGATCGTCGAGATGTGGGAAGCTGCAGGTCCGCAGCCGGACGCACCTGCCGACACAGTTGCCGAGACAGTTGCCGAGACGATCGAGGTCGGCTGATGGACACCGTCGAAGTCGAGTTCACCGCCAGCGGCTACGTCCGCCTGCGCGCCGATGTCGCCCGCCAGTTCTTTCCCACCGACGCCTTGGTCGCCATGCTCAAGGGCGCCGAACTGTGGCTGATGCCGCTGATCGGACCTGAAGGTGGTGGGTTGCTGCTGAAGCAGCGAAACCTCGAGGGTGACCGCTCGGCGCTCATCTGGGAATCGCTGCCGGACAGACCGCCGGTCGGGCTCCGCCAGGCTGTGTGGGATGCAGGCCGCGGAGCGTTGAGGGTCGATGTCAGCCCCGATGCGTGATGGACTCTGTGTGATGGATTCCGAACGCCACCTTCCCCAGGAGGCGATCGCCCTGGAGACCTATGTCGAACCGCATCGGGGACAGTGGGAGGTCTTCGTCGTCGTCGTCTTTCCTGACGAGGTCGTGCGCAAATCGATCAACACCTATCACACCGAACGAATGGCGACGATCGCCGCTGCGTGGATCAAACGGGCGGCGCAGCGCGATTTTGCCGGCGCCAGACCACGGGTCGACCGATCGGTCTGGGACCCGACGATCACACCCCCCGATCCACGAGGAACACTCGATGACTGAACCCGCTCTGCTCCCACGACCGCAACCGATCGGTGTGTTCCCTCTACCCGGCGGCTACCTGCTGATCGGTGACGGCCCCGACCACGACGACGCCCGCGCGTCGCTCGTTGCCGGCCGATTGCCAGCCGTGTTCCCTTCGACACTGCGGTACTACGAATTGGCGATCGATGGCGATGTCGATGGCGCGCTCGCGGCACTGACGGACGACGATCCGATATCGCTCGCCAACCGCTTCGTCCTCGACCCCAGTACGCACCTGCTGAGCCGGCTTCGAGCAGTAGCTGCGTCGCTCGGCGACACTGCACTGTCGGCGCACGTCGAGATGGTCGCCTTCGTCGTCGGATTGTCGGCCGATCCGCCGGATCCCGCAGCGATCGACGGTGAGTTGGCAGCGATGGCTTTCGCCGCCAGCGCGACGATGGCGTTGGAACGCCGAGATGTCACGGCTGCTGCAGAAGCATTGGAGCATGCGGCGCAGGCGGCACTGCCGATCAGTAAGGCGCTCGCCGGGCAGATGCTCGGCCAACTCGCCAATACGCAGCTCGACGACGGTGGCACCAAGCGTGCCGCTGTGACCTTTCAGGCGGCGATCGACGCCCTGGCGGAGACAGATCTGCGGGTCAGTTCCGCTGAACTCCATGTCAGCTGCGGGGCGATGTATCAGGAGATGTCGGAGTCCGCCCCGAGGCTGTTGAAGACGGCGATCGATCACTACCACGCTGCGCTGCAACTCGTGAACATCACGACAGCGCCGGAGTCGTGGGCGATCGCCAATGCCAACCTCGGCCTCGCCTACCTGACGATGCCGATGACGGAAGCGAGCGACCAACTTCGTGTCGGTATCGCCGTCCAGTCGCTCCGTGAGGCGCTGAAGGTCTTCACTCCCGACGGCAATCCCGATCGGTGGTCGAGTACACAGCTCAACCTCGCCAACGCCTTGGTGTACATGCCATCGACGCACCAGGCGGAGAACATTGCCGAGGCGGTGAACCTCTACGAGGAGGTGCTGCAACGGCGTGACCGGCACCGTGATCCGCAGGGCAGGGCGCGGGTCCTCGCCAACCAGGGCAACGCTCTCGCTCATCTCGGGATCTTCGACGACGCCAAGATGCGGCTGCACGAGGCGCGGGCGATCTTCGAAGAGTTCGAGGAGGATGCAGCGGTTCGCAGTGTCCGGTCGGTCCTCGACGAAATCGCCAAGCAGGAATCACTGATCAGGCAGGGCAGCTCATGACGCTGCTCGATCACCCTGTCGCCCGGCCGGCTGCAGTCGCTGTACCGCTCGCCGAGCCGTCGTTCGACGATGCTGCCAAGCGTGTCGACGACGCCTTGTCGGCCGTCGAGCAGCTCGATTCGATCTCCCGGGCTGCGGCACTGGAGCTGCGCTCGGCGATCGAGGCGTTCCACCGCATGGGTCTGCTGTCGATCGTCCGCGCCCTGCGCAACGATCCGCGTGGCAAGGAATTGCTGTTCGAACTCGTCGACGATCCGGCCGTTCATGCGCTGCTCTCACTGCATGCCATCATCCGCCAGGATCCGATGACCCGTGCACAGAAGGCGCTCGACACCGTGCGGCCGTACCTGCACTCGCACGGCGGTGACGTCGAACTGATCGAGCTGCGAGGAGGGATTGCCGTCGTCCGCCTGCAGGGATCATGCAACGGCTGCTCGATGTCGGCGGTCACGCTCCGCGAAGGCGTCGAGGAAGCACTCGTCTCCGGCGTCGAAGAGATCACCGGGATCGAGGTACTGCCGAATGAACCAACGGCGGCGTTCATCCCGCTCGGCTCGATCGGCCACAAACCGACCGACATGGCCGGGTGGGTGCAGGGCCCATCGACCGGCGACGTACCGGCGGGTGGATTGCTGCGCGTCGACATCGACGAGGAGAGCTTCATCATCACCAATATCGACAACCGGTACTCGGTGTTCCGCAACGAATGCGTCCATCAGGGCATGTCGCTCGACGGCGGGCTGATCGACGACGGTGTGCTGGTCTGCCCGTGGCACGGCTTCCAGTTCAACGCCAGTTCCGGTGAATGCCTGTCGTCGCCCAGTGCGCAACTCCAACTGGTGCCGATGCGCATCGAAACCGACAGGGTCTGGATCCGTGCCAACTGAACTGTTCGTCAGCCTGGCCCCCGCACCGGGTCCGAATGCGTCGTTCAACGGCGCCGGTACTGCGGTGCCGTTGGTGTGGGTCGGTGCACCGAGTCCCGGCGGGCTCGGACTGCCGGCGGCGATGCCGACGGACTCACAGGTCTATGCGCCACGGGGCGTGTGGCTCGACGACGATGTACTGATCGTCTCCGATACCGGCAATCACCGCATCCTCATCTGGCACGGCCCGCCGACCACTGACCATGCTGCGGCGGACGTCGTGCTCGGCCAGGCCGACTTCGTCCACGAGGGCGCGCAGGCAGATGGTCGTGGGCCGGACAACGGCCTGCGCCTCCCGACCGGTCTCGTCGTCGACGACGGCCGTCTGATCGTCGCAGATGCATGGAATCACCGCATCCTCATCTGGAATACGATCCCGCAACGCAACGACACGCCTGCCGATCTCGTCATCGGTCAGGCCGACAGATCATCGGTCGAGGAGAACCGCGGCGGAGACTGCGGGCCGACGGGCTTCTACTGGCCGTTCGGCATCGCGCTCGTCGGCGAGCGTTTCTACGTCGCCGACACCGGCAACCGCAGGGTGCTCAGCTGGCACGGAATTCCCGAGCCGGGACAGCACCCGGATCTGGTGATCGGCCAGCCGAGCGCGATGGAGCGGGACGAGAACCGCGGTGAACTCGGCCCTGCGAGTTTCCGCTGGCCCCACGACATCGCCGGCACCGCCGGGACGTTGCTGATCGCCGACGCCGGCAACCACCGCGTACTCGGCTGGGATCCGCAGCCCGCCGGCGATCAGCCAGCGGATTTCGTGCTCGGCCAGGCCGATTTCGTATCGGGCGGCGAGTTTCCCTACGTCCCGCAAACACCGACGTCGATGCGCTTTCCCTACGCCCTCGACGTTGTCGACGGACGGATGGCGGTTGCCGATACCGCCAACAACCGCATCCTCCTGTGGGATCAGATCCCCACGACGTCGACAGTTCCCGCTGACCGCGTACTCGGCCAACCGAACTTCGCCAAGAACGGTGAGAACCGGTGGGATCGCGTCGCCCACGACACGTTGTGCTGGCCCTACGGAATCCACCTGCACGGCAATCGGATGGCTGTCGCCGACTCAGGCAACAACCGCGTGATGATCTGGGACGTCGGCTGGTGAGTTCCCGCCTCGCACCGGACAGTCTCGGCGCAACGCAATCCGCAGGCGCCGTCGAGCGTCATCGATTCGAGGTTCGCGGCGTTGTACAGGGTGTCGGTTTCAGACCGTTCGTCCATCGACTGGCGACCGAACTCCGCCTCAGCGGCTTCGTCGGGAACGACGCCGCCAAGGTGTTCATCGAAGTGCAGGGTCGAGGCGACGTCATCGGGGTCTTCGCCCACCGTGTGCGCACTGACGCCCCACCGCTCGCTGTGATCGAGTCGATCAACGATGTGGCGATCAGCGTGCTCGCCGTTGGCCACTCCGGCTCGATCGAGGACGTTCCTCTGTTCGAGATCGTCGCCAGCGTGCAGCACGCCGGCGCCGTGACGCTGGTATCGCCGGATGTGGCCACCTGCGACGAGTGCCTGGCGGAGATGCTCGATCCGGCCGACCGTCGATTCGGTCATCCGTTCATCACCTGTACGAACTGCGGACCCCGCTTCACGATCATCCGGACACTGCCGTACGACCGCCCGAACACGACGATGTCGATGTTCGCGATGTGTCGCCGATGCGCGCAGGAATACGCAGATCCGGACGACCGTCGGTATCACGCCCAGCCGATCGCCTGTCACGATTGCGGACCGAAGCTGACGTACCGTTCGACGCCTGGCGGTTCGGTATCTGGCAGTCAGGCAGTGGGTGCGGCGCAGAGCGCACTGGCATCCGGAAAGATTCTCGCCATCAAGGGAATCGGCGGATTCCATCTCGTCTGCCTGGCCACGTCGGATCGTGCGGTTGGCGAGCTCCGCCGCCGCAAAGGTCGTGAAGACAAGCCGTTCGCGGTGATGGTCGCTGACCTGGCGATGGCTGCGCAGTTGGCGACATTCGCCGAGACCGAGCGCGCCCTGCTCGTCTCCCCGGCGCGGCCGATCGTTCTCCTCAGAGGACGATCCGACACGCCGCTCTCACCGGCTGTCGCCCCCGACAACCCGCTGATCGGCGTCATGCTGCCGTATTCGCCCGTACATCATCTGCTGTTCGCCGCGTCTGCGGAGGTCCCGTCGCTCGGACCGCTGGTGGTGACGAGCGGCAACCACAACGGCGCACCGATTGCCTTCCGAGACGCCGATGCTTCCGATCGTCTCGATCATCTGGTCGACGGCTTCCTCACCCACGACCGCCCGATCCACCTGCCGTGCGACGACTCCGTCGTCAGAGTGGTCGACGGTGACCTCCTGCCGATCCGACGATCGCGTGGCTATGCGCCGCTGCCCGTTCGGTTTCCTGCCGGCGGTCCCGATGTGCTGGCAGTCGGCGGAGAACTGAAGAACACCTTCTGCGTCGCCAGCGGAGACCACGCATGGATGAGCCAGCACATCGGCGATATGGCGAACCTCGACACTGTCGAGTCGTTCGAACAATCCGTGGGTCAGTTCTGCGAGCTCTACCGGATCGACCCGGGCATCGTTGTCGCCGACGCCCACCCTGGCTATCTGACGGCGAGATGGGCGCGTACCCGGTTCGGGCCGACCGTCTTGGAGGCACAGCATCATCACGCCCACGTCGCAGCGGTACTGGCGGAGCACGGACGCGATCCATCTGCCGACGTCATCGGGATCGCCTTCGATGGGACCGGTTACGGAGATGACGGCACGATCTGGGGTGGTGAGATTCTCGTTGCCGATGCAGGTTCGTACGAACGCTTCGCTCACCTGCGTACCGTCCCGCTGCCAGGCGGTGACGCCGCGATCAGGAATCCGTCACGCGTCGCCCTTGCCCACCTGTGGGCCGCCGATGTCGATTGGGACGACGGACTCGCACCGGTTGCAGCGCATACGCTTGTCGAGCGCAACATCCTGCTCCGTCAATTCGAAACCGGCTTCGGTTGCGTGCCGACGTCCAGCATGGGTCGTCTCTTCGATGCTGTCAGCGCGCTGATCGGCCTCCGTCAGCGGGTGACCTACGAGGCACAGGCGGCAATCGATCTGGAAGTTGCCGCAGCAGGGTGGCTCGAGCAATGCCCGACGTACCGCTTCGCAGTCGCCGGTGCCGACATCGACGCCGGACCCGTGATCACGGCGATCGCCCGTGATGCTCTCGCCGGATCGGGTGCTGGTCCAATCGCTGCCGGCTTCCACCTGGCAGTCGTCGCCCTGCTGGTCGACGTTGCCGAGCAGGTCCGCGCCGAACGACACCTCGACGTCGTCGCGCTGACGGGTGGGGTCTTCCAGAACGTGATGCTCGTGCGGCTGGCGTGCGCAGCGTTGGCCGACGCAGGTTTCGAGGTGCTGACCCACCGTCTCGTCCCCCCCAACGACGGCGGGCTGGCACTCGGTCAAGCATTCATCGCCGCCTACCGCAGTGCAGTCGCCTCGTCCGGCACCACCGCCGCAGGCGAGACTCGTGCTGATGTAAAAGGTTTTCGTCGACCGTCGACGAACGCAGAGAGGTCGTGTTGACATGTGTCTCGCAGTTCCCGGCAAGGTGCTCGCAATCCGTGACGATCGCGGCACACGCATGGCGACCGTCGACTTCGGTGGCGTGCAGAAGGAGATCTGTCTGGCCTATCTGCCGGAGGTCGTCGTCGGTGACTACACGATCGTCCACGTCGGCTTTGCGATCGCCAAGGTCGACGAGGCGTCGGCACTGGAGACATTGCAGATGTTCCGCGACCTCGGTATCGACCTCGACGAAGAACTCGGTACTCGACAATCGGGAGCGCTGACGTGAAATACCTCGACGAATTCCGTGACCCGCAGCTCGCCGGGCGGATCTTCGCCGACATCGAACGGATCACGACGAAGCCGTGGGCGATCATGGAGGTCTGCGGTGGCCAGACGCACGCGATCATCCGCAATGGGATCGATCAGTTGCTGCCGGAACAGATCGAACTGATCCACGGGCCAGGGTGTCCCGTGTGCGTCACCCCGCTCGGGGTCATCGACAAGGCACTCGACATCGCCAGCCGCCCCGACGTGATCTTCTGCTCGTTCGGGGACATGCTCCGCGTGCCCGGCACCCATCGCGACCTGTTTCAGGTGCGCAGCACCGGAGGCGACGTGCGCGTCGTCTATTCGCCGCTCGACGCCGTTCGCCTGGCGGAGCAGCATCCTGACAAGCAGGTCGTGTTCTTCGCCATTGGATTCGAGACGACGGCACCCGCCAACGCGATGTCGGTCCATCAGGCCGAGCAGCGCCACGTGACGAACTATTCCGTGCTCGTCAGCCATGTGCTCGTGCCACCGGCGATCGAGGCGCTCGTCAGCTCGCCGACGAATCGTGTCAATGGATTCCTCGCTGCCGGCCACGTCTGTTCTGTCATGGGTTGCTGGCAGTACGAGCCGTTGGTCGAACGGTTCCACGTGCCGATCGTCGTGACCGGGTTCGAGCCGCTGGATGTGCTCGAGGGCATTCGGCGGGTCGTGATCCAATTGGAAGCCGGCGAAGCACGGCTCGAGAACGCCTACCCGCGCGTCGTCCAGCACGAAGGAAATGTCCCGGCTCAGAAAATGCTCGCAGATGTCTTCGAGGTGTGCGACCGTCAATGGCGCGGTATCGGCGAGATTCCCCGGAGCGGATGGCGTCTCAGCGACCGCTATCGGGAGTTCGACGCCGAGTCTCGCTTCGACGTTTCCGAGATCAAGTCGCCGGAGTCCTCGATCTGCCGCAGCGGCGAGGTCCTGCAAGGATTGATCAAACCGAACCAGTGCGAGGCCTTCGGCAAGGAATGCACGCCACGCAAGCCGCTCGGTGCGACGATGGTCTCGAGCGAGGGCGCCTGCGCCGCCTACTACCAGTACCGCCGGCTCGATGTTCCCGATCCGTCGTCGACGTTCGATGCGGCGACGTCGCGTGGCGTCATCGACGCCGTTCGCCTTCCCTCAACCGCTCCGATCGCGGTGGCGATGCCGGCCCGTCGTGGGTGAGCAACCGGACTTCGACGGCTGGACGTGCCCATTGCCGTTGCGTGATCACGATCGGGTGACGATCGGCCACGGCGGGGGCGGTCGGCTGTCGGCCGAGCTCGTCGAGCACCTCTTCATGCCGGCCTTCGGCGTCGACCCCAGCGCCGAGATGCGCGACTCGGCGCTGGTCGACGTCGCCGGGGGGCGGCTTGCGTTTTCGACGGACTCGTACGTCGTACGTCCGCTGTTCTTCCCCGGTGGATGCATCGGTGACCTGGCGGTCAACGGGACGGTGAACGATGTGGCGATGAGCGGCGCTCAGATCGTTGCCCTCAGCGCAGGTTTCATCCTCGAAGAAGGCCTCGAGTTCACCGTCCTCGGTCAGATCGCCGTCGAGATGGGCAAGGCGGCGGAGGTCGCAGGCGTACGCATCGTCACCGGCGACACGAAGGTTGTCGATGCCGGCCTTGCGGACGGGGTGTACATCAACACGTCCGGTATCGGGCTGATCCCTGACGGCGTCGACATCCGCCCCCGGCGAGCGACGCCAGGCGACACGATCATCATCAGCGGACCGATCGGGTTGCACGGAGTCGCCGTGATGTCCAAGCGTGAAGGGATCGAGTTCGGAACGGAGATCCTCAGTGATTCGGCACCGTTGAACGGTCTCGTCGCAGCCATGCTCGCAGCCAGTACCGACATCCATGTTCTGCGCGATCCGACGCGTGGGGGAGTCGCCGCCTCGTTCTGCGAGATCGCCGCAACAGCGCATGTCGGTATCGAGTTCGAGGAGACGGCGATGCCTGTCCCCGAACAGGTTGCTTCTGCGTGCTCGTTCCTCGGCCTCGACGCCATCAGCATCGCCAACGAAGGCAAGTTGGTGGCGTTCGTCCCGCCGGAGATCGTCGACGCCGTGATGTCGGCGATGCACGACCACCAGTTCGGCCGTGACGCCGTTGTCGTCGGCACCGTCACCGCCGACCATCCCGGCGTCGTCGTCGGGCGCACATCGTTCGGGGCGCGCCGCATCCTCGACCTGCCCCTTGGCGAACAGCTCCCGCGTATCTGCTGACCGAACGCAGTCGGCAGACTTCGCGGTGTCGTCCGTGTCACCGAGTGTGCACAGAATCGGCGACATTCGGTGACCATCCGGCGGTCAGGCGTCGGTGCTGCCGAGTTCGCAATCTCGAGGTATTCGCAGAGGTCGAGGCGATCTGCGCTTGTGTCTGCAGTGAGCGTCCAGCACTTCCACAGGCCACGCCGGCGATGGCCGGAATGAGGCCGACACTCGCTGCTCGTCTGACTGTCCTCATGACAGGCTCGACCGTTTCGCCGGCGTCGCCAACAGCAGCGCAGCACCAGCCAGACATACTCCGAGGATGCAGACCGCACCCCAACCGCCACGGTCGTAGGCGGCGGCGGCGATCGCCGAGCCGACCGCCCCACCGACGAAATATGTCGTCATGTAGACCGAGTTGACGCGACTCTGCGCCGACGGCACCAAGCCGTAGATCACGGACTGGTTGAGGACCTGCGTCCCCTGAACGCCGACGTCGAGCAGGATGACGCCGACGACGATCCACACGATCGACGAACGCCCGAACCACAGGACGGCGAACGACAACGCCAGTGTCGCCGTCGAGATCATCCGCGCCGGCCGCACCCATCCCCGGTCGGAGGTTCTGCCGGCAGGCGCTGCGCAGAGGGCGCCTGCCGCCCCGGCGAGCCCGAGCAGTCCGATTGCCGCGTCGCCATAGTTGAACGGCGGAGCGGACAGCCGGAAGGCGATCGTCGTCCAGAAGGCGCTGAAGCTGGCGAAGACGAGTGCACCGACAGCGGCCGTTCTGCGCAGTTCCGGTTGTTGCCCGGCGAGCGTCACGAGTGAACGCATCAACTCGCCGTAGCTGAGTCCGGGACGGCGCTGCTCATGTGGCAGTTCAGCGGCGAGTACCACCGCCAATCCGGCGGCGAGTGCGGCGGCGACGACGAACACCGCTCGCCAGCCGAACGCAGCGGCAATGAGACCCGAGACGGTCCTCGCCAGCAGGATGCCGAGGAGTAGACCCGTCATGACCGTCCCGACCACCTTGCCCCGCGTATCGGCGGACGCCATCTGTGCGGCCATCGGCACGAGGATCTGGGCGACGACGGAGCAGAGGCCGGCGAGGCCGAGGGCCCCGATCAGCACCCACAGCGTCGGAGCCACCGAGGCGACGAGCAGCAGCACGGTCGCCGCCATCAGTGCTCTCGTGATCAGCCGCCGGCGATCGACGAGATCACCGACCGGCACGACGAACGCCAGTCCGGCTGCGTAGCCGATCTGCGAGGCAGTGACGACCAGTCCGGTGGCGCCTTCGCTCGACCCGAAATGGTTGGCGATCGTATGCAGCAACGGTTGGGCGTAGTACAGGTTCGCGGCGGTCAGACCGGTTGCCGCTGCGAGCACGAAGACGAGCCGCCGGCCGAGCGTCTTCGGCGTCGCGGTCGTCGTCACCGACCCAGTATGTGCGGCGAACGCTCGCCGCCCACCCCTCGCCGTCCAGGAGCGACGGGTCACGTTGTGGACACCACGTCCGTTTTCTGCTCCATCGCTCACGGGGTGAGGGGAGCGAGGGCGTAGGCGGAGGGTCGAGGATTTGCCAGACTGGGGGTATGTCCTCCGCTTCGTTCAGCACCGATGTCTACCTCGATCGTCTGAGTCGGGTCCGCGCAGCGATGGAGGAGCGCGGCGTCGACGTCGTGCTGCTCTCCGTCGGCCACGACCTGCCGTATGTCACCGGTTACCTGGCGATGCCGCTCGAACGCCTGACGATGCTCGTGCTACCGCTGCGCGGCGACGCAACGATGGTGATCCCGCGCCTGGAGGCGCCGCGGGTCGTCGAGCAGCCAGGCGCGTTCGGGCTGCTGCCGTGGGGTGAGACCGAGGATCCGGTCGAGTTGGTGGCGAAGCTCGTGGGCGGTGCGCAGTCTGTTGCCGTCGGAGACCAGATGTGGGCGCGGTTCCTCGTCGATCTGCTGCCGAAACTGCCGAGTGCGCGGTTCAGCAGGGCAGTCGACGTCGTCGGACCGCTCCGCGCTCGCAAGGACGCTGCCGAGGTCGCTGCGCTGACGGCGGCCGGTGCTGCAGCCGACCGGGTCGCAGCGCAGCTGCACGCAGGGGAGATCCCCCTCATCGGCAGAACCGAAGCAGCGGTGTCGGCCGACATTTCTGCCCGTCTCATCGCCGAGGGTCATGACATCGTCAACTTCGCGATCGTCGCTGCAGGCGAGAATGCTGCCAGTCCACATCATCATGCAGGTGACCGCGTGATCATGCGTGACGAGGTCGTGCTGTGCGACTTCGGCGGGACGATGAACGGCTACTGCTCCGACATCACCCGCTGCGTGTACACCGGCTCGGCGCCGACCACGGAGATTGCCGACGCCTACGCCGTACTGCACGCCTCGAATGCCGCAGGCTACGAAGCCGGCCGGATCGGCAACGACTGCCAGGACGTCGATCGGGCAGCACGCAAGGTGATCGACGGTGCCGGATTCGGCGACTACTTCATCCATCGCACCGGCCACGGCATCGGCATGGAGGCACACGAGGACCCGTACATGGTCGAGGGAAATGCGCAGCCGCTCGCCGCCGGCCACGCCTTCAGCGTCGAGCCCGGCATCTATCTGAGCGGACGGTGGGGTATGCGCCTCGAAGACATCGTCGTTGCCACGGACGACGGCCCGGTACTGCTGAATCACGCCGATCGCTCGCTCGTCACCGTCGAAGCCTGACCAGACGAGGCACCACGAAGGAGCGCCGCCCGAGCCGTGTGGATCGTGATGATTCAGGCGGTGAACGCCGAAGGGTCTGCGGTCGCCGTCAGGGTGACGAGCTGGACCTGCACGTCGCTCGCGTCGAGATAGGCGAGGTGTCCTCCGGCAACGGCACAGTACGTTTCCTGACCATCGCCGACCGGGACGGTGACACAGGTCGCGTCCTGTCCGGCCAGTTGCCGGTGACTCGCCGTCGTCGCTGCGTTCTTACGTCGGATCGACACCCTCAGCCGGCGCGCCGGGGCGTTGTCGGCGAAGGTACTGGAGATGCCGAAGTCGCTGACCCGCTGTTCGATGACGCCGGTATCGCACTGTCTGGTGGCCAGCGAACAGGTCTGCGGGCTGCCCACGAGCAGGTAGCGGACGTCGTTGACGGTGACCGACTTCTTGCCGGAAGCGTCTCGCGCAACGACACCGGTGGCAGTTTGGCCGCCGAACCTGTGGAGTATCGAATATGTCGCCGTGGACGCCGTCGTGGCAGTCGATTCCAGCAGCACCAGCACGGCGTCGGCGTTCGCATCACCGACGGGGGAGCCATGGTTGCCGCCGGGCGGCGCCGTTGTCAACGTCGCCCGCTGACCGGTGAAACATCCTGCGAGCGAGACGCAGACGACGAGCACGATCGGCAACCGACTGAGCATCCGCACCCGGGTGATCGTACGACGGCACGGGCTCCGTTCGCCTTTCACGGC
Source organism: Actinomycetes bacterium (assembly GCA_025356335.1). Classification (GTDB taxonomy): domain Bacteria; phylum Actinomycetota; class Acidimicrobiia; order Acidimicrobiales; family Ilumatobacteraceae; genus JANXUF01. Next base: position 55,917 of record JANXUF010000041.1, read on the forward strand.
AGGTGAATCTGATCACGGCGTGATCTGGATGTGTCGTTTCCGTCACCGATGCGCCAGCGTGGGTCAAAGTTTCGGCCATTACCCTTGTGGCCGTGATCCGCCTCGACGCTGACTCCCTGCTCCTGCAGTGGACGGTCGGAGGCATGTTGTTCTGTTGGTTCACGACACGACGCCGTGAAGTCGGCGTCGGCTATGGCTGGCTGCTGCGCGGCACCTATCTGCTGATGGCCGTCGGGGCGATCTTCGCAGGATTCGCGGCGCGCGTCGTACCGGTCCGCGAGGGCGCTTCGATCGCCGTCGCAGCAACGTGCCTCGTCGGGCTGGTCGTGTCGATCGTGCGTCGCGCGGCCGGCGTCTCCGGTCAGCAGGCCGAGCACGATCGGCGCAGCGAGCGGGTCGCGGCGATGACCGGAATCGAACGTCGGGGTCGGTCCGCCACGACGACCACGACCGCACTCGAAACCGCGGGTCGTGCCACGGAATTCCCGCCGTGGCTCGATCTGCTCCCGGCGATCGTCGGCGTCGTCGGTCTCGTCGCCGCAGCGATCGACTCGACCCGTGGGCATGCCGATGCCCACATCGCCGTCGCCGTCGCCCGCATGATCATCGGCGCGGCGTTCCTCGGTTCGATCACCGACGCAATGCTGCTCGGGCACTGGTACCTCGTCCAGCCAGGGCTGCCACGACGGCTGTTGAACGAACTGGTGTCGGCGCTGGGCTGGATCTGGCCGGCCGAAGTCATCGCCCTCCTGCTTCCTGTCGGCATGATCAGCGTCTTCGACGGCACGATCGACGACGGCTGGAACGGGATGCTCGGGTGGTTCTGGATCGCCTGCGCGTTGAGCACGATCGTGCTCGTGTTCGTCACCAGGGCGGCATTGCGGGAGCGCTACTACTCGGCCGTGATGGCGGCGACCGGCCTGCTCTACCTGGCGATTCTGACGGCGTTCGGAACCGACCTCGTCGCCAGGGCGGTACTCTCCGGCTGAGCCCCCGAGCGGACCTGATGTTTCGCCGAGCCTCAGGATGGGGCACACTGTGTTCCATGGCACGCCCCGTGTGGAATGGAACCATCAGCTTCGGCCTCATCGCCATCCCCGTGAAACTGTTCCATGCCGTTTCCAAGAAATCGGTGTCGTTCAACCAACTCGACGACCGCTCGATGAGCCGGATCAAGTTGAAGAAGGTGTCCGCCGATACCGGTGAGGACGTACCGGACGAGCACATCGTCAAGGGCTACGAGGTCACCAAGGGGAACTACGTCGTCGTCGATCCTGACGAGCTCGAACCGTTCATTCCCTCGGCGACCAAATCGATCGATCTCGAGGAGTTCGTCGACCTCACAGAGATCGACCCGGTGCTGTTCGACACCGCGTTCATCGTCGCCCCCGAGAAGACGCCGAAGCCGTACAAGCTGCTGGCACTGGCGATGGAGGAATCCGGCAAGGTTGCCATCGGACGCTTCGTGATGCGCCAGAAGCAATATGTGGCGGCGATCCGAGCCGTCGACGGGTTGCTGATGCTGTCGACGATGGTGTTCGCCGAGGAGGTCGTCTCGCCGACCGTCATCGAGGAACTCTCGACGCTCGATTCGGTCGAGGTCACCGCCAAAGAGGTCAAGATGGCGGAGGCGCTCGTCGAGTCGTTGAGCGCCGAATTCGACCATGCCAAATACCACGACGACTACCGCAAGTCGGTGCTCGAACTGATCGATCAAAAGGCGTCAGGTGAAGAGTTCCAGGCGCTCGCGCCGTCCAAGCCGACCACACCTGTGGTCGATCTGATGGCTGCGCTCGAAGCGAGCGTCAAGGCGGCGAAGGACGCCCGCAAACGTCACCCCGCCACGGGCGAGACACCGGAAACCGCCAAGGTGACGGAGTTGGCGTCGTCGAAACCGGCAAAGACACGCGCCCGTAAGAGCGCCTGATCGTCAGCCGGGGTCCTCGATCGTGGCTCCTGCAGGCACGTCGCTGCAGGTCGAGGTCGGGGGCCGATCGCTCAGCCTCTCGAACCTCGACAAGCCGCTCTATCCTTCTGGGTTCACGAAGTCGCAGATCATCGACTACTACGCTCGGATCGCGCCATACATCCTGCCGCATATCGAAAACCGCTGCCTGACGTTCCGTCGCTTCCCGAACGGGACGGACCAGGCTGGTTTCTTCGAGAAGCGTTGTCCGAAACACCGTCCGGACTGGGTGGATACGGCCGAGGGGCCAGGCGACCACAACGGATCGATCCCGTACTGCCGCCTCGATGAACCAGCAGCGCTGGTGTGGGCGGCGAACCTCGCAGCGATCGAGTTGCACGCGCCGATGGCCCACGCCGACGACATCGAGACACCCGCTTCGCTGGTCTTCGATTTCGATCCTGGCGACCCGGCCGTCATCCGGGAATGCTGTCAGATCGCGCTGCTCGTCCGTGAGGTGCTCGATGCTGTCGACCTCGAAGGATGGTGCAAGTCGAGTGGCTCGAAAGGGCTGCAGATGTATGTCCCGCTGAATACGCAGGTGACGCACGAACACGCCTCATCATTCGCGCTCGTCGTCGGTCAACTGTTGGAGAAACAGCACCCCGATCGGGTGACGACGACGATGGCCAAGGCGGTGCGGCCCGGCAAGATCTTCGTCGACTGGAGTCAGAACACCCGCCACAAGACGACGATCGCCCCGTATTCCCTGCGTGCCAGGCCAGACCCGACGGTGTCGACGCCGGTCAGCTGGGACGAGGTCAGCGACTGCGCAGACGGCACCATCCCGCTACGTTTCGAGGCCGGCGATGTCCTCGAACGGGTCGAGCAATTCGGCGACCTCTTCGCCGGGGTCCTCTCCACCGAGCAGACCCTCCCGACCGCCGAATAGGCAGACCCGGGCGACCGGCCAAGCCCCTGGCGACCGGCCAAGCGCTCGGCATCGAGTAGCAACTCGCCCCACGCTGCAGCCGAAATACTCGTTTGGCCTTCCTTGCAACCGAAATACTCGTTTGGTCCGCCTGTCAGCCGGGAGTGACGCCGTGGCGTTTGGCGACGCTGTCGCGGTCAGCGGGGTCGGCGCTGGCGAAACGGGCGATGACCTCGTCGCGAAGTGATTCGAAGGAGATCACGCCGTCGATCACCAACTCGCTGGCGAGACGATAGATGTCGACGTCTGCGGAGTACTCGGCGCGGCGTTCGTCGATGAACGCCTGACGTTCGACGGGGTCGTCGATCGAGGCGATCGTGTTGGCATAGACGGCGTTGACGGCGGGTTCCGGTCCCATCACGGCGATCTTCGCCGTCGGCAGCGCGAGCGTGGCGATCGGATCGAACGCCGGCCCGCACATCGCGTACAGCCCGGCACCGTATGCCTTGCGGACGATCACCGAGATCTTCGGAACGGTTGCCTCAGCGATGGCGGTGATCATCTTGGCACCGTGACGGATGATGCCCTGGCGCTCGACCTGGGTGCCGATCATGAAGCCGGGGACATCGGCGAGGAACAGCAACGGCACGTTGAACGCATCGCAGAGCCACACGAACCGCGCTGCCTTGTCGGCCGAGTCACCGAACAGCACGCCTCCCTTGTGCATCGGGTTGCTGGCGACGATCCCGACGGAGTTGCCCTCGAGACGGCAGAAGCCGATGATCAGTTCCGGCGCGAACAGCGGCTTGATCTCGAACCACGAATCGTCGTCGATCAGTCGATCGAGGAACCGATGCATGTCGTAGCCGGCAGCTTCGTCCTCCGGCAGCACCGCCCGTGTCAGTCCGTCGGTCGGTCGGTTCGCTTCGAAGGTTGTCGGAAGGCCTCGCCAGTTCGTCGGCAGATACCTGAAGAACTCCTTCGCCTGCGCGATGGCGTCGGCGTCGTCGGAGGCGAGGTTGTCGCCGCAGCCGGACACCGTGGCGTGCATACGTGCCCCACCCATCTCTTCCAGCGTGACGGTCTCACCGATGACCTCCTCGGCCATCCGTGGCGAGCCGAGGTACATCGAGGCATTCGCCTCCACCATGATGACGATGTCGCAGAACGCCGGGATGTATGCGCCCCCGGCGGCGGACGGACCGAACAGGCAGCAGATCTGCGGCACCTTGCCAGACAGCTTGATCTGGTTGGCGAAGATGCGGCCGGCCCCGCGGCGGCCGGGGAACAGTTCCACCTGGTCGGTGATTCGTGCGCCGGCAGAGTCGACGAGCCAGAACACGGGCAGTTCGTGACGCAACGCGTATTCCGTGAGACGGATGATCTTCTCGACGGTCCTGGCACCCCACGAGCCGGCCTTGACCGTCGGGTCGTTGGCCATCACGCAGACCGGACGCCCTTCGACCTTGCCGATGCCGGTGACGACGCCGTCTGCCGGAAGGTCCGTCGCCATCGTGTTCGCCAACAGGCCGTCCTCGACGAACGTCCCGGCGTCGAGCAGCAGCGCCAGCCGGTCGCGGACGAACAGTTTGTGCTGGCGTTCGAGCTTCGCCGCCTCACGATGCAGGTTCCCCGACAACGCCCGTTCGGTCCGGGCGGTCAACGCCTGCTGCTCGGTGCTCATCGACTCAGTCTCGCAGCAACCGCGCTGCCGCTCCCTGTTATGACGTCCGACGCGACTCAGTGACGAAGTCGGAGAGATCGGCGTGACGCGTGCGTTCGAACGTGTCGACGTTGCGGTACGGAACGTTGACGACGACTCTCCCTCGTGCGTTGCGGTAGTACGTCTCCATCCCGGGATGCGTCCACACCATTCGCTCGTGTGCACGATCGATCGCCTCGTTGTAGGCGTCGTGGACGTCAGCTCGGCATTCGATCGCGCCGATGTCGTCGGCGAACATCTGGCGCAGCAGATCCGTGATGTAGTTCATCTGCATCTCGATGAGGAAGATCAAGCTGCCGCCGTGGCCCGCCTGGGTGTTCGGGCCGTAGAGCACGAAGAGATTCGGGAAATCGGGGATCGTCATGCCGATGTACGCACGCGCATCATCGTCCGACCAGGTGTCACGGAGCGAACGACCGGAGCGTCCACGGATCTCGTAGGTGGAGAGGAACCGCAGGACATCGAAGCCGGTCGCGACGACGAGTACGTCCGCCCCGAACTCACGCCCGTCCTCGACGACCACGCCGTCGGCGGTGACAGCGGCGATCCGATCGGTGACGAGTTCTACATTGTCGTTCGTCAGCATCCTGTACCAGCCGTTGTCCATCAGCATGCGTTTGCCGAACGGCGGGTATGCCGGCACGATCTTGTCGAGGAGGTCGGTGCGATCGCCGACCTCGGACCTGATGTACCGGGTGAAGAATTCTCGATGCCCGTCGTTGATCGCGTTGAGCGACCGTTCGGGGTGCTGCCACGAATCGTCCTTCTGCAGCGAAGGAAAGACGCGATCGTTGAACGTCCATCCGAGGCGAACGCGGTACCACGCCCGATAGTGCGGAACCTCACGGAGTAGAAACCTGATCGGTTCAGGAACAGCCGTGCGGAAGTGTTCGAACGGCGCAGCCCACTGAGGTGACCGCTGGAAGATCGTCAGTGATTCGACGATCGGCTGGATCTCCGGCGCCGTCTGCATGGCGCTCGCGCCGTTACCGATGATCACCACTCGCTTGCCGGTGAGATCGAGGTCGTCAGGCCATGCCGCTGTGTGGAACATCGGACCCTCGAACTGATCGAGACCGGCGATATCCGGCATCTTCAGCGGGTTGAAGATGCCGACGGCGCTGAACAACACGTTGCATCGCAGCGTCTCGGTCGTGCCGTCATCGTTGCGGATGTCGACGGCCCAGCGCTGTTCGTCCTCGACGTACGCAGCCGACTCGACGGACGTCGCGAACCGAATATGGCGTCGCAGGTCGAAGAGGTCAGCGACGTGACCGAGGTAGGCGTGAAGCTCGTCCCTGAGCGAAAAGTACTGCGTCCAGTCGTACGGCGCAAACGAATACGAGTACAGGTGATTCGGCGTGTCGACACCGGCGCCCGGGTAGTGGTTCTCCTGCCAGACACCGCCGACGTCCGGCTGGCGTTCGATGATCGAGTAGTTGACGCCTGCTCGCTGCAGCGCAACGGCAGCGCACATCCCCGACACTCCGGCACCGATGATCACCGCCTCGAACCCCGCTGGGACTCGAAAATCCGATGACACATCCGATGACACATCCGATGACGCATCCGATGACGCATCCGATGACGGCTCCGGCGGCAATCCGAGCTGTGCCTTGGTCATCGGGCCGTATTCCGCTGGAACGTCCTCTCCCATCGCCCAGCTCAGCATCTCGACGAGCAACGACGGTGACGGGTCGGCAATGGCGACCGGGCGGCCCTTGCGCCATGCCTCGATGGCCTCGAGCGCTGCTGCGCGAACCTCGGCGACGATTTCCTCCGGCAGGCCTCCGGTGTCGTTGTCGCCCATGCCACGAGCACGCACGGGGCGAAACGGGTCCGCCATCCATTTCCGCTCACCCGTCAATTGCACGAGCACCATCAGCAGCGTCGGAACGTTGGCGATCTCCATCGCTTGCTGCAGTGTGGCCAGGTCCCAGCCAGACGTATCCGCTCCACCACCTTTGGGTTGCTCGTCGATCATCGTGCCTCCAGTTGCCGTGTAGCGGATGACGGTGCGTCCCGACATGCGTCCGTCGCCGGACATCGACCAGTATCGCGACACCGGGTCGGCGAATCGCTGCCAGACGGAGGACCGAGTTGATGACGACGATCGAACGTGCCGTACCGACCGGGCAGGTGCACGGGCAGTACGACGATCTTTTCGCTCCGGTGATCGACGAGTTCGTCCGCAACTTTGCCGAGCGGCGCGAAGTCGGTGCGTCGCTGTGCATCACCCACGACGGACGCACCGTCGTCGACGTCTGGGGCGGGACGGCGGACGCCGCCAGTTCGCGTCCGTGGACGAGCGAGACGATGTCGATCGTCTACAGCTGCACCAAGGGAGCGACCGCACTGTGCGCGCACGTATTGGCCTCGCAGGGCAAGTTGGACATCGAGGCGCCCGTCGCCGAGTACTGGCCGGAATTCGCCATCCGGGGTAAGGAACGAGCGACGGTCCGGATGATGCTCGACCACTCTGTCGGCGTTCCGGTGTTCCGTGACCCGGTCGAGCGCGGTGAGTTCTACGACTGGAACAGGGTGATCGACCGCCTCGAAGCGGAGCAGCCGTTCTGGGAGCCCGGGACGCGCAACGGCTATCACATGATCAATTTCGGCTGGACCGTCGGTGAACTCGTCCGCCGTGTTGCTGGGCAATCGCTCGGTTCGTTCTTCCGGACGGCAATCGCCGAGCCATTGGGTCTCGACTTCTGGATCGGGCTGCCGGAATCACTCGAGGGGCGTGTCGCACCGATGATTCCCTATGTGCGATCCAAAGGCGAGCCGCTTTCGGAGTTCGCGCTGACACTGCTGAACGAGCCAACCTCGATCCCGGCGCTCGCCGTCGCCAACATGTCATCGGTGAATGCAAACAGCAGGGAGTATCACGCCGCCGAGATCGGCGGAGCCGGCGGCATCACCAACGCCCGTGGCCTCGCCGGGATGTACACGCCGCTCGCAGCGGGCGGCGGGATGCTGGTCGACACGGCGACGCTGCAGCGGATGCGCCGGGTGTCATCGGCGACGAACTGCGACGCAACGCTGCGGATGGCGACGCGTTTCGCCCTCGGTTTCATGGTCAGGATGGACAACCGCGACAAGCGCCAGAAGGACTCCGTGGTGATCCCGGACGGGGCGTTCGGCCACGTCGGCGCCGGCGGCAGTATCGGCTTCGCCGATCCGGCGCAGGCAATCAGTTTCGGGTACACGATGAACCGCATGGGACCAGGAATACTGCTCAACGAGCGCGGCCAATCACTGATCGACGCGACGTATCGGGTACTCGATCGCGACTGACGTTCGACGAGACTGAGGATCCACCGCCGCTGATCTCTCAGAGCCGGCGCATTCTCGCTTCGACCCGGTCGAGAAACGCGGTTCGTGCGGGCGCATCGAGGCGATCGATGTCGTACAGCGCGATCCACGTACATCGTGCGAGTCGGTTGCACATCGGGCGGATCGACCTGCTGATGACGCGCTTGCCGCCTTCGCCCTCGATGGCGTTCGTGTACTTCGCAGACCCGTGGCTGGTGACCGTGACGAGCCGTTTGATGTTCCGCAGCAACGGCTTCGGGCGCCCGCCGGCAGTGAGTTCGTAGGCGACGCCGTTCGTCCAGACGCGGTCGAACCACCCTTTGAGCATCGCCGGCTGCCCGGACCACCACGTCGGATAGACCAATACGACGGTTTCGGCCCATCGCAGCTGCGCGGCATAGCCGTCGATCTGCGGACGAAGTGCCGGTGGATGGTGGTGGTCACGACGCTCCTGATCTGTCAACAGCGGATCGAATCCGTCGGCATACAGATCGATCAACTGCGTCGTGTGGCCACCTGCGGTCAACCCGGTCAGCACACGGTCGCGCATCGCTGCAACGAAGCTGGCGGGGTCTGGGTGCACATAGACCACGAGAACGTTCACGACCCGCCGATCGCCGTGCTGCTGATCGGCGTGCTGCTGATCGCCGTGCTGCTGATCGCCGTGCTGCTGATCGCCGTGCTGCTGATCGCCGTGCTGCTGATCGCCGTGCTGCTGATCGCCGTGCTGCTGATCACAGTGCCGCCATCGCCGCGTCG
>JANXUF010000052.1 GCA_025356335.1 Actinomycetes bacterium
CGGTCTCGATGGGGCCCTGCGCCGGCTCGCTACCCAGACATGGGGTGTGCTCGTCGTTGTGGTCGTCGCCGTCGGTTTCGCCGCATACGGCACCTTCTGCATCTCGACGTTCACCCACCGCCGACTCGAAGCAGCCTGACAACACCCCCACCACCACCCCGGAAACAAATCGTCGCCCGCGCCGCCACATGACATCTGGCCATTGTTGGGTGACGAGCGGTGCGGGCACGGCGAGCACCGTGGTGTGTCGTCGGCAACGATCACCACCGATCGCGCTGCACTGAGAACGACGATCTGATTTGGCCCACTCGTGAGGTTCGCGACGCTACGGAGCCAGATCGAGCCGTCGCACTCAGACGACCGTGACGTCTGCAGCCGTCTACTCATTGGCACCACCGTCATCACCGCGATCGGCACGCGACCACTGGTCTGGTCGGCGCCGTGCACGAGCTCCGGCCGGTTGGCGCGAGGGGCAGGTTGGGGCAGGTTCCGGTCAAGCTGCGATCGCCGTGGCGGGCTGTTCGCGGATACCGGCGCAGCTCCAGCAGTATGAACCACCGATCCCGATAAACGCCGAATCGATGGTGGCGCCGCGACCGGCGTCGGGGGCGGACAGGTTAGTGACCGACAGAGGCGAGTATCGGGTGTCGCCAGCCTCAAGATCGAGTTGCACTACCGAACCACTGCTCGGGCCCGGAGCCCAACTCGTTGTGGCGGCAGTGAAGAACTCGGCGAACGTCTCAGTCTGTTCGAACAAGACACTGCACGGTTTGTCTGCTGCGTGCAGATCAGCTCGGAAGTGGGGTTCGCCGGTGCGGTGGTTGATGGTGATGTGCGTCGTGTCGGTGGCGGTGTCGTTGGTGATTGTCGCGTGGACACGGTCGAAACAGGTACGTAGTGTTCTCGGTCCGAGTTTGGAGATGATGTTGGCGTCGGTCTGGCGTGCTGGAACCCAGGCTGCTGGTCGTGGCGTCGTCCCAGAATGGTCGATCACGGCGAGGCGGTAGGCGGAACATATCGAGGTGATGCCGAGCCTTCTCGGAACATTGGTCAAGCGCACGGCGTCGAGTACGTACGGGCAGAACGAGACGACTGCGAAATCGTTGACGATCTGCGGTTCGAGCCAGTCGATTGGGAGCATTTGGCGTGCAACACCTGGCTCAACACGAAAGTTGATCACGTAGCGGGCGTCGACGTCGGCTTTCGCCGCCCTCATGGAGCCGGTCGTCACTGACCATGGTCTTTGCGCAAGGAGGTGTGGTCTCATAGCGTGTGCTACGCGACGGCGCATCAGACGGTTCGCGAACTTCGACGCAATAGTCGTGCGAAACCGTCGGTGCTGTTGAGTCTGCTGGCAGGTGGGGCAGCGCGTTCTGCGTGCGGTCGTCACCATTCCAGTAGGGGCGCCGATCTGGCACGCACTCTCCGCTCGGGATCCCCTTCAATGTGGTGTCGCGACGTCCGTGGCCGAGTTCTCAGTCCAGCTTCTCGGTCCAGCTTCTCGCCAGCGTGCTGGTGGCCAGCATCGGAGGCGGCCGCGAACCCAAACAACGAAAGGAGCATCGTCGGCTGAGCTCACAGCAGTGCCTCGAGGGCGGCGATTGCGTCCGTCGCGGATGGCATCGCAGAGATCTCCTGCTTAATGTCCAACGCGGCTTGACGATAAGACGGTTCACTCAGCAGCGCCATCACACAATCGCGCACCGTCCCGGCGGACAATTGGTCTCGCAGCAGCCGCAGTCCTGCGCTGGCGCTGACTATCTTCTCGGCGTTGCTCCATTGATCAGCACCTTGGGGCACCACCAGCAGGGGCACTCCGTGCGCCAGAGCGCCAAGCACCGTGCCCGAGCCGCCGTGAGCGACGACGGCGTCACACCATGGCAGGACTTCGTGCTGAGGGATGTAGCTGCGGATGACCACCCCGGCGGGCTGCGGCCCGAGCATCGCTGGGTCATTTTGCCGACCGACAGTGACGACGAGATTGACACGATCGTGGAGCGCCTCGATCACCAGGCGAAAAACGTCGAGGTCGGTGTTCCAAATCGTCCCCAACGTGACATACACGGTGCGCAGGTGCGGAAGTTCGTCGATCCATGTCGGTCGCTCCGTGATCTGGGTCTCGCCGGCGGCTGGCCGCATTGACTGGACCGGGGAGACGTCAGCGATCTCTGGATTCTGTAGTGCCGGCGGACATGGGTCGACGTACAGGTATCGGAATACGCCGGCGAGCGGATGGGGTTCGAGTCCCCGTGCCCGCCAGTGCGCGGCCGCGGCAGCGCCGGCCTGCTCGAGCAATGCTCGGGGGATCAGCGAACCGAATCCGACATCGACGTAAGGGATGCCTCGCGCTGTACTCACCAACGGCGCGGCGAGCTCTGCCATCTCGTGCACGACCAGGTCTGGTTGCCACGCCGACATGATCGACTCGAGATCGACAGCTCGCGGTGCCAGTTCCAGGTCGGCGAAAATGTGGGTGAAGAAGAACTCGCGCTGGGCGTCGCCAACGAGTTCGGTGAAGCCTGGGAACCGTGGCGCCCATTCGGCGCGATATGTGTCCGCAGCACCAGCCTTGAACGCCATGAAGCCCGCATCCCTCGCCTGACCGACCACCGGATCACCCGAAGCGAACGCCACCGTGTGCCCTGACGCTCGTGCCGCCACCGCAAGAGAAAGAAGCGGATCGAAATGGCCCGACAAGGGGCGGCAGGTGAACAGGATCCTGGAATTGCTCATACCGGCACTCCTCGTGAATCTCGAAAATGATCCGTACGCTTCAACTGCGACACAAATGGGCGCTCACGAAACGGCGAGAGCGACGAACCCCCACGGTCTCTTCCTCGAGCCAGTCGGCCAACCCTAGATTGTCACGACCCTCTCTCCGTTACGTTAACGGCGCCGCTCACCGGCTGAGGGATCGCCCGGAGCAGACAAATCTGTGATTGCACTACGTCTACGCATCGGCGCCAGCGGTGCAGCGTGGAGGGTGCGGTCCATCAGTTGCCGAGGATGACGACGACGTCGGCTCCGTTGCGGCTACGCAGTGCGACTCGTATCTCGTCGGGGCCAGCGGGCAGTGGCTGTGCCACAACAGCGTCGAGTTGAAGGTCGGCGATCACTTGCACCGCGGCCTTGTCGCTACCGGGGGCGAAGAACACTTGGGTGAGCATCGACGCCCCGTTCTGAACTCCGATGGTGTTCGTTGGCCGCAGTGTTTTGTAGCCGAGCGTCTTGAGCTGTGTGGTTGTTGCGACGGCGGCTCCTTTGACACCCGAACCATTCGCCACGACGACGGTCACCCCCGAGCGATCCACCGGTCGGGCCGATGTGCCGATCATGGCCGAACTACTCGATGGCGTCGTGACCGCCAACGCCCGTCCGGCACCCGGGTCTGTGACCTGGCCACCCATCACGAAACCGGCGATACCGGTGAGCACCGCAGCGACCGTCGCGACAACGACCGCGATTCGTAGCTCAACGGTCTGGCGGCGACGATACGCGAGTCCCGAACCATACAAACCCCGATTGGAATTCGGCCGTTCTCCACCGCCTCTGATCATTGCGTGTCCCCGAATCACGTGTACATGACGGCCAGAGTACGCCAACAATCACACCGGAGCCCGAACGTTGACTCAACCCTTCCAACCGCTGCGCCCAGCTCTACGACCCCGGCTTCGCTGCCACCACCGCCGTTTGCCACGACCAGCGACGCGATCGAGACATCGCCAGCGCAGCACACTCCTGATGACGCACCGTTGCCCACCGAAGATAGCGACGTCCGGCCGATCCATAGTGTGAGTCGACCGCAACCGTCACGTGGTGACCGCCGGCAGCGGAGGCGAACCTCGACCGGGCAGCGATCTATTTACACCTCAACATCGTAACGGTCGTTCCTTGAAGCGCTCGTCGCACCTGGGTGTGCGATCGGACCGGTGACCCCTTGTCATTTCTGTCCGCAGAATTCTCAGCTGACATGAAGAGCAACCGGAGACTCCATATATGTCCGTTCCGACGTAGCACACAAGCCGTTCGACGGTTTCGCCGGTGGGCAGTCACAACCTGGTGATCACCGACTGCGCCAATTGAACGAGCGGCTTCGATCCGATGTCGCTGAGGACCTCTAGACGAAAGCTCGTCGTCCCCTTCCGCACCCACAAGTCATCGAATACGAGACTGCCGTTGACGTACCGTTCGCTGTAGGCCTGGTCCCCGACTCCGGCCACGTCGGCGGTTGGCCCACTCGCAGCTTGGCGCCGCTGGTTGAATTCGGCGACGCTGCCCGCTGAAGTGCGGAGTTCTACGCCGAAACCGTCGCCCGAGTTCGGCGTGATCGTCCACTCGCAGATCGTCTCATTCGAGCCTGGAGCCGTCGTCAAACTCCCGCCGGCGACGGTGCCCCCGAGCGCATTCTCGAGCTCAGCGGTGCTCAGGAGTGAACACGCGTCCCTGACCACCACCTTCCCGGTCCCGGCCGCCGAGACACCCACCGCTGTGACCGATCCTCCAGCCGTCGTTGACGCTGGCGCCGTCCCGGAGCCGCTGACTGAAGCACCGACCGCAGTAGACGTTCCGCCGACGGTCGCCGACTCCACAGTCTTGGCGTGCCCGCTCGAACACGCTCCGAACACTGAGACGCAGACAAGACCGAGAACGCGAACACGAAGGCTCATTGGCCAACCATAGTGCGACGT
>JANXUF010000082.1 GCA_025356335.1 Actinomycetes bacterium
TGTCGCCTTGACGAGCGCCTCCGCCGACAGGTCGAGCGCCGTTCCGGTTAGCCCGCGCGATGCCATGTGCACGCTGACGTCGCCGTCGCCACAACCGACGTCGAGGAACGGCCCACGGATCGGGAGCTGCAGCAGCGCTTCATCGACACACTTCAGCAACGAGTTCTTCAACGGCGCGAAGTTCGTCATCGCCAGCAGAGGGTACGGACACGTAGTTGAACGCCCGGCAACACCGAAGTAGCCATTCAGGGTCGCTTTCGAGGTGCCATGGCCGCCCTGCCGAGACGGTCGGACGAGGCGGCTCCGCTCAAAGGCATGGGACGACAGAGAGCGAGCAGTTGCTGGCCGTCGCTGTCTCCCCGCTCGACTGGAACAGCACGAGGGCGATGGATTCGCCGGCACTCAGCCGCAGGGAAGCAGCCGCCGTCTGCGCGCTGCGCCCGGCCGAGTCGGGCGCGCCTTTGGCAGCTGCGATCACGTCGTCGCTGTCGCCCCTGACTTCCACCGAGCGGCGAATCTCGAGGTATCTGTCGCCGGTCATGCCGTCCGGCCAGCCAGCGCTCGCCGTCACGGTGTACGGACCGGAACGAGCAACGGTGATCAGATGCGGGGCTGCTGCGCTGTTGTGCTGACCGGCAAAGTCGGCGACCGCTGACGCGAACCGAATCGGGGTCGGTGTTCCGCTGGACACCTCGACGTGCTGCTCGGAGAGATAGGTTCCGCCGACAGCAGTCTGCACGCTGAGACCGCCGCCTCCGATGGACGGCTCGTGGACGAATCCCTCGGCGGGACACACCCCGATCGACCCCTGATGCAGGTTGTGGCGCACGACGACGTCGCGATATCCGCCCCCGGCAGTCGGATCGTTGAAATAGAGGTGATAGCCGACAGCACTTTTTGCGGCATCGGCTGCGAACACGTTGTCGTGGATGTTGACTCCGTCATGTCGTGAATCGTTCGGTTCAAACCGTATTGCATGGAATGCCCCGGTCGTTCCGTCGGAGTTGCCGCCACTGAACGTGCAGTTGGAAATCGTCAACGATGACAGCGCACCCTTCGCCAACACACCTCCCCGATGCGTTGTGAACGAGCAGGCGTCGAAGACGAGCCACATGGCGTTGTTCAGCTCGATGGCCGGACGGGGGCCATCGCCTGTCAGCGTCCCCGAATCGTTGCCCTCGAGCTGCAGATCGTTGAATCGCGTCTTGACCGAGTTGATCGCCAAGATGTTGCCGGCCACGTTCTCGGCGATCCAGCCTCCCTCGACCCACGAATCCCACACGGTCGACAACATCAGTCCACGGCCACCGTTGTACGTGCTGCGGACGTCGACGAGGCGCAGCAGGAACATCGGTGACGCGCCGGAGTTGTCGCCGAAGTTGAGCCCGTGCCGTCCGCAGTTGAAGATCCGGACGCTCTCGACAACGATCCCGTCGCCCCAATAGCCCGTGTACGAGCTTCCGGGGAATTGCCCGATCCCATCGGTCCCGTTCGGGCAGTTGAGCGTTGCCCGCCCGCGTGTGGTACTGGCATCAGCGAAATGATTGCCATCGATCGTCAGGTTGCGGAAATAGCTGCTGTGGCCGCGTGCCCTGCTCGCGCCGTTGGTGATGACCGGGCCGGCGGTGCCGGTCAACTTCTTGATTGTCACCATCGGGTGCTCACCGACGAGGCCGACGCGATCTGCCATCAGCAACGTGGAAACGACGTACGTCTTTGCGGAAGAGGGAGTCGGGAAAAACACGGTTCCACCGCCACCGCTCGCAGACGCAGCGTCGATTGCCGACTGCACTTTCGCGGTCTCGTCCGTGCCGTCACCGACCGCCCCATAGTCGGCAACGTTGTACGACATTCCGTTGACGTCGGCAGCTGAGGCGGCGTGAGCGGAACGGGAGACCGCAACTGCAGCGGTCGCCGCACCAGCGCCGAGCAGTAGAGAACGACGACTTCGTAACCGTGCAGCGCTCTCCATCAGGGGCCTAGGACGGTCGGCGATGCTGCCGTCGTCGTTGTCCCTGCTGGCGTCGGTGCCGTCGTTGCCGGCAGTTTGCCGGCATCGGGTCCGGTCGTCAGTGCCTTGCCGGTCGGGACGAACTCCCACAACGTGACGTTGGTGTAGTCGCGCGTCATGACCCACGTGCCGACTGCCGTTTTCGCGTGTATTGCATCGAGGAGAGCCTGACCGTGGAAGGAAACCGCCGAACTCTTGACGACGACCACGAAGTCGAATCGCCCGATCGGATCTGCGGCGACGAGTTCGAAGTTGCGGTTCTCCGGAACGACGTATTGACGAGGCTCACGGGTCACCAGGGTCTCGAAGTTCGAGACATCCGTTGCAACCTTCTTTCCCTGGGCGAGCACGGGGTCGAGCTCGTCCCTCAGCACGTAGTACTGGTGGAGATCGGACTCGAACAGCTGGTTCGGACTCCCGAGGATCGGCGTCGAGACGGTATCCCGTCCGAGGAGGTACCGGAAGAAGATGTACTCGCCTTCCGGACCGGTGGCCCGCTGGACTGCAAGATGCAGCGTTGCCGATATCACGCCCACAATCAGCACCCCGACGCCTGCGAAGGAGAGCCAAGGGCGCAGTCGGCGTCCGCGCGGCGCACCGGCCGCGTTGCTCGTCGGTGGCGACGAGGCCCACAACACCGCCACGACGCTGAAAACCGACAGCACCATATAGAACCGGGGCACGGCCCAACTCGTCCCGGTGTGTACCTGGTAGGCGCTGACGAGCGGCAGAGCAAGCGCGCCGGCCAACAGCCCGAAGGTGGCTCGAAAAGTCCGACGGAGCGCCGCAACCGCGAAGACGATGCCGGGGGCGAGCACGGCGACGAGCTCCCCGCTGTATTTCAAGGAGTTGGCGAGCGTGCGATTCTCCGGCAACCACGGCGCATGCTCTGGGACCTTCGTCAGGCCGGAAGACGCGTGCAGGAAGAAGATCCAGTCCTTCATGATCAATTTCGATGCCAGCGCCCACACGGCAACCCACAGGAGTGTCGGGATCATTGCCAGCGTGAACGCACGGACCCAGCGTGCACGTGGCAACTGCATGGCGACGCCCGCACAGAGGAACGGGGCGACGATCAGCATCTCGTAGCGCGTCGCCGTCCCGAGCGCAAGGGCCACGCCGAAGAACACGAGGTCCCACACCTGATGGCTTCTGCTCCACCGCGCATAGGCCAGCAAGGTCAAGGCGATGAAGCAGGCAAAGGTCGATTCGCTCATGCCGTTCGACGACATGTAGATCGTCAGCGGACTGAGTGCGAAGACGGCGCAGACCGTCACGACCAGCCACCGTGGCGCGCCGAGGACGCGGCCCGTGGATGCCAGCATCGGGATCGTCAAAGCACCGAAGAATGCACATGTCATCGGGCCGGCGAAGGCGGCTGCGCCCAATGGCTCGAGCAGTAGAACGAACGGGATACGGCTGAAGGTCGGAATCGGCATCCAGTAGAACCCGATGGCGCCGAGATGTGGATCTGAGCTGAGCACCATCAACTTGGCGTTGAGGGTTCTCGTCGTCGCATCGCCGAGCGAGTACAGCTTGACGTACATCATCCACCAGCCGGCGGCGAGGAACTCGAAGAAGGCGACGACCGTCATTGCCCACGGCCACCGCGATGCTCGTGGGTCTGGTTCAGGCTCCCCCCCTGGGGCGTCTGTGCCAGGTCTGGCAGGCTCGGCAATCGTCGGCGCCACAGCAGCCTCTTGCGCAACGGAGAACCCGTCTCGTTGTCGGTCCTCGACGATCTGTTCGTCGGGCCGCGTTTCCGTGATCATCACTCGCTACCGGCCTCTGCAACACCCGTCGCGATCAGTGCCGGGGTGGGGACATCAGTCGTCGGCCGGCCATCACCGGTACCGGTCCGGACTCGGGACAGACCGTGCTGGGTCTTCTCCCAATAGGCCGGGTCTCGCAGCAGTTGCCACAGCGCCTTGATCGCCGCCAGCGACATCAGCACCCAGTACAGCGGCATCAGCAGCGCAGCTTTGAACATCGACCGTTGCTGGTATTCGTAGGCGGTGATGCAGTTCATATAGAAGATCAGGCAGTTGCCGACGAGCCACAGGAACAGGCCCGTGTAGTACAGCGGGGCCGGCATGATCTGGCGGAGGAACGCCGGCTCCAGAAGGAACCAGACGGCCAGCAGGAACCAGAACACCGGATTGAGAATTGCCAGAAGCGGCGTTCCGCCGACAAAGAGGTTGAACCGCAGGAACTGGCGCAAGCCGAGTTCCCGATACATCTGTCGCGGGTGGCGAAGGTGGACGAGCCACGTCTGCAGGTAGCCCTTGTACCAGCGGCTGCGCTGCTTCACCCAGTTGATGACGTCGGTGTTCGCCTCTTCCAGCGTTATTGAATCAAGCAGTTCAACCCTGTAACCCTGGCGGTACATGCGGATGCCGAGGTCCGCATCCTCCGTCACGTTGTAGCTGTCCCAGCCACCGAGCGGAACGAGGATGTCCCGCCTGAAGTGGTTCGATGTACCGCCGAGCGGAATCGGCGCATCCGTGACCTTGAGGCCGGGTAGGAATTGCGAGAACCACGTGCGGTACTCGATCGAGAACCATCTCGTCAGCAAATTCTCGTCGGCGTTGAAGTACGCCAGTTCCGCCTGTACGCAAGCGACTTCGGGGCCGCATCGGGTGAACGCGATCGCCATGCGGCGTAGTTGCAGCCGGTCCGGAACATCCTCTGCGTCGTAGATACTGACGATGTCGCCGGTGCTCGTCAGCAGTCCGTAGTTCAGCGCCTTCGGTTTGGTACGCGGCGCTGCGGCCGGGACGATCACCGCCTTGATGTGATCGGGGAGTTCGAGCGATCCCACTGCCTCGGTGGTGTCGATGTCATCCTCCTCGAGGAGCAGCATCACCTGCAGGAGATGCTGCGGGTATTCGAGGTTGGCCAATCCGGTGACGACATCGCCGATGACTTCGGCCTCGTGATAGGCGGGAACGAGCACCGTGACGGTCGGCAGTTCGGACTCCGGGAACGCTCGCGCTTCGTCGTCGGGGATCGTGATCCGGCTCGTCCGCTGGCGGGCGGTGATCATCACGAGGTGGAGTCGGAACCACACCACACCCAGATAGGTCGCCATCGACAGGCCGAGCATCACGGTGCCGGTGCCGATCGGGAAGAAGGCGAATCCGGCCACCACCACGAGTGCCATCAGTATGAAGCCGGCCCGCTGCGGTGTGGTGAAGCGGGTCTTGGCCGAGTAGGCGGGGAAGGCCTCCGCCAGGCCGTCCCTCGCCCATTCCAACGAGTCGATGCTCTCGGCTGAGTGGTCGAACACGTGTGGCTCCACGAACTCAGGGGCAGCCCAGGAGCCGGACATTCCGACGACATCGGATGAGTCGGTTCCGCCGCCTGGATTGTTCGACTCGTCCTGCACCATCAACCGACTTTGGACCCTGTTCTTCTGGTATTCAACTGACCGCCACCGAATTGCGGCGCAGTTGTCGCTGCGTTCGACTGCTGTTCACCTGGATGACGTCTGGCAGACACTCAGGCGGCGTTGGCGTACGATTCCGCACTCGTGCCCAGGGCGCGCCGGCTGCGGTATTTGACGACGTCGACGAGCACGTCGGCGGCGTACTGCATGCCGTTGACATGACACTTCTCGTCGCCGTAGTACGTCGGGATGGGGATCTCCACGAAGCGGCCGCCGGCGTCCTTGACGCCGAGGATGATCTGCGTGTCGAACTCGAAGCCGTCAGCCATCGAGTCGAACGCCAGCTTGCGCAGCACCGATGTGCTGTAGGCGCGATAGCCGGAATGCCATTCCGTCAGATGGAGCCCGCTGGCAAGGTTTTGGCAGAACGTCAACAAGCGGTTGCCGAGGAACTTGTACATCGGCATCCCGCCGAGACGTGCACCACCGCGTGTCATCATGCGGGAGCCGAAAACCGCTTCGGCCTTGCCGTCGATGAGCGGGGTGACCATCGCCATCGCCAGCTCCGGCGCATACTGGCCGTCGCCGTGGATCATCACGACCTGTTCGAAGCCGAGCCGGATCGCCCACTGGTAGCAAAATTTCTGGTTGCCTCCGTAGCCACGATTCTTGATCTGCTTGACGACCGTGACGGGCACCTCAGGGTGAGCTTCGGCCCAACACTGTGCACGCCCGACGGTGTCGTCCTTCGATGCGTCGTCGCTCACGAGGATGGCGCCGACGGACCGGGAGAAGGTCGAAGGAATGCGGTCGAGGACCCACTCGATCGTCGACTCTGCGTTGTAGGTGACGATGACGATGGCAACACTGTGGAAAGCGGGAGCGGGAGCGGGTGCGGCGGCGGACTTCATGGTGGATCTCCTTGCGAGGGGTCTGAAGGAAGAGCGGGTGTGCCGCGTCGGCGGCAGGAGCAGGACGGACCGGATCGGAGATCAACGGTCGGAGCTGCAGAGAACGATTGGTGGAGGCCACCGGCTTCGAGCTGAGGAACGGGCAGCGGCAGCAAGCCCGTCCCCCAGCATCGATTCGTTGGCGTGACCGATTCAGTTTGACTGAAGGTCACTGCGTCATAGTTACTGCGTTGCTACCGAGCAGCCATAGCCACTGGTGCGTAGTGCGGCTGGAACGGTCTGGAAGCCCTCGGCGAAGATTGCGCTGTTGATCTCCGTCTTGTAGTTCACACCGGTCACGGTGTCGGTCGTGTGCGAGGTCGACGACGGATGGCAGAGCCACGACACGAACTGGCGAACGGCGCCACCCGGGCCACTCGTGGCTCCGTACACGGTGTCCGCCGCGTTGTTACAAGCCCCTGCAGCGCCAGGCGTTGTCACACAATCGGCGTCGGTGTTCTTGGTGACAAGGTAGAGCGTACGAAGCACCGGGTAAGTCTGGTTATTCGTGTTCGCCGCTGTGGGAGTTGCCGGAGCAACCGTGTAGTCGTTGGTCAATGCAACGAGGTTGCTGGCCACTGACGTTCCGGTGTTGGCAGACAATCCGGTGTTCGTGTACGGGTAGGTCTTCCAGTCTCCGAAGGACATCCACCACACGAAGTCATTCGGGTTGTTGTTGACGTTGGTATCGGCCAGCAGCGGCTTGACATCATTCTCAAACGGAGCGATGCCGGTCGTCAGCTTGCGGACACACGTCCCGAAGGTCGGGTTCCCCATCCACGTCACGAACGTCGATCGCGTGCCCGAGGAAGCGTTCATGTCCCACGGGACAACCGTGTCAGTGTCAGTGAATTTCAGCCCCGTCGTTGCATCGGTGAACTTGTCCCAGGTCGTGAACCCAGGCAGGCAGGAGTACATATTGAATAGGTCCTGCTTCGACAGGATCGCCTGACGCGTACCAAATGTGACGACAGCGATTGCATCTCGGCCGAAGCCCCAGCCAGTAGTGCTCGCCAATTCTGTCGACGATGGAACCCGCGACGAACGAGCGTACGTGATCGGCGGGTTGTACTGCACGCCTGTCGGTAGCAGGGAGTTGATACCGGCACCTGATCCGATGGCAGCAGCGTCGACGAGGACGTCATGGTCGTAGTTGCCCTTGACATCACCGGTCGAGGCCGGCGCGCCGGCACACTTTGCCTTGGTCGCACTCGTCGTGCCGGTGTCCAACGCACAGCCTGGAGCACCGTTGTACAATGTATCGAGGCGTTGCTGGACGAGGTAGGTCGTGTCGGACCCGCCACCTACAACGACGTCCGGGGAGTCGTCGTAGCCCGAGCCGCTCGGGGCGGCGCTAGCGGTGTTGCTGGCAAACGTCGCTGCGATCAGGCCGAGCGAAACACCTGCGATGAGAAAGCGCTTGATCTTCATGTTGGTCATCTCCTTCAGGCCACGTTCGCCATTTGGCGCTTGCGGGTGATCATGTAGGCACCGCCGAGTACGGCGGCCCCGCCGAGGGGCAGCAGCACGTTGAGCGGAACTTCCGGCGTGTTGGCTGGTGGCGAAAAGCTGATAGGGGTAAAGAAATCAGAGGCGCTGTTCGTCGGTGTGCCAGGCGCAATCCGGATGTAGCAGGTCGTGTAGACCGGCCCGCCGCTGGCGGTGAGGCCGGCGTTTCCGCAGCCCCAGTCACCGTTACCGGGCTCATCGCCGGTGAACAGTGCGAAGGCCGAACCGGCATAGTTGCCGGAGTTGTCCGACTTGAATTGAACTTCGTTGTAGGACGAGCAGTCGTTGAGATAGTTGAACGTCGGATCGGTGTCCGTCTTGCGGCACTCCTCGACGAAGCCGTACTGGCCAGGCAGAAGCCCGGTCCACGACACGTTCACACTGGGGTTGGCACCCGGTGTGCCGTCGATCCCGCTGCTCGGCGTCACGATCACGGAGGCGGCATTGGCTGCAGCGGCGAAGCCGGCGATGCCGACTGCGGCGACTCCTGCTGCCACGGCAATTCGCTTGATGCGCATTGTCATTGTTGTCCTTTCAAGACACACTGGAACCGCACGCCCTTCGTACGTTCCCGGGTCCAGTGTCCGGCAACAGCCACACGATTGGAACCCTTTAGAGGGACTGTTGGCGAGCCCGTTTCCGAACGTTCATGTTGCGTCCGCCTCACGTTTCCTCACTGCCGGGTCTGCGGCAAATCGGCGTTGAAGAGACCGCCGATCGGCCGGTGCGGAACGCCGGTCAGCGAGTCGCAGCAAGAAGACTGTCAGCAAACAACGCGAGCCAAAGGAAGGCGACGAGCGCAACCGGCGCGAGTACGGCCAACACAAGGAGCGATCGCCCGCGTGCCTTGAGCAATCGCCACGTCAGCGCCGATGCCATCAGTCCGAGGTTCCCGTACAGCAGGAAAAGACCTGAAGGTTCATCCGGATCCGTCGCCAGCAACGAGATCGTCCGGGGCGTCGTCGGACCACCGGCGACGGAGTCCGGAGTAGTCGCGGTCACGACGAACGAGTCGTCGCTTGACCACCCACCGGCACCCGTTACGAGCACCAGTGTCGAGGTGCGGTCACTGGCCGGAGGAAGGCCGGCGGCGAGTTCGCTCTGCGGATACCTCCGCACGCCTGTGACGGTGTATGTGATGACGGGGGCCCTATTGCGCGCCTCAACGTAGATATTGTCGCCCTGTTTCAACTCGGGCACACCCTTGAACGGCCCGCCGTAAACCGATCGGTGGCCGAAAACAACGAGCGCACCCCGCTGGCCCGGAAGCACACTCGATACGCTGACCGCCGGACCAGACCTCAGATTCGTGGCGTTCGCCCCAACAACGATCACTTCATTGACTCCGAGCGTCGGAATCTGAATCACACCGAACGCATCGCCGTTGCTGACCTTCGGCCGTCCGGAAGCAATCGCTGCAGCGAGGTGCCGCTGGCGTTGATCGTGCATCAGTCCGGTGATGAGTCGTTCGTATACAAGCAATCCCACGAAGGCCACCAGCACGACGACAACGGCACGCTTCAACCATCTCTCGGCCGAAATCCGCCGATGGACTCGACCTTTCCTGCGGACCGGCTGTGGGGCGACGGGAAGCGCTGCGCCGAATAACGGTGGTCGGACGGCCGGCACCGCAACGGTCGATGGATCCCCGGTCATCAGGTCCATCACGAGCCTGCGAAACGTCGGAGATAGAACGAGCGCCCGAGAAGAAATCCGAGCGCACCGAGCACGAACGTTCCCAGTTTCTTGAATCCACTCCCGTCCGAAGGTGAGCCCATCGGCAGTGTCGTCGAGTAGGTCGCCACCCGGGTCGACGGAGGCCCGGTGACGACTGCTTCAGTTGATGGCCGAGCTTCGATGGGCACTTCTGTTCCAACCGGCACCACGTCGGCGGGGAGCGTGACGGCGGCAACCGGCTCGGATTCAATTGTCCCCTCAGTCGTCGCTGTCGTCGTTGTCGTCGTTGTCGTTGTCGTTGCCGTTGTCGTTTTTGTCGTTGTTCTCGTCGCCCTCACAGCAGTGGTGGCTCGCGCCGCAGCGGTACTCGTGGCTTGCACCGTCGACTCGTCGACCGGTGTCTTCGTCGAGTCGGTGACAGTCGTCGGAACGGTTGTCGGCATTGCCGTCGTTTCCGTGATCGTCTCCGGAACGGTCGGAGTTTCGGCAAGGGTGGAGTCGGCGATGGTCGTCGGCTCTGGCGTCGGAACCATCGAGCAGTGCTTCATCGTCCCGATTGCGACAACCCCAGGTGTTGCCGGTTCGTTCGGGCCAGGCCCGCCGGACACGATCCGCTCGTCCGTCCCGGTGCAGTTGGACGCGACCAACGCGTCCGCCTGTTGCAAAGCCTCGATCTTCATCGCCTGCGTCAGGCTGACGCCGCCGTTGTCAACAACCGTCTGCTGCCCGTCGGTCACAACGTACCGAATGAGCGCGGCAATAGCGTTTGTCTGCTCGATCGACAGACCACTGCTCGGCGCGTAGAGGCGATTTACATAAACCATGGGATAGGCCCCATCGACCTCGTTGGTTGCGGCATAGTTCGGCTGGTCGCCGCCGGCGACGAGCGCCGCTTGCACCGCCTGCGGGGTGGGAAGGACGTATTGGCCGAGCGCATTCCTTACTGAGGCCGTAACGAACTTCATACCGGAAGCGGCGTAGTCCTTCGTCGCCTTCTTCACCGAATCGGTGTTCACCGCTGCAGCGTTGGCACCCCACGACCCGCCGGTGTCGCCGTCGCTGTTCGGGAAGCCAGCGCGCGTGAACGCAGCCAACACGCCGGTCGTGTATCCGCCACGGGGAACTACCGTCGCTCCGGCACTGATCGGATAGCGCTCACCTGCCCCTGTCCAGTTGCGTCCGGACCCGGCCTTGCTCAACGCCAACGCCCAATCGTCAGGCGAGATCTTCTGGATGTAGTTCAGCAAATACTGGTTCACCGAGGTGCCCTCGAGTTGGTAGACGAAGGCGGCAAGATTCGGACTGTCGGGGTTGCTCAGCCGTAACGTCGGCACGTCGATGGCCGCTTTCCATGGGTCTGCACTGAAAAATGTGCGCCCGCCCCACCCGGCGATCAGCGCTGCGAGATTCTGCGGTGGCAGGTTCAGGTTGCCCACGTATGGCGTGTCGGTGGGATCGCACTGTTCGGCCCCCGCATCGAGCTCGCACCCTGCGGGAAGAAACGTTCGTATCTGATACATATCGGCCCTGATGCCGAAGAACACGGAAATCGACGCCACCGAGACGGGAACCGAGATCAACGGCGTCGAGTTGGCCGGCCGCGATCGCAGCTCGTCGGAGCTGAACGGGTCCGCCGAGATCGCGAAGTCCACCTTCCCATTCAGCAGCGCAGCGCGACCGTCCCGATCTCCCGACGTCTGATAGCCGACGTCCACCGATCCGGCGGCACCGTAGAGGGCGTTCTGCCACGGAATTACATCAGCGTTGAGGCCGGCTGCGCCTGCCCCAAAGATCTCGACCGGAACCGGTTCGGCAGCGGCCCACACCGGGCGCAACATCATCATCGAACAGGCGCCGGACAAAATGAAGCCGAGCGCCGATCTCACGGTGAGGTGGCCCCGACGTCGTCGCCGTTTCACGAGCGCAGGCCTTCACGCTTCGAAGCTCCAGCCACGAGCACCCCGAGGGCGCAGACGCCGGCACCCTCCAAGAGAGCCCACGCCACCTGTTGGCCATCGACACCAACTTTCGCTTCGGCGCTGACCACCGGGCCGGCCTTCTTCACCGCGACCTGCCCTGAAGAGATCGCTGCCTGGGTTCGACCATCGACGCTGTCCGGCGGTGTGTCGACTGTGAGCGCTGCGGCGTCAGTTTCGGACGTGCCACCCGCAGCTCCTGAGTCGACGGCTGTTTGCTGCCCGTCTACTACACACGAGGCGTCTGAAGAGGACGCGGTGGTCGCTGGGACCGAGGATTCTGTCGAGGCAGTGGTCGAGAGATCTGTCGCGGTTGGAGTCAACGGATCTGGCGTCGTTGCCACCGACGTCGTGCAGGTCGGCGAAATCGTTGCCGGCGCACCACCAACCACCGTTACTGTCGACGTCGCTTTCGTCGTCACCGTCGACGACCCCGATTTTGTCGTCACCGTCGACGACCCAGCCTTTGTCGTAGCTGTCGAGGACCCGGCCTTTGTCGTCACCGAGGAGGACCCGGCCTGGGTCACCGTCGCCCCGCCGGGCTGTGTTGCCGCCGGCTGCCCGGCCTTTGTCGTCACCGACTTCGGTGCCGTCGTCGTAGAGGGGGTCGTAGTGGTGACAGTCGGTGAACCGCTCAGTACGGCGCACTGCTCCCATGGAGGGGCTCCCGGAATCTTGGCGATCGCATCCTTGGCAATAGCGACCAACTCAGCTGACAGCGGAGCGTACCCGTCGGGGATGCTCTGCTTGCCCTGGCCCTTCGTCACTGCGTAGCAAAGAAATCGCGCCAGCACCTGCCCCTTGGCGGGGTCGAAGCCGGTCGTCTGGGAAATCACATAGCTATAGGTCGAGGGGAAATAGGCGGCCGGATCGCTCGCCGAGAACTTGAGGATGAAAGTGCCGTCGTCGTTCTTCTGTGCGTATGACAGCGCCTTGTTGACGTTCGCCGCCGTCGGCGCAAGAAAATTCCCGGCCGCCGTCTGCATCAACGCGTTCGGAAATCCATCCTTGATCGCAAAGCCGGCCTCGTTGTAGGTGATGGTTCCTTCGCCATTCGAATCGGCAACGACTGACGCCACGCCGTCAGCATTGAAACCCGTGACACTGTGGCCGAACTGCGGCGGCCACGTCGACGTCGGTCGCCCGGCGATCAGTTCCGGGTCACCCGTCTGCGGTCCGAGCGTGGCAGCGAACTTCTGCCAGACGTCTGGGGCAACAGCGATACAGAATTGGGAGAACACATAGCTGGTTCCGGAACCGTCCTGACGTACCACTGGCCGAACCAGTTCATGCTTGAAGGCGATGTCCGGGTTCGGTCCGGCGATGTCCGGATCGTCCCAATACAGATCGGCCGTCTCGGTGAATATGCGGCACGCGGCCCGGCGGGTCAATTTGAGGTCGGTGATCTGTGCGCCGCTCTCGTCGGTCAAGTTGTACATCAGTCCCAAGCCGCCAGCACTCACTGGGACGTAGACGAAGTCCTTGCGCGGCGAGGCGTTGAGCGGCCCTATCTCCGAAGGTTGGAACGGGATATCGGACGCGCCGAAATCCAGGCTCCCCTGGATGTATTGCGTGCGCCCGTACGTCGAACCCTGCGAGTTGTAGTTGACGGAAAGGCTGTAGGGAGCTTTGCCGGTTTCGGCCTGCCACTGGTCGATCTCGAGCTTGGCGAACGATGAACCGCCACCATTGACGGTCGCACCATCGGCGAAGCTGCTCGGCACGCGCGCAAGCAATGGGGTAGCGGCCACGGCCGCCGCAGCCAAGAGCCGCACCAGCTTTGTCCAACGGTTCATCCGAACCGCCCGGTGACGTATGCCAGCGTGCGTTCGTCCGAGGGTTGATTGAACAGATGGTCAGTGGCACCCGCCTCGACGATGCGCCCCGGCACGCCCTGCTCCTCGACGAGGAAAAACGCACACTGGTGCGATACACGTTGCGCCTGCTGCATGTTGTGCGTCACGATCACGATGGTGATGTCGTCAGCAATCTGCTGAATCGTCTCCTCGACCACGCGCGTCGAGATCGGATCGAGTGCAGAGCACGGTTCGTCCATCAGCAACACCCGTGGACGGACGGCAAGCGAACGAGCGATACACAACCGCTGCTGCTGGCCTCCGGAAAGCGACATCCCACCCTCGTTGAGGCGGTCCTTGACCTCCGTCCACAGCCCCGCCCGCGTCAGGCATTCCTCGACCAATGCATC
This sequence comes from Actinomycetes bacterium, assembly GCA_025356335.1. Taxonomy (GTDB): domain Bacteria; phylum Actinomycetota; class Acidimicrobiia; order Acidimicrobiales; family Ilumatobacteraceae; genus JANXUF01. The sequence continues at coordinate 13,718 of JANXUF010000082.1, forward strand.
CCGGTCGGTCGACTTGGTCCCTGACAGCTTCAACCCGGCCAACACATTCTCACGAATCGACATCGCCGGGAATGGATTGGGTTTCTGGAACACCATGCCAATGCGCATCCGGACCTGAGTGACGGACAATTCGCGTCCATAGATGTCGACGCCGTCGAGTTCGACGCTGCCAGCGACTTTTGCCACGCGGATCACTTCGTGCATCCGATTGAGGATGCGCAGGAACGTCGACTTGCCACAGCCGGACGGCCCGATCAGCGCCGTGACCTGACGAGCCTCCATTCGCAGGCTGCACCGTTGTAGGACCTTCCGCGACCCGAACCACGCGCTGACGTCCGTGGCAGCGAGCGTCGCCGGCGATCCGGAACCGAGACTCGTGCCGGGCATGGGCTGCGTGGACGGAACTGGAACCTTCGCGATCTCTCTGGCGATGAGACCGCTACTCCAACTGTCCGGTTCGGCCGCAACGATCGGCGGGAGGCCGTTCCAATCCTCCAACGACGGATCCTGCGTCGCCACCTCTCTTTCGAATTGATCGAACGACATCTGCTAGTTCCTTCCAAGTCGCTTGGCGCCGCGGGCCCCGATCCACCGAGCCATGGTGAAAAGCACCAGCACGAAGAGCAGCAACAGCAATGCAGCCGCCCAGGCTCTGTCGTTCTGCAGCACGCTCTGGGTCCTGATGTTGCCGTAGGCGAAGGTGGGCAGCGACGATTGCGGTTCCTTGAGCGGGTTCTTGTTCATGAATTTGCTGTCAAATGCTGTCAGCAGAACGGGCGCCGTCTCTCCGATCGCCCGGGCAATACCAAGAATCGACGCCGTCAACAGTCCGCTCTTGGCGGTGGGGAGGACCACTCTGGTCACGACGCGCCACTGCGGAGCTCCGAGCGCCAATGCCGCCTCACGGAGCGAGTCCGGCACGGTCCTGAGAATCTCTTCCGACGTTCTGGTCACCGTTGGAATCATCAAGATGGCCAAGGCCTCTGCAGCGTGGATACCCGCATATCTGGGCCAGATCGAGAAGATCAGCAGGCCGGCGACGATCGAGGGCAAGCCGGCCAGTCCTTCGACGATGAAACGGATCGCACGCGCCATCCGCCCTTCCAGCTCGTGGAGATAGACCGCAGTCAGAATGGACACCGGTATCGCAAACGCGGCGGCTATGCCCACCTGTTCGAAGCTGCCGACCATCGAATGCAAGACGCCGCCGCCAGGAGTATTCGGACCTGCGGTTCGCATGTCGCGGACGAGAAAGCCTGGGCGGAGTTGCTTGACACCCTTGAGGGCGACGAACCCGAAGATCCACATGAGGCTGGCGACGACGAGGGCCCCGATGACCCATATCAGGGTCGTCGTCATGCGATCGGCAGCGAGTTCCTTCGTCGACGACTGCCGCACGAGCGCGTAATGGAAGCAGATGAACGACACCAGGAAGAGAACGACGAAGCTGAGCAGGCCGCCCCAATCGAGCAGCATCCGCAGGGCGACCACCAGATTGACTGCGGTGAGTGTCGCGAGCGTATATTCGACCACGACGGCGCTGGTCGTCCGCCCGACTGAGCGCGGCGAATCGTCATCGTCGGAATCCTGAATGTCGGCAACCACCTCACTGGTGACGGAGTGGACTCTCCTGCGCCGCCTCGGTCCCTTCCGCGCTGTCGCAGGTCCGCGAAGCATCGTCGGCACCGCTCCCGAAGCTTCATCGGTGAGTACCTCGCCGGAGGAAATGTCGGCAGAAGTCACGAGAACCTCGTCGTTCTGGCCACGACGCGGCGGGCTGCGAATCCGACGGTGAAGGTCAATGCCATGAGCGCAACGCCGGAGGCGACAAGCGCGCTGAGCTCGAGCGGCGACGCCTCTCCGAACCGGAGGAAAATGTTCGCGGCGATCGAACCGGCACCGTGTTGCACGATATGAGGGTTCGCTTGATACGAGATATTCTGTAGTACCAGAGCGACCGCCACGGTTTCACCCAGCGCTCTGCCGAAGCCCAGCATGGTCGCGCCGACGACGCCGGATTTCCCATACGGCAGAATCACGTCGCGGATCATCGCCCACCGACTGCCGCCCAATGCCAAAGCGCCTTCGCATTGTTCCCGTGGGACCCGCGCCATCACGTCTCGGGAGACCGACGTGATGATCGGCACGATCATCATCCCGACGACCAGACCGGCGATCATGCTGCTCCCGGTGAAGTCCGGCTTGCCTGTTGCGTTGCTGAGCCGGAAGAACGGGATCGCAACCAGGTGGTCCGAGATCCAACGCGAGACGGGGATGAGATGGTTCTTGAAGGCGAAATAGCCCCACATACCGAAGATCAGGCTCGGCACCGCAGCAAGCAGATCGATCACGGCTGTCAGCGTCCGACCGATACGCGGCGGCGCGTACTCGTTGACGAACAACGCCATCCCGACGGCTAGCGGCACCGCCACGATCAGCGCAATTGTGGCGATGGTGATCGTTCCGATCACGAGGCCGAGTACGCCGAAATCGCCAACCGCTGCGTTCCAGACGCTCGCTGTGAAGAAGTGCCACACACCGGTTTTGGCGAGCGCCGGTCTGGATTTGTTGAGCAGAAAGATCGCCGTCGCGGCGATGATCACCAATGCCACGGAGGCGGAGGCGACGCAGATCACCCGGAAGATTCGATCGCCGACCGTCGGGTTGTCAGCCGGCCTGATCGGTATGTCGTTCGACGGATCGTCGCTGAATCCCACCGGAGGCGCGACCATGGGCGCGGCTCCTCGCAGGAATGTCATGCCCCGATGTTGCGAGACCTGAGTAGACACCAACTGACGTGCGGATGGACGCCAGATGAACAGTGGTCCAGTCGGCTGTGAACTCGACACTGACCGGCATGTAGCGAGGTCGGGTTCCTGCGAGCCTCGTGGCATGAGCGCTGTCACGCCCCGACTGACCGACGATCTCGAGTCCACAACGGTCAATGGCCTGCCCGCCACATCAGTCGCTAGGACATTCCGAGTCACCGCACTTGTGTCATCGGTGCGCACTGGCAGGTGGGTTCGCCCGGCGATCGTCACCGGCAGCGTCGTCCTTGCGTATCACACCAGCCTGCAGACGCTCATCGACGGACTCAGCCTCGACACCCCGATCGCTCATCTTGCGTTGGTCCCGCTGATAGCCCTGATGTTGGCGCTCGCCGCCCGCCACAACGACGCCGGTCCGGATATCAGCGACCGTCAGCTGGATTGGATCGTCGGGTTCCCGCTCGTCTTTGGGGCGTTGATGGCGAACTTGATTTTGCCGGCCCGACTGTCGGCGCAGTTCTGGCTGTGGCGTATCGACTTACTGACGATGCCCTTCTTTGCGGCTGGCGTCGTCACCCTCGTCTACGGTATTCGCACGACCTGGAAGATGCGTTACGGCCTGTTCTTCCTGTTCCTCGCATGGCCCTATCCGTACAACGTTGCTCTGACGAACTGGCTCGGCAAGTTCACCGACCTCACCGTCGCCGGGCTTGCCAAGTCGCTCAACGTCGTCCACCTCGCCAGGCAGATGGGCAATGGGTCGCCACTGTTCGAAATCACCCATGGAACATCCAAGTTCACGCTCTCCGTTGCCTCCGCCTGTTCGGGAGCGAACGGGCTCGTCGGGTTCCTGCTCGTCGGCATCGCCTTCGCGTTGATGGTCGAAGGCACGCGCTGGCAGAAGTTCCTGTGGTTGGCAATCGGCGCGATCCTCGTGTGGCTGCTGAACATCGGCCGTCTGCTCGTGGTGTTCTTCGCCGCTCATCGTTGGGGTGAGAAAGTGGCGATCGACGGTTTCCATCCGTTCGTCGGTCTGATCGCCTTCACGCTCGGCGTAGCGATCATGGTGCTGGTGATGGGACGTTTCGGTCTGCGATTCAAAGCGATCGACAACCGAATCAAGGCAAAAGCCAAGGCAGCACTCACGAGTCGCTCATCGACTGCCCCACGACTGCGCTACAGCGCGATGTGCGTCGCAGTGATGACCCTCGGCGTCGGCTTCATGAACTCCAGCCTGGAGAAGAACGACCTCGTGTCCACGAGTCTCGGCTCGCCCCGGCTCGTCGCGTTCGCCGAGAGCAAGGAGACGCCACCCGGGTGGAACCTTCAGACCGTGCAAACGATCGAATGGGCGAAACCGTTCTTCGGCGACAGCTCCGAATGGGTGAGATACCAATACCTCAGCGCCGGCACGACCTCGGACCTGCAGTCGTCCGCCCCGATCACGACGGACATCATCGATACACCGAGTCGGTCGGCACTCAACGCCTATGGCGTCGAGGCGTGCTACAACTTCCATGGCTACAAGGTCACAGGTGTGAAAAGTGTCGACATGGGCGGCGGTGTCGTCGGCGAGCTACTCACTTGGAGTAGTCCGAATGGCAAAGTCACATATACGACTCTCTACTGGCATTGGCCGATCAAGACACCGAAGGGGACGAGCTACGAACGGGTCACTCTGATCATCGTCGACCAGCCGTCGAATACCTTCAAATCCCCGGATCTCGGGACGAGTTTCGTCGATCAGATCGGCATCAAGGCGAACGACGCGATTCGATCGGCAGGCAACGACGAGTCCGTCGACCGCCTACTGCGGACCCGTCAATTCCTCGTCGCCTTCGGCCGTGAGATGATTCAGAAACGCAAGCCGGCAGCGACCTCCTGAGAGTCCGCGAGCATCCGCAACGAAGCTGCTACCTCACCACCCGAACTCGCTCCGAAAGGGACAGCTACCCGCCACAGGCACGACCACTGGCCGCTTGAGTCAATGGCGGATCGGGCCCTTGTGTCTCGACGTTGACCGTTATTGTTCGGCGTTAATCGTCGCGGGCGGTCGAAGCAACCGCGCTGCTCGAGCGTCACTGCGGAATGAGCATGTAGGTGGGCGGAAGCTGTGCCCACGCAGCTATACAGTCAGGCGGCGCAGAACGTCGAACGCGTCCTTCTCGACGAGCATTGGGACGAATGTCCGGACCGTCGCAGCGGCGTACTGCTGCCATGTCGCTCTGACGGTTCGTTCGACGGTGTCGTGACCGAGCACGTCTCCGAATCGACCGTCGAGCCGCCTGACGATCGGAGCGAACTGCTGATCGGTGAGATCATCCTCCGGCCCCGGAACTGTCGCGCCTTCGACTGCCTGACCGTTGTTCACTGGAAACACGAGGTGTCCTCCTCCGCCGCGCACGGGTCCCGCGGACCAGGCAACGACCATCAGAACGCTACCAGCGGCTGCGGCCGGCGGTTTTGTCTGCCACGCATCCTCGAGATGAACAGCGTCGGATCATCGTTGGAGCGCACCCACCGCTCGGACTGCTACGGTCCGGATGATGACGACGATCACCGGAGATATCGAGTCAGACGAGCTGACCGACATCCAGCGACTGCTCGCCGGATCTCGGCTGCTCGACGACGCCGAGGTCAGGGTCACGGCGGAACGACTCCGCCTGACCAAGGTTCGCGGCCGTACGTACACCCTCGACTGGCTCCGCAGCGGCGATCTCCAAACGGATCTCGAGATAGCCGCCGGACGACTCGCCGATCTCATCTCCTCCAGCGAACACTCCCCGATCTGACGTCGATCGGTTTCCGGCGAGCGCAGCCGGGGTGCTTCACTGTGTTGCATGGTTCGGATACTGCAGGTCAGTGACTCCCACCTGTCGACGCGTGCGCCCTTTGCCGACGACAATTGGCAGGCTGTTGTCGACTACGTCCACACCCACCGGCCGGACTTCGTCGTCCACACCGGCGACATCAGCCTCAACGGTGCTGATGACGACACGGACCTCCTGCACGCACGCGCCCAGCTGGAACGCCTCGGCGTGCCGTGGCGAGCGATTCCCGGCAACCACGACATCGGCGACTTCGGCGACACCCTGCAACCGGTAACCGAGGCGAGGCGTCATCGATACGCCGACGTCTTCGGCGCGCCGAGCTGGACCGTCGATTTCGGCGGGATCACGCTCGTCGGCCTCGACGTCCAAACGCTCCTTTCAGGGTTGGCGTCGTCGCTCGATCTGTGGGACTGGCTCGACGAACAACTCGGTGCAGCGGGACCGGTTGCACTCTTCCTCCACCGGCCACTGCTGCCATGGCATCCGGCAGAGACCGACGATCCCCGTCGGTACGTCACCGAGCCGTCACGCAGTCGTCTCGGAGCCATCCTCCATCGAGCAGACCTCCGACTCGTGGCCAGTGGACATGTTCATCAATGGCGCATGGTCGAGCACGAACGGACGAAACACATCTGGGCGCCATCCACATGGGCAATGCTTCCTGAACACATCCAGCCGACGATCGGCACGAAGGCCGTCGGATTCGTCGAACACGTGCTGAGTTCCGACGCCGACAACGCCGTCGTCAGCACGCTCGTGCGCCCGGCCGGTATTGCCCAGGTCACCATCGAGGCGGACTTCGCGTCACCATACGCTCACTGATCACGCTGCAGCACGGAGCGCCGAACGCCTTCTGCGTCCGCAGGCTCACCGGGGGCACCAATCGTACGGACGACGGTCGCTCGTGGGAGCGTCTGGCGGCCCGCGCCCGACATGTCGCCGACTGTTCACGGACGACACGTCTGGAGTTCACCTGCCCGCTACGTCGATGTCGCTCCGTGGACGCACGATCGGTGACCAGCCGCCCCTCGGAGGAAACCATGCTCGCTCTCCCACCCTCGTCGCGTTCCATCCGCTCACCGCGTGCGAGGAAGATTCGCAACGCTGCGTTCACCGGCGCCGTCGCACTCGTCGCGGTGATCGGGGTGCCGGGGTCAGCCTGGGCCACGGCGACCTCGGCAACCGGTGCCGTCGAAATCGTCTCCGCACCGCCGAGCGTCGCCGACGGCGCATACGAGAGCAATACAGCGATTCGTGTGTTCGACGAGTCGCAAGTGACGATCAGCAGCGGGCCGATTCCTGGCGGGGCAGCGCTCGTTGCTCCGCCGCAGACCGTTACCTGCCTGCAATCGCACATGATCCACTTCGACGCCGCCGGCACATCTCGAACAAGGCTGTCGGGCACCGTGACCTTCTCGCAGGACATCGTCGCCATCATCGGGACGAACAGACCGTTCGGGTTCCTGTTCAGGCCGCTTGACTTGACCGACCGCATCGTCGGAGCCCACGGCACGACGTATCACTCGCCTGGCGATTCGAGACGCGGGGTCGAATTCCTCGACGACGATGTCGTTACCGTCGACGCGCACGATCGGAAAACCGTCGCCGTCAACCTCGGTGGTGACGGCTTCGACGAGGTTCGCGTCCTGACGAACTGCGATGTGCCGCCGGCCGACGTCCCGGAAGTTCCATTGAACGCGCTGCTCCCTCTCGGCGGCCTTGCGGTCGTCGGTGGGAGCTACGGCTGGTCACGTCGCGGACGCACGAGGCGGAACGTATCCGTCGGAGCGTAGGTCGCCGACCCGGCCTTGGCGGCGTAGTACTGCACGGTGATGGACGTCGCGCCACCACGCTTTCCGGGATCGACGTCGAACGTACAGAAGCCGTACGGATTGGCGAGATCGCGGAAGGCCGACCAGTTGCCGGGCTCCGTCGTGATCTTCGAGGGCCGCGGCCCGATGCCGTTGACGACCGCCGAGGTGTCGACGTCGTAGATCAACACGCCATCGTGTGGCATGTCGAACGCCGACGGACTGGTCGGGAACGAATGACCCCCACCGCCGATGATCATATGGACCGTCCCCTTGGTCGTGTCGATCACGTCGATCGCAGTGGTCTGGGGAATCGGTGTCCGTAGCTGGGTGCCGGTCGGGCCGAGGATCGTGGCGTCGAACCCGTGTACGGCGTGCGTGCGCTCGTAGTGGTGCTCGTGGCCGGCGACCACCAGATCGACTCCGTACTGCTCGAACAACGGCAGCCATTGCTGACGGATACCGAGGTCTGCACCATTGAAGTGGGCGGAGGACATCGCCACCTGGTGCATACAGACGACGATCCAGTCGATGTCGTCGTTCGCCCGGATCGTGCGAAGTGTGCGCTCGAGCCATGCCTTCTGAGCGCCCTGCGAGTACCCGTTGATGTAGTCCTGACGATGTGCCGCATGCTTGTTGTTGTCGAGCCGGTATTTGACATATGACCCCGCCTGTAGACAGACATCGTCGTTGTTCAACGAGACGACGGCGACACTGCCGACCTTGAACCAGTACCAGTTGCCCTGCCAATCCTGTTGCTGATCATTGTCCGGCAACGAGAACCACGTCTGGTAGGCGAGCATTCCCTGTGAGCCGTTGCCCATCTCGTTTTCGTGGTTCCCGGCACTCGGCATCCACGGGCGGTTGCGCGCAGAACGCATGTTGTTCTGGAAGAACGATCGCCATGTCGCCACCGGGTTGTCGCTGACGTTGGCGTAGCAGAGATCCCCGTTGAGCAGATGGAACAGCGGGTCCGTTGCCTCGACGGCGTCGACGATGTAGCCGGCGTTCGGCGTATGCGGCCCGACCAGCGCGCCAGACCCGACAGCGGCCGGGATTGCCTGGTCACCGAAACTCGAGAAGCGGAACGGTGCACGACGATCCGGGGCGGAGCGGAATGTGCCCCCCACCGGATCGCCGCCCTGAGCGTACGCCTGGTAGGTGTACTGCTGCCCGGCCCGGAGACCGTCGACCTGGGCGTGGTACGTGTAGACCGTCTCGCCCGTGAGCGCATCGGTGTAGGCGCGTTCTTCGGCCTGTACGACATCGCCGTAGCCCCCGTGTTTCGAGCCGAGCCGTAGCCGAGGACGCTTCGACTGCGTCGGGGTCGACCACGACGCAACGATCGTTTCACTGGCGTCTGCGCCGAACTGCAGATGCAACATGTCGGCTGGCGCCGCACCGCTCACATCAGGCTGACGCACCAGCGTCGGTCCGGCCGAGGCCTTCCCGGCAAAGGCAGTGGCGGCGGCTACGGCAGTCCCGGCGATGCCCGCATCGCGGAGAAACCGCCGACGGCCGATCGGCGCTTGTGTGTTGTCCTCGTCCGGTGTTGACATTGTTGCTCCTCGAATCCGACTGACCACCATTTGTGTGGCTCGGTGAAGCCTGCGCCCTGCGTTGCTGAACGAACAAGGTCAGCTTCGGGAACAAACGGCAACATTCTGTTGAACGATCCGGTCTGCGGCCCGGTGCGACGGGCGAGGTTGTAGCCATTGCCGGTGATCGAGTTGTCGACTCGGGAATGACGAGGCGACGGCGGCAGGGCGTCAAGCGGCGCAGCGCTGGCGGTGGCCCCACCGGCTGGCGTGGTCATGGCTCGTCAGCCGACAATGAAGCCAGAGATGCTGGACGGGTTTGCGACCATCACCCTTTCGACACCCGTCTCCGCTCACGCATCGCGACGCCTCAGGAGGTAGTTGGCGACGAGCATGAGCACTGCGGTCCACAGGCACACGACGCCGAAGCCCTGCCACGGCGTCAGGAGATCTTTGGGTCCCTGGCGTGCGTTCACCATCAGCTGGCCGGCACTGGTCGGCAGGTAGGCGTAGATGTGGTCGCCGATCGCTCCCGGGATCAGCTGGGTGAGCGGTGCGAGCACGAGCACGAAGGCGATGATCCCGGTGATGCCTCCGGCGGTGTGGCGCACGATCGCGCCGATGGCGATGGAGAACACGCCGAGCACGGCGCCGTAGAGGCCTGCACCGAAGAGGGCGTGGAGCACGCCCGGGTCGCCGATGCCGACCGGCACCTTCGAGTGCAGGATCGGGGCACCGATAGCGAACGCACCGAACGCAGCGACTTCGCCGACGACGAATACGAGCACGGCGAACACCGCTGCCTTGGTCATCAGCATCGGGGTCCGCCGGGGGACGGCGAGCAGGCTGGCACGAATGGTGCCGCTGGAGTACTCGTTGGAGATGACGAGTACGCCGAGAACGCAGACCGCGAGCTGGCTGATCTGGAACCCGGCCCCCAGGATCAGGCGGGTCGGGTCGAGCTGATACGTCAGCTTCTGAACGGCGTCGAGCTGATCCCATTGGGTAACGGTCAGACCGACGAAGAGGGCGGTGAACCCGACGGTCGCGACGACGAGCAGCACGAATGCGGCGACGCTGGAGCGCAGCGAACGGATCTTGGTCCATTCCGACCTGACCAGGCCGCCGATGTCGAGACCGGTCCGCCCGAGGCGCACATCCTCGGAGGGCGGGTGGAGGACGGTGGCGGTCATCGGTCGGCTCCAACGGACGAGGCGGTGGCGAACACCGGACTGTCGCTGTTCGAACTGTGGCCGCCGAACTCGGTGCTGGTGTGGGTCTGTTCCATGAATGCGTCCTCGAGTGATGCGAGTTGCGGGGTGAGCTCGTGGAGTTCGAGCCTGGCTGTGAATGCGAGTGCCCCGATGTGGGCGGCGTCGACCAGTGTGACGATCAGTTCGCCTTCGCCATGGGTTTCGACGTGTCCGCCGGCGGACGTGATCAGGTCGGCCAACGCCACGGCGTCGGGCGACTTGACGAGCACAGTCCGTTTCGAACTTCGTTCGACGAACTCGTCGGTCGTACATGCAGCGATGAGTCGGCCGCGGCCGATGACGATCAGGTCCGATGCGGTGGCCGCGATCTCGCTCATCAGATGACTGGAGACCAAGATCGTGCGACCTTCGCTCGCGAGGTGGATCACGAGGTTGCGGATCCACATGATGCCGTCGGGGTCGAGTCCGTTGACCGGTTCATCGAGGATCAACACCGATGGATCACCGATCAGCGCGGCGGCGAGGCCGAGGCGTTGACCCATGCCGAGTGAGAACGTGCCGGCGCGTTCGTGGGCCACATCGTGCAGCCCGACGAGCTCGAGCACCTCGTCGACCCGGCCGCGGGGGATGCCCTGCGTCTGGGCGAGGTACAGCAGGTGGTCGTACGCCGTGCGGCCCTTGTGGGTTGCGCCGGCGTCGAGCAGGGCACCGACCACTCGCAGCGGCCGCGGCAGCTCGACGTAGTGGATGCCGCCGATGGTGGCATCACCCGATGTGGGTCGGTCGAGACCGACGATGAGGCGCATCGTCGTCGACTTGCCGGCACCGTTCGGGCCGAGGAAGCCCGTGACGACGCCTGGTTGGACAGTGAAGGAGAGGTGGTCGATGACGACCTTGCCGTCGTAGCTCTTGCAGAGATCGCGGACCTCGATCACATGCGACGGTCCGACAGGCCGACTCACGGCAGAATCGATGCTGCGGAGGCCGGCGATGGTTCCGAGCCGCCACGGTCGAAGCGGAATGCTGCATAGGTTCGGCGCTCGCTGGTGACGTGGCAACCGACCCGTTCCGGTCCGACAACGATGATGACATTCATGACGACTCCCTTGAATCGCAACCAGAACACGGCTTCGAGACAGCTCCAACGTACGTGCAAACAGAAACGCAAGTCAGGGCCAAACGTCCTCAATGACGCTGTGGACCTCAAGCGCTTCTTCCGACGTGTCGGTGAGCCGCCGGCGTTGACCTCGGCGTTCATGGTCCGTTCATCACTGCTCCGTAGGGTCGTACCCATGGCACCCAGTGACGATCGACCGGATTCGCTCGATCCAGCCGAACTCGTCCGGGTGGAGGACGAGTTGCACCGGTTGCGCGCCGATCTCGTGGCAGCAGAAGTTGCCGGCACCGAAGCGATCGAGGCCGCCCATCCGACGCATCGGCGGTCGGCCGTCAACCTCGTCCACTACGTCGAACTCCGCAATCACGATGTCCGCGAATTGCAGTCGCGACTCGCAGTGCTCGGCTTGTCGTCGTTGGGCCGATCGGAATCCGACGTCATCAGGGCGATCGACGCAGTGCTCGTCATCCTTTCGACGTTGACCGGCTCGACGCCGCTTCCACGGTCAGACGACGATCGGTTCCCGGCCGGGACCGACGTGCTGACCGCCAACGCCGATCGCCTGCTCGGACCTGCGCCGGCTGCTCGCAGCACTCGGATCATGGTGACGATGCCGAGCGAAGCCGCAGGCGATGCGGATCTCGTTGCCGGACTGTTCGACAGGGGTATGGACATCGGCAGGGTGAACTGCGCACACGACGACGCCGATGGGTGGGCGCGGATGATCGTCCACCTCCGAGCGAGCATCACGGCGCGTGGACGCCGTTGCCGGGTGACCATGGACCTCGCCGGCCCGAAACTGCGGACGGGCCCGTTGCTCCCCGGGCCGCAAGCCATACGGGTCGGACCGAAACGCGACGGGCTTGGCCGCGTGGTGTCGCCGGCGAAGGTGTGGTTGGCCGCTCCCGTGGCGTCGGATGCCTCCGTGCCGACCCACGTCGGTATCGTCACCGTGCCGGTCGAGGACGCCTCGTGGATCGAGCGGCGGCGTTTCGGGGATCGTCTCGAACTCATCGACAGTCGTGGTGCGCAGCGGCACTGGGACGTCGTCGACGTTGCGGAAGGCGGTTGCCTGGTTTCGACGGAGCAGACGACCTACCTGACCACCGGTTTGCGGGTCTCGTGTCCGACCGTCGACGGCGCTGACGCTGTGGCGATCGGCGAACTTCCCGAGCTCGAGCTCGCCCACCGCGTGCTGCTCGGCGACACCGTGATCCTGACCAGATCGCTCACACCGGCGGCCGCCACCGTCGGAGGTACCCCCCACGCGATCGGCTGCAGCCTCCCCGAGGCCTTCACACAGGCGGAAGCGGGCGAACACGTGTGGCTCGACGACGGCAAGATCGGCGGCGTCATCGACCGGGTAACGGCTGACGAGATCACGATGACCGTCACCGTCGTGCGCCCTGGCGGAGCGAAGCTCAGAGCCGGCAAAGGGATCAACCTTCCCGAAACAGATCTGCGGCTCGATGCCTTGACCGCCAAGGACCTGCACGATCTGGAATTCGTTGCACGCAACGCGGACATCGTCGAATTGTCCTTTGTCCGTCGTCCGGCAGATATCGAACAACTGCAGCGTGAACTCCTCCGGCTCGATGCCTCCCATGTCGGCATCGTCTTGAAGATCGAGAATGCGGCTGCGTTCGAGCACCTTCCCGAGCTGTTGTTGACAGCGATGCGCAGCCGGGACGTGGGGGTGATGATCGCCCGCGGTGACCTCGCTGTGGAGGTCGGCTTCGATCGTCTCGCCGAGGTGCAGGAGGAAATCATGTGGCTCTGCGAGGCCGCTCGCGTCCCGGTCATCTGGGCAACGCAGGTGCTCGACACGCTGGCCAGAACCGGGCAGCCGTCGCGGGCCGAGATCACCGACGCCGCAATGTCGGAGCGCGCCGAATGCGTCATGCTCAACAAGGGCCCGCATATCGCCGAAGCCGTCACCGTGCTGGATTCGATCCTCGTACGAATGCAGGATCATTACGACAAGAAGCGCAGTCTCCTCCGCCGGCTCCGAGCCTGGAGCCACGGCACCCCAGGGACCGACGACTGAGGAATCAGGCCGGTGCGTGACGGGTGGACGTACGCAGCAGGGCGATGGCGAGCCCGCCGACGACGATGAGCAGGAGCAACGGGACGATGGCCGTCCAGGCGACGACGGCGAAGGGGATCGTCCCGATCGCCATCAACACTGCGGCTACCGCCCGACGGTCACCGACGACCCACGAACTGGCGACGAGCGCAATCCCACCGCAGGCACCGATGACGAAACGCAGTGGCGAAGCGCTTGCGGCCATCAACAGCTCGAACAGGCCGAGGGACGCCAGCAGGATCCGCAGCCAGTGCTGCCGGACGATGCTTCCCGCCGATCTCCAGCTGTCGACCGTCAGCACGCCACCGACGAGCAGCAAGAGGCCAGGGACGTACCACAGCCTCCCGACCGTCGTGAAGCACACCAACGCGACGACGCCGATCGATGCCGTCGCCATCAGCCGGCTTGTCGACCGACGGTCCGTTCGTTGCAGCACTCGCGCGGCGACACCTGCGAGGACCGACAGGATGACGGTCAGTATTCCGAGTGCTCTGGGCGATGCCTTCGCCCCACTCCATGTTGGGATGCGCGAGCCGACGGTTGCCTGAACCAGTCCGGCGAGCACCCCGACAAGCGCGCCGGATATCGCAATCTTCGCACCGGCGTTGCGCTGTCCAGTGCCGGCGGTGTTGGTGGTCGTCGTGGTGGGGGTGGTGGTGATGTTCATCGGGTCACCGCTGCCAGCGCACGGCGTGGGCTCGGTCGTGCAGCCCTGGCGGGGTAACCGACGCGGAAGGCGACGAGCGGTCGAACCCCTGCGGGAAGCAGTTCGGCGAAGCGCGGAGCGAATGTCGCCGGCGCCCCGGTCGCCTGTTCTCGATCGATGCGTTCGGTGATCTGGTTCATGTGCTGCAGTGCGACGCCGCGGCTGGAAGCGGTGAGATGGAGGCGTTGCAGCAACCGTCCACCGGTCAGTTGCGTTTCGACGTCGGCGGAGTCAGCGACCGTGACGACGCCGTATGCCGCGGCCGTTCTGATGTGAACATTGCGGGTCTGGTCGACCCAGAAGGTGTCGCCGGCAGAGCGTGTCGAGGCCGGCAACAGCTTCCCGGCAGTGAGCATGAGCGGGGAGAGCCCCTGCTCGTCGAGTGTCAGTCCGTCTCGATGCTGTTGGATGGCGTCGTCATTGGAACGAAACCAGGCGAATCCGTCGATCGACTGCTGCTGGTCGTTGACAACAGCGTGCGCGGCGTCGAGCATCAACTGCCCGAGCGCCGCCTTGGCGGTCTCGTCGGTGATCCAATGGATGTCGACTCCGGACAAGCCCGTCGTGTCGACCAGTTCGGAGAGAACGCCGGCAGCAACCGGCGTCGCCCGATACGGTCCGCGATTCGAATGGCGGCTCCCGATCGCCTCGTACAGCGGCGATCGTTCTGCGGGCCCCGCAGCGAGGGCGACATGGGCAACATGGTCAACCACGTCGCTCGCTGATCCTGATGGCAGCAACGTGACCGTCGGCACGAAACCTTTGGCACGAGCGGCGATCACCAGATTTTCGATGGCGCAACCAAGTCCGACATGGTGTTCGCGTCCGGCGACGTCGACCGTGCCGATGCGTCGCGCTGAGTCGGCGTAGACGTCGATCGCCGAGTCGGTCACGTGGAAGAACCACGGCTGGGTGTTGTGCGGATTCGCAGCGAGGATCGCCGCTGCCACGGTTCCGAGCGGACCGCCGACCGACCGCCACGTCCGCCACGGGTCGTAGGCATTCCCGCCCTCCGGATCGAGCACTGCGGTGTCGAACACACGGTAACTCAGCACACCGGTGGCCAGCACGACGGCCGTGGCGCCGGCGACACCGGCGCTGCGAAGCCACGACCGCCGGGAAACCATGCGGGGCGCCTCGGTGGACGAGGCGATTCCGGTTGTCGGAGGCGACGGGTCGGCGCCGGATTCGTCTGCAGATCGTGGCAGCGTAGGCAGGGACATCAGCAACTCTCCAGTGGTCGGCTGCTTCCACACTGCCCCGCTGGACTCCACGTCGTCAGGGCCGAACGTCACCAGTGGCCAACAGTCGCCGATGCGCCAGAACGTGGATCGACCGGACGATCGTCGTGATCGAACGATTCGACGCTACGTATCCGGTCGTCCGTCCCGTGCCAGCGCGGCGTTCGACCACTCCGATCGTCCCGTGAGTTCGCGCCCGAACCACGTCGGCACCTCGAACCCGTGCGCAGCCGACTCCGACTCGAACTCGACCTCGACGATGCGTAAACCAGCAAGTGCGCCGTCGTACAGGTCGACCTCGGCCACATGTCCGCCGAGGGCGACACGGTGGCGCACTTTCTCGACCCGGCGGCCCTGTGTGAACGGCCAGAGGGACATCGCCTCCGCCTCGGTGATCGCACACTCCACCTCGGTCCTCGACAGACCGAGGCCGGCCTTCACGGTGATGACGGCGACCGCATCGGTGATCCGCACGCGTAGCTCGACGCCGTTGTCCTCAGCCAGGTATCCCTGTCGGAGCCGCACGCCATCGCCGAGCTGTGGCGCAGCCGGCAATTCTCCGACCATGAATTTGCGCTCCAGCTCGATACCCATCGAACGCAGTATGGTGCGCCCATGCGCCTGACCTCCAAAATGTCGGCGACGCACGGGTTCGTGTCAGTGCTGCTGGACGAACTGCAGGCAATCGAGGTCAACTGGCCGGCGGCAATCGACGGTACGGATCCCGAAGGTCTGCACCAGCTCCGAGTTGCGATGCGCCGCACTCGGGCAGTGATCGGCGAGAGCAAGGGCGTCCTGCCAGCGGTGACACGCCGCCTGTACAGCGACGAGTTCGCCTGGCTCGCCGGCTCGACCGGGCCGACCCGCGATCTCGACGTCTACGTCATCGAATGGCCGAGTTACGTCGACGGAATGTCGTCGAAGAGCATCGAGGCGCTGCAACCGGTCCTCGACCGCATCGAACTGGACCGGGCGCAGGCCCGCACAGCGCTCGTTGCCGTGCTGCAATCAGCGAGAGCCAACGATGTCATCGAAGCGTGGCGGGCGACGCTCGCCGATGGCCGGGCGCCGGCGATGGGTGAACCTGGCTCGGCGACGCCGGTCGACGACATCGGCCCCTCGCTCGGGCAGGTGCTCGCCATGCGGTTCCGGCATGCTCACTCACGGGTCCTCGATGCTGGGCGGCGTATCGATCCGGACTCACCGGCTGAAGCCCTCCACGAGCTCCGCAAGGACGCCAAGAAGCTCCGCTATATCGTCGACTGCTTCTCCCCGGTACTGCCGAAGAAGTTGCGCAACGCCTTCGGCGAACAGATGCAGGGCCTGCAGGACAACCTCGGCGAACACCAGGATGCCCAGGTGCATACCAGCGAACTCGATACCGTGGCCCATGGCCTGATCGCCAACCGTCGCAACGTCGACACGTTCATCGCTCTCGGCAGGCTGCTCGAGCGATTGCAACAGATGCAGATCAGCGCTCGGTCCGAGTTCGCAGACCGTTTCCGAGAATACGACTCACCCAAGACCAAGAGGATCGTGAGCGAGTTACTCGACTCCCTCGACGAGGCACACCGATGACCGTTTAGGCGGACCGACCAGTTACGTCGCGTCGGGGACGCGGCGCCGGCGCGACCTGACTCCGAAGCCGAGCACGCCGAGCCCGGCCAACGGCAACAGGATGGCAACCGGTGTCCAGCCGTCACACGCTGGCGCCTCGGATCGCATCACTTACGATCTGAGGCGCCGGCGTCGCGTCCGGCACCGGGTCCGTACGGCATCAGTTCGGCTCGTACGGGTCTGATGGCTGGGCGATCGGGGTGACCGTCGCGGCAACGAGCAACGGTGCTTGCTGCGGTCCGGCACCGGCGTGGAACGAGCCGGTGATCTGCACCCAGCTGTCGACGGGCGGGACCGTGCCGGTGTAGCCGATGACGTGCGCCAGGTTCGCCCTCCCGTCGGCAGCGCAGCAGGCGATCTGGAAACGGGCGACGATGAAACCGTCACCGTGTGGCGCCTTGGCGACGAAGCCGACGACCGATACCGGTACACCGGCGAAGCTCACCCCCGCCCGGTCGAAAGCCCGTTCGTCGAACTCCTTGAGCAGCATCCCGACCGGATCGGCACCCGTCAGATCGGCAAACGATCCGGAGCCCTGCTGCACCGATGTCGACGACAATGCCCGCGAGAGGGCGAACGAGCCGAGCCCCGGCGGGGCGATGGCGAACACGGTCAGCACCGGGACGAGCAGCAACCAGCCGACCGCAATCCTGCCGTGCCCGTCGTCATCGTGTTCGTGGCCGTGGTAGCGGCCGTGTTCGTGTTCGTGGCTGTCACTGGGGCCACGCCTCGAACTCCACCATGTGACGGCGCCAGCGAGGATCAGGACGAATCCGCTGATCATCAAGATCGGGCCCATGCCGACTCGGACATACCGCTTGTAGTGCCCTGTTGTGACGAGGCGGACGAGGCAGATGCCGACGAGCGCACAGACCAACGCCGGAGCGCCGGAACCGGATGAATGCCGTGCGAACGAGTTCGGCGCGGCGGGGGCGGAGCCCACCTCGTCATGCTGGAGCAGTGCCCTCACGTCGGTGCTGACGTCCTGATCGAAGAGGTCCGAGCTCACAACAGCACCAGGCCGACAGCAGTCGCCGCAAGCACGCAGACGACGAACGTCACCGGAGCGAACCGCAGCGTGAACGACCGGCCGAACGTGCCGGCCTGCAGGGCGATCAGTTTGACGTCGACCATCGGGCCGACGGTCATGAACACCAGCCGAGACGTCAGCGAGAACTGGCTCAGACCGGCGGCGATGAAGGCGTCGGCTTCGGAGCAGACGGCGAGCACGACGGCGAGCAGGCCGAGAGCAAGCAGGGAGATCCAACCGAGGGAGGCGACGCTGCCGAGTATCCGTTGCGGAACGATCGTCTGCAGCGTCGCCGACATGGCTGCGCCGATCACGAGATACCCGCCTGCCTGGAGGAAGTCGTGCTGCACCGTGTGCGTGAACGCATCGAGGCGATTGTCGTGCTGATGGGCCGGACGGCGGGCCTTCAGCAACCAATCCTCGTGACCGATCCGTATCCAGATCCACCCGACGGCGATCGAGGCGACGAGGCCGGCGACGAATCGGGCCAGAACCATTTCCGGGTGACCGGGAAAGGCAACGGCGGTGGCGACGAGCACGACCGGGTTGACGGCAGGCGCCGCCAGTAGGAACGTCAGTGCAGCAGCCGATGGTGCGCCACGCGAAATCAGGCGGCCGGCGATCGGCACCGAGCCGCACTCGCATCCGGGCAGCGCGACGCCGGCGATGGCGGCGACGGGCACTGCGAATACCGGCCGCTTCGGCAGCATGTTGGCAACAGCGTCCGGTGGCAGAAAGGCAGCGATCGAACCGCTGACGAGCACTCCCAACACGAGGAAGGGCATCGCCTGGATACACACGGCGACGAATACGGTCGCCCAGTTCGCCAGTGCCGGATGACCGCCAACGCCGACGGCTAGCAGTTCGAACGCTGACGCCGCCACAGAGAAAAACGTAGGTGCCGGAGATGGACGGCGGATGACGAACAGACCAACGGTCGCCAACCCGCAGATGTATGTGCGATGACGGCGCCGAACGTTTGCCGGATGTTCGTCTGTCGTTCAACTGCACGTCTGCTGGGCGATTGGTGACGGTGGCGGAACTGTTGACAGACCTGTAGACGGCTTCAGGTTGCCATGGGAGGCACAGCATGAAACACCGACACTCCGCCACGCTCCGTACCATCGGCGTCGTGGCCCTGCTCGGCGCGGCGATCATCGCACCGCTGGCATCGGGATCGTCCGCCAACGCGACAGTGATCTCCGGAGCGAACAGCATCGGCGACACCGTCAAGATGGCCTTCCCAGGAGCGGGAAGCGGAGCGACAACGAGCATCCACGTGCTCGGCTTCAACGACCTGCACGGCAACCTCGACGCGACGGCAACGACTCCTGCGAAGCAGTACGGGACGTTCGCCGGCGGTGCAGCCAACCTCGCCAATCTCGTCGCCTCGAAGAAGTCTGCCTACGGCGCTTCCGACGTCGCCACGGTCTACGCCGGTGACGCCGTCGGTGCCTCGCCGCTGATCAGTGCCGTCTACAACGACGAGCCGACGATTGTCGCCCTCGACCAGATGGGCATCGACTTCGCCTCGGTCGGCAACCACGAATTCGACAAGGGCTTCACCGAACTGCAGCGCCTTGCCAAAGGCTGCAGCACTGCGCCGGATCCGTCCGCCTGTTCTGTCGCCAAGACCAAGATCCATGCCGACAATGTCGCCAAGGGCACCTCGAACGCCGAGGACTACATCCTGCCGGGCGGCGGCACGAGCCCGACCTATCCCGGTGCCAATTTCCAGTACCTGTCGACGAATGTTCGCACGACATCGTCCGGCAACCTCGCCGAGAACACGCTGTTCCCAGCGTACGGCACCAAGGACTTTCCGTCGAGCAGCGGCGGCACGATCAAGGTCGGATTCATCGGCCTGACCCTGAAGGACACGCCGACGATTGTCTCGCCTGGGGGTGTCGCCGGACTGACGTTCGACCCGGAGGTCGCGGCTGCGAACGCCGCCGCCACGAAGTTGAAGGCGCTCGGCGCCAAGACGATCGTGATGCTCCTGCACCAGGGCGGTTTCCAGGCCGGAACCGCTGTCCTCAACGGCTGCGCAGGCAACCTCGACCCGGCGGTCAACGCCTCCAACCAACCGATCTTCGACATCGTCGGCCCGTCGAGCGGCCTCGATCCGGACATCGGTGTGATCATCAGCGGACACACGCACACCGAGTACGTGTGCACGATCACCAACGGTACGCAGACACGACTGATCACCAGCGCGTCGGCGTTCGCCAGGGTGCTCACCGACGCCACCTTGACGATTTCCAACGACACCGGCGAGTTGAAGCTCGCCAGCGCCGTCAACCAGATCAACTCATCGTCCTCGAACGCCACGACGTTCACGGCGCTGCCGGGCGATCCGACCACGGCGGCGATCGTCGCCCAGTACCGGACTGCAGTCGCCTCGACCGCCCGTGCCATCGTCGGCAGGATCACTGCCAGTTTCAGCAACTCGGTGCAGGCGCCATACGGCGAAATGACAGCCGGGGACCTCGTCGCCGACGCTCAACTCGCGGCAACGGCGAGCCCGTCGAGCGGTGGCGCACAGATAGCGCTGATGAACTCCGGCGGCGTCCGTTCGCCCGGCCTCGTCTTCTCCGGCAGCGGAACACTGACGTACAACGACGCTTTCACGATGCAACCGTTCTACAACTACCTCGTCACCAAGACGATGACGGGTGCCGACATCCGCTCGGTCCTGGAGGAGCAGTACGTCGGCTGCGGCGGCCAGACCGTGCAGCGCATCATGCTGGCGTCGACGGGTTTCCGGTACGAGACCAATCCGGCAGCGGTGCCATGCGCAGCGAAGATCGGCGCGATCCAGTTGAACGGTATCGATATCGTGCCGACGCAGACCTATCGCGTGACGATGAACAACTTCATGTACGGCGGCGGCGACGGCTACGGCGTCTTCAAGAACGCCCCCCAGGACGGTGTGTACGGCCAGTTCGATATCGACGCCCTGGTCGCCTTTCTGCAGCCGAGTATCGCCGGTCCGGCGTTTTCGCCGATCGCGCTGAAGACCTCGGCCCCCGTGCTGTCATCAGATCCGAACCGGATCGTCTCGATCGGCAGCCTGCCGCCAGGGGTCCCGGCAAACGTGCCGGAGGCGTCGAACCCCGCATTCCTGCTGCTCGCCGCCGGCGGTGTCCTGCTGCTCGGCATGTGGTTCACCAACCGCAAGCGTGCGAGCGTCGCCTGAGCCCACGTAGTACCTCTCGCTGGCAGTAGATGTCGCAGATTCTGCGACATCTACTGCCGGCGTTCACATTTTTCGGCCGCCTCAGATCGCTCGCATCCTGTTGTTACGGGCGTGGTGTTCGACTTCGGCGAGGCCGAGCACTTCGAGCACTGGCGGCACGTAGTTGCCGAACCGCCCCGCAACCCCTTCTTGAACCCGTACCAGCCACCGACGGGATTGTCGGTCGATCGCCCCCACGCTTCCACGGTTCCGTCTGCCGCCGGCTTCTGTTCGTCAGCGTTGCCGAGCGGCATCCAATCGCCGGCATCCGTCAGCATCGCGTGGAGATCCTCGATGCACGACAGGTGATAGCGCAATTGCGTCTTGCCGACCTGGACCACGAGCGCCGGAGGCGACGCGTCCGGATCGCGATACGCCTCGAACGAACTGCTCCCCGGCGGGGTCGTCAACTGCCATGGGTCGCTCGGAGTTCCGGTGCCTGCTACATCGTCGATGTTCATGGAGTCACTGTCTCATCTCGAAGGTGACATCTGCTGTCATCTTCTTCGACAGTTCGACTACGGTTCGTCGGTGCGCGCCGCCCGCCTCCTCGACATGTTGCTGCTGCTCCAGCGACGAGGGCGGATGACGGCGACGGAACTGGCCGACACGCTCGAGGTGTCGCGTCGGTCGATCCTGCGCGACGTCGAGGCGCTCAGCGAAACAGGTGTGCCGATCTTCACGACGAGGGGCGCGGGCGGCGGCATCGAACTGTTGGACGGATTCCAGACACACCTCACCGGTCTGACCACCGAGGAAGCGATGTGTCTGTTCCTCGTCGGCCAGCCACGGGTTGCTCACCGGCTCGGCCTCGGTGCGCCGACGTCGACGGCGCGCAACAAGCTGATCAGCGCTCTCCCCCAGGCGCTCGCCGACGAAGCCGACCGCTTGTCCAGCTGGCTGCTCCACGACCCGGATCCGTGGACGGGCAACCGAATTCCTCACGGTGAGCTCAGGAGGTTGGCCCGTATGGTGCGCGAACAACGCCAAGTCGAGCTGACCATTGCCGACCATCCGACCATCATCGTCAAACCCATCGGCCTGGTGCTCAAGGCCGGTTCATGGCACCTCGTCGTCTGTGGTCGCAGCGAGGCCGACGTCATGTGCATCGACGAGTTGCGGGCAACGAGGCTCACCACTCAGCGATTCATCCCCCCGTGCGACTTCGACCTCGCCACGTTCTGGAAACAGCACACCGCCTGACACGGCTACGGGCGCGATGGCGACGCCCGTACCGCGGTTGTCGGGTCAGGCCGGTGTGACATCCACATGCTCGCCGCGGCGACGGAAAGCGACCATGCCGCCGACGAGCACTACGGCAGCGGCGACGGGCATCATGACCGCGAGCGGTGATTCCGGGATGTTCGCCGGCACGCCGGACCACGGTCCACTGATCGCAGAGGTGATGCCGGGAACCTGCGTGTTGACGAACATGAACGTGCCGTCACGTGAGAAACAGACACAGCGCACCGTACCGGGCGACGCTGTCGCTGTACGGCGTGGCGCTCGACGCGCCTGGGGCGATCGGCGTGCCTGCAGCCCCGGCGTGCAGCCCCGGCGTTCCGGCAAGCGGCGGCGTCCAGGTGTCCCTGCCGTGGTCCTGGAGACGATCGTGTACGAGAAACCGTTCGGAGGTTATCGACGAAGGGAACTGGCGAGTAACTGACCGATGCGGTATTGGACGTCGACCTCGTTGTCGCTGCGAGACCGGGTCCAGACACCACTTTCCGCCAATCCCCAACTGATCGCCGCTGCCGACAGCTCAGCAGCGAGGATGCCGTCGAGGTACGCCTGATGGCGCGGCGAGCGCACCGGCACCATGACCTCGACGCGGCGATCGAGGTTGCGCCCCATCCAGTCGGCCGAACCGATCAGATACAGCGGAGACCCCTCGCTGCCGTGGGCGAAACGGAGGATTCGCGAGTGTTCGAGATACCGCCCGAGGATCGAACGAACCGTGATGTTCTCCGACATCTCGGCGACACCTGGACGCAGGCAGCAGATCCCACGGATGATCAAGTCGATCTTCACGCCGGAGCAACTGGCCTCGTACAACGCCTCGATCATCTCAGGATCGGCGAGCGAGTTCAGCTTCAGGGTGATGCGGCCCGCTTCGCCATAGGCGATCTCGCGCTTGATCAGTTCGAGCAGACGCGAGCGCAGTTGGTGCGGGGCGACGAGCAGCCGCCGGTATTCCGTATTGCGGCTGAACCCGGTGAGGTGGTTGAACAGATCCCCGACGTCGGCACCGATTTCCGGATCGGTCGTCAACAGACCGATGTCCTCGTACAGCCGTGCCGTCTTCGAGTTGTAATTCCCGGTGCCGATATGGACATAGCGCCGGAGACCGTCGGCGTCGTTGCGCACCACCAGCACGCATTTCGAATGGGTCTTCAAACCGACCAACCCGTACACCACGTGCACGCCTGCGCGCTCGAGCGCCTTTGCCCACGTGACGTTCGTCTGCTCGTCGAAGCGGGCCTTCAATTCCACCAGCACAGCGACCTGCACACCCCGTTCGGCGGCACGGATCAGGCTGGCGGCAATCGGACTGTCGCCGCTCGTGCGGTACAACGTCATCTTGATCGACTGCACGAGGCGGTCCTGTGACGCCCGCTCGATGAACGCCTGAACGGAACCGGCGAACGATTCGTATGGATGATGGACGAGCACATCCCGCTCGCGGAGCACGGCGAAGATGCTCTTGGTGTCGTCGACCGACAGTTCCGTCGGCAGCACCGATTTCCACTGCTCGTCCTTGAGCAGCGGTTTGTCCAGGCCGTGGAGGATGAACAGGCCGGTGAGGTCGATCAGCGTGTGGACGAAGGTGACATCGTCACGGTCGAGATCGAGTTCCTCGAGCAGGAAATCGAGCATCTCGACCGGCATCTCTGCATCGACTTCGAGGCGAACCGCCCGGCCGAATCGCCGGCGTCGGAGTTCGATCTCGACCGCCGCCAGCAGGTCGTCCGCATCCTCTTCCTCGAGCGACAGATCGGCATCCCTGGTGACACGAAATGCCGAAGAACTCTCGACTTCCATGCCAGGGAACAACCGGCCGAGCTTGGCGGCGACGACCTGCTCGAGCGTGACGAACCGGTTGCCGTCCGGCAGCGGCAGGAATCGAGGCAACAGCGGCGGCATCTTGACCCTGGCGAAGCGGCGCTCGCCGGTGCCAGGATCGAGCAACCGCACACCGAGGTTGAGCGACAGGTTGGAGATGTACGGGAACGGGTGACCGGGGTCGACAGCGAGTGGCGTCAGCACCGGGAAGACGCGCAATTCGAAGACCTCGCCGAGCACCTTACGATCGTCGTCGGACAGCGAATCCCAGGTTTCGATGCTGATCTCGGCTTCGGCCATCGCTGCGCTGACGTCGCCGGCGAACAACTCCTCCTGGATGGTCACCATGGCGTGCACCCGATCGGAGAATTCGACGAGGATGTTCGCCGGCGTCAGCCCGTCGGCACCCGGCCTGGCGAACCCGGCGACGATCTTGTCCTTGAGCGAGGCGACGCGAACCTGGAAGAACTCGTCGAGGTTGCTCGAGGCGATCGCCAGGAACTTTGCACGTTCGAGCACCGGGACCCGCTGCTCGCGCGCCTGGGCAATGACGCGCTCGTTGAAGTCCAGCCACGACAGATCCCGATTGATGATGCGTTGTCCGATGATCCCATCGTAGTGACCCCCCGACCGAGCAGTCGGATGCGCTACCGGCGTTCACCGGAAATTCAGCCGGAGCTGGTCGTTCTCACGCTCGACGGGACCGTGTAGCACACCCGGTCGAGCGTGTGTACTACCCCTGGTCGGGAATGCCGAGGTCCCATTCGAGTGAGATGTTCTCGCGGTCGGCGTCGCGTGCGATGCGCTCGCGGTTGCGGCGGAATTGCGGGTCGTCACGCGGGAGCAGCACGAGCCGGGCGAGGACGCGGGCGGCGAATTCATCGACGAGATTGCGATCACCGAAGTCGCTGTACAGCTCCCAGTGCGGCGACACGGGTCCGACGTACGTGATCCTGGCGTGTGCCCGGGGTGGTACCGGCGCAATGTCGGTCATGGGAAATCCTCCGAAGTGAGCGGACGGACGAGTGTACAGACAGTGGCAGCGCATTGAACTGGCACGCCAGCAGGTTGAACTCGGGCGATTCGCCTGCTTGACTGGAGATTGTCGGGAACCGAATGGCCCGCTCGTGCGTCTACTACTGATGAACGCGAGTGATCTGTCCGCACCTCGACGGAGGGCGGAGAATTCACGCAGTCGCGGCTGCAAACACGGAGGATGCCCCGATGGATCAAAACCGGCAAATGGTCGAGGACAACGAGACGGCGTGGATGGCGCGCGGCAACTGCCGCAACTACCCGCCTGCCGTGTTTTTTCCCAGCGACGGCGTCGGAGTGGACCGAGCCCGCAAGATCTGCGCGACCTGCCGGGTGATGAGCGAATGCCTCGAGTACGCCGTCACCAACCACATCGATCACGGCGTCTGGGGTGGCGCCTCCGAACGCGAGCGTCGCCGCATCGCCAAGCGTCGCCGCATCGCTGTGCTGTCCTGACTTCCCCACCCTCCCTCCCGAGTCGCTCGTACGGCAGATGTCCTGCTCACGGGTTGTAGAACTGGACTGAGGAGCCTTCGCGGATTGTTGTCAAGCGTTTGACTCTGTCGACGACATCGGCGATCACCTCGGGAAGATCGATCGTCAGCAGTTGGCGGTCTCGCATCAGTACCTGTCCGTCGACGATCACCGTCCGCACGTCGCTCGTCTGCATCCCGTAGACGAGCGCGGCCCTGGCATCGTGCACTGGCTGGTGGTGCGATCCACCGAGATCGACGAGCACGATGTCTGCGGGCCCGCCGGGGCGTAGGTCAGGGTCGCCGAGCCCGAGCGCAGCGGCACCCCCGCGCATCGCCAGGCGCACTGTGTCCGACGTTGTCATCACCATTGCATCCGTCGTCTGATACTTCTGCGTCATTGCCAGTAGCCGCATCGATTCCCACATATCGAGCGTGTTGTGGCCGGCGGCACCATCGGTCCCCGCTGCAACGCCGACGCCGAGTTGCTGTAGGTCCCCGACCGGCGTCATCGGCGCGAGCGCATGCTTGAGATAGACCTTCGGGCAGCTGGCGACCGACGTGGTCGTCGAATGCGTCGCCAACAGCTCGTAGTCGGACGGCACGATGCCGCAACCATGGGCGATCAGGACACCGGCATCGAGCACCCCGGTTCGGCTCAACACTTCGATCGGCGTGATGCCGCGACGCTGCAGGCTCGAACGGGTCTGGTCGATATTTTCGCTTGCGTGGATGTGCACGCGAATTCCGAGGCGCCGTGCCTGTGCTGCGACTTCGGCGAGGTCGTCATCGTCGACGGTGTACGGAGCATGGGGGCCCATCGAGGTCGAGATCCGACCGGCCGCAGCGCCGTTCCATCGCCCGGCGAACTCGACGGTCGCATCGAGCGCCTCCCGGCCACGGCTGCTGAAGTAGGTCGGGGCGATGTTCGCCCGCAGACCGGCGGAGGCGACGGAACGGGCGATCGCCTCCTCGAAAAAATAGTGATCGGCAAAGGCCGTCGTTCCGCCTTGGATCATCTCCGCGCACGCCAGCAGCGCACCTGCTGCGACATCGTCTTCGGTGAGATTGCTCTCCATCGGCCAGACTCGCTCGTTGAACCAGGCAGCCACTGGCACATCCTCGGCTGCGCCGCGGAAAAGCACCATCGGGCTGTGCGTATGCGTATTGACCAACCCTGGTGTGGCCAGCAGACCACGGCCGTCGATGATCTGCGCCGCCGGGCTGACCGAGCTGCCCGTCGGTGAAATGGACTCGATGAGGTTCCCGACGACGACGATGTCCTGGTTGGTGACCACCCAGCACTCACCGGTTTCGGGCACGCGCAAGACGTCACATCCACGGACCACGAGAACACTGGGCGACGGCTCTGAGCTCACCGCCAAGAACTTACAGTCGTTCACGGAGCGCCGGAACAGCAAAAACCCGCGAGCGGCTGTGAGCCGGTCGCGGGTCGATGTGGTCACTCGGCACCGCAGCGGTGCCGATGTGTCAGCTATCGGTTTTCGGCGCGTCTGCGGGAGGCTGAACGACGACGACGGGCGGCTGTTGTACGACAACGGGCGGCGCAGTCGATGCGTCGCTCTTGTCCTTGCCGGCGTCGAGACCTTTTTTGAATTCGTTCTGCGCCTGGCCAAGATTCTTAGCGAGCTTCGGCAGCTGAGAGCCGCCAAACACCAAGAGGACGAGTACCACGACGATGATGAGCTCTGGCCCTTCAAGGAAACTGAACATGGAAACTACGGTATCACCACGGCCAGCGAACCGGTATTGCAACCCGCTGCAAACTCTGGATGAGTGAAATGTGACCGCGCCATCATGCCGGCAGGCTTCAGGCGGTGGCGCTCCGCCGTCCGCTGAGGGCGCGTTGACGACGCAGCTTGCGGCGTTCACGCTCGGAAAGGCCGCCCCAGATACCGAACTTCTCGCCGTTGACGAGTGCATATTCGAGGCAGTGGAGGCGCACGACACAGCCGCGGCACACCTCTTTTGCCTCGCGGGTGCTGGCACCACGTTCTGGGAAGAAAAGATCGGGATCGACACCCAGGCAGTTCGCCTCGTCCTGCCAGCTGCCGTCTTCGATATTGATTGCCGAATGGCTGATTGATGTTTGAGTCATGGTGTTGGCCTTCCCTGCTGCTGGCCAGTTACGGCGCCATCCCGCCGAACCCGGATTGGTCCAAACGATGTCAACCGTGTAGTTACAACGATGTCATTCTCCCCTACCACACCCGCCGAGCGCAAGGGCGGATGGCAGAAATATTGTGAAACACCTGTTAAACGGGAAGAAATCCGGCTGAAACGGACCGACCGGTCGACCTCAGCCCGCTCGACGGCGAGTTTGGTTACCTCCACGGGCGATCTGGCGCTTGTGCTCGATGAAGTCGACGAGGACATAATCGCCGAGCGTGTCCGGGGTCGTGAAGAAGGCTCGGCCGCGATTCATCGCCGTCAATTTCTCGATGAACGACTTGAGATAGGCGTTGGCGTCGAGCATGAAGGTGTTGATGCGGATGTCGTCCCGAGTGCAGCGCATGACTTCCCGAAGCGTCGCCTCGATCGTCTCGGCAACCGGCGGGTAGTTGAAGTACACCTCACCTCGCTGATCGATATGCGCCGTCGGCTCGCCGTCGGTGATCATGATGATCTGCTTCGTGCCACTCTGACGGGCAAGCAATTGGCGGCTGAGCTGGAAGGCGTGCTGCATGTTCGTGCCGTAGACGAAATCCCAGCTGACCTCCGGTAGGTCCTCCGGTTTGATGATCCGCCCGACCTCGCTGAAGCCGACGATGCCGAGGTAGTCGCGCGGGAACTGCGTGGAGATCAACGAATGCAACGCCATGGCGACCTTCTTGGCCGGTAGGAAGTTGTCACGCATCGGCATCGAGAGCGACAGGTCGAGCATCAGCACCGTCGACGAGCGGGTGATGTTCTCGGTTCGCTCGATCTCGAAGTCCTCAGGCGTCAGGCGCACCGGCGTTCCGGTTCCCGAGCGGCCGAGTGCGTTGCGGATCGTCCGTTGCAGGTCGAGGTTGAACGGATCGCCGTACTCGTACTGCTTCGATTCGTACGATCGTTCGTGGCCGATGCCCTGACGCTCGATCTGATGCTGGCCCATCTTGTCCTTGGCCAACTTCGAGAACAATTCGCGCAGTGCGTTCGAGCCGATCTTGCGGAGGCCCTTCGGCGTCAGCGTCAGGCGACCTTCCTTGTTGTTGATCAATCCGGCGTCTTCGAGCATCTTCGCCAGTTCTGCCATCTTCTGCAGCGACTTGGCGGTGTCGTCACCCATCAGGTTGCGGACCTTGTCCATGTCGGCCTCTGCCAACTGGCCAGGGCTGGTGGCGTTTTTCAGCAGGTTCTCGAGCTGATCGAGATCACCGAGATCCTGCATCGCCTGCATTGCCTGGCCGAATCCCATCGGATCGGAACCCTGCATGTCGTGACTCTGGCCCCAACCCATCTGTGGGTACATCGACTGCAGGTGCTGGCTGAGTTGTCCGGCCTGCCACTGCAGATCCATGTCCTCCATCAGCGCCTCGGAGAGCTGCTGCAACTGCGCCCGCTGGGCCGGCGACATCGAATTCATCATCGCCTGCATCGCCGCCATGCGTTGCGCCATCTGCTCCAACAGTTCGTCGAGTGTCTGCGGGTTCTCCGGGAAGAACTCGCCGAACTTGTCCATGAAGCCTTCGAAGTCCGGTTCCTCGCCCTGTTCGCGCTGCTCGATCATCTGGTTGAGCGCCGCCATCATGTCCTTCATGCGCTGCATCTGCTCCGGCGACATGTTCTGCACACCGTCGGTGACCTGATCGACGAACTGCTGGGTGAGCTGATCGCGCAGCTTGTCCATCAGCTTCTCGAAACGCTGCTGTGCCTCTGCAGACGCGAAGTCGTAACTCTGTAGCTCGCGAACCTTGCCGGCGAGGTCGTCCGGCAGCATGTCGAGGCGGAAATTGCGTTCCATCGCTGCTGCTTCGGCCGTCTCCGCACGACGCTCGTCACCTGATTGCTGCGCGTCGCGAAGCTGGTTCTCGACGCCGTGGCGTTCCTCGTCGACGATGTCGTCGAGCTCTTTGGCGATTTCCTCGTACACACCGCCGAGATCGCCGCTGTCCTTGATCTCCTGGCGCTTCTGGCGGAGTTTCTCCATCATCGCGCGCAGGCCGGCGACCTTTTCGTTGTTGCGGTCCTGGAAACCCTGCTGCATCATCCGCCGCAGGGCATTGTTGATGTCACCGTGGTAGAGCAGATCGTCGGTCAGTTCGTCGAAGATCGAATCGGCATCGACCTCGAAGCCCTTCTGCGTTCCATCCCAGCGGGAGTAGGTGAATCGAGCAGCCATGGGTCGACGTTACTCCTCTGCGTCGTGGTTCGCCGCCCAGGGCTCCGTCGGCGCTCCGTCGGCCGGCCCGACGCCTGAGCGCTGCCTGCAGTATCCCCCGGTGGTGCCAGGAGTTCACAAATCCGAAACCATCCGCAGCCCGCCGTCGGCTACGGTGGGAGTGCTATGCGGGTGCCGAGAACGTTTACCTTCGTTGATTTGTCGGGGTTCACGAACTACACCGCCGCGTACGGAGACGACGCCGCCGGCCGGATCCTCGGTGCGTTCCGCACGATTGCCAGGGAGATCGCCAGTGAGACCGGCGTACGCATCGCCAAATGGCTCGGTGACGGCTTCATGACCGTTTCGATCCACCAGAGTGATGCGATCATCTTCGCCCTCGAACTGGAAAGCCGCTCCGCCGAGGTCTGTGCTCCGCTCACGGTCCGCGTCGGCATGGCGTCAGGTCACGCGCTGCTCTTCGAAGGCGACGACTACATCGGTTCCGCCGTCAACATGGCGTCTCGCCTGTGCGACTTCGCCGGTCCGTTCGAGACGCTGCTCCCGACGATGCAGCTCGAGCGGCTGCCTGAGGGCGTGCTCGCCACCCCGCACGGCTCAGTCGAACTGCGCGGATTCCCCGGCGCTGTCGACGTCGTCGAACTCTCCGGTCGTCCAACTGCCCAGCCGCGAAACGACACCGCCGAACTCTGGACCCGCGACCCGCTCCTCGGCTGAGTGCTGACACACTCCGCCGACCACGCTCGGCCGACCATGCTTCGGCCGACCATGCTCATCCGGGGCGGACCCACCTGTCGACGAGTGATCGAGTAGGAACAGGCCCTACGCCGCGCGGCAAATACTCGGATGGGCCCAGCGTCAAGGAAATACTCGAAGCAGGCACTCGCGAGCCGGGATCAAAGGTGCCATGACACAGGAGATCCCGTAGGAGGAAGTGAGTAGGCTGCCCGGGTGATCAAGGGTGCCGCCATTCCGGTGGCGGGGTTCGAGGCCGACCGGATCACCGAGGACATCGCCTTTGCTGCCGAATCCGGTCTGACACAACTGCGCTTCGCGGTCAACTGGGCGAAAATGCAACCGAAG
Organism: Actinomycetes bacterium; assembly: GCA_025356335.1. Lineage (GTDB taxonomy): Bacteria > Actinomycetota > Acidimicrobiia > Acidimicrobiales > Ilumatobacteraceae > JANXUF01. The sequence goes on from JANXUF010000082.1 coordinate 44,914, forward strand.
GCCGGGATCGTCGTCGGCGACTGGGTCGAGCGCTATCGATTCGCAGCCCAGACGTGTACCGGTCTCGGCATCGAGCCGTGGTTCATGTTGCTCCCCCAACAGTTCCCCAAGTGGTTCGAGAACGAGGGAGGGTTCCTCGACGAACGGGCTGCCGGCCGCTTCTGGCCGCGCTGGGTCGAGGCGGTCACCGATGCTCTCGGCGATGTCGCCGCCGGGTGGATTCCGATCGAGGCACCGTTCGCCCTTGCCGAACGCATCGTCCCGAACGACCCGCGCCGCCACGGTGACGTCGTCAACACGCTGACGGTCGCCTGGCGCGACGCCTGGAGGATCCTGCGCGGCGGCCAACCCGTTGCCACCTCGATCGATGTCAAGGTCGTCCGCCCGAAGGACGAGACGATCCAGGAAGCCGAGCTGTCCCGCCGCGAGGATCAACTTCGGTGGCGGGTCTGGCTGCAGGGACTGCGCGATGGAACCATCAGCATTCCAGGGCGCGCCGACCGGGAGTTGGCGGACTTCGCCGGATCCTGCGACATCGTCGGCGTTCGTGGGCGCGGCGAAACGGAGACGATTCTCTACCGAGCGGCCGAGATGGCCCCCGATCGGCCGATCGCGCTGACGTTCAAGCCGGATGGCAAGAACGATGTCGAGCGGACTCGCTCGGTCGAAGCAATGAGCGTCGAACTCGCCAGATCAGCTGAAGAACTGCCGATGGCCTCCGTGACCATCACCCCGTTCCGCGACGCTGGTGGTGCAACAGACGGCATCGTCACCGTCGATAGGGAATTGAAGGACAGCGGACACGCCTTTCTGCTGACCTGAACGTACGCCCGAGAACTGTGTATCTGTCTCACCCGTCGACCGCTCATGAACTCCATGGAGATCGGGAGTGTGCAGGTACTGGGCCACACGACGCAAGCGTCGCGTGCGCTGGGCTCGATGGCAGCGCTGGCGATCCTCGACCTCGCCGGCGCGTTGATCGCCAGGCGATACGCGGTCAATCATTCCTCGCTCGCGCTCGCCGGCGGTTGCCTCGTCTTTGCCGCTCTGTTCTGGGTCTATGGCAGGAGCCTTGCCTATGCGGAGTTGGCGACGGTGACGATCGGCTGGATCGTGTTGCTGCAGGTCGGTGTGCTCTTCGTCAGCCGATTCCTCGACGGAGTCACCATCCCTCCGGGGAAGTGGATCGCTATCATCGCTATCTTGCTGCTGCAGGGCTATCTGCTGCTCGCCCCGTCGACCTAACACGCTCCGGCGCGTGGCGATGCACTGTGGAGGCAGACGGCCCGATGTTGCTCGTCTGGATCACACCGCGAGGCGCGCCTGCAGGCCTGCTTTGACGGCTGACCATTCTTCGGAGACGATCGAGAACATCGCCGTGTCTCGGGGGCCGGGGCCTGGCTGCGCAGGCTGGAAGCTCCGCAACACTCCCTCGAAGCGGGCACCGATGCGTTCGATCGCTGCGCGGCTGCGCTCGTTGCGCGCATCGGTCTTCAACTGCACACGGACACAGCCCCACGTTTCGAAGGCATGTGTGAGCATCAGCAGTTTGGCCTCCGTGTTGACCATGCTTCGTTGCGCCGATGCTGCCAGCCACGTGCCGCCGATCTCGCACGACTCTGGCAACCGCGAGTCGGCAGCCCAATACTGGATCGTCAGGAATCGCGTCGTGCCGACGACCTGGCCATCGGACAGGCGGAGGGTGGCGAAGGCGACCCAGTCAAGCGTCTCGTGAGCTGTGGCGACATAGCGCAGTGCCTCGTCGACACCGTCGGGGACGCCGGTGAATCCGTACGATTCACGGTTCTCTGCAGCTGCAGCCGCCAAGCCGACTGCGTGGCGATCTTCGATCGGCTCGAGGCGGACGAACGAACCGGTGAGTGTGACTGCTTCGGGTCGGCGATCAGCCACGGCTGCGGTACGTCGAACGCGACCCTGAGGAGTCCTTGTTCAGACGCTTCGACAGATGGAGTCCTTCGAGCACCAACTCGACGGCGCTGGCGATCGCCGCCGGCGACTCGTCGCCCTCTGTCAGGGTCAACACGACGTTGCGCAACGGCGGCATCGTTTCGACGAGGCGGGCCTCGTCGACCGACGTCACGTCTTCGCCGGTGTGGGCGACAATGCCCTCTTCGAATGCACCGACGACGTCACGGACCTGATCCGGGGTGACCTTGGCCTTGTAGACCGCGAGCACAGCGCTCCGCAGCATGTTGTCGACGATTGCGCCCTCGCGGCCCTCCTCCAGCGACTCGATCTCGATCTTGCCGCTACTCGACGCCGGCAGCGCGTCGAGGTCACAGATACGGGTGACGACAGTGTTCTCACCCGCCCGGAGGCCGCGTCGCAGGGCGTTGGCGGCGAGCACTTCGTAGTTGCTGACCGTCAGTCGCACGGACACGCCGCTCTTCTGATTGACGTGGGTACTGACCCGGGCCAGTTGCGTGAAGGTGGCGATGATCTCCTCCATGTAGGCGGGCACCGTGACCTTGACGCTGCCGATGCTCGGCGGGCGTGCTTCTTGGCGCACGATTGCCACTTCGGTGGCGATGTCGAGCGGGTAGTGCGTGCGGATCTGGCTGCCGAAACGGTCCTTCAGCGGTGTGATGATGCGGCCGCGGTTGGTGTAGTCGTCGGGGTTCGCCGAGGCGAGGAGGATGACGTCGAGCGGTAGACGGATCTTGTAACCGCGGATCTGCACGTCACGCTCCTCGAGCACGTTGAGCAGGCCGACCTGGATGCGCTCCGCGAGGTCCGGGATCTCGTTGATCGCAAAGATGCCGCGGTTCGTGCGGGGTACGAGGCCATAGTGCAGTGTCAGTTCGTCTGACAGGTAGCGGCCCTCCGCAACCTTGATCGGGTCGACTTCACCGATGAGGTCGGCGATGGAGGTGTCGGGGGTTGCCAGCTTCTCGCCGTATCGCTCGTCGCGGTGGACCCACGAAATCGGTGTGTTGTCCCCCTCGGCGGCGATCAGATCGCGGGCATGCTTCGAAACCGGGTTGTACGGATCGTCGTTGATCTCGCTGCCGGCGACGACCGGCATCCACTCGTCCAGCAGCCCGGTGAGTGAGCGGATCATCCGCGTCTTCGCCTGGCCGCGCTCGCCGAGGAAGATGATGTCGTGGCCGGCCAGTAACGCATTCTCCAACTGCGGCATCACCGTGTTCTCGTAGCCGAGCACACCGTCGAACAACGGCTCGCCCGCAGCTATCTTGGCGACTGCGTTGGTGCGCAGTTCTTCCTTGATCGGCACGGACTTCCAGCCCGACGCCTTGAGGTCTCCGAGCGTCTGTGCAAGTTGCGTCATCGTCACGACGATAGCTGTATCGCCGACGGCTTTACCGTTCGGGGCATGGACCGGCCGGCGAGTTGGCGACGTCGGTCTGTCGGCCGGTCCAACGGCGACGACACCTGCCCTCTACGCTCGCTGCATGCAGTTGTCGGGTCCATGGCGAGCGGCAGAGGCTGACGACGAGTTGCGTCGTTCAGGTGTCGGAATGGCGTTCGACGACTCCGCATGGGCACAGATCGCCGTGCCAGGTCATTGGCGGTCGCACCGGGACTTCGCAGCCTCTGACGGACCGATGCTCTATCGAACCAACTTCGACTATCCGACACCTGCGCACGGCGAACGTGTCTGGGTCGTCTTCGATGGCATCTTCTACCAGGCCGATGTGTGGCTGGACGGCGCCTACCTCGGCGATCCAGAGGGTTACTTCTCCCCGCACAGCTTCGACATCACTGCGCTGGCGAGACTCGAGGAGTCACATGCGCTGGCCGTCGAGTTGAACTGTGCGCCGCAAGGCGATCGTCGCAACAAGCGGCTGATCACCGGAGCGTTCCAACACGACAGCGCGATCGACCCGTCCTGGAATCCCGGCGGGATCTGGCAGCCTGTCCGTGTCGAGACGACGGGTCCGGTGCGTATCGAGAAGCTCCGCGTGCTCTGCCGCGACGCCAACGTCGACCGCGCCGATCTGCAGTTCGTCGCCCAACTCGACTGCGACGCCAATCAGACAGTCCGAATCCGCACGACCGTCGGCGGTTACACCGATCGTGAACGCGAACAGCCGTTGGCGCGTGGCAGCAATGAAGTGTCGTGGACACTCGGTGTCAACAACCCGACGCTGTGGTGGCCGTGGTCGCTCGGCGAGGCGGGACTGACGAACATCACCGTCGAAGTCGCGGTCGAACACGCAATCAGCGACCGGGTCGAACGCCGTATCGGATTCCGCACGGTCAGCCTCAATGACTGGGTGTTCTCGGTCAACGGAGAGCGGCTGTTCGTCAAAGGTGTCAACTACGGCCCGACGACACGTGCACCTGGCGAGGTCGACGCAGCAGTCATCCGGCGCGACCTCGAAATCGCCAAGGACACCGGGTTCGACCTCGTTCGCGTCCACAGCCACATCGCCTCGCCGGCACTGTACGACGCAGCCGACGAACTCGGGCTGATGATCTGGCAGGACTTTCCACTGCACCGCGGCTACTCGCGCCACATCGGTGATCAGGCCAGCAGCCAGGTACGCGAAGCAGTCGATCTACTCGCGCATCATCCGTCGATCATTGCATGGTGCGGGCACAACGAGCCGTTCCGTGGCAGTCAACGTGACGGCGAGCATGGCGAAGCGCAGACGGTCGCTGAGCACTTCGAGATCAAGACGGCACTCGGACAACAACTGCCCTCCTGGAACCGGACGCTGCTCGACCGACGCGTCAAACGGGCGTTCGAGCAAGCGGACGACACGCGCCCGGTCATCGCCCATTCCGGTGTGCTCCCCCATCTTCCGCAGCTCAACGGCACGGACACGCATCTGTACCTCGGCTGGCATACCAACACCGATCGCGAGCTCCCCGGTCTTGCCGCGAGCCTGCCGCGCCTCGTCCGTTTCGTCGGCGAATTCGGAGCCCAGTCCGTCCCTGACTCCGCGGACTTCATCGACGCATCGATGTGGCCGAACCTGGATTGGGATCAACTCGAAGCGCACTTCGGTCTCGACAGAGCCGCAATGGAGCATCACGTACCGCCCCGACGATTCGACACCTTCGACGAATGGAGGCTGGCGACGCAGGCATACCAGTCGACGCTGCTGCGGTTTCACATCGAGACCCTCCGCCGACTGAAGTACTCCCCGACCGGCGGCTTCTGCGTCAGCCAGTTGACAGATCCGCAGCCGGCGATCTCCTGGGGCCTGCTCGACTCCAGCCGCGTTCCCAAGCTCGCGTTGAACGCCGTTGCCGAGGCAGTACGTCCGTTGATCATCGTCGCTGATCGCCTGCCCGATGCGGTCCAACCCGGTCTGGCAATGGCCCTCGACATCCACGTCGTCAGTGACCTGCGCGTTCCGCTGGCCGACGCCCAGGTCGATGTCGCCCTGCGTTGGAAGGGCGGCGCTCATGAGTGGCACTATGCCGGCGACATTCATGCCGATTCCGTCAGCCGCGTCGGCACGGTTCGCTTCGTCGTGCCCGCCGTCTACGGCCGGCTCGAACTGGACCTCAGCCTGACCAGTCCCGACGGGGCAGCCACCAACCGCTACAGCACGACGATCGCTCCAGCCGTGTGACACCGCCGGCCGCCGCAGCGACCCGCAGCGAGGGCTCAGGTTCGGCTGAGGGACTTGCGGTTCTTGAATTTCGACTTGCGGTAGTCCTGGTTCATCAGCGCGATGAAGTCGAGGCTGATGCCCTTCGGGCAGGCCGCCTCGCACTCGCCGTGGTTCGTGCACGAGCCGAAGTGCTCGTCCATCTTCTCGACCATCGCTTCGGTCCTGGCAAAACGCTCCGCCTGGCCCTGTGGCAGCATGTTGAGGTGGGCGATCTTCGCCGACGTGAACAGGTTGGCTGCACCGTTCGGACAGGCGGCGACGCAGGCACCACAGCCGATGCATTCCGCCGCATCCATCGCTGCATCGGCGACCGGCTTGGGGATCGGGATGAGGTTGGCGTCAGGCGCACCACCGGTCGGGGCGGTGATGAAACCGCCGACCTCGATGATGCGGTCGAACGCCGAACGGTCGACCATCAGGTCCTTGAGGATCGGGAACGCCGATGCGCGCCACGGCTCGACGACGATCGTGTCGTTGCTGGCGAACTTGCGCATGTGCAACTGGCAGGTCGCCGTCATCCTTGCAGGTCCGTGGGCCTGGCCGTTGATCATCAGCGAGCAGGTGCCGCAGATGCCTTCGCGGCAGTCGTGGTCGAAGACGATTGCTTCCTTGCCCTCGTTGATCAGGCGCTCGTTGAGCACGTCGAGCATTTCGAGGAACGAGGCTTCGTCGCTGATCTCCGGGACGTTGTAGTTCTCGAAGCGGCCGCCGTCGGCGGGGCCGTCCTGGCGCCAGACCTTGAGCGTGATGTTCTGTATCGCTTCCATTAGCGTCGTGCTCCTTCGTCGCAGCTTCGCATCGGATGAGTGCTCACTTGTAACTCCGGACGGCGAGGTGGACGTTGTCGAACGTGAGTTCTTCTTTGTTGCGGATACTGGTCATCGGATCGCCGGTCCATTCCCAGGCGGCGACGTGGGAGAAGTTCTCGTCGTCGCGCAACGCTTCGCCTTCTGCGTCTTGGTACTCGACACGGAAGTGGCCGCCACACGACTCCTCGCGTTCCAGCGCATCACGGCACATCAGCATGCCGAGCTGGAAGAAATCGTCGACGCGGCCGGCCTTTTCGAGCGTCTGGTTGACGCCCTCGTCGGTACCGGTGACCCGCAGGTCCGTCTTGAACTCCTCGTATAGAGCCGGCAGTTCGGCGAGCGCCTTCTCGAGCCCCTCGGCCGTACGTTCCATACCGCAGTAGTCCCAGATGATGTGGCCGAGCTCGCGATGGAAGTGGTCAGGCGACTTCGTTCCGCCGATCGAAACATAGCCGTGATAGCGCGCTTTGGCAGCCAGTTCGGCAGCCTTGAATTCAGGATGATCAGTGCCGGGCGTCGGTTTGTTGAGCATCGGCGCGAGGTAGTTGCCGATCGTGTACGGCAGCACGAAATAGCCGTCCGACAGGCCCTGCATCAGCGCAGAAGCGCCGAGGCGGTTGGCGCCGTGGTCGGAGAAGTTGGCCTCACCGGCGCAGTACAGACCGGGCACGGTCGTCATCAGCTCGTAGTCGACCCACAGCCCACCCATCGTGTAATGGCTCGCCGGGTAGATGCGCATCGGCGTCTTCGTCGGGTCCTCACCGGTGATCCGCTCATACATCTCGAAGAGGTTCGAGTAGCGCTCCCACACGGTGTCGAAGCCGAGGCGGTCGATCGCCGACTGGAAGTCGAGGTTGACGCCGTTCTTCAACGGGCCGACACCACGGCCGGAGTCGACGGCACGCTTGGCGGCGCGGGACGAGATGTCGCGTGGCGCGAGGTTGCCGAAGCTCGGATACAGGCGCTCGAGGTAGTAGTCACGCTCGTTCTCCGGGATCTGCGCAGCGGGGCGCTCGTCGTCGATCTTCGATGGCACCCAGACACGGCCGTCGTTGCGGAGTGACTCCGACATCAGCGTGAGCTTCGACTGCGTGTCGTCGCTCTGGGGGATGCACGTCGGGTGGATCTGCGTGTAGCAGGGGTTGGCGAAGTAAGCACCTTTGCGATGGGCGCGCCACGCGGCAGTGACGTTGCAGTTCATTGCGTTCGTCGACAGGAAGAAGGCGTTGCCGTAGCCGCCGGTGGCGAGCACGACGGCGTGGGCCGCATGAGAGGTGATCTCGCCGGTGATCAGGTCGCGAACGACGATGCCGGCGGAGCGCCCATCGACGGTCACGACGTCGACGAGTTCGGAACGGTTGAACAGACGAACACCGCCGAGGCCGATCTGCCGGGCGAGCTGCTGATAGGCGCCGAGCAGCAGCTGCTGACCGGTCTGGCCCCGGGCATAGAACGTCCGGGAGACCTGGGCCCCGCCGAACGAGCGGTTGTCCAACAGGCCGCCGTACTCACGGGCGAACGGCACACCCTGGGCGACCATCTGGTCGATGATGTTCGACGACACCTGGGCGAGGCGGTGGACGTTGGCCTCACGTGAACGGAAGTCGCCGCCCTTGATCGTGTCGTAGAACAGGCGGTGGACGGAGTCGCCGTCGCCGTGGTAGTTCTTCGAGGCGTTGATGCCACCCTGGGCGGCAATCGAGTGCGCACGGCGAGGCGAGTCGTGGAAGGTGAAGGCGTCGACGGTGTAGCCGAGTTCCGCCAACGTCGCAGCGGCCGATGCGCCGGCAAGACCCGTGCCGACGACGATGATCTTGAATTTGCGCTTGTTCGCCGGGTTGACGAGTTTGGCTTCGAATTTGTAGTTGTCCCACTTTTCGGCGAGGGGGCCGTCCGGAACCTTGGGATCGAGAACGACGCTCATGATTTCACCTTCACGATGTTGGCCAGCACGGCGATCGGGAACGAGACGTTGCCGACGACGATCAGCGTGGCGATACCGATCGCTGCTTCACGCCGCCATTTGTTGAACCGGGGATTCGACCAGCCCATCGACTGGAACAGGCTCCACACACCGTGGAAGAGATGAATGCCGAGGGCGATATTGGCGATGATGTAGAAGATCGCCACTGCGGGCCTGTCGAGTGTGTTGACGACGTTCTCGTAGGCGTGGCCACGTACGAAGCCGCTGCCATTGAGCGTGCCGGCGGTCAGGTCGAGCAGGTGCCAGATGATGAACAGCAGCACGATGATGCCAGACCAACGCATCGTTCGGCTGGCGAAGTTGGCGGCGACGTAGTCACGTTCAGACTGATATTTGACCGGACGGGCCTTGCGGTTGAGGATCGTCAAGCTGTAGGCGGCGTGGATGTGCAGCAGGATCGCACCGATCAACGTCAGGCGTAGCAGCCACAGCGTGACGGTCCTCGGCAGGATCGGCACGAGCAGTTCACGCAGGAACTCGGCGTAGTGATCGAACTCGGCAGGCCCGAGATACATCTTGAGGTTGCCGATCATGTGCACGAGCACGAAGCCGATCCCGATGATCCCGGTGATCGCCATCACATATTTCTTGCCGACCGCGGTCGAATAGATATCGAGCAGGAATGGCTTCCGTTTGCGCTTCTGCGTCGCAGTCCCGGTGACCGGGCTGCGATCCGGGGCCGGTTTGCTGATTGTCGATGCCATTCTTTACGGCCTCCGTCTGCGAGCAGTCTGCGTCGCCCATGGGCGGTCTGAACGGTAGTCCCGATGTGAACATAAGGTGAAACTCAGACTGGAACCATCGCTGGTACGTATAACCACTAACTGTTTTAGGCGTGCACTCCACAAACGTGACTACAGGCCGAGGTCCGCCCCACCGAAGGCGGCAACTGCCGCCGGATCTCCGCTCACGGTGGCCTTCGATGCGCCGTGACGACCGAACAGGTACAGCCCGATCTCGATCGGCTCGCCGCTGATCGTCACCCTCGGTGCCTTGCCGGTCGTGATCGTCGACCCGTTCGGACGCTTCAGTTCCATACCGAATCCCTTCGGTAGGCCGGGTGTCAGCCTCGCGGCGTGGCCGTAGAGCTTCCACAGCGCATCCTGCAGATCGTCGATTCCCTGACGCGGTCCCCGTCCGTTGGCTCGGCGGAGATCTTCGTGATGGATGACGAACTCGTTGAGGTTGATGAACTTGCTGATCAACTTCGTGGCGAGGGGAGGCCCTGCCCGCACGAGCCCGACGACGGCCGGGAACCCCTTGGCGTGTTCTCGCTCTTGAGCAGATTCTGTCGCCTTGGCGAGCGCCGGGAACTTGTCACCGAGCAGGATGCCCGGTCCGCCACGGAGGCTGCGCTCGCGGACGACAAGATGCGTGGCGAGATCGAAGGCCGTCCATCCCTCGCACAACGTCGGGACATCAGGCCCCAACTCGAGGAAAAGATCACACAGCAGGTGTCGCTCGCGGATATCGAAGTGTTCAGCCATGCACCTAGTGAACCGCCTGTGATTCATCACCGGCGATGAGTATCCACTCGACGCCCAACGCTTCATATGTTTTGGTGGCTCGACGATCGGCCGTGAGCATCGGGAGTGCCCGCATCAGCGCGCTGGCTGCGACGACAGCGTCATAGACCGCTCCACCGGCGATCGACGTGTCGGCCAGTGCGGCCGTCAGCGAGGAGTGTGCCTGCGGAGTCAGCCATGCGACGTCGGCAAAGTTGTGCGAGATGATCGTCCGTGCGCTCGTTGCGCTGAGGCGGAAGGCATCCGGCAGACGACTCAGTACGGAAAACGTCTCGAACCATGCGTGTCCGGCGAGGGCCGGAGCCCACTCGTTCACCGCCAGAACACTGACATCGTGGTTCGGGTGCGCGCCCAATGCAAGAGCGACGGCAACGCTGGTATCGGCGACCGCCCTCGCAGGCGGTCTACCTTTGGGCATCGAGTCGCATGGCGCGCAGGTCGTTCTCCGTCAGGTTCGCACCCGCACCCTCGACGACGAGAAATTGCCCGTGCGCGCTCACCTTGGCGTCGCCGGGGCGACGCTCGATCCTGATCGTCCACCCGTCCAGTTCGATATCGACCTCGTCGCCGGCGACCAGCCCGAGTTCGGTTCGCAACGACTTCGGGATCACCACCCGTCCCCCAGCGTCAATGGTCGACCTCATGCCATCGACGCTACCATTTGCAATGCCATCGACGGCACGGGAATCCTGCCTCCGTTCGCGTTCCGCGTTCAGACGGAGGCGGGCTCCTTTGCCGACTCGACGAAAGCCCGCTGAGCCACGATCTTGACGGTGACACGGTCGCCGGGGTTCGGTTGGGTGATGGAGTCGGCGGCTGCGTCGGCATCGACCAACGTGTCGGTACTGTCCAGGCGCACCTTGACCCGAATCGTCGAGCCTTGAAACGCCGCGGTGACCACCGTTCCCGCCAGACCATCGTTGCCGTTGCCGTTTCCGTTGCTGTGCTCGACCAGCAGACCCTCCGGCCGCACCAGCACCTTGACGGCGTCGCCGGGCCCGAAATGCTCGACACCCTTGGCAGGAATTGCCGTACCGCCGACCTCGACCGAACGCCCGTCGCTGCGAACCGTTCCGGGCAGTTCGTTGACGGTACCGACGAAACGGGCAACGAACGACGACGACGGATCCTGATAGACGGCCGTCGGGTTGCCGATCTGTTCGAGGCGGCCGTTGGACATGACGCCGACGCGATCGGAGACAGCCAGGGCCTCCTCCTGGTCGTGGGTCACGAACAGCGTGGTGGTGCCGGTTTCCAGTTGGATTCGGCGGATCTCGTCGCGGAGATTGACGCGCACCTTGGCATCGAGCGCCGACAGCGGTTCGTCGAGCAGCAACACTTCAGGCTGGATGGCAAGAGCTCGGGCAAGGGCGACGCGTTGCTGCTGCCCGCCCGACATCTGCTGCGCGTACCGCTTTGCCTGCGGGGACAGACCGACGAGGTCGAGCATCTCGGCAACACGCTTGCGGCGCTGCTCGCCCGACTGCTTCCGCAGACGCAAACCGAACGCCACGTTCTCTTCGGCGGTGAGGTTGGGAAACAGGCTATATGCCTGGAACACCATGCCCATGTTGCGCTTGTTCGCCGGTTTGCGGGTGATGTCGGTGCCACCGAGCAGCACAGAACCGGAGTCGGGAACCTCGAACCCGGCGACGATGCGCAGAGCCGTGGTCTTGCCGCAGCCGCTCGGGCCGAGCAGGCAGACGAGCTCACCATCGCCGAGCGACAGGTCGAGATGTTCCAACGCGGCGGTTCCCGCAAACGTCTTGCGGACGGCCGACAATTCCAAAGCAGACACGTAGGGGCCTCCGAGTCAGGCGATTGCGGCAGTGGCGTTTGCGCCGCCGCGTTTGCGGGTGAAGAGTCCGAGCAGAGCAAAGAGCACCGCAACGGCGAGCATCGACATCAGACCCAGCGCCGGGCCGGCGAAGATCTCCTTCGAGTTGTATGTCGCCAGAAAAATCGGGAAGGTGTTGATCAGCAGCAGTGAAGCGATCGTGTACTCGCCGAGCACCACTGCGACCGTCAGGAAGGTGGCACCGAGCAGCGCCGAACGCAGGTTGGGGACGACGACGCGCAAGATGGTCGTCAACCAACCGGCACCGAGTCCGCGAGACGCCTCGGTGAGCGTCTTGACGTCGATCGCCCGCAAACCGGCGTCGAGCGATCGATACGTGAACGGCATCGCCAGCACGGTGTAGAAGAAGATCAGCGAATACGGATTGGCGATGAAGCTCGGGAATGCCGGCCGGAAGACGCCGGCAATACCGACGACGAAGGCGATCGGCGGAACCATGTAGGGCAGGATCGAGATGAACTCGACGACCGGCTGCATCCGTTTGACCTTCAGCGTCGTCCACAGCACGGTCCAGATCATCAATGCCAACGACAGCACGACCGTGCCACCGGTGATCCGCAAACTGAGCCACAGCGTGGTGTGCAACTCCGGCTCCTGGACCGCCTTGGTATACGCCTTGAACGTCCAACCCTCGAGCGGGAGGTCGAGGGTGAACTTGGCAATCGCCCACAACGGGAACAGGAAGTACAGCGCGCAGACGACGACGACGGACCACAGACCGAACTGCGGGCGCTTCCGGCCGAGATTCGACTTCGGCTGCGGATGCTGACGGGCCATCGAGTCGGCCGTCGCCCCGGTGGCGATCGAATTGACGCTGGTCACTGCAGCCACCTGGTCGTGCGACTGCGGAGCCATTGGTACAGCAGAATGGCGATGAGCACGACGATGATCATCCATGCGGCGATCGCGTAGCCGATCTGCTGGGAGTCGGCGATCGTGTTGCCCTGCAGGAAGAAGCCGATCTGGATCGATGCCAGGTTCGACTGCCCGCCTGTCAACACGTAGGCAGTGGCATAGGCGGCGAAGGAGTTGGCGAACAGCAGCACGATGCCTCCGAGAAACGCCGGCCACAGTACGGGCAGACCGACTCGACGCCAGTACTGCATGCCGCTCGAGCCGAGGTTCGCCGCAGCCTCGCGCCACGCCGGTTTGAGTCCATCGATCGCCGGCAGCATGACGATCACCATCAACGGAATCTGGAAGTACAGGTAGATGATGGTCAGTACGTGGTAGCTGCCGCTGTAGATGAACTGCTTGTCGTACAGATGGATGCCGTGACCCAGCAGAAACGTGGTCAGCAGGCCGGTCACGCCGATCGAGGCGACGAAGAGAAAGACGAGGGCGACGCCGCCCATGTTGGCGGCGACGGCGCTGAAGGACATCACGGCACTGCGCAGCCACTTCGGACGGCGAATGGAAACGATCGCGTAGGTGAGCAACAGACCGATGACCCCGCCGATGACTGCCGAGGAGAAGGACAGGAGTGTGCTGTTCCAGAAACTCTGGCGGAACTGCGGCGAGGTGGCGATCTTGCCGTAGGTGCTCAGCGTGAAGTTGCCGGCATTGTCGTGGGCGGCTTTCCAGAAGACGGCCAGCGTCGGCCACAAGAGGAAGACGGTGACGAAGGCGAAGAACGGCACGAGCCCGATCCACGCCCAACTGATGTGGCGGCGGGCACCGGCGGAGACAGGTGTCTCCGCCGGTGTCGCCACCACTGTGGTGCTCAGTTGCCTGCCACTTTCGGACCCCACTGGTCGGTGACCAGTTTCGTTGCGGCGTCGGTCTGGGCCTGGGTCGGGAACGAGATCTTGGAGATCAGGTCGGCACTGGGCAGACCCTTCTTGATGTCGTCGGTGACCTTGCCGGCCTTCAAGAGTGACGCATAGCGAGCCGGAAGTGCTCCGCCCTTGAGGTAGTTCACTGCGCCTTCGTCGCTCACCAGCCACTCCACCCACAACTTGCCGGCTGCGGCGTTCGGGGAACCCTTGATCGCTGCCTGGCAGTAGTATCCGGCATAGATGCCGTCCGTCGGGACGTTGGTGACGAGTGTCTTGCCGGCGGTCTTCAGCTGGGCGATCGGGCCGGGGAAGTTGTACGTCCAGTCGATGGCGATGGCGACTTCGCCCTTGGCCAACGAGGTTGCCTTGAGGTCGGTCGGCAGCAGGTTGCCGGACTTCTTCAGGTCGGCGAAGAAGTCGATACCCGGCTGGGCGTTGTCGAACGAGCCGCCGTTGGCGAGCGCGGCGGCGAACACGGCGGCGAGTGCCGATCCGGACTTGCGCGGGTCTCCGTTGAGCACGACGAGACCCTTGTATTCCGGCTTCTTCAGATCCGCCCAGGTCTTCGGCGGGTTCTTCGCCTGATCGGTGACTGCGCCGATACAGATGATGCCGTAGTAACCGGCAACCCACTGGCCGTCGGGATCCTTCAACGCTGTCGGGATGTCGTCCCACGTCGATGGCTTGAACGTTTCGAAGAGACCGGCGGTCTTGCCCTTCTCGGCGAACGCCGGCGAGACGTCGACCGAGTCAGGCTGTGTGCCCTGGCCCTTGAGCGTCGTGACGGCGGTGATCTCGTCGGACGACGAACCGTCTGGGTTCGACACCGTGAAGGCGATGTTGTACTTCGCCTTGAAGTCGGCGAGATTGCCCTTGTAGTTGGCCCAATCATCCGGCAGGGCGATGAGGTTGACCTTGGCCTCTTTCTGCGCTGCCGCGACGAGCGTCGCCAAGTCGGCCGCCGAGAGGGCCCCACCCGATGACGCCGCGGAACCGGCAGTCGTTCCCGCTGCCGAACCGGCGGTTGTTCCCGCGGCCGCAGTCGTGGTCGCAGTTGCGGTGGTGGTGCCGGTGGCTGATGTCGTCGCCGAAGCAACGGTTTTGGCGCTCGAGCCACAGGCTGCGAGAAAGGCGGTGCCCCCGGCAGCGAGGACGCCGAGCTTCAGGAAGTGACGTCTCTCGACTGCTGCCTGAATCGGGGTCTGGATACTTTCTTCTGACACTTTTTCTCCCTCATGTGACGGTTCACGCTGATCGGTGCCGAAGCGGAAATCGAGTGATCGCAGCGACACCAACTCGCACAACGTAGCGAACTTCGGAGGTCCATGCGGACAGTACCCACCGACAGTCCACCGAGTGGTCATCTCGCCGTTCCCCGCTGTTTCCCCAACGTTTGCAAACTGCGGTCGATTCCGCCCGGTTTCGCCCTTGCATGGTTCCAGTCCCTATGCTCTCGGAACTTCACATGCGAATCCGCGTGCATGCTCGCGCGGAT
This sequence comes from Actinomycetes bacterium, assembly GCA_025356335.1. Classification (GTDB taxonomy): domain Bacteria; phylum Actinomycetota; class Acidimicrobiia; order Acidimicrobiales; family Ilumatobacteraceae; genus JANXUF01. Next base: position 59,976 of record JANXUF010000082.1, read on the forward strand.
TGAAACTGCCAAGGGGATCACACCGGTGTCATCTATTTTCGCCACAGAAGGCGGCTACCAGCTGTTCAGCTTCAAAGGCGGCGAATGGGCGGTTCTCTACCTCTCACTCGCTGCTGCCCTCCTCGCGCTCGGCGTCGGCTTCTTCCTGATGAAGAACGTCCTCGCTCAGGACGAGGGCACAGAGACGATGAAGTCGATCGCCCTGGCCATCCAGGAAGGCGCCGCTGCGTATCTCCGCCGGCAGTTCAAGACGATTCTCGTCATCCTCATACCGCTGGCTGTTGTCGTGTTCTTCACCTCCGTCAAGATCGAGAAGCCCAACGGCGGTGGCGTGGCGTTGAGCTTTGCAGCGTCCGGCCTGTTCCGGACCTTGGCGTTCGTCGGCGGGGCCTTCCTCTCCGGGCTCACCGGCTTCATCGGCATGACGCTGGCGACGCGCGGCAACGTGCGCACGGCAGCTGCGGCAAAACTCGGCTCGATGCCGAAGGCTCTGGAAATCGCCTTCCGCACGGGCGGCGTCGCCGGCATGTTCACCGTCGGGCTCGGCCTGCTCGGTGCCACCGTCATCATCATGCTCTTCCAGAACACGTCGTCGGCAATCCTCGTGGGGTTCGGTTTCGGTGGATCCCTGCTGGCACTGTTCCTGCGGGTCGGCGGCGGCATCTTCACCAAGGCAGCCGACGTCGGAGCCGACCTCGTCGGCAAGGTCGAAGCCGGGATACCTGAAGACGATCCGCGCAACCCGGCGACGATCGCCGACAACGTCGGCGACAATGTCGGCGACTGCGCAGGCATGGCCGCCGACCTCTTCGAGAGCTACGAAGTCACCCTCGTCGCCTCGATCATCCTCGGTGTTGCCGCCTTCAGCTCCATCGGCGCCAACCCGGCGCTCGGCATCGTCTTCCCGCTCGCAGCTCGCGCCATCGGCGTCATCGCCTCGATCGCCGGTGTTTTCGCCGTGAAAGCCAAAGAGGGCGAGACGAATGCCCTCAAGCCGATCAACCGCGGCTTTCTCGTTGCCGGAATCCTCACGGTCATCGGCGTCGGAGCACTTGCGCTCGGATACGTCGGCAACGAGCACGCGCATGCCGGCTGGAAATGCTTCGGGGCCGTTGTCGTCGGCCTGATACTCGCCCAGGCCATCAGCCGCTTGACCGAATACTTCACCGGCACCGAATACGGCCCGGTCCAGGAGATCGCCGAATCGGCGCGTACCGGCCCAGCAACCGTCGTGCTGTCGGGCACCGCTTCGGGCCTCGAGTCCTCCGTCTACGCCATTGTCTGCATCGCCATCGCCCTCGGCGTCACGCTGTGGATGGGGAACGGCAACCTGCAGTTCTCGCTGTATCTCATCGCCCTGACCGGCATGGGCATGCTCGCCACCACCGGCGTCATCGTCTCCGAAGACACCTTCGGCCCAGTCTCCGACAACGCCGCCGGTATCGCTGAAATGTCGGGCGAATTCCACGGCGAGCCGGAGCGCATCATGGTCAGCCTCGATGCCGTCGGCAACACCACCAAAGCAGTCACCAAGGGATTCGCCATCGGTTCAGCCGTCATCGCCGCCGTTGCCCTGTTCGCCAGCTACATCGAGACGATCGCCAACGAACTCGGCCTCAAAGACCCGCAGGGGGTGCTGCTCAAGGGCGACGCCATCTTCCGTGCTGTCGAGACGCAGATCAACGTTGCGGACGTCAAGACGTTCATCGGTCTGCTCATCGGTGGATCTGTCGCCTTCATGTTCTCGGCACTGGCGATACGCGCCGTCAGCCGCACCGCCGGCGTCGTCGTCCAAGAAGTCCGCAACCAGTTCGCCGACGGCAAGATCATGTCCGGCGAGAAGAAGCCGGACTACGGCCCCGTCATCGACATCTGCACGGCTGCATCGTTGCGCGAACTCACCACGCCTGCACTGCTGGCAGTGCTGACGCCGGTCGTCATCGGGTTCGGTATCAGCTATCTGGCACTCGGCGGGTTCCTCGTCGGCGTCATCCTCACCGGCCAGTTGATGGCCAACTACCTGTCGAACGCCGGCGGGGCGTGGGACAACGCCAAGAAGTACATCGAGGACGGCCACGAAGGCGGCAAGGGCTCAGATGCCCACAAGGCGGCCGTGATCGGTGACACCGTCGGTGACCCGTTCAAGGACACTGCCGGCCCGGCGCTCAACCCGCTGATCAAGGTGATGAACCTCGTCTCGCTGCTGATGCTGCCGGCCATCATCAAGTACCGCAACGACCAGGGCACGCGTTACGCGATCGCAGCGGTCGCACTCGTCATCCTGATCGGCGCCATCGCCTTCTCCAAGCGCAAGTCAGAAGGCATCGCCGCCTGACTGCTGCGTAAGCATCTGGTGTGAGCATGGGCGGTCGCAATCGCGAGCCGGTGATTGCCCACTAGCCTCGGGACTTCGTGTCACTCCTCGCTTCCATCCTCAGCCCCAACGACATCATCAGCCAGGGCGGATTGTTCCTGGTCGCAGCGATCATCTTCGCCGAGTCGTGCCTGCTGTTCTTCCTGCCGGGCGACTCGTTGCTGTTCATCACCGGTTTCCTGGCGACGAAGCCGTCGGGCCTGCCGCATGTCGATCAGCCGCTGATCGTCATCATCCTCGTGTTGTTCGCCGCTGCGGTCATCGGCAACCAGGTCGCCTACATCATCGGCAAAACCGTCGGCCCCCGGCTTTTCAGCAAGCCGGATTCGAAGCTCTTCAGCCCGTCGAACCTGGCGAAGTCACAGGCTTTCTTCGAACGCAACGGGACAAAAACGATCTTCCTCGCCCGGTTCGTTCCCGTCGTGCGGACCTTCGCCCCGATCGTCGCCGGCATCGGCCGTATGCCGTATCGGTTGTTCGTGATCTACAACATCATCGGTGCTGCGGTGTGGGCCGGCGGGCTGACGGTCCTCGGCTACTACCTCGGCCAGCGCAAGATCATCAAAGACCACGTCGACATTGCCGTCATCGGCATCGTCATCCTGTCCCTCGTTCCCGTCGGCATCGAGTACCTGCGCCACCGCAAACACGCAGCAGAAGAAGTCACCCCCGTCCCGTAAGTTCTTTCGACGTCACTCGCTCTCTCGCTCGTTCCTCGCGTCGTTCGCTCCTTGCGAACGCAGGGTCTCCATACCGGTCGACACGTCCCGGACTCTCACATGCCTACCCTTGCTCCGTCACGAAATCGATCAGTTGTTCGACCGCTCCGTTCAGTTCGGGGGTGAGGTCGGCGTAGCTCTTGACGGTGTTGCGCAAGCGTGGCCAGAAGTTGGCGACATCAGTGCCGAGAGCAGCGCACATGCCCTCCTTCCACGGAACGCCCCTCGGCACTTCCGGCCACATCGTCAAGCCAAAGACCTTCGGGCGAATGCCGGCCCACACGTCGACGAACGGATGGCCGGTGACCAGTACGTTCCGATCGCGAACCGTTGCGGCGATACGCGATTCCTTCGAGCCTGGCACGAGATGGTCCACGAGTACCCCGAGCCGCCTCTGTGCGCTCGGGCAAAACCCGGCGACAGCTCCGGCGAGATCATCGATCCCGTCGAGCGCTTCGACGACGATACCCAAGTCGCGTAGGTCATCTCCCCAGACATGTTCGACGAGTTCCGCATCGTGCTTGCCCTCGACCCAGATCCGGCTGGCTCTGGCGACCTTGGCGGCGGGCGGCTTGGGATCGGCGACCGAGCCGGACGCAGTGAACGTCTTCGTCGTCGACTTGGCAACGGTCGGTCGCACGAGTGTGACGATCTTGCCGCCGAACCGGAAGCCGCCCTCCTTGTAGGTGAAGTGGCGGTGGGTGTTGTTACGCGACCTCAGCGTGACGGCCTCGATCGACAGCTTGACGACGTCACCGCAGAACCCGCTTGCGCAGTCTTCGACGACCATGCCGATCGAGGCCTCCATCTTCGGAAACGTCGGCTTACGACGTGGGTCGAAGTCTTCGAGTACGTCTGGTCCATAGTTCACCTGTCCATTCTCGCCGATGGCTGCCGGCACTTCCCGGCATCTTCGCCCCGCTACGGAGATCGAGGGCGCTGTCGCCAACCGTCACCAGTGAGGACGAGGTCGATGACCGCACCGTCCGGCAGGCGGAACGGGGCGCGGAGCCCGAGATGGGCGAACGCCTGCGGCGCGACCGTCGGTCCGAGAGCATGCCCCGACCACCGATGGGTGCGGTGCGCTGGAAGTTCGACGAGTTCGACGATGGAACCTGGCAGCTCGATCTGCCCATGGACCGTCCCGCGCTGTTCGTAGCCGCTTTCCGTTGCGCGAGCAGCCGCCATTTCGGCGAGGCGTTGGGCAGGCCAGACGGCACCGTCGGTCACGGATTCCACGGCCGACCTGAGCGGCGTCGGTTCAGCTGTGGCATACCACTCGAGGTCCGTGGCGATCGGCGTCGCCTCGCCGTACGCCATGCGGAGTGCCTCCTGCGGATCATTGAGAGCGACGGCATAGGTTTCGTTGCCGATGGTCCACTGCTCGAACGGCGACTCGCAGGTCAGTTCTGCCCACATCGCCTCGGCCTTGGCGAGCAGCGGGTCGGAACGGCGCGGAATGTCGAACTCGGTCACATGGAGCAGACGTTCGCCGCGGCGGGCGAGCGCCCACCAGTACCAGGCGTCGTGGGCTCCGAGCAGGCGGTAGCCCGTCACCAGCCCGAGGGTCCCATCCGTCGCCCAGCACGAAAATGTCCATTCCTCGGACGTCACGCCATGCGCCCGTTCGTCGATCGGCGTCCAACGCACGCCCCGATCATGCCGCTGGATGGTGGCGATGCGGCAGACTGGAGCGGTGTTTCGTTACCTCAGTCTCGAATGGATCGATGCGTTGACCTCCGAGGTCGCCAACAGTTCGGCGCTGAAGGCATTGGCGACGACGAACTCGATCGGGGTCACGCAGGAAGTGACAGCAGGTCCGGAGGGCGACGTTGTGTATCACCTGCGTGTCGGAGACGGCATCGTCGAGTTCGGCCCTGGTGCAGCCTTCGCAGAGGACCTCAAGTTCCGCCAGAGCTGGGAGACAGCCGTCGGCGTGGCGACAGGCACGTTGAACGCCCAGGAGGCGTTCATCAAAGGGCGCATCCTGCTGTTCGGCGATCGTCAGAAACTGCTCGACAACCAGGACGTCTTCCGCGAGTTGGAGTTGGTGTTCACCAAGGTCCGTACCGAGACGGTGTACGAGTAGTGCCGGAGCTGCCGGAGGTTCAGGCTCATGCGGAGCGTCTCACCGAGACGTTTCACGGGCAGCTCCTCGAGCGGTTCACGCAGTTGACCTTCACGGCACTGAAGACCGCCAGGCCGCTTCCCGATGATGCCTACGGGTTGCCGCTGCAGGCGGTCGGCCGGCGGGGTAAGTACCTGTTGGTGGAGTTCGAGCCGGTCACCTTCGCCGTGCACCTGATGCAGGGCGGGCGGTTGCTCGTCGATCAGAAGATGTCGGCGAAGCCACGCGGCGGCCAGGCGCGGTTCACCTTCGCCGACGGCCCGGCGCTGCTGCTGACGGAGCAGGGGACAGAGCGACGCGCCGGAGTCTGGGCGCTGCCGTCCGCCGAGGCGTTGACGGTGCCGCCGTTGAACCGTCTCGGCCCGGAGGCGTTGGACGTGACGCCCGAGTCGTTGAACGGCTTGTTCCTCGAACACCCGATGCGCGTCCACGGGTTCCTGCGCGACCAACACAAGATCGCCGGCATCGGCCGCCGGTTGGCAAACGAGATCTGCTGGCAGGCGAAGATCTCGCCGTTCGCCAGTACCGCCAAGTTGGGGATCGAAGGTGCCACTGCCGTCGTGCAGGCGATCCAGTCTGCATGCGCAGAAGGTCTGGCGTACGAGCGGACTCGCCCCGACATGAGTTCGTCAGCGGACCGGCCAGGCGGGGTACACAAACGCAGTGGAGCGCCATGCCCGATCGACGGCACCCCGATCCGCGACATCGAGTACTCCAGTTACACCGTCTACTACTGCCCAACCTGCCAGACGAACGGCAAGGTGCTCGCCGACAACACGACGAGCAAATTCCTCAAGTAACGACTCCTGGCTAGTGTGTCGCGATGCCAGTACACCTTCGTGGAACGTCCGACGACTACGCCAGAACGGTGCTCGTGCCCGGCGACCCACGGCGTGCCAGGACGATCGCCGAGACCTTCTTCGAGGCTGACTTCCGATGCGTCAACGAGGAACGCGGCATGCTCGGCTACACCGGCACGTTCGAGGGCAAGCCGATCAGCGTGCAGTCGGTCGGCATGGGCGGCGCCAGCGCAGCGATCTACTACGAGGAGCTCATCCAACTCGGCGTCAAGCGGATCGTTCGGGTCGGCACGGCTGGCGGACTCGATCCGTCGTTGAAGATGGGCGATACGGTGCTTGCCGTCGCCAGCACCCCGGACGACCCGGTGATCCAGCGCCTGTTGAACGGCGAGGAACACGCGCCAACGGCAACCTGGAGCCTGCTGATGGCTGCGGTCAGGATCGCCGAAGAGGCTGGCGTTTCGCTCTATCCGGGCCCGGTCGTTTCCCGCGCGCTGTTCTACGACGAACGTCCTGGGATCATGGAACGCTGGCGTGATCGCGGTCATCTCGCTGTCGAGATGGAAGTCTCCACGCTCTACACGATCGCCGCCTTGCGCAAGGTCGAAGCGGTGGCGATGGCAACGATCAGCGACCTCATCCTCGGCACCGGCGACACTGTCCGGATCAGCGACGAGGAACTCGCAGCAGGTGTCCGCACGATGATGCAGATCGCCTGCCGCGTCGCCGTCTCCTGACCTGTCACATCGTGATCGGGACACTCCGAATCGGAGCGCACGCGTCGAGGCAATTCGCTGCCGCCATCAGACCGAGGTGGGTGAATGCCTGCGGGAAATTTCCGAGGAACTCCTTGCTCGTGACGTCGTATTCCTCGGCGTAGAGCCCGACATCGTTGCCGAGCGCGACGATGCGCTCGAAGAGCACCGTCGCTTCCGTGTGACGCCCCTGCTTCGCCAGCACCTGTACCAGCCAGCAGCTACAAAGCAGGAAGTAGCCTTCGTCCCCTCCGTTGACCGTCTCGACGACGACATCCGTCGAGCGGTAGCGCCGAATGAAACCGTCCGCACCACCGAGGCGCGCCTGGATCGCTTCGACCGTGCGGATCATGCGCGGATCAGCCGGCTCGACGAAACCGACGAGCGCCAGCTGTAGCAGGCTGGCATCGACCTCGCTGGTACCGAAGTACTGGACGAAGTTCCCGGCAACGGGATCGACGCCGTCGGCCTCCACCGCTTCCCTGATCGCCGCTCGCGCCTTGGTCCACGCTTGCAGGTCTCCGACACCGTCGACGTCGAGACGATGGTCCTCGGCGAGTCGGATACCCCGATCGAGTGCCACCCAGCACATGACCTTGGAGTGCACGAAGTGTCGGGGCTCGCCGCGAATCTCCCAAATGCCGGCGTCGGTCCGATCCCACCGCTGAGCCGCGAGGTCGACGAGCGAGGCGATGAACGCCCATTCGTCAGTGTCGATGTCGTGCCGCCCCCCGTGCCACAGATGGACGGCGTCGAGGATGTGCCCGTACATGTCGAGTTGCGTCTGCGCAGCCGCTCCGTTGCCGATACGGACCGGTGCCGATCGGCGCCAGCCTTCGAGCTCGACCTCGATTTCTGGTAGCCGCCGTTCCCCGTAGACGCCGTACATGATCTGCAGCTCATCGCCATGTCCGGCAGTCGAACGCATGAGGAAGTTACGGAAACCGTCGGCGACCTCGTGATGGCCGACCGCCGAGAGCGCAGCGAGCGTCAGCGTCGCATCCCGAATCCAGCAGTAGCGGTAGTCCCAGTTCGCCTTGCCGCCCGCAACCTCGGGCAGCGACGTGGTCGGTGCGGCGATGATCGCACCGGTCGGCGCGCAGCAGAGGGCTTTGAGGACCAACGCCGAACGATTGAGGAGTTTCGCATACGGCCCCTTCGCGACCGTCGATTCGGACCAGCGTTGCCACCATCGAATGGTGTCTGCCAGACGATCACTCGTCGGTTCGATCGGTTTGGTATCGAGAGAATGGGCCGCTTGCGAGGTCGCGATCACGACGAACGAATCACCGGCAGCCAACGTCGGTGTCGCATGGACGCAGCAGGCCTCTGCATCGATAGTCAGGACCGTGTTTGCATGGAGGACGAGTGCGTCGTCGCCGGCGACGGCAGACACGACGTTGTGGCTGTGCATCCGCAGCCACGGATGAGCGCTGCCGTAGTCGAACCTCGGGGCGATCGTCACCGTAACGCCCACCTGACCATCCGTGCAGGTGACGCTCCTGACGAGCGAATTGAATGGCTTTCGGGAACCGCCGCTGCGCATCGCAAAGGCGTCGGTGATGACGATCGTGCCGGTGTCCACGACGAGCGTCGTCTCCAACACCATCGTGTCGTCGAGATAGCGCCGCGAGCTGGCGACAACTCGTCCGACCGGCACGATCGAGAAATATCCGCCACGATCGTGATCGAGCAGCCTGGCGAACGCGCTACCGGCGTCGAACCGGCGCAGGCACGCCCAATCGATCGACCCTTCGCTGCTCACCAGCGCAGTCGAATGGCAGTCAGAGATCAGCGCGTAATCGCCGATCGGCCGATACATCATCGGCACATCAGTTCCTGTCACAGCGGTACCCGTCGTCTCAGCGCTCATCACGCCAGTATCCGCTACCCAGGACAGGTCACGCCAGCGGCAGGCCGGTCGGAGGGGGAAGATCGATCGACAGGATTGCCGCATACGTCCCGATGGCCCGCAGCCGTGATCCGGGAAGGCTGGTGCCATTGTCGAGCACGATCGTCTCGATCACGCCTGCCTCGGTGATCAGCAGGTCGTCGATACGCCCGACCTCGTCACCCTGCATATCGAGCGTCCGTGTCCCACGTGGGTCGAGCGACGCTGCGTCCATCGGGACCGCCGCCGATCTCGTCTCGTCGTACGTCAGTACGTCACCTTCGAAGCTACGAACCGATGTGGCGGCAATCGTCATATCTGACAGTTGCACATTGACGATACGACTGCCGTCGATGCCGATGCCCTTCACGGTCCCGGTTCGCGCCGCCGTTCCGAGGGCGACGGCGTCCTGGCCGAGCAGTTGCGAGAGGCGGATCATGAGCGTTCTCCTTCGAGGTAGGCGAGTTCTCCGGCGAGACCCGTGAGGTCCGTACGGATCCGCTGCTCGTAGTCATCCGGCACGATCAACGAACTGCCCGAGACAGCGGAATGTGCCCGCAGTGGGACGAGACCGTCACCGACTGCACCACCCGTGACTTCGAATCCGACGACTCTCGGCGCTGTTCCCCCGACGACAATGACGTCCTTGACGGTCCCGAGCGAGCGGCCGGACTCGGTGATGACCTGGTCGTTCAGCACGTCGGCCGAGCGGTCGGCTGTGACGTCGTCCGGCGCGTCGTCACGACTCGTCAACGCATCTTCGCCGTCGATCATCACTGCGTCCGTACCGACCGAGAACACCGAACCGATCGGCAGCACGAGCTTCATCCGGCGGCCGAGAAAGCCGCGCTTACGCAGTGTGAATCCGGTGATCGTGCCTTTCGACGGATCGAAGACGACGTCTTTGATTTCGGCAACGTCGTTGCCGGTCGAGCCGTCGACGACCGGCCGGCCGATCAGGTCGGCTCCGCGCATCAACGCCGCGGTCATGACTCGTCACCGGGGTGTGAGGACGGCCGTGACGACGATTTTGACGGCGACGATGACGAGGCGATCAACACCCTGCCGGTGCGTCGCTTGCGCATGAAGACGATCGTGACGATCACGATCAGCACCAGCAGCACGAGAACGAACAGGGTCACGACGGCACCGCTCACGGCGATCACCACCGTTGGCCCGTCTGCTCGCAGTTCAGCGCTCGCCGGCCATGGATGTGCATCATCGATACTCCTCGTGCTCGCCGAGGGATTACCCGCTTCGTGCAGCAAGGAAACCTTCGACGCGACGACGTATCCCCCTCGGTCAGAGCCTGCTCGCGAGACAAGCGACAGGAGGGCTTGCCCGACCGTCGCGGCATCGCTCCTGAGCCGGGATCGAAGCGAGCCCTGGCGAGCGGAGATCCCGTGCGAGGAAATCAGATCAGATGAGACCGAGAGCCTTGACTGCGTCGCGCTCTTCGACGAGTTCTGCGGCAGAGGCGTTGATCTTGCCGCGAGAGTAGTCGTCGATCTCCAGGCCCTGGACGATCGAGTAGACGCCGTTCTCGATGGTGACCGGAAAACTCGAGATGATGCCTTCTGGCACGCCATAGGAGCCATCGCTCGGGATGCCCATGCTCACCCAGTCACCCTCTGGCGTGCCCATCACCCATGAGTGGATGTGGTCGATCGCCGCGTTTGCGGCCGATGCTGCCGACGACGCTCCACGGGCCTCGATGATCGCCGCGCCGCGCTTGGCGACGGTCGGGATGAACGTGCCGTCGACCCATGCGTGGTCGTTGACGGCCTCGTAGGCATTCTTGCCGCTGACTTCGGCGTGGAACAGGTCCGGGTACTGCGTCGTCGAGTGGTTGCCCCAGATCGTCATCTTCTTGACGTCGGACACGGTTGCGCCGAGCTTTGCGGCGATCTGGCTGACCGCACGGTTGTGGTCGAGACGGGTCATGGCGGTGAAGCGGCCTGGATCGAGGTCAGAGGCATTGCTCATGGCGATCAAGGCGTTCGTGTTCGCCGGGTTGCCGACGACGAGGATTTTGACGTCCTTCTTGGCGCTGGTGGACAGCGCCTTGCCCTGCGGCTTGAAGATGCCACCGTTTGCCGACAGCAGGTCGGCGCGCTCCATGCCGGCCTTTCGCGGCATCGCGCCGACCAGCAGGGCGACATCGGCGTCACCGAAAGCGACATCGGCATCGTCGGTGCCGACGACGTCGACGAGCAGCGGGAAGGCGCAGTCGTCGAGTTCCATCTTGACGCCCTCGAGCGCCTTGAGGGCTGGCGTGACTTCGAGCAACTGCAGGATGACCGGCGTATCGGGGCCGAGCATCGCCCCCGAGGCGATGCGGAACAACAGGGAATACCCGATCTGGCCGGCGGCGCCGGTCACTGCAACTCGTACTGGTGATGTCATGCAGGCGAGCGTATTGCTACCGCTCGCCAACTTCCCAAGTCGTGGACGAACTCAGCGACGATTCCCGATTCCCGGCACCGGTTCGTGCAGACACTGCAGGGGCCGATCCGCAGGCCACGCAGCCAGCTCCTCACGGGGAGAATGGTGGTTCTGGCCTATGTCAGACCCTGCCCTGGATCATGTTCATGATCAGTTGCGTGTAGTACGTCTGGCCGGCAGGCCGCAGGTGGATGGCGTCGGTGTAGAACACACCGGGCTGCTGCTCGCTGAGGTTCTGCCAGTCCAGCACCTTGACGTTCGGGTATTGCGACGGCAGGTTCCGGATGATGACGTTGTTGGGGTCCTGCCACGGCTTCGACGGCACGTGCAGCGTGAGGAAGATCACCAGTGGGACGTCTTTGGCTGCCGCCATCATCGTGGCGATCCCGGAGGCGCTCATCGTGCCGTTCGTGCCGAGATGGACGATCAGTACCTTGCCGAGCAGTCCCTGCGCCTGGGCGGCGGTGACGATGTCGACACCCTCCCTGAACTGCCTGCTCTGCTTGGCGTCGACGGTGACCCCTTGGGCGGTCAGCGCGGGTGCTGCACCGAGCATGACCGAGTCGCCGATCGCCAGTATCTGCAGGGTCCGCGGGTCCGGAGGGACGGTCGGGGCAGCAGCAGCTGTCGTCGCCGGCGGAACCGTGGCGACGGTAGATGCAGCAGGCGGAGCGGCTGTAACAGCCGTCGGTGCCGCTGTTGCCGACGGATCGGGGGCCGAAGGATTTGTTGCAGCAGCGGCGACGGTGGTGCCCGGCGCCGTCGGCGTGCCGCTGTCGGCGGGCGCCACAGAACCAGCGACCGTCTGTTCAGTCGCCGCAGTTGTGGTCGGTGAGGTCGTCGTCGGTGGCAACGTGGTCGGTGGCGTTGTCGGTGGCAACGTGGTCCGTGGCGTTGTCGCCGGCAACGTGGTCGGCAGCGTCGTCAACGAGGCGGCGTTCGTCGCCGCTGCGCAGGTGTGCTCGACGACCGAACAGGCTTCTTTCTGACCGTTGTCGAAGGCGATCTGCTCCTGCGTTCTGCTGGCTGCGCTGACGATGCGGGTGCCGGCGAGCGTCGGCAGCAGCACCACAGAAGCGGCGATGATCCATCCCTTACGGCGGCGCGATCGACCGGTCGATGCCGATGTCACCCTCGTCGGCTTCAGCCAGTTGGCGAAACCGCCGCGGCGGATCGGCGTCTCGATCAGTCGGAAGGAAATCTCTGTGACGGTCAGCGTCAGGGCGATCCGCAGCAACATGACCTGCCAGAACGGCCAGCCGAGATCGCCGTCACCGACCGGTGGAGCATCGGGACGGGTGAGTTGGAAGATCGGCCAGTGCCACAGGTAGAGCCCGTACGAGCGGCTGCCGACGTATCGAAGGACCGGATTGCCGAGCACGTGCTGACCGAAGAACGAACGCAGGTGCGTCGCCGAGGCGATCACCATCATCGTCGCCACATCGACGAGCAGCAGTCCTCCGTAGAACAGCGGCGTGTACGGCTTCGTCGGATCGTCGACGGCGTTGAGGCGCAGTTTCCAGAAGCACAGTGCCAGCACGACGAGACCGATCAGTCCGACGACGCTCAGCATCCAGCCCTTTTTACGGAGGCGACTACGCGAGATCGCCAGTGGCCTCCAGAACATCGCCATACCGGCACCGAGCAGCAGACCGACGGCACGCGATTGTGTCCCGAGGTAGATCCAGTTCCAGTTGACGCCCGCAGCGATCAGCGTGGAGGAGATGATCCACAAACCGAGTGCGGCTCCCCAGATCCACAAACCGAGATCAGGCAATCGCTTCCAGAAGCGAGGCAGCAGAAGCAGCATCACGATCGGCCAGACGAGGTAGAACTGCTCCTCGACTGCCAACGACCACAGGTGACGCAGGAGCGGGGGCCGCCCGAGATCAGCAGCGTACGACTGTCCGCTGAGGAGTTGGAACCAGTTCGACGAGTAGAAGACGCCGAAGAGCGGTGACCAGCCGAGCTTCAATTTCACCTCGGCGCGGAGGTAGCCGAGCAGACCTGACAGCGTCACGACGGTGGCAATCATGACGATGACCGCCGGCAGCAGACGTCGACCTCGACGCAGCCAGAAGGCCTTCAGCCGGCGCCAGAAACCGTGTCGGCCGATCCATGCGCTGCGCTCCTGCTCAGCAACGAGCAGCAGCGTGATGAGATAGCCGGAGATGACGAAGAAGACCTCGACGCCGAGGAATCCGCCAGGTATCCAGCGGATGTGGCGCTCGGAGAGATCCGAGTGATACAGGATGACGGCAATGACCGCAAGGGCGCGCAGGCCATCGAGCCCCGGCAGGTACGGGACGCGGCTGATATGCATCGGTTGAAGTTTCGGCGCCCGGGGCGGGGGCCAGGTGTTTGCCATGTCGTTCCAGTATCACCCGAGGCACACCAACAGGAGGTGTCACCCCGGCGCGTCGATGCAGTCGGCTCCGCCCACTTGCCGTGGCCTCATTCTGCCACGGCGACTGCGAAAAATGTCGGAGCCATCGCACTGCACGGGATCAACGCCGCGTAATCGACCGATCGTCGTCGGATCGGTCGTCAATGCCTGAAGTGGCGTTGGCCGGTGAAAACCATCGCCATGCCGTGTTCGTTGGCGGCAGCGATGACTTCGGCGTCACGGATGCTGCCCCCCGGTTCGATCACCGCGGCAATCCCCGCAGCCGCTGTGGCGTCCAGTCCGTCGCGGAACGGGAAGTAGGCGTCGCTCGCACACACGCCTCCGACGGCACGCCCAGCCGACCGCTCAGCAGCGATCCGTGCGGAATCGAGGCGGTTCTGCTGACCGGCTCCGATCCCGAACGCCTGCAGGTCTTTGGCGAAGACGATCGCATTGCTGCTGACGACGGCGCATACCTGCCAGGCAAAGACGAGATCCTCCCATTCGGCGTCCGTCGGCCGGCGATCGGTGACGACCTTCCAATCGGACCGGTCGACCGAGACGGGATCGATCTGCTGGACGAGCAATCCACCGTCGATCGAACGGATGTCGAAGGTGTTGCCGAACGGCTGCGGGGCGGTGAGTACGCGCACATTGGCGCGCTTGGTGAGTGTTGCAAGGGCGTCGGCGTCGTACGACGGGGCAAGGACAACCTCCGTCAGCGCCACCTTGGCGAGTTCGACCGCCATCGCCTGTGTGACGTTGCGGTTGCAGGCGACGATGCCGCCGAAGGCGCTGACCGGATCACAGGCGTTCGCCAGCACGTACGCCGTGGCGATGTCGTCGGCGACGGCGACCCCGCACGGGTTGGCATGTTTGACGATGACGCAGGCCGGTTCGCCGAAGCGGTTGACGAGCTTCCAGGCTGCTTCGGAATCGTAGAGATTGAGGTAGGACAGTTCCTTCCCACCGTGCTGGACGATCTCGTCCCACCAACTGTGCTGCCCCGCGGTCCGGTAGCGGGCACCCTGCTGGTGCGGGTTCTCCCCGTAGCGCAAGGGTTGTGCGAGGTCGAGAGCAAGATGGATGCTCGTCGGCAGGACACTCGCCTCGACCGCATCGCCTGCCCCGACCGCCTCGATCGTCTCGGTTGCTGCAATCGGTTCGTCGAACCACGTGACGATCGCGGCGTCGTACGCCGCAGTGTGCGCAAACGCCTCCCTCGCCAGGGCTCGACGACTGCGCAACGACACCTCGCCATTTGCTCGTATTTCCTCCAGTACCGGCCCGTACTGTTTCGGGTCGACGACGACGGCGACGTGTGCATGATTCTTTGCCGACGCACGGATCATCGCCGGCCCGCCGATGTCGATCAGTTCGATACCGGGCTGACTCGTGAACGGATAGAGATTGACGACGCTCAACGCAATCGGCTCGATCCCGTACTCCGCCATGTCGGCAATGTGCTCGGGGTTCGTCGGGTCGGCGAGCAGCGCACCGTGGATCTTCGGGTGCAGCGTCACGACGCGATGGCTGAGGATCGCCGGGACACCCGTGATCTCCGCAAGGTCCGTCACCGGTACACCTGCGGCCGCAATTGCCAGCGCCGTCCCGCCGCTGGAGATCAGCCGCCAGCCCAGTCCGTGGAGTCCGGCAGCGAGATCGACGATGCCGGTCTTGTCGAATACCGAGAGGAGTGCAGAAGGCATGAACCGAAATGTAGGCGACCGCGTAGAGGTGTGGGTATTTCGGTCGCTCACCACGACTCATGGAAGTAGTACGGTCAGTGCAAGTCACATCTCGGTAACCCCGGAGGTCAACAGTGGATGTCAGCAAGTTCAAACCTAGTGATTGGTTGAAAGTGGGTGGCGGCGCCCTGATGCTGATCGCCTATTTCCTGCCGTGGTGGGGAATCAGCGGTCCGGGCTTCAGCGCCGATGTATCCGGATCTCAATACTTCTTCACAGGAACTGTTCCGTGGTTGCTCCTCGTTGCAATCGGCGTCCTGTCGTTCCTGGCTGCGGCCGGAATCTTCAAACTGCCGGCAAGTCTCCCAGCACCGCTGATCTTCCTCGGCGTCTCCGTGCTCACCATGTTGTTGATCATCATCCGCTTCTTCAGCGACGGAAGCGACCTCGACAACTCCCCGCTGACGCGCGGTGCCGGTCTGTACCTCGCGTTGGTCGCGGCGATTGCCGTACTCGTCGGTTGCGTCATGGGCTTCAAGGAGTCCGGTGGCACGATGGCCGATCTGAAAGACCCGAACAAACTCAAGGGTGCCTTCCAGGGTGGTGGCCAGCAGCAGCCGCAGTACGGCCAGCAGCCGCCACAGCAACAGTACGGTCAGCAGCCGCAGTACCCGCAGCAACCGCAGTATGGTCAGGCGCCTCCGCCCCCTCCAGGTGGGTACCAGCAGGCACCTCCGCCGCCTCCAAGTGGCTATCAGCAGGCACCGCCTCCTCCGCCGCCGCCTGGCGGAGGTGGGTTCACCCCTCCCCCCCCGCCGCCCCCCGGTTCCTGAACGTGTGAGGCCATCTGCGCCTCACACGCAACGTCCAAATTTCGAACAGCCGATCCCGTCGCCCGACCTGCACGCCAGGTCCGAGCGGCGGGATCGCTCCTTTTCGACGGCGTGATTGTCGATCCCGGATTCGGTAGCAAAAGCGAGGACGCTGGCAGTGGATGTCGCAGCACCTGCTACATCCGCTGCCAGCGTCGCACATCACTCGTGAGAATCGGGCGGCCTCAGAGGCCTTTGACGATTTCGGCCATCAGTTCGCTGGCTTCTGTCGGGTTCAATCCGACCTTGACGCCGGCGGCGGTCAGCGCATCCATCTTGCCCTGGGCCGTCCCCTTGCCGCCACTGACGATCGCGCCGGCGTGGC
>JANXUF010000087.1 GCA_025356335.1 Actinomycetes bacterium
CGGTGTGCCTATCTCGTCGCTTTCAAACGCGGCGCATTCGCCAGAGCGGCGGAGCAACTCGAAGCATCGATCACCCTATGCAGAACCGAGAGCAGAGACCGCCTCACCGCAATGACGTCTTACTCTGAAGTGCTCTGCATATTGGGTCGTACGGGCGAGGCTCGGGCAACAGCGTTGGAAGCGGTGACGGTTGGACGACGATGGGGAGACCCGCTCGTCATCGGTTTCGCAGCCTGGTCGCTCGCCTGGATCGCTGCCTATCAGGAGGATGTTTCGGCGACGAGAGACGCGCTGCAGGTTGTCGCGGACAACCCTGCTGCCTGGTTCGATCAGCTCGGCGGTCATGAGTTCCTCGTCGACGCGGCCTTGATGATGTCGATGATTGGCGATGACGAGGGATGTCGACAGTACGCCGCTCGAGCCGCCGAGCACGAGCAGGCCAGCGCAGACCTGCTTGCTCTGTTGGCGGCGCGCATCGAGGTCATCGGCGGCGATCCGGCCTGCGCGGTCCAACTGATGGAGGCACTTGAAGGCACGGCGTACGCCGACCCAGGTCAGGCCTGGCAGCGTATGTTGTGGTCAGCCGTCGCCGAACTCCGCAGCGGCAATGGCGAGCGCGCTCGCGACCTCGTGCAACGTTCGTTGCGGGTCACTGAGCAACTCGGACTCCCCGACCTCCCAGAGCGCCTCGAGGGCCGTGTCGTCAGAATGCTCTCGCCCGTGTGGCCGCGCCACGAAGAACGGGCAGCAAAGAGCCTCACCCATCTGACGTTGCTCGGCGGTTTCAACCTGCGTCGCGGTGCCGAAGATTGTGCGCCGGCCCCCGGTCACGGCGCGACGCTGGTCAAAGTCCTTGCTCTACGCGGCACATTGGCGGCCGAACAGGCGATCGACACGCTGTGGCCAGGCGTTGACGTCGCCACCGGGAGGTCTCGGCTGCGTAACTTGCTGAATCGTGTCCGATCCCAATCCGGTGAGATCATCGAACGGCGCGGCGACTCGTTGTCGTTGAGCCCCGACATCAGCGTTGACATCGATGAGTTCGAGCGCATGGCTGTGGAGGCCTTCACGAATGTCGGTCCGCGGCGTGTCGGCATCGCCAGGTTGGCGCTTGCGGCACATTCTGGTGAGCTGCTCCCGTCTGACATCTATCAGGATTGGGCGGCGGCGCCGCGCGAGCGACTGCGAAGACGGCTGCTGAGTCTTGTCGACATCGTCGTCGACGACGCGTTCGACAAAGGGGATCTTGACGACGCGGTGCGCTGGCTGGATTTTGCGATCTCGATCGAACCGCTCGAGGAGACCAGGTATGCGCGGGTCTGTGAGGCGCTGCTCGTCCAGGGGCGACGGGCTACCGCTCGATCGATGGGCGAGCGGGCGGTGGCGATGCTCGGGGAGCTCGGCGTTGTGCCTGGTGTGCGGCTGCGAGCGATTCTCGTACGGGTCGAGCACGGCTGAGGCCCTCGCTCGCCAGGCGGATCACAAGCGACTCGAGATCGTGGTAGTCGGTGATCGAGACGACTTCACCGGATCTGACCACTTCGGCGTGGCCAACGAGGTGTCCCTCGATCGCTTCCGACGCCAGCAGGCGAATGACGAGCGTCAGCGGTCCGATTGGGCGCGGCTCAACGGTGTTGTTGCTCATCGAGCAGAACCCGATCTGCGCGATTCGACAGATGTCCGAGGTTGCCGGCTGGAAGCGTAGGGCGTCACGTCACGCCGCCGGAGGGGTGGGACCGACCATTGTCCAATCGGACCATCCACTGCCCGTGGTGATGGACAGCGCGTACCAGTAGTTGTCGTTCGTGTCCTTGACATAGAGCCGTCGAGAGTTAAGCGGCTCGGCGTCGTCGAGGCCGATGAACGTCGCCACGACTGCGCCGGGCAGCGTGCTCAGCGGGAACCAGCCACTCCATCCAGAACCGTGACCCGGTATCGCCCAGTTGTGGTACATCTGGTGATCGCTGCCGATCAGGAACAGCTCCTGGTTCTGCTGCCGATTACGCCATACAGCGACATCGCCCGCCATGACGCCTTGCCCGCCGAGCGGTGACCATGGCGACCAGCCAGACCCGATCCCTGGTGTGGAGAACGAGTGGTACACCTGCGCGTCCTTTCCAAGGACGAAAAGTTCCTGGTTGTTCAGCTCGTTGCGATTCACGTGTGCGTCGCCTGCAACGCCAACCGATGGCGCACCGAGGGTGGACCATGTCGACCATCCGCTACCTCGGCCGGGAGTGGCAAAGGTGTGGTAGATCAAGCCGTCGGATCCGAGCACGTAGAGCTCCTGGTTGTCGACATAGTTTCGGTTGGCACTGACCTCCCCGACAATCGAGGTTCCCGCTGGGTGGCCCATTGGATCCCACCCGTTCCAGCCTGATCCCCGCCCTGGAGTGGCGAAGTTGTGGTACACATCGCCGTCACCGCCGACGACGTAGAGTTCGGCGTTGCCGACGTAGTTCAGGCCGAACCCGACCTCGGCGGACTTGATGCCGGTGGTCGGGCCGCCGAGCGGCGAATCCGCCGCCCAAGCAACACCGGTGAAGAACGCGTGCCACACCTCGTCGCCGTTGACCCAGAACTTCTCGGCGTTGCCGAGGTAGTTCGATCCCCAAGTGCGGCCGAAGTGGTCGACGCCCGCCGGATTGTTGCGTTGGGGCGTCGTCGGTGGAGGCGGTGGCGGCGTCGGTGGAGTCGGTGGCACGGGTAAGGTCGGTGGAGTCGGTGGAGTCGGCACGATGGCGACGGAACCCGATGGGCCGGACAACTCGCTGACGTTGCCGACGTGGTCAGCGGCTGTGACCCGGAAGATGTAGCTGCTGCCGACCTCGCCGTTAAAGCTGAGTGTCGCATCGGGTGTCGGATCGCCGACCGCTGTGAACGGGGCACCGTTTTTCGACACCCACACGGTGGCGCCGCTGACTCCGGAGCCAGCATCGCTCGCACCAATGTTCACGGTCACCGGATTGGCCGAGGTTACCGGCACCGTCGGCGCAGCCGTCGGGGCGTCGGCGTCGATGATCACCGTGTCGATGTTGGTGACAATCGCGGCGTTGGAGTCGAACACGATGGACGCCTTCGCTGTGAGCTCCGTTCCCGTCGTGGCGGTAGTGAGAGCTCTCACGGTGTAGGAAGCGAAGCCTTCTCCCTGGGGTGTGGTGACATCAGGCGGCAGGAAACCTTTCGTCGGGTCGGTGGGTGCGACGCCGGTCAGCGGATCGATACCGGTGAACGTCCATGTCACGGTACGGGTGAGAGCGTCGAGCCTGGCCACGAGATGGACGAACAGTCCGCTGGTGGCACGGTTGTCGAGCATCGTCGACCACGTCTGCAGGCCGGCCGGCGCGGACCACTGTTGGGCGCCGATGCCGACTTGGCCGAACTCGAACGTCGACAGGTCGAGGTTCGAGTCAAGCACCTCGGTGACGGTGACCCCATCAGCTGCCAAGGTCGCCGTCGGGAGGTTCTCGAAGTTGATCGTGTATGGCAGTGATGCGTCGCGGGCGATGAACCGTTGGCTGTCGACGTTGGCCCCTGACGGGCCGACGATCGAGTTGGGATCGGTTGAATCACCGCCGGTGGAACCACCCTTGGGTTTCTTCGGGTGCTTCCTGGCGTTCCACCGGTGTCGCGGGTCCTCCCACATATTTGTCGGGTCGACACCGTAATAGCGTTGCAACATGTACATCGAACCTTCGTCAGCGACCGTGTCGAACGGGTCGACGAGCAGATCCAGACCGGGACATATCTTTCCGAGTCCGACCTTGGCGACGACCTTGGCCGACTGGCGCACCGCCTGCCAGTTGTCCAGCACCCTGTCCCCGGTCTTGTTTTGCCGGTAGGTATCCCAGCCCTGGTAGGCGTTGGCAAGTATTCCAGCGCCTTCCAATGCACCGCCGATCTTGCCGAGCAGCCGAGCCTTGGAAGCGAACTGGTCACCGGTTTTCAGCAGCGCTCTCGCCTCGTTCTGCACCTTGGCAATCTGCCTGGCAATCTCCGGATGTTTCGCTCCCCACCCGTAGACATCACCGCCTTCTTCAAGAGCGAGATGACCGGTGTTGTACAGCTGCTCGGCGAATCCATTGTTGACTGCCTGATTGGCGGAGGTGACGAGACCCAACCCGGTCGTGGCGATGCCGGTCCCGTTCGCGACGTTGCTGCCGGGAGTCGCGGCGTTGGTGTTGAAACCCAAGGCCTGCAGTCCGTACCCCACCGGATCGTTGTCGACTTGACCCCAGAAGCCCTCCTCGGCACCAACCACGTCGATGCGGTTGATCGGGTCGCTCGACACCCAGGTCGCTGGATTCGAGGCGGCGAACAGCACGGGATCCTCTGACAGGAACCGACCAAGCGCAGGATCGTACATTCTCGCTTTCGCGTTGACCAGCCCGGAGGCCTCCGTGCGCAGACCCCAAGTTCCTTGGAAGGCGTACGGCTGCTGCGTCGTGCCGGTGCGGGCGGCGACCTCGCCAAACGGCAGGTAGCGGTACGTGTCGGTCACAGACCCGGCGCCGTTGGTCAACGCGACGACGTCACCGCGAGGATCACGGCTGTAGAAACTGCTTGGCGCGCCGGACCCGTCGAGCCGGGCAGCGAGACCCTCACCCCACGCATAACCCGCCAGTCGGACCCCGGAAGTGTTGTACTCAGCGATCAGGTCCCCGCCGTTGGCATCCATCAGCACCTTGGTCGTCACCCCGCCGACAATGCGCGAAATAGGCGTGCCGAGGGCGTCGTACTCGAAGGTTGTCTGCGTCCCGCCGACAGTGGTCGAGCTCAAGCCGCCGCGTTGATCCCAGAGGTAGCTGCTCGTGCCATTTGTCGTCTGGCGACCTTCGCCATCAAACGTCGTTGCTTGACCCCCCACCGTCGTCGGGCGACCGGCGGCGTCAAGCGTCGACGAGACGTTGCCCGAGATCGAGTCGCTGAGCGTCAGACGATTTCCTGCGGCGTCGTAGGTGTAGGCGATCGTGCGCGGCGAGGCGCCCACTGTGACGGCGCTCGTCAGCCGCCCGGCACCGTCATAGCTGTACGTCGTCGTGCCGCCTTCGTCGATCCGCAGGGCGACGCGGTCGACGCTGTCGTAGCTGAGCTGAACGTCGGAGACGACCGTCGTACCGGGGGTCGAACCGTTCGGTTCGCAACATGTCGTTTTCTGACGGGTGACTCGCCCGAGGGCGTCACGGCCGACCTCGGTGCGTGCGCCGTTGGCCGAGGCGATCGCCACCAAGCGGTCGAGGC
The DNA here is from genome assembly GCA_025356335.1 of Actinomycetes bacterium. GTDB lineage: Bacteria > Actinomycetota > Acidimicrobiia > Acidimicrobiales > Ilumatobacteraceae > JANXUF01. Next base: position 5,242 of record JANXUF010000087.1, read on the forward strand.
TGTCGTATTCGTAAGTGACGAGCGGCGCAGCCGACGAAATCGTCGAGACCCGGCCGCGGCTGTCGTACGTGACCGTCACGGTCTGGCCGTCGGACGTCGTCGTGGACGTGCGTCGCCCGGCGGAGTCGTAGCCGTAGCTGAGGCCCAGTCCGTTCGGATAGGTAACGCCGATCAGACGATCAGACGAATCGTAGGTGAACGAGGTGGTTCCTGTCGGACCGCTCGCCGACGTCATCCGGCGATGAGCGTTGTAGGTATAGGTGACCGACCCGTACCCGGTCGTCGATGTCTGCGTCGTCAAGTCGTTGGCGCCGTACGTCGTTGTCGTCGCTCGCCCGGTTCGATCGGTGGCTGTGCTTACGCGACCGGAACTGTCGTAGTTGACGGTCGACGTCATGGCGAGGGAATCGGTCAGCGACGTCGGCCGCAGCGCATTGTCGCGACCAATCGTCGTCGTGTGTCCGTCTTGGTCGGTGACGGACTGGAGCATGCCGTCGAAGGTCCGTGCGGTTTGGATGACGCCGCCGAGGCCGTCAACTTCTCCGCTGATCTGCCGAGTCGGGGAGGTCGTCAGGGTCCCTCCGAGCGGCACCCCGTCGGCCAGCGTTCCGATCGGAGCGCCCGTCTCGTCTCGTCGCAGAGTGGTGATCCGACCAAGCGGGTCGATCAATTTGGCGACGGCGCCGGTGTCATCGATCCATCCGGTGGTGCTCTGTCCGAGAACGTTCGTGGTCGTCGTCGAGCCGTCGGTCCCGTACGAAATCGTTCGGAGCAGTGCGCCATTGACCCGCATTTCGGTCAGCCGCCCGAACGGGTCACGGGTCATCGAGCGCACCACTCCGTCGACCGCGGTGCTCGTCGCCAGGAGACCGTCAGCCCCCCACGTCATCGATGACGTCACCCCGGAGGCGGACTGCGAACTCAGGTGGCCACCGGCGTCATACGTGCATGTCGTCACCCTGCCGACCGGGTCGATGATCGAGGTGATCCGTCCGGCGGCATCATAGGCGTAGGAGGTGACGTCACCGGTCGGGCCGGTCGTGGCGGTGAGCCTCGTACCGGAGTAAGTGAACGTCGTCGTGCGCAGACCCGGATCGAGGATCGAGACGAGGAGGCCAGAAGCGTTGTAGTTTCGCCGTGTGCCATCACGGGCTGTGAGCGCCCATCCGCCACTGTTTGCCGTGAGTGTGTCGGCGATTCCTGGCGGAGTGAGGTAGGTACCGTTGGCGTTCAGGCCGAAACGCACCCGTCGGGCACCATCGCTGAGCACCACGGCGTTGTCGAGCGGGTCGACGCTGAGGCGGGGCAGCGCCAGTCCCGGCTGGCCGACGCCGAACTCGCCAGAGTCGAATGCATCGAGGCGCCCGTCGTCGTTGACCCGAGCGAGGTCGAAGGCGATGAGATGGGCTGGATCAGCGACATTACGTCCGAGCCCCGACAGGATCGTCGCGACATCGCCGAGGTGTTGCTCGAAAGCGCCGAGGGTCGTCGATCCGGGAAGGCCGACCATCAGCGGACCGTTCGCCGCGACCCAGGCACGGGCAGTGTCGGCGACGTTGACACCGAGCCCGGCACTCAATGCTTGGGCGAAGTCGAACGGCTCGGAGGTGACGACGTCGGCCGTGAAGTAGTGAACACTCTGATGCGGGCCGACGCCGCGCAGCAGCAGTTGTACGCTGCCGCTGGCGCCGGGGCTGAGGATGCCGGCTGGACCGGACGGCGCGGTGCCGAGGACGTAGACGGACGAGGCGCCCGATCCGGGATGGTCAGGGTAGCGAAGCGTGCCTGCGTCGACGGACACCTCGAACAGTGGGGCGGGAAGCGAGTACGCCGTCCGGTTCGTCCAACGCACGGTGATGCGGTTGTCGACGTTCGATCGCACGATCGCTGGTGCGACGACATCGAGGGCGACCTCCAGCGAAGCCGTATCGACGGCGATAGCCGGGGACGAGACGGTCAGCGTCTGCGGGCTCGTGGCTGCGCCGACCTTGATGGCGCAGGCACCGAGGGCGGTCGGTAGGGCGAACGTCGAAGTGAGCTGCGTCGGCCCGTCGACTTGTGTCGCCGAGGCGGTGACGGTGGTGGCGCCGCACACCAGCCTGGCGGCGCTGGAGGCGGTGAACCCGGTGCCGTGCACGAGCAGCGCCGTCGGCGACGGGGAACCCGCCAACACCGATGAAGGTGAACTCGTGGTGATCGACACGGTGGGAGCGGTGACGGTCACGGTGACATCGAGGGGTGAAGCGCTCGTGTTGCGCACCAGCAGATACCGCGGTGTGGTGCCATCACCGCGGGGAACGAGCAGCGAGCCGCCGACTGCGGTGCCGCTGTTGTCGGCAGCCGTCGGCGCCCGACCGGCGGCGAAGAACGCCGACACGGCGTCGGCCGGCGAGATGCTCACGAGGAGATCACGATCGGCGGATCCGTCGAAGCGTAGGAGCCGGGCGCCAACCAGGGTGGCGGTCGTATTAGTGGCCGTGCGGGTGCCGTCGGGTCCGACCGTCATGGCGACAGGCCCGGCGCCGACGGCAAACGGCGTGGCGTTGACCTGTAAGGCGTTGGACCCGACAGTCGGGGTGCGGTTGGTGATCGGCAGGGCGAGGCCGGAGTCGGCGACGATCACGAGGTACCGCAGGCCGGGAGTGGTCGAGGGAATGCGGACCTGCAGCGAGCCCGGAAATGTTTCGCCCGCTGCGACGGCTCCGCTGCGTTGCAACGTGCCGAGGAGGACCGCCGACGAGTCGACGGTAGTGGTCGACGACAGGTAGACCGACTCGGTCCACGGGGTGGAGGTGGCTGTGCCGACGTCGGTCGTCCAGGTGACGGTCACATCGTCACCGATGCCAGCCGCCGGCGGTGCGGCGATGTTGGAAAGCGAGAGCGCCGTTACTGCGGCGACGACCTGGATGAGCGCTTTGCTGTCCGGGTAGCCGGTGTAGGAAAGCGCATAGCCGAGCGTCGGCGAGACGCTGCCTGTGAGGTTGGCGAACTGTCCGGAGAGAATGTGCAGGAATCGGGTCACCACCAGGTCGCGTGGTGCGCCTGCTGCCGGCGGGTTGGTCGAGTCGGTGACGACGTCGAGCGTGCCGCCGAGGACCGTCCCCGAGTGGACGTCAGCAAGTCCTGTCTGACTCGTCGCCGAAGCGTGCACACGAAGCACGGAATTCGGCGCGAAGGTTGGGGTACCGGAGGCGAGACAGGTCGAGCCGAGATCGATGAGGTTGTTATTGGTGAACCCGCCGAGATTGCAGGTGCGGCCAGGGTCGACGACGACGAGCCCGTCGGTCGCGTTGACGATTGGCTGGTTGAACGTCCCGGTACCACCGCTGCCGGTGTTCGCCAGGCTCGTGAAGGTGATCAACCCGTGGTTGGTCACATCACCGTTGCCCGCAGTGCCGAAGTTCGCGTCTCGGTCGCCTCGGCCGGTCATCACGATATGACCACGGTTTTCGACAGGGCCGGCGGTGGTCACGGTTCCAGCAACGGAGATCGTCTGGTTCGCCGAGATCACCGCCGTCGCGTTCGGGCTTTGGAGAATACCGAGGCCACCCTCGGGCACGTTGATCGCCCCCTTCCCGGTGCCCAACTCGAATCGAGAGCTGACGAGTTGCACCGGATTGCCGACGACGCTGCCGGCCTGCAGGCGAAACAGCGAGACAACGGCGTAGGTGTTACCGGGATACATGCCGAATGCGCCGTTGTTCGTGAGCATGCCGTCGCGCAGGTCGAAGGTCGTGTTGACGACATCGAACTTCGCTGCGGCGTCGACGGTGAAGGCGCCGTCGCTGGTCACGTTCGCAACCGTATCGGCGACGGCAGCATCGACCGTGACAAGGCCGTTGACGCCGTTGACGAAGGAACCGTTGCCTGTCAAGGAGGTGTCGTACCCGGTCCCTCCGTCAGACGATTGACCGAGGGCCATCGACCCGTCGTTCGTCAACGTGGCATTCGGTTCCACATGCAGCTCGCTTGTACATGCGGCGCCAGCGGCCCGAGGCAAGGTTCGGATCGTTCCCTGATTCGTCACGTTCGAGTTGACGTACAAGAACGTTGTCGAGGCACCGGTGCATGACACGTCGATCGACTGGCTGGCCGCGATTGTGCCCCGGATGAATATTTGTCCAGCTGCCACCGAGAATGCGCCGGCGCCGGTCCCAGCGAAGTCGAGCGTGCCGAGGTTTCCGCTGACGGCGCCGCCGACCACCGTTGATTGGACCGGGACGGGATCGCTCGATGCTCCCTGCAGGAACGTCGCTGCTCCGGTGTTCGTTTGTAGAACACCGCCGCCGGTCAGATCGACCTGCCCACCGACATTCTCGAAATGTTGGACGACACTCAATGCGCCGCCTGCTTCGACCTTGACGACACCGCCAGCCAAGTTGCGCAGCGTAGAGGCATAATTGCCAACAGTGAACGACGCCCCACTGGCAACCTCGACCCGACCGCTATTCTCAATCATGCTGCTGCCGTAGGTCGCCGTCGTCACACCAGTCGCCGCAACTCTCAACGTCCCCTGGACCTTGAGGTCTTGCGACCCGAACGACCCGATGAGATCAATAGTCGACGAAACGATCGCCGTCTTGCCGGCGGGGATGCACACCTGCCCCTGTATCGGCACGACCCCGGTATCCCACATCGTGGCATCGGTCCACTGGCCGCTCGCCCCACCGTTAGCCGTGAACGTGGCCACCGTGCCGCTGAACCCGCAATCGCCAATAGCAGCGATCGCTCCCCGAGCCGACAACGACACGACCGTCGCCGAGGCCACGAGCGCGACGACCACAAACCACGACAACCTGGATCCGACACGGTTCGACATGGCGTCAATCGTCGCTCATCGGCGTCCGACGAACGTCCGATGAACCGACGGAGTGTGAAGAACTCGCGTCTATGATTGTAACTCCGACAGTCTCGCTCTCTTGGGGCTATTGCGCGACGTGCGCACGAGCAGAGGAAGCTCGGCCAACTCAACCGCCGCACATGGCTGGATCGTGGCCGTTCTCCCTCCGTCCGATGACGCGATCGAGTGCGTCGGGCGTGCGGCTACATTCCACGCGCTGAGTTTCTCGTACGTTGGTTTCCCGGCTTAGCTGGGGGGTGGAGGCCGTCGGCCCGCGTCGGGCGCGCACCGACATGGACGCAAATGTTGGGGGTTCGACCGGCGCTTCGATGCGCTAATGGCTACGCGCAACGCTCGGCTCGCCGCGCTCCGATCTTTCTTCCGGTTCGCTGCGCTACGACACCCCGAACACGCCGGGCTCATCCAGCAAATCCTCGCGATCCCGTCGAAACGGGCGACCACGGTCGACCTCGGCCACCTCAGCGACGCCGAGGTCGATGCGTTGGTCGCCGCACCGGCCCGCACCGCACCGTCGGGCGTCGCGGCTACACGCTGCTCGTGCTCACCGTTCGAACCGAGCTACGCGTCAGCGAACTCACCGGCCTCACCATCGGCGACGTCCACCATGGCACCGGCCGTCACATCACCAGCAATGGCAAAGGACGCAAACATCGATCAACACCACTCTGCAACCACGCCGAGCAACTGATCGGTGTCTGGCTCCGGGAACGTTCCGCCGGACCGTCAGAACCCGTGTTCCCGGTCGCCACGGCCGCAATTTCAGCGCCGCCGAATGGCGGATGAGAAACGTGTGGACAACGTCATGGGGTACCCGGAGCTTGGATACGTCGTGGCAAACGTCAGCGGTAGGTCGATGTTGCAGATCGACGAGCAGATGAACTTGGAGATGTGCGGCAGTTGATCCAATGACGCGCTGCACGAGCCAGATCCGGGCACGCACCCAGGCGGCCATCCTACATTGCACCTGTTCTTCGACGAGGCGAGAACCCCCTGCTACACCGTCGATGACGTTGCTGCACTTTCGGTGCCGGGCCACTTCAGGTGTGTCATGCGAGTGATAGGAGCAGCTCGGTCAGTTCGTGAGGCCGATTGCTCGCCACCATATGGTTCGTCGAGATCTCGTGGTAGTGCCAGGCAGGTGAACGCTGGGCTCGGGCCGCGGCTGTCGTAAACGCCCCGGTGCCGGGCGCGTCGGGCGCGTCGGCGGTGGCGCGGATGAATGTCCGCTCGAACGGAAAGTGTTCCAGCGGTTGGCTGAGCTTCAGTGGCTCGGTAAAGCAACCGATCGGATGAGGGGTGCGTCGCGCGTTGATGAAGGCCGCTTCCGCTTCGTCGTCGAAGTGCCGGGTTGGTGGCGGCACCAGCCAGTCATCTCCGACGTTGATCGGACCGGAGGCCCCTCTGCCGGCGAGCCCGTTCACGGTGTCCTCTTTACCGGGCACGAAGGCATCGAGGAACACCAGATGACGAACACGCCCTGCAATATGCTCCACGGCGCCCGTGACGACAAATCCCCCATAGGAGGAGCGGAGCAGGACGATGTCGTTGAGGTCCTCGTAGAGCACCACGTTGACCACGTCTCGGACGTGAGTTGTCAGGTTCACCTGCGGGCTCGTCAAATGGGCACGCTCGCCGATGCCGGTGAGGCTCGGGGTGAATACATCATGCCTGGATGCCTGCAGCAGCCGGCGAACATGACGGTAGCCATGTGCACCGCTCCAGGCGCCGTGGACCAACACGAACGTCGCCATCTCCGACCTCCCACTCGCGACAGCGGCCGCACGCGACGACGCTGCGTCACAGACTCTACCAACCCCGAGATCGCCGACCCGGCACGGCCCACCGGCACGACCATCGTCCCGCAGACTGACAACGACGGTGACGGGAGCGTCCGATACGACCCGATCGCAGATCACTGGTTGATCTCCCAGTTCGCCGTCACCGGGGCCGACGGGGCGGGGGCACCGTACCTCGAATGCATGGCCGCCTCCCAGAGCAGATCCCAGCGGTGCCTATAACCGGTAGTCGTTCGCGTACATCGCCTTTCCTGACCACCCACCCCAAGATCTCCGTCTGGCCGGATAGCTACGACGTCAAGTACAACATGTTCAACGCAGCCAAAGCGTTCGTCGGCGGAAAGGTGTGCAGCCTCGATTGGCCCAAGATGCTTGCCGGTCAAGCAGCCAAGCAGCAGTGCTTCGAGGGGATGTCGGAACCCGACCGACGACTGCACGTTCTGGTACACCAACGAGTACATCCCTGTGGCTGGCGCGTTCAACTGGTCGACGCGCATCTGTCATCACCAAGCAATGCGCGATTACTCCATGCACGCCAGCCACGAGTGTGGTCACAGCGGGACGCAGTTAGCCGCTGACGCTCGTCATCCATGACGACAACGGCTCCGCCGACGCCAAGTACACCCTGTACGACGACGTGACGCTCCGATAGAGCGACGAGCAACCGTGAAGCCGGCCGGATTCTGCTTACATCATCAGCGGCATCGATGACCGTGCACACACCGATCCTGCACAGGATGATCGCTGGAACCGACGGGCCGTTGCGCGAACTGGATCAGCAACGAGACCCTCTCTGCGCGATGGAGGGACAGCCAACTCGGGTCAGGCGGCGGCACCTAGCACATTGCCCAACGCAACGGCATGGGCTGCTACGTCGCACTATGGTTGGCCAATGAGCCTTCGTGTTCGCGTTCTCGGTCTTGTCTGCGTCTCAGTGTTCGGAGCGTGTTCGAGCGGGCACGCCAAGACTGTGGAGTCGGCGACCGTCGGCGGAACGTCTACTGCGGTCGGT
>JANXUF010000029.1 GCA_025356335.1 Actinomycetes bacterium
CGGAACCGTCGCCCGTACGTGGTCGGTGATCAACTGCAGTAGCAGGCTGTAGGAATCGAACAGTCGGTCCATGTCGCCGACGTAGCGGGTGCCGTGCCGGCTCGTCAGGACAGCGGGATCGCGGTAGAAGCGGTAGCGACCGCCGAGCCTGGCGTCGTAGGCGATGTACCGTGTGCTCTGTTCGAGGTAGCTCATCAGCCGGCCCCATTCGAGGATCTTGGTGAGCACATTGGAGGCCTGCTCACACGCCAGGTGCACGCCTCCGAGCTGGGCGACGGAATCGTCTCCGTACTCGAAGAACACCTTTTCGTAGAGCTCCTCTGCCCGGTGCAGGCCGATGGTTGCGTCCATCGTCTGGTCACCGCTGATATCGAGCTCGCCGACGAATTCGTCGATGAACAACCGCCGGAGGCTCTTCGACGAACGCGAATAGCGTGCGAACAGCGCTCCCTTCACGACCTCCGGAAGGTTGACCAGCGCGAACACCGGGCCATCCAGATTGGTGAAGTAGCGCCGGAGCACGTCTGACTCTTCATCTGAAAACGTTTCAGGGACGTACACCGTCACAGTCGTCGAGTCTACGAGACTGCCTCGGAGGCTGACGGGGATGCTCAGCGATCGCCGACGTGAACGTCGTCATCGGTGCGGTTGAATGCAGCGGTCACCGATTGGCGCAGCGCGGCGTCGCTCCAGTAGTCGATGGCTGTCATCGCCATTGCCTTCGCTCCGTCGAGTACCGCTTTGTCCCCGTCGGGGCTGACCGCCCACGTGGCGAATTCCTGGGTATGGATGGCGACCCCGTCCGGGGCGACTTTGATCATCGGGTGGATCGATGGGACCAGGTAGCTGATGTTGCCCATATCGGTTGAACCGACGACCAATTTGCCGAGTTGACGTGGATCGGAGACGCAGCGGCCGATCCGGGCGGCATTGGCGACGTACGAGTTGGCGAGCGGACCATTCGTGCGCAGATCAGTGTAGGGACGGGGCGCCCACTGATGTGTGCACGAGCAGCCGCTCGCTGCTGCGCCAGCCTCGAGCGCCGTGAGCACCCGCTGTTTCAGCGGTGCCAGGCTCGCAACGGTCGGCGAGCGCACGAACCAGCGGCTCGCTGCCTCCTGAGGAACGATGTTGGGCACTCCCCCACCGTTGGTGAAGATGCCGTGCACGCGTTCCGTCGGCAGGATGTGCTGGCGCAGCGCAGCGACGCTCATGTAGCCGAGTACTGCGGCATCGAGCGCATTGAGGCCCAGCTGCGGAGCCGCAGCAGCGTGCGCCGCCTTACCGAAGTAGGTGATGTCGAGGGTCTCGATGGCGATCGCTTCGATCTCCGTGAGATCGGCATCGGCGCCGTGGACCATCATCGCCACGTCGACATCATCGAACGCTCCCTGCTGAGCGAGGGCGATCTTGCCACCACCGCCCTCTTCCGCCGGGGTGCCGATGATGCTGACCCGTCCCGCTGCTTGGTGTGCAACGGCTGCGAGCCCGAGCCCGGCTCCGAGCCCGGCTGCAGCGATGACGTTGTGTCCGCATGCGTGGCCGATGTCGGGAAGCGCGTCGTATTCGCAGAGCACCGCAACGGTCGGTGAGCCGAGGGCTCCGACGTCAGCCCGGAACGCCGTGTCGAGACCGTACGCCTTCCGCCGAGGCGACAGGCCGGCGTTCGACAACGCTTCGGTCAGTACACGGTGGGCGTGGTGCTCTTCGAAGTTCAGTTCCGGATGGGCGTGGATGTCGTGGGACACGCCATACAGCGTTGCAGCGAGTCGATCGATCTCGACGATCGCCCGCCGCTTCAGCTCGTCGGCGTCCATCGTCGCTCCGTTCTCATGCGGGCTCTGTTCTCACGCCAGGCTCTGCTCCGAGGCCAGGCTCGGAGAGGCCTGCAAGAGGAGCACCGTGCCGCAGGACGATCTTGCCGAGTTGCTCACCCGTTTCGAGCCGGTGGAGCGCTGCCAGGTAGTCCGGGAGTCCGAAGACATCATCCACCTGTACGGCTACACCGGTCTGCATCAGTCGCAGCAGTTGATCGAATTCCTGATAGCTGCCCATCGATGACCCGATGATCTCGAACTGTTTGAAGAACAGCCTCGGCAGGTTGATCTCGACGGTGGGCCCGGATGTCCCACCGCAGACCACCAGCCGTCCGCCAGGCTTCAACGATCGGACCGACTGCTCCCACGTTGCCGGCCCGACGCTTTCGATGACCACGTCGGCCTGCACGGGCCAGCTTCGGTCGCCGGAGTCGTACGCCGCCTCGGCACCGAGCGCCAACGCCTGGTCCCGCTTCGATTCCGCTCGCGAGGTCACGACGACTCTGGCACCCATCTTGGTGGCGAGTGCCAGCGCAGCAGTCGAGACGCCAGAACCGATACCGACGACGAGTACCGTCTGGCCGGCTTCGAGACGCGCCCGACGGAGCATCCGATAGGCGGTCAGGTAGGCGAGCGGGAACGCTGCGGATTCCTGCCAGGTGAGGTTCGTCGGGCGATGTCGTACGTTGCGCGCCGGGGCGACGGCATACGTGGCATGTCCGCCCCAGGTGTGTTCGCCGTAGATCTGGAAGCCCTTGCCCATCGGGCTGTCGTTGCCGAGCGAGATGATGTCGTCGAGTGGCGAGACACCCGGGTTGATCACGACTTCGTCTCCGACCGCGACGTTGGTGACTGCAGATCCGGTTGCGTCGACAATGCCGGCGACGTCGCAGCCGGGAACGTGCGGGACCGAAGGTTTCGGCATACCTCGCGTCACCCACAGATCCATGTGGTTCAGAGCGCTGGTGACCACCCGGATGCGGACATCGTCGGCGGCGAGTTCCGGAACGGTGATCTGTCCCCAACGATAGGACCCTGGCGCCTGGTCGAGAATCCACGCATCCATCGTCTCGGCGCTCATCTCGATCACCCTAGCGAGGGTTCATATGTAGATGTCGAAGGCGTCGGGTCGGACCGTGACGGTCAGTTCGCCGGTGAACGTGTAGGTCTCACCGTCGAGCAGCAGCACCTGGTCACGCTCGACCCGTCCGTGCCACTGCTTCGACCGTGTCTCGCCGAGCGCAGGATGGGGCAGGTGCGTGCCGGTGACGAGGCGCCGTTTCGCCTGCTGTCGTTGCCGTACGTCGAAGCGGCCAACGGTGGCGATGACGTCGAGGCGACCGTCGTTGGGATGGCTACGCGGGGCAACGTCCCAGTTCCCGATGAATTGAGCATTCATCAGCGCTGTCAGCGGTCCGCTCCACGCTCGCCAGCCCGGACGTCGGATGATCGCGTGACTGCAGAACCACACGGATCGTCCATCGAAATCGGTGCGCGCGCAGTCCATCGGCAGCCGCTGCAGTTCTGCGGCCACTTCGAGTTCGGCAGGATCCTTGGATGCAGCGACGGTCCGCGCCAGATCGCCGCCACCGTTGACCAGACCGACCGCCAACCGCTCGTCCAAGCGCATGGCGGCATTCAGCAAGCGGTGCAACTCGGCATCGGTCGTCGCGACGCCGAGTCCCGTCGGGCGCGACACGAGCGATCCCCACTCCTCGCCACGCTTGATCGTCATGACTGCGGAGGAGGGTCGTGCGCCGATCCCTGGCCGTCCTCGTTGTCGTCGCTGTCGACATCCGGGTCGAGCAGTGTGTGCTGCACCACCGGCGAAACCTCGTCATCGAAATCTTCGAGTTCGTCGTCGCCGAGGGCGACCGCCCCGACAGAACTGGACGCAGAAACGACGCCGCGGAACAGACGATCACTCGCCTGCTGCGCCGCGCGCCGAGTCGACGACTTCGGGGCGACGAGGCTGAGTTGACGAAGGACGTCGATGAGCTGTTTGACGTTGCGGACGAAGTCCCCACCCGACAGTTCCTCTGCTTCGACGACTTCGGCGAAGCCCTCCCCCGCCGCCCATGCGAAGGCAATTGCTGCGAACGTCGGGTCTGGCGCGCGGTGCGGCGAAAGCCCTGCGCGCTCTTCGTCGATGGCGATGTCCTCCGAGAGTGTCTGGATCCGAAGCCAGCGTTTGCGCACCGCACCAGACGGGAACCACGGGGCTGGTGGGGCGTCAGGGCTGCGGTGTTCGTAGGTGACCACGCTGACCAGCGCCGCCAGTGCAGACGGTTCGAGGTCGTCGAACAACCCGAGATGCAGGGCCTCAGCGACGAGCAGGTCGCATTCGTGGAAGGTGCGCACCAACGTACTGCCGCGCTCGGTCAGCGCCCAGCCGTTGACGTAGCCCCAACGTCGGAGGATGTCGAGCACGCCGTCGAACTGGCGGCTGATGGTCTTGTTCCTGCCGCTGACGCGCTCACGCAGATCGTCGACTTCTCGCTGGATGCGCTCTGCCTGCACGACCGATCGAAGCCGGGCGTGGAGGTCCGGATCGTCTTCGACGCCGAACGACCCGTCTTCGACGCCGGATGATCGGTCCTCGACACCGGCTGACCGACCCCGGTTGCCGTCACGGCGACCGGAGCGTGATCCGGCATGGCCGGATCTCGGCGCGGTCTTGAGCTTTTCCAAGGCGTGCACGACGGCCCGCTGGAAGTTCTGACCGTTCGGCGAGAACGGCACCGGCAGTTGGATGACACCGACGGGCTTCGGCGGTTCGGTGAAGTCGTCCGGAGCGAGGTGCAGTGTGTCGCGGCGCATCGTCAGCGCCGACACGCGCATCCCCTCCTTGCGGTGGGCGGTCGTCAGGACCGCAACCTTGCCGACGTATTTGCCCTTCTCGACGAACAGCACGTCGCCCGGTTTGAGACGGGCCATACCGACGGAGATCATCTCGATCTCGTCAGGTCTGCCTGCCCTGCGTTCGGACCGAGAGGTTGCAGTGCGATAGGCGTAGATGTCGCCATAGGGGCTCTCGGCGGCCACTCTGGCAGTGGTGAGGTCGGTGAGCCGACGGTCGAGGCGTGCCTCGAGACGGACGACGTCGCGGTCGGCCTGGTACTGGGCGAACGAGAGGTCGAGCAGATGGTGGGCCTGTTCGCTCGTGTAGGAGCGAACGAGGTTTGCCGCCATGTTGTAGGTGGGGCGAAACGCAGAGTGCAGATGGAACGTCTTGCTCGAGGCCAGCGTGGCGACCTGCTCGAAGGTGACGAACGGATTCCACAGCACGATCGCCTGGCCGGAGGCGTCGATTCCTCGACGCCCGGCCCGACCAGTGAGTTGTGTGTACTCGCCAGGAGTGAGCGATGTGTGGTGTTCACCTGTGAACTTCGTGAGCTTTTCGATCACGACCGATCGCGCCGGCATGTTGATGCCCACCGCAAGCGTCTCCGTGGCGAAAACGACCTTGATCAACCCTTCGGTGAAACACGCCTCGACGACCTCTTTGAAGGGTGGAACCATGCCGGCATGATGGGTGGCGATGCCGGCTTCGAGGGAGGCAAGGAACGTGTTGTAACCGAGTACGCGTAGGTCGCCAGGATCCAGTCCTTCCAGACGGCGGTCGACGATCTCGCGTATGCGGATGCGGGCTGCGGCGTCGGTCAGTCGCAGTCCAGCGTCGAGGCACGACTTGGCTGCCGCCTCGCACTGGTTGCGGCTGAAGATGAAGAAGATCGCCGGGAGCATGCCTTCTCGGTCGAGGCGCTCGACGACATCGGGACGACTCGGGGTGAAGAGCACCCGTCGTGCACCCCCCACCTTGCCGCGCCCGCCGCGCCAGCGCTTGTTGGCATCCTCGTCGAGGCGGCTCGCCTCGGGGTTCGGTCGTCCATCGATGATCGTCGGCATCAGATGAAGGCGATCCGATGTCTTGTCTCCGACCATGTAGAGGTTGTCGAGCCGCACCGGCCGTTTCGATTCGACGACGGGAATCGTCGGACCGCGAACGGTCGAGATCCAATCGGTCAGTTCGACGGCGTTGGAGACCGTCGCCGAGAGGCACACCAGCCGCACCGATCGCGGCAGGTGGATGATGACTTCCTCCCAGACAGGCCCGCGGTATGTGTCCTGGATGAAGTGGACCTCGTCGAGCACGACGAAGGCGAGGTCGTCGAGCGCCGATGATCCGGCATAGATCATGTTGCGCAGCACTTCGGTCGTCATCACGACGACCTGGGCGTCACCGTTGATCGAGTTGTCACCGGTCAGCAGACCGACGTTGTCGGTGCCGTGGAGGCGCGTCAGGTCGATGAACTTCTGGTTCGACAATGCCTTGATCGGCGCCGTGTAGAACGCCCGCTTGCCGTCGGCGAGCGCTTTGGCGATCGCATATTCGGCGACGACCGTCTTGCCGGATCCTGTCGGGGCGGCAACCAGCACGGACCTGCCTTCGTCGAGCGCATCGAGTGCCTCGAGTTGGAAGGTGTCGAGTGGGAACGGATAGTGGGCGATGAGCTCGCTCCGGTGGGCGCGCACCTGACCATTGTTACTGGTCGTCACGTCAACTTCGCTCATCTGTGGACGACTCCTGTGTCATCGATCCGCAATCGGCCGGAGACGCCGCTCACCTCACGCTTGGACCGCTCAATTCGTCAGACGCCGATTGCCTGCTCCTCGGCGTCGCGTCGTTCACGCTGCTTCTGTATCCGCATGCCGACGAGTGCGGCCACGAAGTACAGGATGAGCATCGGGGTTGCGAGTGCGAAAAGGCTGAACGGATCACCGCTCGGGGTGATGACGGCGGCGATCACGACGATGCCGACGATCGCATATCGCCAGTTCTTCAGCAGCGTGCGATAGCTGATGACGCCGACGAGCATCAGGAAAACGAGCAACAGCGGGAACTCGAGGCCGATCCCGAAGGCAGCGGTCATCAAGCCGACAAACCCGACGTAGTCGTTCACTGTGAAGGTTGCCGTCGTCCCCTTGCCGGCCCACGAGATGAGGAAGCTGAGCGCTGGCTCGAGCGAGATGTAGGCGATGAAGGCACCGAGGAGAAAAAGGAACACCGCCGAGAGGATGAACGGAATTGCGTACTTCTTCTCGTTGGGATGCAGTCCTGGGACGATGAACTTCCACAACTGCCAGAGGATGACGGGGATGGCCAGGAAGATACCTGCGTAGCTGGCGATACTGATGCGGGTCGTGAAGCCGGAGAGTGGGCTGAGGAACACCAGATTGGGTTGGCATGTCGCCGCATGGCTTTTGCAGTAGGCCGTATAGGGATGCTTCAAGAAGCCGAGCACCGGTTCATAGAACGTCAGCACGAGGATGAATCCGAGTCCGACCGACAGAACGATGCGGATGATGCGCATCCGCAGTTCGGCGAGGTGATCGGTGAGGGTCATCCGATCTTCGGGAGTCTTCAGTTTGGGGCGGGCGATCCGTCCCCTGAACGGCAACTTCATTCGGCGTTGGCCCCGTCGTCGGCTGGTGTCTGGCCGGCGTTGGCGATGATGTACTGCTCCTGCAGGCGAGGAGGAGCTGCGGAGTAGAAGTTCGGTCCAGGGCCCGGATCGAAGGGCTCCTCGACGGCGACGTCCTCGCCAGGGAGTTCGCCGATGTCCAGCTCGTACTTGTCGGCGATGTCGATACCGGTATTCGTTGCCGATGTCGAGGTGGATGGTGTCGTGGATGGTGTAGCTGCGACGTCCCCGTTCTGGGACTCGTGCTCACGCATGACAGCGGCCATCGACTGCCCGAAGGTCATCTCACCGTCACTCGCTGGCGTCGCGGTCGAATCGGGCGCGGTCGAATCCAGCGCGGTCGAATCCGGAGCGTCCGTCGAATCCGGAGCGTTCGTTGCTGGCGGAGACGTCGTCTCGGCCGCGACGTCGGCCGGCGCAAAGGCAGCGGCCGCCGCTTCCGCCTGTTGGGCGGAAAGTGCAGCGGCTGCCCCAGGGACCACGGTCGAACTCGGCGTGGCCGGGTTCAGCGTCGAGTTGATCGCCCCGCGCAGTGCGTCCGTCGTCTTCTTCAGTTCTTCAGCCGGCTGATCGAAAATCCCCTTCGCCAGGTCGGCCGTGCCACGCAATTCCCGAAGCGGTTCGTCGAGCGCGTTGCGCATCTCGGACTGGAATCCGCTGCTCATCTTCTTGAACTCGGCGTAGAACTGTCCGAACTTGCGCATCGCTTCAGGGAGCTTGTCCGGACCGAGAACGACCAACGCGAGGATGAGGATGATCACCACTTCGCCACCGGTTACGTTGAACATTGCAGCCGAGGCTACTGGCAACAATCGCTGCGTGCGGTGCGTCTGAACGAGAGATTCGGGCCGTCACCACCACGTTCAGTTCACGCCTACGGGCACAATGGGGGTGTGCAACAACGTCTGCCACGCTTGCTCGAGGTGCCCATCACCTTTGGTCACCGCGGCGCGAAAGGCTATCTACCCGAGAACACACTCGCCGGTTTCGAACTCGCCCTCAAGCTCGGTGCCAACGGCTTGGAGAGCGACGCCTGGTTGACAGCTGATGGCGTCGTCGTCCTCGACCACGACGGCATCGTGCGTTCACGCATGAGGCGGTCACGGCCGATCGGCACCGTCCGGCGAGACGAACTCCCACCGCATATCCCCACACTCGTGGAACTGTTCGAACGTTGTGGCGGCGACTTCCACCTCTCGCTCGATCTCAAGGACGAACTCGTCGGCCGGGCGGTCATCGAGACAACCAGACGACTCGTGCCGCACATCGTCGATCGACTCTGGCTCTGCCACCCCGGCGTGCAACTGCTGGCGGATCTGCGGGCGCTCGACCCGGCGGTCAAACTCGTGAACTCGACGAGGTTGAAGGCGATGAAGCGTGGCCCCGAAGCTCGTGCGGCAACGCTCGCCGAGTTGCAGATCGACGCCGTGAACATGCACTACACCGACTGGAGCGGCGGCCTCACCACACTCTTCCACCGCTTCGAGCGGGTGGCATTTTCCTGGGATCTGCACTACGAACACCTACTGATCGACGCCTTCAGAATGGGGGTCGACGGCGTGTTCAGCGATTTCCCCGACCGTATGGTCGACGCCCTCTCCGCCTCAGGCGGCTAGCCGCGTGCTGAAAGGTGTCCCGGCTGGCAAATCTCGCAGAGAACGACCAGGTCAGCGCGTCGTGTTGCCAGTCCGGCTGGTGAATTTCAGCACCCTGCTACTACCCAGCTCGTCCTGCAGCCCATCCGAACGGTGTGATCAGAGCCATGTCCAGTGGCTGATCGGCCAATAGATGACGAATGCCCTACCGACGATCAACGACTGTTCGAGAAACCCCCACGTGCGGCCGTCGTCGGAGTTCGTGCGGTTGTCGCCCATCACGAAGACGTCTCCGGCAGGAACCTGGATCATGCCGTCGCCGTTGGGGTCCACGGCTGCCGAAAAGCCGGTGGTGCATGCCGGAGCTCCGGTGGTGTCCTTGGCGATATACGGCTCCGACAATTTGGCGCCGTTGACGTAGACGCTGCAATCGCGGATCTCCAGTGAGTCCCCGGGGAGACCGATGACACGCTTGACGAGGTCCTTGACGTTGGGGCCGAAATCCACGCCGGGCGGCGCATCGAAGACGACGACATCCTGGCGCCTGACGTCGTGGGCCTTGTAGGACAGCTTGTTCACGAGGATGCGATCGTTGATCTGCAGACCTGGCTCCATCGAGCTGCTGGGGATGTAGAACGGGCTGAAGACGAACGCCCGAACGACGATGGCGACGGTCAGGGCGACGACGAGCACGACGCCCCACTCGCGGATGAGGCGGGTGATCCCGGTCGACGCAGGTCGTGCCGGTTCGAGCGGTTCGAAGTCGTCGTCGATGTCGGCTTCGGTTTCGCTCTCGTCGGTGTCGTCGAATGCTGACAGGCCAGCTCCATCAGCGGTCTGTCCGGCTGCGGCTCGTGTTCGTTCGAATCCGGGATCGTCCGGAACGCTCGATGCACCGGGACTCGGGTCGATCACAGCCATGACCAGTGGCTGATCGGCCAATAGATCACGAAGGCCCTCCCGACGATCAGGTTCTCGTCGAGGAACCCCCACTTTCGGCTGTCGTAGGACTGCTGCGGTTTGCGGTTGTCACCCATCACGAACACCTTGCCGGGTGGCACCTGGATCTTGCCGTCGCCGTCGAGGTCGACGATGCGATCCGCCCCATCGGTGCACACCGGGCTTCCGTCGGGATCATGTGGGATGTACGGCTCGACCAGCTCCTGACCATCGACGAAGACCGCGCAATCACGAATCTCGACGGTGTCACCTGGCGTGCCGATGACGCGCTTGACGAGGTCCTTGACGTCGGCTCCGAAGTTTCCGTTCGGTGGTGCATCGAAGACGATCACGTCACCGCGATGCACGTCATGCAGCCGATACGACAGCTTGTTGACGAGGATCTTGTCGTGGATCTGCAGCGTCGGCTCCATCGATCCGCTGGGGATGTAGAACGGGGTGAAGATGAAGACCCGGACAACAACGGCGACCGTGAGGGCGGCCGCCAGCACGATGCCCCACTCACGGAAGAAGCGGATGACAGGGCTGACCGGCTCCTTGCGTGCGCCGGCCCGGTCGACTTGCGGATCGGGCGCAGACTCGACCGGCTGCTGCTCGGCGACGTCGACAGGGCCACGGCTCGGCTCGGTCTCGAGTCCTGCTTCGGCATCCATGCGGCTCGTACGGTATCCGCTGCGATCACCTCTGCGCCGTCACCGTCGAAGGCCGTTCAGCGGCAATCGGAGTCAGAGCGAGGCGATCAGCTTCTCGACGCGTTCGTCGCGGCTCTTGAACGGGTCTTTGCACAGCACGGTGCGCTGCGCTTGATCGTTCAGTTTGAGGTGCACCCAGTCGACGGTGTAGTCACGGCGGCGCTCCTTTGCCTTGGTGATGAACTCGCCACGCAATCGTGCCCTGGTCGTCTGTGGAGGCGTATCGACGGCAGTGTCGATGTCGGCGTCTGTACACATTCGCTCGACCATGCCGCGAGCCTGGAGCTTGTAGAAGAGGCCACGTTCCTGGCTGATGTCGTGGTATTGCAGATCCACGAGTTGCACTCTGGCGTCACCCATCGTCAGGTCGTGCTTAGCACGATACGCATCGATCAGCTTGTACTTGATGACCCAGTCGACCTCCCGATCGAGCTTCATCGGATCGTTCTCGATCGTGGCGATGCAGTGTTCCCACATTTCCAGGGCCTTTGTCTCGAGCGGGGACAACGAGTGCGTGTCGGCGTATCGCAGTGCCCGATCGAGGTATTCGCGCTGGATGTCGAGCGCACTCAGTTCACGACCATTCGCCAGGCGGACCTTGCGCTTGCAGGTGATGTCGTGGCTGATCTCACGGATTGCCCTGATCGGGTTCTCCAACGTCAGATCACGGAGCACGACCTGCGGATCTTCGAGCATCCGCAGCATGACGGCAGCTGATCCGACTTTGACGAAGGTCGTGTATTCGCTCATGTTGGAGTCGCCGACGATCACGTGTAGACGGCGGTACTTCTCGGCGTCGGCGTGGGGCTCATCACGGGTGTTGATGATCGGGCGGCTTCGCGTCGTCGCCGACGACACGCCCTCCCAGATGTGTTCGGCCCGTTGGGCGATGGAGAAGACGGGACCACGGGATGTCTGCAGTACCTTGCCTGCGCCAGTGAAGATCTGGCGGCTGATGAAGAACGGGATCAGCACTTCGGCGTAGTGCGCCAGGTCGTCGCGCCTGCTCGTCAGGTAGTTCTCGTGGCAGCCGTAGCTGTTGCCTGACGAGTCTGTGTTGTTCTTGAACAGGTAGATCGTCCCACGAATGCCTTCCTCTCGGAGGCGCTGCTCGGCGCTGACGACGAGTTGCTCGAGAATCCGCTCCCCCGCCTTGTCGTGCACCACGAGGTCGTACAGCGAGTCGCATTCCGGGGTTGCGTACTCTGGGTGCGACCCGACATCGAGGTACAGCCGGGCGCCGTTCTGCAGGAACACATTCGAACTGCGCCCCCACGAGACGACGCGCCGGAACAGGTAGCGGGCAACCTCGTCCGGGCTCAGACGCCGCTGTCCACGCAGTGTGCAGGTGATGCCGTACTCGTTCTCCAGCCCGAAGATGCGCCGGTCCATGAGCGCACGCTAGCGGGGTGATGTGTCCGATACGTGACACGTCCGAGTCCAAGAAGCTTTTGTACGGGTCACGTGCCGTCGCCATGTGGCCACTGGTGTCTGGCTCGTCGGACCGAATACATTGACGGTGCCGACGAGGGGCGTCGACACGAGGGGGTCTCAGCACGATGACGACGCACGAGGCGGCCGAACGGCCTCACAACGGGGGCGCACTGCACGGCGTTCGCGTCGTTGAAGCCGGGTTGCTCGTACAGGGTCCCCAGGCCGCCGCACTGCTTGCGCAGATGGGTGCCGACGTGATCAAGGTCGAATTGCCGGCCGTCGGCGACCAGTCGCGTTGGTTGCCGATCAGCCTCGAAGATCGTCGCAGCGCGTACTTTGCCGGGTGCAACCGCGGCAAGCGCAGTCTGGCGCTGGATCTGCGCGTCGACGCCGGCAGGCAAGTGTTCCTGCGCCTCGTCGACGATGCCGATGTCGTCATCACGAACTTCACGCCGGGGACGATGGAAGGATGGGGCCTCGGATACGACGTGTTGAGCGGGCGGAACCCGGCGATCGTCTACTGCTCCGGCTCGGCATTCGGTCCGCTCGGCCCTGACTCCGGCCGCGCCGGCGCCGATCTCTCGGCGCAGGCGAGCGCCGGGATGATCAGCAGGACCGGCAAGGACGGGGAAGCACCGACGCCCGTCGCCAGCACGATTGCCGACCACATTGCTTCGCAGAACATCGTCTCCGGTGCCCTCGCCGCACTCGTCGCCAGAGCCAGGACCGGCCGGGGACAGCGCGTCGACGTCTCGCTGCTCGGCAGCCAGATCTGGGCACAGGCGAGCGAATACTCGTACTACCTGATGAGCGGACAGCTCCCGGGCAGAGCAAACCGCAGCAACCCGCTGATTCCAGGGTTGTACGGGATCTTCCCGACGTCCGATGGCTGGATTGCGATCGTCGGGGTGACCGACCGACCGTTGTTCTTCGGAGCGATCGGCCATCCGGAACTGCTCGACGATGCCCGGTTCGATGCAGGGCTGTTGACCGAAGCCAAGAAGGCGCTGCTGTTCGCCGAACTCGACAAGGTCTTCGCCGCGAGGACGACATCGGACTGGTGCGCTGTGCTCGCTCCGACGGGTCAACGCTTCGCTCCGGTTCGCAACTACGCGCAGGTGGTCGACGATCCGCAGACGTGGATCAACGGCTACTTCGCCAACGCCGTGAATGACGTCGGCGAGAGCGTGCGCGTCGTCGGGTCGCCGATCGGTTTCAGCGAGACGCCGACGTCCGTGGGTGCGCCGGCACCGGAACTCGGCGAACACACCGAGGAGGTGTTGCTGGAGATCGGATTTTCGTGGGACGACATCGATCGGTTGCGGACTGCCGGTGCGCTGTAACGACGAGCGTTTCGTGAGCTGCCGCCAGTGCGGTGCCGGCGCCTAGCCTCGGTCGCCATGCAGACACCTCGACAGCTGTTCACCGGTGGTCCCGTATTCACGAGCGACCCGGAACAACCGTGGGCGCAAGCAGTGGTTGTCGAGGACGGGCTCATTGCGTTTGTCGGAAGTGCCGATGAGGCCCGCATCAATGCGGGACCGGGGGCAACCGTCGTCGACGTCTCCGGCGGCATCGTGCTGCCTGGATTCGTCGATGCCCACGCCCATCTGATGATGACCGGAGACAGCCTGTTGAAGGCGCAGCTTCGTCGAGCTGGAGACATCGGGGCGATCCGCGAACTGTTGCAGGAATGGGCGGCTGCCAACCCGCTGGCACCGAGGATCCTCGGGATGGGCTGGCTGTACTCGGCGCTGCCAGGTGGGCTGCCCAACAAACAACTACTCGACGATCTCTTCGCAGACCGGCCCGTCTATCTCGAGGCGAACGACTTCCACGCAACCTGGGTCAACTCGGCGGCTCTCGACGAGCTGGGGATCACCAACGACACCCCGGATCCGATCGGCGGCAGGATCGTCCGTGACGAAGCGACTGGTGAGGCGACAGGCCACCTGCTGGAGAATGCCAGTGTGACGATGGTGTGGCCACTCTTGGCCAGAGTCGACGATGCGACGCGCGACGGCTATGTCGCAGCGGCGATCACTGCGTACAACGAGGCCGGTGTCACGACCGCTGTCGACATGGCGCTCGATCGCCACATGCTGGCGTCGATGGCCCGTCTCGCCGAAGGCGACGAATTGACGGTCCGGATCATCGGACATGTACTGATCCACCGATCCGGCGTCACCGCTGATGAACTGCAGCAGGTGGTTGCGGCCAGCGGATTGGCGTCGGAATACGCGAGCGATGTTCTGCGGGTGACCGGCATCAAGATCATCGTCGATGGAACGATCGACGGTTGCACTGCGGCGATGATCAACCCGTACGCGAACGGCACCACTGCCGACGCGATCTGGGACCTCGAGGCGCTGGTGCCGGTCGTCACCGCTGCCGACGCCGCCGGTCTGCAAGTTGCGCTCCATGCCATCGGCGACCAAGCCGTCCGAACGGCGATCGACGCAATCGAGGCGGCAACCGCCACGAACGGAACATCCGGACGCCGCCATCGGATCGAACACCTGGAATACGTCGACGAGGCCGATGTCGTCCGCCTCGCAGCACTCGGCATCACCGCCTCGATGCAACCCGTTCACGTCGATCCGGCGACGCTCTCCAACTGGTTGGACATGCTCGGCGATGCCAGAGCTGATCGCGGTTTCGCCTGGCAGGAATTCCTCGCAGCGGGGACCACACTGGCATTCGGCACCGACACGCCGACCGCACCACATCTGCCGTTGCACAACATGTACATCGCGGCGACACGCCGTTCGCCGAGCGATCCGACGTTGGCACCGCATCGCCCCGATTTCGTTGTCGCATTGCCGGAGGCGATCGTCCACGGCACCCGGGATGCAGCGTGGGCCAGCTTCGCTGAGGACCGCATCGGTATGCTGCGCGCCGGTTTGGCGGCGGACCTCATCGTCCTCGATGGCAATCCGTTCGTTTCCGGCGATGCGTCGTTGCTCGACATCGGCATCGTTCTGACGATGGCCGGCGGCCGAATCGTGCACCCCAGATCGCAACGGTGAGCGCCGGCAGCGAGACCACTGCCGATGGGCGCACACGCGCGGCATCTGACGAGGGTCAGATGAGGGTCAGATCGGGTCTGCCTCGGAGATCGGTGGCGAATCAGAATGCTCGTCGCCGGCCGGCTCGACGGGCCCGGAGGATGTCGTCGGCTCCGCCGCTTCGGTCGCCCCGGATGACTCGGATGTGTCGCCAGATCCGGTGGGACTGCCCGATTCGGTGGGACGGCCCGATTCGCTACCCAACTCGTCGGTCGCCGTCGATTCGGCGGCTGGCTCTGCACGCAGCAGCAGGGCGACCTGCTCGTCCGTCAGGCGTTGGAAACAGCGGCGTCCGTTGAGGCGGGTGAGCAGGGCGACTTCGAGATCTTCCGCTTTCAACGAGCGGTCGGGGCCGCCGAGCGCTGCGGTGACCGTCGAGAGCGTTGCCTTCAGCGAAGCGCCGGCGGTCCACGTCGAATTCATCCGTCCGGTGATTGCGTCGGCATCGCCACCGAGCACGCTGAAACGCTTCTCGTCCATCACGGTGCCGTCGTAGAGGATGTGGAACAGTTGCTCCGGCATCCCGGTCCTGCCGACTTCGGCGACGAGGATCTCGATCTCCATCGGCTTCATCTCGTGGGTGAAGATCTGTCCGAGGATCTGGGCGTAGTTGTTCGCCAGACTGCGGGCGTCGACGTCGTGACGCGAGTACTGGTAGCCCTTGAGGTCGGCGGCACGAACACCGGCGACGCGCAGTTGGTCGAATTCGTTGTAGCGCCCGACGCCACCGAACGCGATGCGGTCATAGATCTCGCTGACTTTGCGCAACGTGTTCGACGGATTCTCGGCGACGATGGCGATGCCATCGGCATAGATCGCACCGACGAGTGCCCGACCGCGCGCGATGCCCTTGCGGGCATAGTCGGCTCGGTCCTTCATGACCTGCTCCGGCGAGACGTAGTAGGGCATGCTCATGAGCGGGTTGCCTCGGCAATGATCGTTTCGTACCGCGTCTTCAGTTCGTCGTCGTCGAGGCGTACATAGCCCTCCGCGGCAATCGTGGCGACGACGGGATAGATGCCCCTGCGCACGTCGGGCCCGCCCGTCGCCGAATCCGCATCTGCCGCCTCCCACAACGCCCGCAGCACGAGGTTGACGACCTCGTCCCGGCTGAGACCTTCACGGAACCCGAGTTTGATGACGGTGCCCGCATGCAGGCTCCCGGAGCCGGTGGCGACGTATTCGGTTTCCTCGTAGCGGCCGCCGGTCACGTCGTAGGTGAACAGCCTGCCGACGCCACTGAGCAGGTCGTATCCGGCGAAGATCGGGACGACTACCATTCCCTGCATGGCTGCGGGGAGGTTGCCGCGCACCATCGCCGACAACTGGTTGGCCTTGCCGTCGAGGCTCAGCGCCTGGCCTTCGACCTTTTCGTAGTGCTCCAACTGCAACTGGAACAGCTTGACCATCTCCATCGCCGGGCCTGCCGTACCGGCAATAGCGACGGCACTGTGACGATCAGCCTGGGCAACCTTCTCCATCGTGCGATGGGAGATGAGATTGCCACTGGTCGCCCGACGGTCGCCAGCCATCACCACGCCATCGGCGTAGCGCACGGCAACGCAGGTCGTGGCATGCGGGACGGCCAGCGAACTGTCGGCATGAATGCTGTTGAACGG
Organism: Actinomycetes bacterium; assembly: GCA_025356335.1. Lineage (GTDB taxonomy): Bacteria > Actinomycetota > Acidimicrobiia > Acidimicrobiales > Ilumatobacteraceae > JANXUF01. The sequence goes on from JANXUF010000029.1 coordinate 16,672, forward strand.
GTCGAGTCCGAGCCGGCGCATCATTGCCGGAAAGTTCGAACCGGGATCGTCGCCAGGCGTGAAACGGGGCATCGTCATAAGTGTGGCCGAGGTTAGCGCCGCGCGGTCGATGCAACGCCGACGCGCCGACGTCGTCCTACTGGCCGCCCTTTTGGACATACGACTTGACGAAATCCTCTGCGTTGGATTCGAGAACGCCGTCGATCTCGTCGAGCAGGTCATCCAACTCCGCTTTCAACTTGTCACCCTGTTTGGACGCTGCCGGGGCTTCCTCGACGACCTCTTCGGTCTTGGCCGGTGCCGGTTTCTGTTTTTGCGTGCGCTCTGCCATCGTGCTCGTCTCCTTCGCCGGTGCCTTACGACCCGAGGCGGGCCAGCAGTTCGGTTGCGGTTCTGCTCTCTTCGATCACTGTACCCACATGGGCTGCGGTGCCGCGTAGCGGCTCCATCATCGGTACCCGCCTGAGAGGATCCCTGCCGACATCGAAGACCATCGAGTCCCAGTTGGCGGCGACGACCTCGTTCGGGAACTTCTGCAGGCACTTGCCGCGAAAATATGCACGTGTCGTGTGTGGCGGTTCGGTGATCGCTGTCGTGACGTCGTCGATGCCGATCAACCGCTCGAGCCCGGCGCGCAGCGCCAGGCATTTGTCCGTTCGCATGTCGTGGTACTGCAGATCGAGCGCCTTCAGGCGAGCATCGTCGACCTCGAGTCCGTGCCGGTCGCGGTAGCCGTCCACGAGTCGCTTCTTGGCGACCCAGTCGACCTGGCCGGCGACGGTCGTCGGGTCGGCTTCCAGACCGCTGAGCACCGCCTCCCAGCGGCGGAGCACGTCGGCGCCGACCGCCTCGCCGACACAGACGAGACCGAAGGCCCTTTCATACTTGTGCGCCCGTTCGAGCAGTCGCCATTGCAGGTCGAGGGCCGTCAGGCGAGTGCCGTTGCGCAGCGGAATCAGTCGGGTCAGCGACGTGTCGTGGCTGACGTGGCGGATCGAGGCGACGGCATTGGCGAGGATCAGGTCGGTGCCGAGCTGATCGTCTTCGATCATCGCCAGGACGATCGAGGTGGTGCCGACCTTGAGGTACGTCGCGACTTCGCTCATATTGGCATCGCCGACGATCACGTGCAGGCGCCGGTACTGCTGCGGATCGCAGTGGGGCTCGTCACGCGTGTTGATGATCGGCCGTTTCATCGTCGTCTCCAGCCCGACCTCCTCCTCGAAGAAGTCGGCCCGCTGGCTCAATTGGAATGGTACGTCCTTGACGCCCATTCCCGGAAGCTCGCAGCCGACCTTGCCGGCACCGCAGAAGATCTGCCGACTGACGAAGTGTGGCGTGACCTGTGTGACGATCCGTCCGAACGGCGTCTCCCTGGCGACCAGGTAGTTCTCGTGGCAGCCGTAACTGTTGCCCTTACCGTCGGAGTTGTTCTTGTAGACGACGAGCTCGGCACCAGCGGCGAGGATCGATTTGGATGCTTCCATCGACAGGCGGACGATCTCCTCTGCCGCCCGATCGAATCGCACGATCTCCAAGGCGTCGACGCACTCCGGCGTCGAGATTTCCGGGTGGGCGTGGTCGACGTAGTATCGGGCACCGTTGGTCAGCACGGTGTTGACGAGGTGCGTTTCGATCTCCGGGGGGAACGACTCGGTGAGCCCGAACCCGCGTGCATCCTGGCCAGGGTGTTCATCCTCGAAGTCCCAGCCGACCTTGCGCTGGTACTTGGCGACGTAGGCGTTGATGAGGAGCGACGATGCCGAAACCGGGTTGGAATCTCCGCCGCGGACGACGATGCCGTACTCCGTCTCGATGCCGCAGACCTTGGGAATCGCCATAGGCGAACGATAGCGCTCGACGCCGTCGCAAGGGCGCTGCGGGTCGACTGCAGCGTTGAAGTCCGCCGGCATCGTGCCGGCGACGACCATCTCGAAGTCGAAACGTCTCGGTGTCGATCTCGGTGCAGTCGTCGTTTCGCAGTCAGTCGAAGAGCCCTGGCACTGCATCGTTCCGCGCCGCGGGCATCGCGAGGCCGAGGTGTGCCCAGGCAGCAGGCATCGCCACTCGTCCCCGTGGGGTACGGGCGATCATGCCCTGTTGGATGAGGAACGGTTCGTACATGTCCTCGACCGTTTCCGGTTGTTCACCGACGCTGATCGCCAACGTCGACAGCCCGACCGGTCCCCCGCCGAACTGCACGATCATCGCCTTGAGGATTGCTCTGTCGACCTTGTCGAGCCCTTCGGCGTCGACCCCGAACAGTTTGAGCCCATTGCGGGCGATGTCGACGTCGATCGAACCGTCGTGACGGACCTCGGAGAAGTCACGCACACGACGAAGCAGACGGTTGGCGATACGCGGTGTGCCTCGGCTGCGCCTGGCGATCTCCCACGCACCCTCTGTCTCGATCGGGACCTCGAGGATCCCGGCGGTGCGGGTGACGATCAGTTCCAACTCGTCGTCGTCGTAGTAGTCGAGTCTGGCGACGAGGCCGAATCTGTCTCGCAGCGGCCCGGTGATCATTCCAGTTCTGGTGGTGGCACCGACGAGCGTGAACGGCGGCAGCGTCAGGCGGATCGAGGATGCTGCCGGGCCCTTGCCGACGATGATGTCGATCTGGAAATCCTCCATCGCCGGGTAGAGGATCTCTTCGACCGAACGTGACAGGCGGTGGATTTCGTCGATGAACAAGACGTCGCCCTCGCCCAATTTCGTCAGGATGGCGGCGAGGTCTCCCGCCCGTTCGAGGGCGGGACCCGAGGTGACATGGATGTGCACCCCCATTTCGGCGGCGACGATGCTGGCCAGCGTCGTCTTACCGAGTCCAGGCGGCCCGGCGAGCAGGATGTGGTCGACAGCCTGATTGCGGCGGCGGGCAGCTTCGAGAACGATCTGGAGATGCTCTTTGAGTTCACGCTGGCCGACGAAATCGGCGAGCGCCCGCGGTCGAAGACCGGTCTCCTCGATTTCTTCGCGAGCTGATGTGATCGCCGGATCGGATATCTCGTCACGCACGTCGGGCTCCGAGCAACGCCAGCGCGCTTCGCAACATCGTCGAGGCGTCGGTATCGGACGGCAGTTCCCGAAGGGTGTCGCGGATCTCGTCGTGGCCGTAACCGAGGCCGGTCAACGCTTCACGGACATCGCCGACGACGGAGTTGGCGGTGCCTGATGACGACATTCCGCCGTTGTCGAGCACCGGGATCGAGAGGCGGTTCTTCAATTCGATCAGCAGTCGTTCCGCCGTCTTCTTACCGACACCGGGCACGAGCGTCAGCGCCGCCAGATCGGAACTGGCCACCACGTCGAACAGCGCCATCGGCGAATAGGTTCCGAGGATTGCCAGCGCCAGCGCCGGGCCGATGCCATGTGTCGCCACCAGCACATCGAACGTCTGTCGTTCTTCGCGGGTCAAGAACCCGAACAGCGTCTGCGCATCCTCACGGATGTGGTGATGGACATAGAGGAATCCGTGTGATGTCGGTTCGAGTTCGGCAAGCGTGCGTGGCGTCACCATCACGAGGTAGCCGACTCCACTGACTTCGAGCAGCACCTGCCCGCTGGTGAGGCGTTCGAGGACGACACCTCTGAGTGAGCCGATCATCTGCGGACTCCGGCTGCCGCCCGAGCAACGCTTGCGTTCATCGGTGCCCTCGCCAGATGGCACAACGCCAATGCAGCGGCGTCCGCGGCATCAGCCGGCGACGGTAACACGGCCAAACCGAGTCGGGCCTGAACCATGCGCTGTACCGCTTCCTTGCCGGCGGCGCCCCAGCCGGCGACCGTACTCTTCACCTCTGTCGGCGTGTATTGGACGACGTCACAACCTGCTGAAGCCGCCTCTGCCAGTGCCAAGCCACTCGCCTGACCGGTGCTCATCGCCGTGCGCACGTTGACCTGGAAGAAGACCCGTTCGACAGCGACGACGCCCGGCCGGTATTCGGCGATCAGTGCGGCGAGTTCGTCGCGGAGCATCGCCAGGCGTTGCGGCAGCGGTGTCGTCGGTGGCGTACGGATGACGCCCATCGTCAGCGCCCTCAGTTTCGTCGGCGTCGCTGCGTCGATACAGGCAAACCCGCAGCGGGTCAGGCCTGGATCGATGCCCATCACTCGATTCGGATACAGGTCTGACACGAACACGCGTACGACAATAACCCGTCTGCGTTCGCAAGTGGCGGATCAGCTGGTCGAGGCTGCCTTCACGGCTTCGACGAGTTCGGCGACCGGACGGAATGTCAGCCCGGCGATCGCCCGGTGGGCGTAGCGGACGACGCCCTTGCCATCGATGATGAACACGCTGCGACGCGGGAAGCCGAGTGGTCCGAGCGTTCCGTACAGCCCTGCCACCGCCTTGTCGGTATCTGCCAGCAGCGGAAACTTGAAACCGTGCTTCTCCGAGAACTTGTCGTGACTGCTCACGTCCTGCGCCGAAACCGCCAACACCTGGGCGTCGAGTTGCTCGAACTCGCCGAGGTCGTTGTTGTACGAGTTCAACTGTTTCGTACACACGGGCGTGTCGTCGCCTGGATAGAACACGAGCACGACGGTCTTACCGGCGTAGTCACTGAGTGAATATCGCTTGTCCCCGGTGCCCGGCAACGTGAATTCCGGGGCCTTGGCTCCGATGGCGAGTGTCATCTCCTCAGTCTCCCACCGATTCGAGGATTTCTTCGCTGATGTCGAAGTTCGAGAACACATCCTGGACGTCGTCGTTGTCCTCGAGCGCATCGACGACCCGCAGGATCTTCTTGGCGACGTCAGCGTCTTCGACTTCGATGGTGTTGTCGGAGAGCATTGTCGACTCTGCGGAGTTGACGACGAAACCCGACGCCTCGAGCGCTGCCTTGACGTCGAAGACGACGGACGGCTCCGAGGTGACTCGCCAGTCCTCGCCATCGCGTGAGACGTCCTCGGCTCCGGCATCGAGCGCTGCCAGCATCAGTTCGTCCTCATCCGCAGTGCCGGGGACGTACACCACGCCGCGTCGGTGGAACTGCCAACCGACGGCGCCCGGCTCCGCCAACGAGCCGCCCAACTTGGAAAAGATGTTGCGGATCTCGGCACCGGTGCGGTTGCGGTTGTCGGTCAACACGTCGATCATCAGGGCGATACCGCCAGGCGCGTAGCCCTCGTACATGATCGCCTCATAGGTCCTGCCGTCATCAGCACCGATACCGCGCTTGATCGCCCGGTCGATCCCCTCGTTCGTCATCTGCGCAGATTTCGCCTTGCCGACCATCGTCCGCAACGTCGCATTGATGCTCGGGTCCCCGCCGCCCTCTCGCGCCGACACTTCGATCTGCCTGGCGATCTTGGCGAAGATCTTGGCACGCGCCTTGTCGGCGGCGCCCTTCTTGTGTTTGATCGTCGCCCATTTGGAGTGGCCTGACATTGCTGTACCCCCTACTACTGGCTGCCGACCGCAACGGCCTGCAGGAATTGCGCATGCAAACGACCGTCGTCGGTCAGTTCTGGATGGAACGCAGCAACGATGATATTGCCCTGCCTGGCGACGACCACGTGGTCGTCGTACGTGGCGAGTACCTGCACGCGGTCGCAGCAGGCTGTCACGAGCGGCGCCCGGATGAAGACCGCATGAAACGGGCTGTCGAGGCCGATGACGTCGAGATCCGACTCGAAACTGTCGACCTGGCGTCCGTAGCCGTTGCGCCGCACGGTGATGTCGATTGCCCCGAACGAGCGCTGGTCGGGGCGCCCGTCGAGCACCTCGGTGGCCAACAGGATCATCCCGGCGCAGGTTCCGAAGACCGGGAAGCCGTCGCTGATCATCCCCTTCAGGTCATCGAACAGCCCCGATGAGCTCAGCAGTTTCGACATCGTCGTCGACTCGCCACCTGGCATCACGAGGCCGTCGAGGCCGGACAGGTCTGGCGGTGTGCGGACCTCGGAGGCGGTGGCCCCGAGACGGGTCAGCGTGTCAACGTGGGCCGCGAAGGCGCCCTGCAGAGCAAGGACACCGATGCGGAGTGGAGCGGACTGTCTCACCGTTCCGTCCACTGTGCCAGGGAGCGGGTCGTGCACCTGGAGGCCTCTGATCGCCGGACATGAACGTCACCGTACTACCAGCCGCGTTCTGCCAGCTTGATGAACTCCTCGTCCATGCCGATACCGGTCATCGGCGCACCGAGGCCGCGACTGACCTTGGCAAGGATCTGCGGATCGCGGAAGTGGGTGGTCGCTTCGACGATCGCCTGGGCTCGTGGCGCCGGGTTGTCGCTCTTGAAGATGCCGGAACCGACGAAGACCGCCTCTGCGCCGAGTTGCATCGCCAGTGCTGCATCGGCCGGGGTGGCGATGCCGCCTGCGCAGAACAACGGTACGGGCAGCTTGCCGGTCTCGGCAATCTCCTGGACGAGGCCGAGCGGCGCCTGCAGGCGCTTGGCCCATTCGAACTGCTCGGCGGAATCGGCGGTTGTCAGCTTGCGGATGTCACCGAGGATCGAACGCAGGTGACGGACGGCCTCGACGATGTTTCCCGTGCCGGCTTCTCCTTTGGAGCGGATCATGCATGCACCCTCGCTGATACGCCGGAGTGCTTCGCCGAGGTTGGTGGCACCACACACGAACGGCACCTTGAAGGCGTATTTGTCGATGTGGTGCGCCTCGTCGGCCGGTGTCAACACCTCGGACTCGTCGACGAAATCGACGCCGAGTGCTTCGAGGATCTGCGCTTCGACGAAGTGGCCGATACGCGCCTTGGCCATGACCGGGATACTGACGACGGCCTGGATGCCGTCGATCATCTCCGGGTCGCTCATCCGGGCGACACCGCCGTCACGACGGATGTCGGCAGGCACGCGCTCGAGCGCCATGACTGCACACGCGCCGGCGTCTTCGGCGATCTTGGCGTGCTCGGGAGTGACGACGTCCATGATGACGCCGCCCTTCAACATTTCTGCGAGTCCACGTTTCACCGGGAACGTGCCAGTCGCACGCCTTCCGGAACCAGCCTGTTCAGTCATGACTCAATCGTATCCGGCTCGTTCACGCTCAGACCCGCCGATTACGGCGAGCGTTTGGTCACGTCGGGGGATGTCGTTGGCGACTATCCGGTGAGTGCTTGTGATGACCGTCAGTTGACGGGTGTGAGGCTGTCGGTGGTGCCGGGGAAGGCGCCCTTGCCGCTGTTCGGTAGTTCGATGAACGTCCTGCCGGGCTTCAGCAACACCGCATTGCCGGAGGCGTCCACGATCGAGAACGGGTTGAGGCGGTCATCGCGCTTCCACGAACCGGTGATCATCCGTCCGCCGGTGAACACGAAGGCGTCTCCGCTGCCCGTTGTCTGGCCGTCTGGCGAGCGTCCGTCGGTGTGGCTCGGGTTGTAGTCGAGCCACAGCACGATGACGTTGTCCGATGTGACCTGCTTGCCGTCTGCGAGCCTGTGCGGACCGCCGTCCTGCGATCGCAGGTACTGGTCGGACGGAGCGTCGTAGCGCCACGAGGCGTGGACCTGCTGGATCGCCAGATCGAAGCCGGTCACCGGGTCGCCTGCAGTTGCCGCCTCGCCAACGCCTCGATAGTGGTATTGCTGAGCCGGGCCGGTGCGGTCGGGGCTGGCGTTGGCTCGCAACAGTGCGGTGTTGGCGTGCGTCTTGTGCGGCCTGCTCTTCTTCGGGTCGAGTTCCCAGCCTGGCCCCATGCCCTCGGTGATCAGCAGCAGATCGGAGTTGCGGAGGAGGTTGAGGTTGCCGGCATTGCCACCGGAGCAAGCGAACACCGCCCGGTTGAACTCGCCGACGAGGTTGACATCCTGTTCACGGCACGAGCGGATCGGACCGACGAAATCGAGGTCCTGACTGTGCCAGATCGTTGCGAAGCGGGTCGGGCCCGCCCCCCAACACTCGAAGACGATGTCAGCGTTGTTGAGACCGGTCTGCGGCCGTGCGCCTGGGTCGTTGGAGACTTTGACGACGAGCGCGACCTTGTCAAGTAGCGCCGGATCGGTGAGCGCCAGACCGGTGAGCGGTTGTACGGGCGGACCAGGCACCGTTGCGACTGCGGGTGTGGCCGTCGCCGTCGCCGTGTCGGGTGCTTGCGTCGCAACCGCTGTGGTGTCAGGTGCGGCAGTCGTTGCGACGACGGTCGTCGGCGCAGCAGTCGTCGCCGCAGTCGTCGTCGGAGCTGCTGTCGAAGCAATCGTCTGCAACGGGCTGACCGTCGTCGAGGTCACCTTCGCCTTGGCTTTCGATGAGGCTCCGCACGCGCTCAAGAACGCCGCTCCGCCGGCAAGGGCGAACAGTTGCCGCCTCGACACCGGCACCTGCAAGGCGGATGGTGCCCCAGCCTTCGAGTCGTCGTGCGCATTCGAATATTCGGTTTCGTTCATGTTGTGAATCTCCTCGCTCACGTGACGGCTCACTTGACGGTGGCGTCGCCGTCTTTGGCCAGTTCGACCCAACTGCGCCCGGGCGCCAGACCGAGCACGGCGCCGGTGGAATCACGAAGATCCCACTCGGCCGTTGGAGTGGTGCGTGCCCACGTCCCCTTGACGAGCATCCCGCCGGTGAACACGAGTGCAGCACCGTTGCCGACGGTCTGCGCCTCCGGCGAACGAGCATCGACGGGAGACGGCAGGTAGGTCGTCGTCATGACGATCACGTTGGCGACGCTGATCTGCACGCCGTCGTGATCCTTGTGGGGTGCCCCGCTGATCGTACGGACCCAGACGCTCTTGGCGGAATCCCACCGCCATTCGCAGGGGAAACCCAACATCAGCAGATCGACACCACCCGTTGCCACAGCATTTCCCGGGGCGGCATCGACGGGGCGGTAGGTGAAGATCGGGCTCGGTGCCGTGGTGCCGGAACCGAACTGGGCGAGCGCCTGCTGCGGGTTACCGAGGAGGTCGTGAGGGGCCGCATAGCCCGCGACGCGGTGGTACAGGCCTGGCTGCGAAGGGGCTCCGAGGTCTTTCAGTGGAGCAGCGTGGATCGCTGTGGTCACGCCGGGGTTTCCGCCAGACCACATGAACAGCGGTCTATCCATGGCGCTGACCATGTTGACGTCCTGGGTACGGGCGGACCTCACGGGCCCGGCCGCGGCGGGGATCTGCGAGTGGAAGATCGTGAAGAAGCGAGTCCCGATCTCGACGATTTCTTCGAAGACGATGTCCGTCTGGTTGATGCCGAACTGCGGTCTGGCGAGTGGATTGTTGTCGATCTTGACAACGATTGCCGCGTGGGCCAGTGCGGCCGGGTCGCCGGTGACCGGCAACCCGGTCAACGGCTGGATCGGCCCGGTGGGGACAGCGGTCGTCGCAGCCCCGCCACCGGTGCCGGGTGACGTCGACGCTGCTGTGTCGAGTGGCGCCGTGCCGGGCGTCGTCGCCGTGCCGACAGTCGTCAGTGGTCCGGTCGATGCCGTCGTCGTCGGCGTCGAGTTGCCGGTCGTGACGGTCGACTTCGCCTTGGACGTCGAACTGCCGCAGGCACCGAGCAATGCTGCACCGCCGGCGAGGGCGAACAACTGGCGACGTGAAACCGGGAGATGAAAACCTGTTTCGCCGACCACTGCAGGTCGAGCGGACAGATCGGACCTGGGGCATGGCGCGTTCGTGGGATCGTTGTCGTTGATCAATGGTCTAGAGCTCCCTGAGCGTTGCAATTCGCTCTTCGAGTGGTGGGTGGGTGTCGAACAGGCGGTTCACCTTGCCGAGACGACCTTTGTCGTGCACGCCGGGAAGTGGTTGTTCGATCCACAGATGCGCCGTAGCACGCGACGCCGAGTGGGTAGTAGTCGAATCCGCCTGTAGTTTCTCTAAAGCTGAGATCAAACCCGGTGGGTAGCGGGTCATCTGGCACGCCGAAACATCGGCGAGCGACTCGCGGCTCCGGCTGATTGCAGCCTGCATCAGCTTCGAGGCGATCGGTGCGAGGATCAGCATGGCGAAGCCGACAAAGGCCAGTGGATTGCTGCTGTCGCTGCGATCTCCGTCACGGCGGAGACGGCCACCGTTCCACCACATCGTGCGGATGACGACGTCGGAGACGATCGCCACGCCGCCGACGAGGGTGACGGCGATCGTCGAAACGAGGATGTCGTAGTTACGGATGTGGGAAAGCTCATGGGCAAGCACGCCTTCGAGTTCGACTCTGTTCATCTTCTCCAGGAGCCCGGACGTGACAGCGATGGCTGCATGGCGGGGATTACGTCCGGTGGCGAACGCGTTGGGGGCAGGGTCGTCGATGATGTACACACGGGGCTTGGGGAGACCGCTGGCGATGCACAATCCCTCGACGAGGTTGTGCAGACGACGGTACTCGGTGGGGTCGGCCGGGTGGGCGCGGCTGACGGCGAGGGCGACGGCGTCGGCTTTCCAGTACGACGCAAAGGCGATACCACCGGAGATGACGAGGGCGACGATCGTGCCGATGAGTCCGTAGCCGACGAGGACGCCGACAGCTGCACCGAGCAGGGCGACGAGCACGATGAAGGCGGCGATCAGCAGGATGGTTCTGCGTTTGTTGGACGCGATGAGTTCGTACATGTTTGTCCCAGGCTAGGTGGGCACGCGCGACGGGGCGCGGACCGCTGGTTGGGTCACCGAGGCGTCAGAACGTGACGGTGGGGGCTTGCCGGGCGGCTGCGTCCGCTTCGAAATATTCCCGCCGGCCGAACTTCAAGATGCGCGCGAAGAATACCGACGGAAAGGTGTCGAGCTTGTTGTTGTAGGCCGTGACGGCGTCGTTGTAGAACTGCCGGGCGTAGGCCACTCGCCCTTCGGTGTCGCTCAGTTCTTCCTGCAGATTGATGTATCCGGCGTTGGCCTTGAGATCCGGATAGGCCTCCGACAGGGCGAAGAATTGCCGCAGTGCGCCGGTGATCTGCGAATCAGCTGCTGCTTGGGCACCGGGCGTGGACGGCGCAGCGACCGCCGAATTCCGGGCCTGGATGACGGCTTCGAGCGTGGTCTTCTCGTAGTCGCTGGCACCCTTGACGGTGGTGACGAGGTTGGGGATGAGGTCGAGCCGGCGTTTCAGCTGGACATCGATCTGCGCCCACGAGTTCTCGACCTGATTGCGCTTGCGAATCAAGCCGTTGTAGACGGCGACCGTGACGAGCGCGAGCACGACAACGATGGCGAGGATGATGATCAGTGCAATCATGGACGAAAGGGTCTCCTAGTGGCTCGTCCGCCGTGACGCCACATCGAGCGCGCCGAGACGGCGACACCATGCAGTATACGGGCGAGATTCGTGCGCAGCCGGGATGGCCCGTCACTCTCAGCCGCTGCTGATTCGTACTGTTCGATCGCCGACGTGTAGATCTGCACGTACCTTTCGGCGAGGGCGCGCATCGAATAGACGTTGGCCCTGACGGATCCGGCATGGACCAAGTCGACCGCCAAGGCGTCGTCGGCGAGTACACGCCGCAGCGCGTCAGCGAGCGCCACATGGTCTCCCGGCGCAACCAACAGTGCATCGACGCCGTTCGTCGCCACATTCTTGTAGCCGTCCAACGAACTGGCCACGACCGGCGTGCCGGCGGCCATCGCCTCGATCAGCACGACGCCGAACGACTCCCCCATCAGCGACGGAGCACAGAAGACCGCTGCGCCGCGGAGTCTGGCGATCTTCTCCTCATCGGTCAGGCGCCCGAGCCATTTGATACGGGCATCTCCGGCATAGCGAATGCGGAGTTCCTGCGTTTGTGGACCGTCGGAGGCGACCCAGCAGTCGATATCGGCAGGGAGCAGGGCGAGCGCCTTGAGCAGCACCTCGAGGCCCTTGCGAGGCTCATGGCGGCCGCAGAAGAGGATGGCCGGAACATCGCTCTTGAACGACTTGGCGTTGCGGTAGCGATCGATCTCGACGCCGTTGTAGAGCACCTCGTACTTCCCGCCGAGGTACCCGCGCACCAGTGACTCTGCATCCTTGGAGACGACACAGCGGACCGTGACATTCTCGATCATCTTGCGCAGCGGTCCGCTCAACAGGCGATACGACGTCGAATCGCCGGCGGCGTGGAACGTCGCCACGATCGGGGCGGGATGCATGACCAGCGAGGTCATCGATGGGCCCGGCACGAGTGGTTCGTGAAGATGGAGCACGTCGAAATCCTCATCACGGAGCGCTCTGATCGTGCGGAGGGCGGCAGAGAAATCCGGTGCCAGCGGCACGACGGAGCCGTTGGCGGCGGTCGGAATGCTGTTGCCGAGCGGCGTCACCCACGTTGCCGGCGGCGGGCCGTCGCATGGTCCGAGAACCCGTGCCTCATGGCCCATCGAACGCAACACCCTGGCGAGGCCGAGCACTTGGGCCTGGACGCCACCGGGAATGGTGAGGCTGTACGGGCTGACGATCCCGATGCGGAGGGCGCGCTCGGGCAGTGCCATGTCCAGCACTGTAGTCAGCGTTCACCTCCACTACGGTCGGCTCATGTCGTCTCCATCCGCCTCAGGCCAACGTCTCCCGGCGCTGTCGCTCATTTCTGTCCCACGTAAGCGCCAAGCGATTCTCGATCTGGCTGCTGAAGCTGACGCCAGGGGCTTCGCCGGCATCGCCTGCCCGAGTGTCGGCGGCAGCATGGCGTTCGCCGTTTCGCTCGCCACGGCAACGTCGTCGATCCCCTTCTTCACGGCGATCCAGCCGACGTTCCTGAGCGTCGCCCGTGAGCTCGGACCGACGGTCTCTCACATTCACGAACTCTCCGGCGGGCGCTTCCGCCTCGGTCTCGGCGTCAGTCATGCCCCGATGGTCGTCCGCTTCGGCGACGACCCTGAACTGAGCATCGTGCACCATCCGCTTGCGGAGATGCGCCAGTACGTCGAGGCACTCCGGGCCGGTACGGGGTTTTCCGGGGAACTGCCACCGATCTGGCTTGCGGCACTGCGCGACAAGATGCTCAACGTGGCGATCGACGTCGCTGACGGTGCGCTGTGGGCCAACGCCGCCAGGAGCAACCTCCCGAAACAGGTCGCCAGGCTCGGGGGGCGGCGTCCGGACACATTCCCGCTGCTGAACATGATCCCGACGGTCATCGACAGCGACCTCGATGCGGCCAGGGCCATCCACCGCAGGACGATGGGTACTTACGTCGTGCTCCCGAACTACCGGAACTACTGGAAAGAGGCAGGTTGGGAGGCGGAGATGCTTGCCATCGAAGCCGCCATCGCCGCTGGAGAGCGCGACCACACGGCGCTGATGACCGACGCATGGATCGACGATGTCACGGCGTCCGGACCACCTAAACGGATCGCCGAGATATTCGAGGAGAGCTACGACGCCGGCGTCACCCCGATCGCCGTGATGTCATCGACGACGGGCGGCCAGGTCAAAGCGGTGCAGGAGCTGTTCTCCGTCTACGATTGAGCGCCGAGTGCATTGTGGCCGGCGAGAAATGCAGTCGCCAGCGTGTCGGCGATGAAGGCGAACTCTTGCTCCCCGGCGATCAGCGGCGGTGATAGCACGATCACCGGGTCGGCGCGGTCGTCGACCCGGCAGATGAGCCCGGAATCGAACATCGACGAGCTGATCACGCCTTTGAGAATCGAACTGCATTCGTGCGGCGTAAACGTCTCGCGGGTGTCCTTGTTGCGGACCAGTTCGATGACGCGGAAATAGCCCTCGCCACGGATGTCGCCGACGATCGGCAGGTCGGCGAGCGTCTGCAGATAGTCGTCGAACACCGATTCGTTGTCTCGCACGTGCTGCAGGATCGATTCGTTCTCGATGATGTCGAGGTTGGCAAGGGCGACGGCGCTGGACACCGGATGGCCGCCGAAGGTGATGCCGTGGAGGAACAGGTCGTCACCCAGCAGGAACGGCTCGACGAGGCGGTCGGCGACGATCATCCCACCCATTGGTGCATACCCGGAGGTCACACCCTTGGCGAAGGTGATGATGTCCGGCTGATAGCCATACCGCTGTGAGCCGAACCATTCACCGAGACGCCCGAAGGCGCAGATGACCTCGTCGCTGACGAGCAGGACGTCATACCTGTCACAGATCTCGCGCACCTTGTCGAAGTACCCCGGCGGAGGAACGAGGGCGCCCCCGGTGTTCTGAACGGGTTCGAGGTACACCGCTGCGACGGTCTCCGGGCCCTCCATGAGGATGCGCTGTTCGATGTCGTCGGCGCAGGCGAGCGTGCAGGCGCTCAGGTGGGCGCAGTCGATGCAGCGGTAGCGGTTGGTGTTCTGCACTTTGATCGCTCCTGGAACGAGCGGCTCGAACGGTGCCTTGATGCCGGGCACCCCGGTGATCGAGAGCGCACCCATCGTCGTGCCGTGGTAGGCGTAGTAACGAGAAAGTACTTTCGTCTTCATCGGCTGACCGACGGCTTTGAAGTACTGCCTGGCAAGCTTCCACGCCGATTCGACCGCTTCGCTGCCCCCGCCGGTGAAGAAGACCCTGTTGAGATCGCCAGGTGCCAGTTCGGCAAGGCGCGCAGCGAGTTCGATCGTCGGTTCGGTGCCGAACGACCACACAGGGAAGTAGGCGAGCTTCTCGGTCTGACGGGCGGCAGCCTCCGCCAATTCCTTGCGCCCGTGGCCGATCTGCACGGTGAACAGCCCTGACAACCCGTCGAGGAAACGTCGCCCCGCCAGGTCATAGACGTAGCAGCCCTCTCCCCTGTCGATGATCGGCAGGTTGCCATGCCGGAAGCTCGACAACTGAGTGAAGTGACCCCAGAGGTGTCGCTTCGCCTTGTTCTGCAGGTCGTCGTGGACGTTCATGGCGGCCAGTCTCGCCGACTGCCACTTCTTCGGCCCATTTGCCGCCAGATGTGGCGGGTGGGTGGACTCAGTTGCTGTGAATTCGCACAGGTGATGCTGAATTCGCTGCGTGAGGTGCGATCCTGTCTGTCGCATGTGGATCGACCGCCTTTCCTCTGTCTTCGCCGTGCTCGCGCTCGTTGCGCTCGTGGCAGTCGTCGCTCTCGGGATCGTTGCGCTCGTGCGTTGGAGGCAGTCGGACGGCGCCGCCATCGACATCTTCGAGCGGATACAACCGCTTGCACTGTGGCTCGCCTGGCTGGTGGCGTCGGCGATGACCTTCGGCAGTCTGTACTACGCACTCGGTGCCGAGTACTTTCATTTCCCTCGGAGGTACTTCCCGAACACGCTCGGCTGGTATCAGTGCATCTGTGTCGTTCCGCTGAGCGTCGTACTGTTGATCGCGGCCATCCGCAAGGACGTCAAGATCTGGCACTATGCGACCGTGCCAGTCGTCGTCGGCGCAGTGTTCGCCGCCTACAACTCGCAACTACAGGCGTTGACGTCGCAGCCTGCCGATGGGAAGTTCTCCGATCCTGCCGCACAGCGGATCGTTTGGAAATTCGGCTTCGTGTCGTTGCCGCTGATGGCGATGATCGGTTTCGCGCTGTTGGGACTGTTGCTGTTCACCGCCCAAACCGCCGCTGAGGACGACCACGAACACGAAGAGCATGACGAGGATCTGGTTGGGCAGGACGAGGTGGTCACCGATGCTGTATGAACGCATGTCGACGCTCTTCGCCGTGCTCAGCCTCTGCGCGGCGACGGCGACGGGCATCGTCATCATCCTCGCAATCGTCCAACGACTGACGCACGCCTCGGTGACGACGAAGTTCTTCGCCGAACTGCAGCCGGTATCGCTGTGGATCGCCTGGTTCGTCGCTGCCGTGACGATGTCCGGCAGCCTGTTCTACTCGCTCGTGCAGCACCTGCATCCGTGCCCGCTGTGCTGGTTCCAGCGGGTCTGCGTCTATCCGTTCGCCGTCGTACTGCTGATCGCGGCGATCAAGAAGGACACGAAGATCTGGAAGTACGTCATGCCGATGGCGGTCATCGGCGTGATCGTGGCCGCCTATCACACGCAGTTGCAAGCCTTTCCCGAGCAGAAGGGTTTCTGTAACTTGGTCGATCCGTGCAACAACCGTGAGGTCTGGAAGTTCGGTTTCGTTTCGCTGCCGTTCATGGATCTCACAGCTTTGCTGTTCATCATTACGTTGACGCTTGCCGCCACGGTCAAGCGCCCAGAACCCGAGGAAGTCGATGGCTGACAAGAAGCGTTCCAAGTCGAAACCGGTTGCGAAGCCGGCCACCCCACTTGCACCTGGGTCGAAACCTGCCAACCGGGTGATCTCGGCACCGCAGCAGTCGAAGACGCCGATCTTCGTCACCGCCGGGGTCGTCGTGCTCGCATTGATCGTGTTGATCATCGTCCTCTCGAGCGGCGGCAGCGACAAGACGGCGGCCAGTTCGACGACGCTCGGCGCCGGCGCCGAGACGACGGTCGTCGACACGATGACCTCGATCCCGGCCGCGACGTTCGACGCTGTCGCCTCGACGAAGGCGGCCAGCGTCTTCAAGAAGATCACCAGCGACGCAATCACCGCCGACGGCAAGCCGGAGGTGCTGTACATCGGCGGGGAGTTCTGCCCATTCTGTGCGATCCAACGATGGTCGATGGTCGCTGCGCTGTCGCGCTTCGGTACCTTCACCGGCATCGGCCTGACCCGGTCGGCCGCGAACGATGGCAACATCGCCACGCTGACGTTCCGCAACACCAAATTCACCAGCCAATACCTGACGTTCACACCGGTCGAGAACGTCGACGTCAACCACAACGTCATCCAGACACCCACCGACGCCCAGCAGAAGCTGTGGCTGGCGATCAACGGACGGGCCTCGTATCCATTCATCGATGTCGGGGGCAAATACGCCATCAGCAGTACGGACAACTACAACATTCTCAGCAAACTGTCGCAGACCGAAATTGCCGTCAACGCCGCCGATCCCACGACACCGATCGGTAAATCGATCCTCAGTTCCGCCAACCAGTTCTCCGCAGTGATCTGCTCGATCACCAACAACCAGCCCTCGAGCGTGTGCGACTCCGCTGGCGTCAAGGCAGAGATCGCAAACCTTCCGACCAAGTAGCCTCCTCCCAGCGGGAGGGTGACAGCGATATGCCACACGTCTTTTCGACGTTCAAACGGGTGATGGTCGGCAAGCCGCTCGCCTCGAGTGAGCTCGGTCATCAGCGGCTCGGCAAACTCGTCGGGTTGGCGGTGTTCTCCTCGGACGCCGTGGCGTCGACGGCGTTTGCTTCCGAGGAAATCCTCCAGGTCCTCGTCCCTGCAATCGGAGCGGCGGCGATCGGCTATCTCCTGCCGATCTCGATCATCGTCGTCGTCCTGCTGGTCATCGTCGTCGCCAGCTACCGCCAGACGATCTTCGCCTATCCGGGAGGAGGCGGTTCCTACATCGTCAGCAGGGAGAACCTCGGCACGAGGCCGGCGCTCTTCGCCGGCGCCTCCCTGCTCGTCGACTACACGCTCAACGTTGCCGTCTCAGCGGCAGCCGGAGTTGCTGCGCTCACATCGGCAGTGTCAGGGCTACGTGGACACCCTGTGGCGCTGTCGCTCGTACTGGTGGCGTTGATCACCGTGGCGAACCTCCGAGGCGTGAAGGAGTCCGGCCGGCTGTTCGCCGGCCCGGTATACGGCTACGTCGTCGCCATGCTGCTGCTGGTCGGAGTCGGTCTCGGCCGGACGTACTTCGGCCATCTTGGAACGATTCCCCCGCCGAGTGACCCGATCGGCCAGAAGGGAGCACTCGAAGCGGTCACCCTGCTGCTCCTACTCCGTGCATTTGCGTCTGGTGCGATCGCCCTGTCGGGCGTCGAGGCGATTTCCAACGGCGTGCCGACGTTCCGCAAACCGGAGCCGAGAAACGCGTCGATCACGCTGATGTGGACAGGCACGATTCTCGGGTCGCTGTTCTTCGGCATTGCCGTGCTTGCCGGGCATCTCAAACCACGGCTCTCGGAGACCGAGACGATTCTCTCGCAGATGGGTCGCGCCGTGTTCGCCAGCTCGCACAACCCCGGCTACATCCTGCTGCAGGCCTCGACCGTGGCGATCCTGTGCCTGTCGGCGAACACCTCCTTCGCCGACTTCCCGCGTCTCAGTTCGATCATCGCCCACGACGGATTCCTGCCGCACCAACTCGCCAACCGTGGTGATCGGCTGGTGTATTCCAACGGCATCATCGCCCTGTCACTCGCTTCGGCGGGCCTCCTGATCGGTTTCAGCGGCAACGTCACCAAACTCGTGCCGCTGTTCGCTGTCGGGCTCTTCAGCGCGTTCACGTTGTCCCAGACCGGCATGGTGTTCCATCATCTGCGCCGCCGTGAGCCGCGCTGGCACTACAACATCGTCATCAACGGCATCGGGGCTGCCGCCTGTTTTGTCGTCTTGTGCATCGTCGTCGTTTCAAAATTCACCGAGGGCGCCTGGGTGCCGACCGTCGTGATCCCGCTGATCGTGTTCGTGTTCGCCGGGATCAAACGCCACTACGACCGTGTTCAGCGGACCATGGATGCGGTCAGCCCGCTGGCCATTCCCGTGGTTCATCACACCGTCGTCCTGCCGATCGGGCGGATCTCCCCAGCCGTCGCCCAGGCGATCGGCTACGCACAGGCGATGAAACCTGATCACGTCGTGGCGGTGAAAGTGATCAACGATCCAGAAGAGCGCGACGAAACGGCTGCAGCCTGGGCCGCACTCGGTTGCAATATCACCCTCGAGATCCTCGAATCGCCGTACCGCGACCTCGCAGGGCCGATCCTCGACTATCTCGATGAACTCGACCGTCTGTACGACAACGATCTCATCACCGTCCTGATTCCGGAGCTCGTCGTTCATCACTGGTGGGCGCAGGCGTTGCACAACCAAAGTGCGCTTGCATTGAAGGCGCGGCTGCTCTTTCGTGCGAACACCGCCGTGACAAGTCTGCCGATCCACCTGTAACCGTGGCGCAGCCGGGTCGCTGTTCAGGATTGTGCTTTGCGGAACTTGTCCATCAGGTGCCGACCGGCGGTGACCGGCGCGTATTTCGGCTCGGCGCCGGCTGCGAGACAGGTCGGAAGGCACTCGATGAGGGCGTCCCAGTTGGCGTTGTGGAAGAATGCCATCGAACGGCGGGTGCAGTCTGCCCCGATATTCGATGGCGGCGTGACGACACGGTGCAGGGTGCTGCGCCAGCGGTCGTTGGTCCAGCGGGCAAGGGTGTCGCCGACGTTCACGACGTAGGCGCCTGGCGTCGAGTGGACCTCGTGCCACTGATCGTCGGCGCCGCGGACCTGCAGACCTCCGGGAGCGTCGTCCTGGCGCAGGAGCGTGAGCGTGCCGTAGTCGGTGTGTGC
>JANXUF010000051.1 GCA_025356335.1 Actinomycetes bacterium
TGGCACCAAACATGGCACCAAGAAATCCGGGTCGTTCCATCCAGCGGCGCCGAACATCGAATCTGGTCCCAGATCAGATCCGGACGACGTCGAGTCCTGGCAGCTCGAGGTAGTCGGCATCCTGGGTGACGATCGGTACACCGAGGGCCAGCGCTGTCGCCGCGATCCACGAGTCGTTCACGGGCATCCGAAGCCGGCGATCTCGTAGAAGGATTCGAAGGCGTGCCCACGCGTCGGCGACGGCGTCGTCGACGGGTATCGGTTGAAGTTCGAGTGCTCGAATGAGTGTGCTGAGGCGTCGGTCTCGGACGTCGACGTCGGCAGTGGCGAGGACTCCTGCTCTGAGTTCCCCGATGGTGATGATCGATATAGCTATTTCCTCGGGTAGCCGGTCGACGTGGAGCGTTCGTCCGGTTTCGGTGGCGATGAAGATGCTGGTGTCGGCGAGTCCTCTGCTCACAGGGACGGGAGGTCGTCTGTCGTGTCGGGAGCGAGCTGTTTCAGTTCAGCGCGGAGATCGCTGTCGGCTTGCTGGGTGAGCACGCAACGGGCGAATTCTGCGCGTTTCATCCAACGAGGTTCTCGCTGGATGGGGCGAAGTTCGGCAACTTCTCGCCCGTCGACAGCGATGGTGATGATCTCTCCGGCGTCGACGCGGTCGAGCAAGGCGCGAGTGTGGTTTCGCAGTTCACGGGAGGCGACAGCAGCCATGAAACGATTGTAGCACGACTGCTACGGTTGTCGCACAGCGAGCTGGCGGCGATGTTCAAGGGGTGAGCCCCTCGCCCGACACTTCGTCTTCGGTCGGATTCGTGAACTGCGGGATTCGTGACCTCCCGGTGAGCGGCGGGCCGGCGCCATGGAGTCGCCAGGCGACCGATGACGTCGTCGGCGGGCTGTGCACGTCGTGGATCGCTCCAGCTCCGAGGACGAGCACCTGACCGCTTTCCACGCGCCGTGGACCGAGCGGTCGCAACACCCGTGTCTTCGAACAGGTAGTTGTCCTCGTAAACGGACCAGATGCCGATGATGGCCTGCACGCGGTGGTTGTAAATTCCGGTCTGAAACTGACGCGGAAATGGCGTGACACACGAAGATCGCCTCCGAGAGGTGGATGATCCCGTCGTCGTTTGCGTCGATCGGCACGGGACACGCCAACTCCAACGAGCCGGCTGCACTGACCGCCCCTCGACCAATCGGCGAATCGCCGCGGCCGGGTCGCTCTCGCCGAGAGCGTCGATTCAGGACTGCACGAACGCATCCGAGTCAAAAGGCCGCACCCGATCAGATTGCCCTCTCCGGCTCCGCGATGCGAGGACGGCGTCAAAGGATCGATCCCGAACGCGGCTTCGGCGGGAAAACCCACGCTCAGGTTCGGACATCGCCAACTACGGTCGACAACCGTGAGCTTCGTACCGATCCGCACGGCGCGGCTGATCCTGCGACCGCCACTCCTCAGCGATGCCGAGGCTGCTTTCCAGCGTCGCAGCCTCCTCGAGCTGGCCCGTTATCAGGACTGGGAGATGCCGTACAGGGCGGGAGCGGGTAGAGAAGTCGATGGCCAGGACAGCCGCGATGGATGGTCCCGTTGTTGGCCACGGGCGGACGCCAGCGTTGAGCGCACAGTCGGTGATGTCGGGCGCCGGTCGTCCAGGCCGCCGAGGTCGACCGTTGCCGTCACCGTGCCGGGTATGCCTGTCTCGGCGCCGACGGCTTTGCGGGTGAGCGGTGGGTCGTCGTTCATGCGAATGGTCCATGGCCGGAGGAAGGAGACGACTTCGGTGACGACGCCGAGGTCGCCGGCGATCTTGGCGATGTAGCCGAGCACGGGTTGTGTGAGCAGGCCGATGAGCTTGACGACGAGGAAGTGGGCGGCGCCGATCAGGGCATTGACGGCGCCGACGGCGTAGCTGTAGCCGGCGCTCAACCCGGCCAGGAACCAGCCGAACGCCCTATTGCCTGTCGCTGGTGGCCGAGGCTGTTCGAGATGGCCGATCGAGTTGAACAGGCCGGCGATCGTGCTGTCGATGAAGCGCTGGACCTTGGAGCAGATCCCGACCACGACAGCGGCACGATCGGGGCCGAGTTCGGTAACGCCGTTAAAGCGAAAGGCGTGAGGTGCGATCGAACTCGAGCCTGATGCCGCCGCCGTTGGTGTACTGGTGGGTGACGGCGTGCTCGGCTGTGTGGTGGATGTCGGCGTTGCGGATGGGGCCGGGTCGGTGCCAGTCATCGTGTCGGCGAACTGGGCGGCGTCTGATGTGTACATCGAGATGACGAGGTTGGGAAAGATGATCGTCGGCGCCTCGCGCCAAGCCTGTTCGCCCATCAGGGCGTGCGCATAGAGGGCGGCGGGACTCTGCGAGCCGTTGAGCCAGCCCGCTATCAGGTATGACGGCGGCGGGAAGCCGAGCTGCGTTCCGATCATCTGATCGATGACGGAGCCGAGCAGGCCTTGGCCGTGGCGGCCTCGAGAGCAGTCCCCGGGTTTAGGTGGGGCCTCTCCGAAGACGTCATCCGCCTGGAAGCAGCGTTGCGGCATGCGCTCGCCGCACGCGGCGTCCCCCGATCGATCTACGTCGACAACGGTTCCGCGTTTGTGTCCGCGCC
>JANXUF010000059.1 GCA_025356335.1 Actinomycetes bacterium
ATGCCCTTGATGGCATGACGTTTTGGGACTCGAATTCGTCGCTACAGACCCAGTGGGAATCACTCTGGTCCTTATCGGACCTTCTCGCATGTTGGCAGGAACGACGCGCTACGAGGGTCCGAAAGTGTCGCATCGCGGCGCCACTCGCGTCGGAGCCGGTCAACTCACATCCGGGGTTGGTGACAGCACGGCAACGACGAAGTCGGCATCACGTGTGAACGGGCGCAGGTCCCATGTGGAGAGCAACAGGTCGGGCGTGAGGCCCACCTGCTCGATGTCGTCGAAGAACTCGTCGAAGGAGTAGTCGCGGCCGGCTCCGAATCCGGTGACGATGCGGCCACCGGGGCGCAGGTGCCGTGCGAGTCGGTCGAGGACGGGCTTGCGTGTGGCGGGATCGAGGAACGTCATGACGTTCCCGGCGCAGATGATGATGTCGAACCCGTCGGCGACTCCCATGGCGGCGAGGTCGAGTTCTGCGAGGTCGGCGACGACCCATGTGGGGCCCGGGTGGTCGTGCTCGGCTGCGGAGATCAACACCGGGTCGATGTCGACGCCGACGACGTCGTGTCCTGCCGTTGCGAGTTGGCTTCCGACACGACCGGGCCCGCATCCCGCGTCGAGCACCCGGGACCCTCGTGCAGCCATCGCGTCGACAAATCGTGCTTCGCCCGCGAGGTCGTCGCCGGCGGCGGCCATCGACCTGAACCGTTCGACGTACCACGTCGAGTGATCAGGGTTCTGTTCGGTCAAGTCGATCCACCGGTTGCTCGCCACCCGGTTCACGCTAACTGTCAGCGCTGCGGGTGCTCGTGTGGGTGTGCGGCGTGGGCAAGTTGTCGCAGTACGACGGCGTCGTCGGGTGGGGTGGCTGCTCCGTACGCGGCGCTGTAGGTGCCCTTGCATCCGCAGGCGCATTGGATGGCGAAGACGATGTCTTGGTCGTCGGGGTTTGTGTCGCCCTCGAACCTGATCGTGTGGTCGACCTGCACGTCGGTCGGGTGCATCGTCAGGTTGCAGCGTTGGCAGGCGAGATCTCCCTGGGCGGTTGCGGAGAAGTCGGCTGTGTAGCCGTCGGTGCGCAGCCGGGTGAGTGCGTCGGTGATGGTCTCGAGGCGGGCGTCGTCGGACACTGTCGTCGCCTCAGGCCTGTGCGCGGATTCGTGTGAGCAGTGCAGGACCGAGACGACAGGGCTGACGGTCGACATCACGATCTCGTTCGAGGCCAGCGCGATGCCGTGCAGCGACGTGCCGATCAATTCGACAAGGTCGGCTGGGGCGAGGCTGTCGTGGTCGATGGCGATGCAGCCTTCGCTGATCGAACTCGTTACCGAGTTCACGCCGTCGACTGATCGGAGCCGATCGATGAGGTCGTTGAGACACAGCGGACAGTTCGCTCCGTCGACCCGCAACTCGGTGCGCATTCAGCCCGCCTTCGTTTGGCGTCTCGATGAGATCGACGCCCGCACGATTGATCGTGCATGCAACACACCGAACTGAGGCGTTGGGTTGGTTCTGTCGTTGGGCCACATGAGAGGTCTCAGGTGGACTTCGGGGGAAACGGTGGCGCGAGGAACGCGAGTGCGGTGAGGCCGCTGATGCCGGTGTTGGAGAGCCGAAGTTCTTCGTCGCCGTGGAAGTAGGCCAGCGAGCCCTCGTCGAAGGCCATCGTGTCGCCGTCCACGGTGAGGGTGCCGGTGCCTTCGGCGATGTAGATCATGAGATCCGACGTTGAGTGGGTGTGGGGCGGGAGAGTCTGGCCCGGGCTGAGCCGGATGACGCGCACGTTCGACTGGCTGCCATCGAGGAGCGGCGCGGCGACGAATTGCTCACTGTCGTAGGCGGGTGCGTCGGCGAGCGTGGTCATCTTCATCTCGGCAGCTTCCCACACCGGCCCGTTCGCCGGTCCCGCGTGGGTACCGTCGTCGAGGCACCAACACATAGGGGGCAACCCGATGGATGAGCTGAGACTTCCTGCGCCACTCCTCGAGGCGCGCCGAACAACACTGTTCGACTTCGCGACCCTGCCCGACGCGCTGGCCAGTTCGCACCGCACGACGGTGTGGGCCGAGCTTCGTGTTCAGGCTGGCGCCGTCCGTTACATCGACCTCGAGGGTGATGCACGTCGTGATGAGCGGCTCGAGGTTGGCGACAGCGCGGTGATCGTGCCCGGGGTCGAGCATCAGGTCGAGCCGTCGACGGATGCCCGGTTCTATGTGCAGTTCTTCCGTGAACCCGATGCGGCGATGGTGCCAGGACTCGTGACGGTGGACAGCCTGAACCGTTCCGGGCCGTGGACGCATCGGGGACGGGACCTCGACACCGAAGAAGAGATCGTGGAAATGGTCACGCGTCAGTACGTCGACGTCGGCCAGGACGATCTGTTGGCGCCGTACTTCAACTTCGGCCCAGGATTCATCGATTGGCAGGCCCACATCAGAACGGTTGCCGACTACTGGTGCCATGTCCTGCTCTACGCCCCCGGCTACGAGATCGACGTGATCGAAGGTCACCGCCACCTGCATGACCGTGCGCCGTTCACACCCGACCTGTTCGACCGCTGGCTCCGCATCCTCCACGACACGGTCGACGGCGGCTGGACCGGCCAGAAGGCCACCACGGCGAACAAGCGGGCCACAGGGATGGCGTGGGCCATGGCCACAGCGGTTTCTCGGCCATGGTGTCTGGCGCCCCGCCGACCGTCGCTGACGGGCCTATCCAGTTCGTTTTGACGATCTCACTCGAAGGAAGAGGTCCTTCGGCCCTATGCGGTGATCGCTGAAACCATGAGTCTCACAGTGTGCGACTGGAGATCACTCGACGAGCGGAGTTGGCGATCCGTGCCTTGGCGTTGCTCGGCCGGTCAACGGAGCGCGTGAAGTCGTCGGTGCTCGCCGAGGAACTCTTGACGACGGTGTCGTTCGTACCGCAGGTGCTC
>JANXUF010000062.1 GCA_025356335.1 Actinomycetes bacterium
GTCAGCCGAACCATCCACCCAACGAGCAACCAACGGCAACGCAATCACCACACCCGCCGACACCAACGCCGCAACAAACCCCGGAATCGAACGACGACGATCCTCCACCGCATCACCCGAAACCACAGCCACCTCGTTCACGCCGAGGAGGGGTCGGCATGCGTGATGAGTTGTTCGAACACGCGCTGCCGGATCGGGTTGTCGTCGTGGGCTTTTGCATCGGCGCGTTGTTGGACCTCGACATGCTCGGATTCCACGCTGACCAATCCCCGGACACCGGCACTCGCAATGACCCGATCACGCAACGCACCCCCCTTTCATAGCTGACCCGACCATCACATCGTCGCAGCCTCTGGCCGCACAGCCGAGCAAGATTCATTGTCATCTCACGGCACCTGGCCGGCGTCGAACCGGCGCGGAAAGACGTCATTCCGTTCTTCTTGTGCATCCCCGGCGGCCCACATTGTAGACCCGATCCGCAGCAGCCCGATCACCCGTTGAAATCGCATCGTGGCATTGGCGGGCGCCAGCGGATCTGGTCCGCCTCTGAGAACAGCGTGTGAGAGGCTGACTACGAACGTGTGCCTATCAGGAGGTCAGCGTGACTCGGGTGGTCATTGCGGGAGCGGGATTCGCAGGATTGGCGAGTGCGCTGTTCTTGGCGCGCCGTGGCCATTCCGTGACGTTGATCGAACGCGACGCAGCTCCCCCGGATGGCACACCAGCAGATGATCTCGCCGATTGGGCACACCCAGGAGCGCCCCAGGCCCGCCAATCGCATGCTCTGCTCGGGCGGGCGCGGCGGGTGCTCGTCGATGAGGCCCCCGACGTGGTCGCGGCGCTGCTGTCCCGCGGCGTGCGCGAGATTCCCGTTGTGGTCGGAGCGGGCTTCCTCGACGGTGAACGGATGCTGTTGAGCCGACGTCTCGTCGCCGAAGCCGAGCTCCGAAGGATCGTGGCCCGAGAGTCTGGAGTCAGATTGCTGGCCGGCGAGGCGGTCATCGGTCTCCAGGTGTCGAGGGCCGAAGACGTGCCAGTGGTGACCGGTGCACAACTGCTGTCGGGTGCGGTCGTGGTTGCAGATCTGGTTGTCGACGCAAGTGGGCGCCGCTCTGGACTGTCCGACTGGTTCGCCCGAGCCAGGCTCGAGTCGCCGGTTGACGAGCGCCAGGACTGCGGGTTCTTCTACCTCACTCGGTACTACCGGGTGCGGCCCGGTTGCGAGACACCGGTCAGCAAGATCCCTGCGTCGACCTCTCTCGATTATGCAACCGTGTTCGCGCTCGGCGCTGACAACGACACGTTTTCTTTGACCGTGACCTTGTCGGTCAACGATCCGTATCGCAAAGCCCTCCGAGACCCAGCCGTTTTCGAGGCCTTTCTCCAAGCTGTACCGCATTCTGCGCCATGGATTCGAGCAGGCGAGCCGATCAGTGACATCTCGATGATGTCGCGCATCGAGAACCGTCGCCGCCGCCTGACCACCGGCACCGGCCCGATCGTCGGTGGGATCGTGGCCGTCGGTGACGCTGCGCTTCACACCAATCCGACGCTCGGACGTGGAATCTCGATGGGGCTGTTGCATGCTCAACACCTCGCCGAGGTCGCTCATCTGGCGACGGACGATCCGGTCGGTTTTGCCGAACGCTTCTCGAACTGGACCGACGAGCATCTCGGCATCTGGTACGACACGCAGGTCGCTGCTGATGCCAACGCGCTCGAACGGCTCGCCGCGGGTCTCCTCAGGACGCGTGTCGCAGCCGCAGCCGACGCATCGGCGCGGTTCGCCACTGCCGCCTTCCTTTGTGCGCAGCACGACGAAGTCGTGGGCATTGCCGTTGCCAAGATCGTTCATCTGTTCGCCTCCCCTCGCGAGGCGTTCGCCGATCCCCGCGTCGTCTCCAGGGTCACCGAGTTCCTCAGCAGCGGCGTGTCGCTCGAACGGCCGATCGACGTCCCGAGCCGAGCAGCCTTCGAATTGCTGGCGAGTCGGTCCGGATCCACACCAGCGCCCATCGTCGGGCTCGGATCGGCTTCAGCGCGATACGACGACTAGCAGCGAGCGTTTCGGGGTAAGGCCCATCCATGGATGCGATCACCCTTCTCAAGAATGACCACAAGGCCGTCGAGCAACTGTTCAGGCGCTTCGAGAAGGCCGGTGACAATGCCTTCGTCGACAAGCGCGAGATTGTCGACCGGATCATCGAGGAGCTGTCAATCCACGCGGCGATCGAGGAGCAGCTCTTCTACCCGGTCGCTCGCGCCACCGTTCCCGGTACGGAGGACATCGCCCTCGAAAGTCTCGAAGAACACCACATCGTGAAATGGGTGCTGTCCGAACTCGTCGACCTCGACCCAGCAGCAGAACGGTTCGACGCCAAGGTCACCGTGCTGATCGAGAACGTTCGCCACCACGTCGAGGAGGAAGAGACGGAGTTCTTCCCGAAGGTCCGGGCGGAACTCGGTCGCAAGGCGCTCTCCGATCTCGGCGAGGCACTCGCCGGTGCCAAGAACGCGGCGCCGACCCATCCGCACCCACGGGCACCGGACACGCCGCCCGGCAACGCCGTCGTCGGGACCATCGCCGGGGTGATCGATCGTGTCAGCGACAACCTCAGCGGTATCGCCCAGGGGGGCGTCTCCGCAGCGCAGGACCTGATAGCGACGCTGCTGCACACGAAGAAGCCGAAGGCCTCACCGACTGGTTCGACCGCTGCCCGAACGAAGGCCACGTCGTTGCGCAACGCAGCGGCGACGGCGACGGCCGGCGTCCAGGAGACGGTGAGCAGTACCAGGAGCGGCGCCACGAGGACGGCGCGAGCAGCGTCGGCCGGGACCAAGGGAACGATCACCTCTGCCAAGCGGGCCGCCGGGGCCACTGCGACCAGCGCGCGGCGCGCCGCCACCACGACCGCGGAAACGGCGAAGACCGCGACGAAGCAGACAGCATCGACGGCCAAGCGAGCAGCGTCGAAAACCGCCGCTGCCGCCAAACAGGCCCGATGACGACAACCGATTGATCAGGCGCGACGATTGTCGGCGTGGCTCACTGCACGCATCGCCCGGTGCGCAGTGCCGGTCTTGCCAACTTTGAACAACTGCGCAATCGCTCGTGGGCCCCGTCGGCGCACGACGGAAGCACAGGCGGAATTCGGGATGGCCGATTCGTAGTACCGTCTGGCTCCATCTCATTTGGCAGGGGGCTGGTGGAAATCCGTCGGATCGCAGATCTCTCCGCCAGACTCGTCAGATGCCGGCGGCCGTGACACCTCCAGAGGTCACTGCTGCCGGCCGACGTGGCAACCGCCGAACGGCGACGTCGAGATGAACACCGGACGGGAATGCCGATGAACACCAACTCGCACCAACCATGGACATCGGGGATTCACGGATCGTCGCGGCGGTCCCGGCGCAGACGGCCCGTGCCGCTGCGCTCGGTCGTGGCCATCGCTGTCGTCGTTGCTCTCGTTGCCGGCACCATCGGCTATCTGATCGGCCATCGCACGCCTACCGTCGACAGGTCCACGACGAGCGCATTCCCGACGGCGGCGACGTCGCTGTCTCCACCCACTCAGGCGACGGCCACGACCGCCGCATTGGCTGACATCGACCGCAGCCAGACGGTCGTCGTGGTAGCCAACGGGTCCGGCGTCAAGGGTGCCGCTGCAGCAGCGACGAAAAGCCTCGACACACTGGGCTACAAGACTCTGCCAGCTGCGAACATCAGCGGCACAGCGACGATCCCCGTCTCCAAAGTTTTCTACGGTGCGGGCGGCGACACCGCAGCCGCCCACGTCATCAGCGAGCTACATCTCACGAACGTAGTGGCCTCGCCGATCCCTGCAGCCTCGACGGAGATCCCCGTGCCGTCCGCCAGCCGCAAGAACGCAACCGTCGTGGTGATCATCGGAACCGACCTCGCCTCCTCGATCGCCGGCACGCCACCTCCGACAGCGGCAACGACCATCGTGGCCGGATCACCGAAAGCGACGCTCGGCTCTGCACCATCAGCCACCGGCACCGCGGCGACCGTCGCGGCGACACCGCGGACGACCTGACTGCGATTCGCCGAAGGCACTGAGCAGCTCCCATTTCCGAGTCACGGTTCTGCTTTGTCTCGGGCGATCGGTGCCGCCGGAGCGAACGACGTCTTCGGACGTCAAATTTCGGGTACGAGCGACAGTGTGTACATCGGAATCGGAACGCTGCTCGTCATCATCATCGTTATCTTGATCCTTCGACGATGACCAAGCGGTACGAAACCTGAACGACGGATTCAGTCAGCCTCGCTCCGCTCACCACGCCCACTCCTCGCTCCGCTCGTTAGGGTTCCGTCGGTGCGAGCGCTTGTGCTGGGTGGGAATCGATACATCGGTCTCGACCTCGTGGCTGCACTGGCGAGGCAGGGGCACGACGTCACCGTGGTCAACAGCCACGCCGTCCCGATGCCGGCCGGCGTCCGACGCCTGCACGCCGACCGTCAGCTACCGGGGGAACTGATCGACGTGATCGGCGACCACCGAGACGACTTCGACATCGTCTACGACAACACGGCGTACCACGTCACCGATCTGCAGCCGCTCGTCGAGCTGTTCTCCGGCAGGGTGTCGCAGTTCGTCTTCACCAGTACTGCCGCCGTCTACCGGCGCAGCTTCGTCCAACCGATCGGCGAGACGTTCGCCCGTCATCCGGCCGGCAGCGACGATCCGCGCAAGGCCTACGGAGTCGCAAAGGTCGAGTGTGAGGACTACCTGCTCGGCATCGGAGCATCGCTGCCGGTGACCGTGCTGCGAGTCGGTCACACGATCGGCCCGAGGAGTCCGCTGGTCACTCGTGAGCCGATCTACTTCGCCAGGCTCGAGCAGGGACGCCCGATCCCGATCCCCGGCGAAGGCTTTCCGTTCGTCCAACTCGTGCACGTTGCCGATGTCGCCAGGGCGATGGTCGCTGTCGCCGGCAACGACCGCACACAGGGTCAGGTCTACAACATCAACGGATCGGAACTCACGAGCGTTTTCGGATGCGTCACCCTGATGGCCAGAGTCGTCGGCGTGCAGCCGAACATCGTGCAGGTGCCGCTGGACATCGCCAGGCACGCCAGGACGCCGCTCGTCCACTGGGGGGAGGGACTGGTCGGCGGGGCGATCTACTCGATCGACAAGGCGATCGCCGAGCTCGACTGGCGACCACAGTTCGGGTTACTGGACGGCTATCGCGATTCCTACGAATGGTTCAAGACGGAGGGACGGGACCGTTACGTCTTCGACTTCGCTGCCGACGACCAGATCCTCGCCCAACTCGCCGGCTGACCGACGGGTGCTCGGCCCTCAGGCTGTGAACCCTCCGTCGACGGTGAGCACGATGCCGGTCACGAACGAGGCGGCATCGGACGCCAGGAACAGCGCCGGTCCGACGATTTCGGACGGGTCAGCGACGCGCCCGAGCGGTGTCGCCGAGGCGATCCTGTCGATCGTCGTGTCATCGAATGCCTTCTGCACCATGTCCGTCCGGAACGTTCCCGGAGATATCGCGTTGACCCTGACACCTTCGGCTGCGAGGTCGCGAGCGAGCGAGCGGGTGACCTGCGCCAATGCCGCTTTGACCGGCGGGTACAGGTAACGGCCAGGGCTGGCGGCGGATGCGGCGATCGAGACGATGTTGATGATCGAGCCGTGGCCGCTTGCCGCCAGCAATGGTCTGGCCGCCTGCACGAGCAGCAACGGCCCGAGCAGATTCGTCCCGAAGGCACCCATGAAGGTTGCCGAATCGACGCCGTCGATGCCACGATCGAGCACCGTGGCGGCGTTGTTCACCACGACATCGATGCGTCCGAACCGTTCGATCGTCAATGCAACCAGGGCCGCGACCTCCTCCGGCTCCTGCATGCGCACAGCGGCAGCAACGGCACGACCGCCGTCGGCTGCGATCTCATCGACGACGAGTTGACAGGCGTCGAGACGGCGACTGGCGACCACCACGGACGCACCGGCCTGTGCCAGTCCGATTGCCATCGCCCGCCCGAGGCCGCGCGACGCCCCAGTCACCACCGCCACCCGGTCGGACAGATCGAACAGCGGTTCCAGACGCTCGTGCATGCCCCCGCAGTCCACACTATGCGCAGGTTCAGCGTCGAAGCGGCGACGAAAGAACGGCTCGGCAGTGCCTTCCGGCATCGCCGCGCCTCATTTTGCGAATCGGAGGTAAACAAATCTGCCGACGGCCGTTCCTCCAGATAGGGTCACTGCGCGCACCGTATGGTGACGCAGCTCTACGAAGGAACGTAATGACAACAGGAACTGTCAAGTTTTTCAATGCCGAAAAGGGTTTTGGCTTCATCTCACGCTCAGATGGTGCCGACGTGTTCGTGCATTTCTCCAACATCGAAGGCTCCGGCTACAAGTCGCTACAAGAGGGCGATGCGGTCGAGTTCGAAGTTGCTCCGGGTCGCAAAGGCGAAGAGGCCCAAAAGGTCCGCGTCATCTGATCGTATTCTTTCGTAGATCGGCGATCGCCGAGGTCGTCAGCGACTGCTACGAAAGAGTACGGATTGAACGTTTCGTCCTGCTGGCGATGCCTAGCGCATCGCCAGCAGGTCGAGGACATGGCCACGTAGACGGTCGATTCCAGCACCTGTCGAGGCGCTGACCCAGAATATGTCGTCCTCCTCGAGGTGGCATGCCGTAGCGACTTGCTGTCGGCGGCCCGACCTCTTCGACGGCCTCACCTTGTCCGCCTTCGTGGCGACGACGACATACGGCAAGCTGTTGTCGAACATCCAGTCAAGTGTCTGGACATCCAACTTTGTCGGGCCGATTTCGCCGTCGACGAGCACGAATACCATCTGCAACGATGGTCGCTCGAGGAGATAGCCCTCGATCATCGCTTGCCATTTCGCCTTCTCGCGGGTCGGGACTGCCGCGTACCCGTAACCGGGTAGATCGACAACGGTCGCTCCGCTCGGCAGGACGAAGAGGTTGATCATCTGCGTGCGCCCCGGTGTCTTCGAAACGAGTGCCAACTGCTTGCGGTTCGCCAGTGCGTTGATCAGCGACGATTTTCCCACGTTCGACCGACCGACAAAGGCGACTTCGGATTTCGATGCCGGTAGATCGCTGACCTTCGGTGCCGATTTCACGAAGCTGAGGGCGAGCGGCGGTGCGGACATCGCAGCCAGGCTATGCCCGGCACGGGGCCAGCGATTCAGGCACTGCTACCGTGCCGGACAACGTGGCATGTGGCCGACGATGTCACCCGTCAGTCGAAGGAGACGACGACATGAGCGTGCGTGAAACCACATTGGATCTGCTCGCCGAACACGACGCGCTCGATCAGCTCGTCGCCCCGTTGGCCGCAGCGCAATGGCAACTCGCGACGCCGAGTCCAGGGTGGACAGTCGCCGATCAGATCGGCCATCTTGCATATTTCGACGCTGCCGCGGTCGTGGCGATCACCGATCCGCAGAGATTCAAGAATGAGCGCGACGAACTCAACCGCAGCAGCCGGTCCGATCCTGGGGGCTACGACGACCTGACACTCGCCGCCTATCGAGCGATGAGCTCTCCGACGCTGCTCGCATCGTGGAGCGACGGTCGCGCCGCGTTGA
This sequence comes from Actinomycetes bacterium, assembly GCA_025356335.1. Classification (GTDB taxonomy): domain Bacteria; phylum Actinomycetota; class Acidimicrobiia; order Acidimicrobiales; family Ilumatobacteraceae; genus JANXUF01. Next base: position 7,604 of record JANXUF010000062.1, read on the forward strand.
TCGACGCTGCCGCCGGACTCGACGACACGACCCGCGTCGATTGGTACGGGCCCTCGATGTCGGCACGTTCGTTCCTCACCGCACGCCAGATGGAAACCTGGGCACACGGTCAGGACATCCTGGACACCGTCGGCGGCCACCGGGTGCCGACGGACCGACTGCGGAACATCGCCCAACTCGGGGTCATCACCCGCCGCTGGTCATACCAGATTCGCCTGTTGCCGATTCCGGAAGGTGAGGTGCGCGTGGCGTTGCGTGCGCCGTCAGGCGGCGTATGGGCGTGGGGCCCTGATGGATGTGCCGACGTCGTCTCCGGTGGCGCCGAAGACTTTTGTCTCGTGGTGACGCAGCGTCGTCACCTCGGCGATACCTCGCTGGTGGTCGCCGGCGCGCTGGCAACCGAGTGGATGCTCACTGCCCAGGCGTTCGCCGGGCGGTCGACGAACGGCCCGCCGGCCGGTTCGTTTGCACCCAATCCCACGCACTGACGTCTCCGTACCCGGAAGACATATATTTCGACTTTGTCATCAAGTCGTTTGACGTCTGGATATTGACGGTCGTTTGTCACATTCATTCGGCGCAAAGTCTCAAGTATTTGTCAAGAGTCGAAGGTCGCCAGCGGAGATCAGTCGGCGGAGACTCGTCGAGCCTGCCCGGTTCAGCGTCGAAATGGGCCAAAACAACCCACTTGTCACCTTTCGATGCGATAGCAACACTGCTAGCATGTCACAACTGGTGATGATCTCGGCACCCAGAGTAATAGGATCTGCCGCTGGGGCTCAAGGTTCGATGCTCACAGAGTTCGATTGCAGTGCGTCGGTCATTCTGTAACCAAACCAAAACATGTCCGCAGGGGAGTCTCTTTGTGAGCGTGTCGCCGTACTGCCGATTCGCCTCGCTTTCACCGTCATTGCTTCTGCGTTGCCACGCCCCTCGATTCGAAAGGACCACACGACATGTACCGCAAAAACGTCCGCTGGGGCTGAACCACACCGAACACCGAACACCAGCAACGAACACCGAACAACACCAAGCTGGCCGACCCTGCTGGTCGCCAGATGTCCCTCTTTTTCGTCCACTGCTCTCTCTTGATCGATCACCTCGAAGCCGTCCGCAACACTCTCCGGAATTTTGCGAGATACTGGCTCGGTGACGATGGAAATTGACTCGGTGCAATCGTCTCCGCCAGCGGCGTCAACCGCCGAACCTGCACCTCCTGTCGAATACCTCATCTGGGTCCTTACGGCGGCGCTGATCGCCGTTGGAACCATCGGCTGGCTGGGCTTTTGTGCTCATCAGCCAACGGTCGTCGATCGACCGTGGCCGTTTCTGGCGATCGTCGCTCTCTTCTTCTGCGGCGAAACGTTCTACATCGAGCTCCCCCGCCCTGGCGGCGCTCGCTTCACCTATGTGATGAGCGCCGCCGCACTGGCGGCGGCGCTCGTGCTCGGGCATCCGAACGAACTGATTCCCGCGCACGTCGTGGCACTGACCATTCGGCTGATCTCACTTCGCCGCATTCCCTCGGTCAAACTGTTCTTCAACATCGGCAATGTGGCCGTCGCCGACTTCGTTGCCATTGCCGTTTTCCGGGCGCTGCAACCTGAGCATCTGCTGTCGTGGCGGACCGCTGTCGGGGTGGTACTGGCAACGGTCGTCGCCGGTTCGTGCGGTATCGCCATGTTGACGTTGGCGTTTCAGTTTTCTGGTAGCAAGGTCGGTACTCGACAGGCGATGACGAACCTGGCGATCACGGCCATGACATCGTCTGTCGATGGCGTCTTCGCCGTCGAGGCACTCTTCCTCGGCGCGGTCAACCCGGGGCTGATCCCACTTGCCGGTCTCCCGCTGCTGATCCTGCGATTCGCCTACCGAGACGTCAAGGTGCAGCAACTGACGACCAACAAGGCTGATTTCCTCTATCAGGCAACCGTCGCCCTCCACCAGGAGAAGAACCTCGACGACGGCCTGCTCGGTGTGCTCGAACGGACGCGTGAGATCATCAACTCCGACTCTGCCAGAGTTGTCCTGCTCGTCGATGCCGGTGCTGTCACCTGCGCGTCCGTCAAAGGGATGGTGGACCAGGAATCGATGAGCGCGGCGACGCTCGTCATCGAGGACGCAACGCGAAACCTCGCCGCCGCACTGACTGATGCGACACTCGTGCAGCGCGGCTCCTCGTCGGTGCTCGCCGGGCCGTTGTCGGTGTTCGGAAGCGGCGACGCGATCGTCGCCCCGCTGACGCGTGATGACGAAGCCGCCGGCATCGTCATCGTCACTCGGTCACCCGATGCACTCGACCGTTTTCTCGATTCTGATGTCGATCTGCTCGATGTTCTCGCCCGCCAGATCGGTCTGGCGCTCGAGAAGGGGTTCCTCGAGCGATCACTCCACCAGTTGCTCGAACTCGAAGGTCAACTCAGCTACCAGGCATTTCACGACGGGTTGACCGGTCTGGCAAACCGCACGCGGTTCAACAAGGAGCTGCGGACGCTGATGACGGAGCCTCGCATCGAACCGCTGGCCGTGCTGCTGCTCGATGTCGACGATTTCAAGATGGTCAACGACAGCTTCGGCCACGGAACCGGCGACCGCCTGCTCGAGGCCGTCGCTCAACGGATCTCCGCTGCCGTCGGCGACGCCGGGTTGGTCTCGCGTCTCGGTGGCGACGAGTTCGCTGTCTTGCTCTTCAGTGCCCATCTCGACACTGCCATCCACGCCGCCACGGCGATTCTGACGGAAGTCAACCGCCCCGTCGTCCTCGATACCCGCGAGGTCAGCGTCGGTGCATCCATCGGTGTCGCCATCAGCGGCGGGTCGCCGGAAGAGCCTGCCGACGTGCTCCGCAACGCCGACCTCGCGCTGTACCGGGCGAAGGGCACCGGCAAGGGCCGCTTCGCGGTCTACGAAGCCGCGATGCACATCCAGGTACGCGAACGACTGGAGCTGTCGGCAGCACTCACCAACGCCGTCGAACGTGACGAGCTGATCGTCGCCTACCAGCCAATTCACGACCTCTGGACGGGAGACCTGGTCGGCGTCGAGTCACTCGTTCGTTGGCGGCATCCCGAACTCGGGGAACTGCTCCCAGGACATTTCCTGGCGATGACCGAGGAGACGGGCCAGATCGTCGAGATCGGTCAGCACGTGCTGCAGACCTCGCTGGCGACGGCGGCTCGATGGGAGCACCTGCTGAATGGTCGCCCGTTCAGCATCAGCGTCAACGTCTCCGGACGTCAGCTGCGAGAGGACGACTTCGAAGAACAGGTGCTGAGACTCGTGAAGGAGGCGAATCTGACGAAGATCCGCCTCAACTTGGAGATCACCGAATCCGTGTTCATCAGCGACGCGGAACGGGCGGCAGCAACGCTGCACCGCCTGAGCGCCACCGGAATCGGACTATCGCTCGACGACTTCGGAACCGGGTACTCGTCGCTCAGCCAATTGCACCGCTTCCCGATGGATCAACTGAAGATCGATCGATCGTTCGTCAGCAGGCTCGTCGACGGTCCCGACGACGCAACGATGGTCAACGCGATCTTGCAATTGGCCAAGGCACTGCGCATGGAGACGGTGGCAGAAGGTATCGAGACGACCGGGCAACTGGCCGAGCTCCGCCGTCTCGGATGCCGCAAAGGCCAGGGCTGGCTGCTCGGGCGGCCACAGTCCGCTGATCACATCGAAGAACTGCTCGTCGGGTCCGACATCAGTTCCGTCTGGGCGATGTCGCGCTGAGCACCGTCACCAGGCGTGATCCGGCCGTTCGCGGAGCATCGGGCAGCGTGTCGATAGCTTCGAGCAGATGAACCCAGCAGGAGCAACCGAACACGGTGCCGAGCTGGTCAGGCGGTCCGGCGCACTTGCGCGGCTCTCTAGCGCATCGAAACGTCGTTTGGCGGTGACCGTGACCAAGGACGGGCTCCGTCACGTGCGCCATGGGCATCCCTGGGTATGGGAGCAGTCCGTCACCTCGATCAGCCACGAGGGCGCCGCCGGTGACCTCGGCGTGCTGTTCGACGACAACCGAAAGTTCGTGGCGATGGGACTCTACGATCCGGACTCGCCGATCCGGTTCCGGATCCTCCATCACGGAGAGCCGATGGCGATCGATGCCGATTTCTGGGGGAGAAGACTCGACGAGGCCATCGCCAGACGAACCGAATTGTCAGCGTCGACTGACACCAACGCCTACCGCCTCGTCCACGGCGAGAACGACGGTCTCCCCGGCCTGGTCGTCGATCGGTACGACTCCGTGCTCGTCGTCAAGCTGGACACTGCGGCCTGGTTCCCGCATCTCGCAGCTGTCGTCGGCCAATTGCTCGATCGCCTACCTGCCACCTCGGTCGTCCTGCGGCTGAGCCGGACGGTCGAAGCACCATCAGGTTTGAATGACGGCGACACCATCGTCGGAGCGCGCGTCGTCGCCCCGGTGCTGTTCCTCGAACACGGCCTGACCTTCGAGGCCGACGTCACCCATGGCCAGAAGACCGGCCATTTCCTCGATCAACGCGACAACCGGGCGCGCGTCGCTGAACTGGCCAATCGGGCCGACGTGCTCGATGTGTTCTGCTGCACAGGTGGCTTCTCGGTGCATGCGGCGGCCGGCGGGGCCCGGTCCGTGCACTCGATCGACCTGAGCTCGCAGGCCGTCGCCACGGCGCAGCGGAACATGCAGCGCAACCCGCCTACCAACCCAACATTCGCCCCTCATCGCGCGAGCACCGGCGACGCCTTCGACGTGATGGCCCGCAGCGGACAGGCCGGCGAGAAATACGACATCGTCGTCATCGATCCACCGTCGTTCGCCCGGCGAGAAGTCGACGTGCGTCAGGCGTTGCGGGCCTACGGGCGCCTGACTGCGCTTGCACTCCCGCTGATCCGGCGTGGTGGGCTGCTCGTCCAATCCTCGTGCAGTAGCCGGGTCACGCAGGACGACTTCGAGTCCGTCGTACTGGACGCAGTTTCGGGAACACCTCGTCTGATCCGAACGAAGGACCGCACGACGCATGGTATCGATCACCCGATCGGCTTCGCCCAGGGCGAGTATCTGAAAACCATCTTCCTCCGGCTGTCCTGAACAATTCGCTGACCCACCATGACCGCCGTCAGCGCGACGGCCATGGCATCGCCCCGGGCGACGCACAGGCAGCCGGATGCGCTGCCGACCACGCGTCGATCTCCGGTGACGGTGAGTTAGGTACGCCCTTGCGCCAGGCGTCCAGATATCGCGCCGGCCAGATGACCCCGCGTCGCACCCACCATTCGCCTGTCGCACATATCGGTGAGATCCCCAGATGGACATGGCACGCCGATGTATCACCGCTCTTGCCGACTCTGGCGACGAGGTCACCGGCCTCGACACGAGCACCGACGACCGCTGTCGGCTCGACTGATTGCAGGTGGGCGGTGTAGTAACGGACACCATCGTCGCCGGAGATGCTGACGTACAGGCCACCTCGCGTCGTTGGATCGTTCACGTCCTTGGTCCAGCGGTCCGTGAGGTTGACCTGGTCGATCGTGCCGTCGACGATCGCCACCACCGCGGACCCGCATCTGGCGAAGACGTCAGCTGCGGGATAGTCGTGGTGTGTCCTGCTGTACGACGCTGACGCCGGAGCGGCAATCGGAAACGCGTATCGGGTGGCTCGTGGTCCCGCTGCGTCCGGTTGGGCAGCCGTGGAGGCAACGGTCGATGGTGATGCCGCGGTCGACGTCTCCGCACCGGAGGGCGCTGGCGTCACGGTGGTCGACTGCTTCGGCAGAACAGTCGGCAGAGCGGCGATGGGCGCAACCGCCGGATTCGTGCCGGGTGCTGCTGGGAACGCTGCCGCATTCGTGGCCCCGACCGTGTGAACGGTCGGAGTTGGCGACGACGCGGTCGGAGCGCCGGACGCACACGCCTGAACGGTGACGAACGCGAGGCCGACGATGAGGCGCGCGGCCACACTCGACGTCAGACGCCGTGTGATCTGGTGCACCGATTCGTTTTTCAGCGCCAGTTTGCCTGACGGAAACTCGGCGGAGGCGACCACTCGTTCGTCGGGACCCTGCCGATACCCATCACGCCGAGTCCGGCACCGACGAGTGCGATCAACAGGCCGATCACCCCGATGACGACGCTCTGTGTGGTGAGGTCGGCGATGAACGGCTGGGCGAGATCTTTGATCGCCGCCTTGTCGGTTGGCGTGGCGGTACTGGCGACAGCCTTGGCGACCGCCCACTTCGTACCGAGGACGCTCGCTCCGCAAAGCACGACGAGTCCGATACCGGTCGTCACCGTCAGTCCCCAACGGCCAGGGCCGACGGCGATACCGACCGCAGCGAGTATTATTCCGAGGCCGAAGTAGAACAAGCCGAGATTGTGCCAACGTTCGGCCCACAGCCACTCGCGCGGCAGCTGCGTGCGGTCGATCAGGTCGAATCGCAACGAACCCGTTTGAGCCGAGACCAGTTGCGCTGCGACCGGGTTCTTCGCTTGCAACTGAGCTGCGAGATGCACGGCGACAGCGCTCAGATCCAAGCGGATGATCGGCACGGTCGGATCAACGAGCGATTGTTGAGTCACCGCAATCGAATCGGTGAAGTCCCGCTGGAACACCGGATCCGCAAGTTCGAGTTTGACCATGTCGTCGATCTGTGACTTGAGTCGATCGATACCGACGATCAGCACGATCTGGTTGACGATCGCCGATCGCAACTCGGCCTGGACGGCCGGCTTCGCAAGGATTTCGTGGCTGTGGTCCACGACGGTGGCGGTATCGAAGATCTGTTGATCGATCCAGAACAGCACGGACCCGAAGGCGATGGCCAGAACCCCGGCAAGGACCAGTGGAATCGAGAGCAGTCGACGCACGAAGCAGCCCTATGCCTTGATGATCGAGGCGAGCGCCCAGATCGCAGCGACAAGGCCGATACCGGCCATCGTCAGACTGCGAGACAGCGGCGGGCGTTGCAGATCGCCGGACTGTGGGTTGACGGGCGGACGGACGATCGCCAGGAGGTTGCCGGCGAACAGCGCTCCGCCGAAGGCGAGCACCAACCACGCCAAGAGATTCTGGCCGAGCAGCAGTGAACTATCCCCGACGAGCACGACTGTCAAGGCTACGCCACTCTCGTCGCCCCGTCACCGCGTGGCTCACACCGATTCCACGAACAGCACCACAGCGAAGACGAAGAACGAGATCGCCGCGCCGATGCGGATGGCGCGTTCGGGCAGACGGCTGCCGAGCATCCTGCCGACGGCAATCGCCAAACCGTCAGCGACGACCATCCCGACCGTCGACCCCAGCCAGGTCCCGACGACGCCCTCACGGGTTGCCAGGGTGATCGTTGCGAGCATCGTCTTGTCCCCCAGTTCCGCCAGGAAGAACACCGCCCCGACGGTCAGGACAGTGTTCCTGGCAGGCCGAGCGGCGCGTGCTTCGTCCTGCTCGGTCAACCGGTCGCCGCGCAGCGTCCACAGACCGAATGCAACGAAGGCCACGGCGGCGACGACACCGATCGCCCGTGTCGGCAATGCCGATCCGACCACCGCCCCGATGATCACGGACACTGCGTGCACAACAGCGGTGGCGATGGTGATGCCGATCAGCACCGGCGCCGTCTTGAATCGGGTGGCGAAGGCCAACGCCATCAACTGCGACTTGTCACCCAGCTCGGCAACGAAAATCACGCCGAAACTGATCAGAAAGGCGTTGAACATGTCTCGTCTCCTCGGATCGAGCGCCGAGTGGAAGAGCCAGAGCAGCCTTCGACCGGCGCAACGGGTTGCACCACGTCGAAGGTCTCGCCCGCCCGACGACGTCCGATTGAGGACGTACTCGGACCCGGCCGACCGGGCGTTTTCGCCAGCATGTCGATCGACCGATAGATCTAACAGATAGGAGGGCTACTCCCCTTCGTGGATCAGTCTACCCTGATGTGCGCCGATGACGGCGCAGTAGGCACCGGCGATCAGATCGAACGGGCAGCGTTTTCGAAACGCGTGTATGCACCGAGGTAGACGAGTCGCCTGGTACCGATCGGGCCGTTGCGGTGCTTCTGGACGATGATCTCGGCAGAACCGCGGTCACTCGACTCGGCGTTGTAGACCTCGTCACGGTAAACGAACATGACGACGTCGGCGTCCTGTTCGAGGGATCCGGATTCACGCAGATCGGACAGCATCGGGCGTTTATCGGCACGTTGTTCGAGTGCACGGGACAACTGTGACAACGCAACGACCGGCGTTTCGAGTTCACGGGCGAGGATCTTCAGGCCTCGGCTGATCTCGCTGATCTCCAACTGCCGGTTCTCAGCACCGCTGACAGTCATCAGTTGGAGGTAGTCGATGACGATCATCGCCAGGCCGCCGTGTTTGGCCTTGAGCCGTCGGGCCTTGGCACGGATCTCCATCACCGTGACATTCGGGTTGTCGTCGATGAACAGCGGAGCGTCGAGGCGATCGATGGCCTGCACGAGCTTCGTCCAGTCCGACTGTTCGAGCTTGCCGGTGCGCAGCTTCTGCGAGTCGACGCGCGCTTCGGACGCGAGGATTCGCTGGGCAAGTTCCTTGTGGCCCATTTCCAGGGAGAAGAACAGGACCGGTTTGCTGTCTGGTCGTTTGGCGACATTGCTGGCCATGCCGAGCGCCAACGCCGTCTTGCCCATACTCGGCCTGGCGCCGACGATGATCAGTTGCGAGGGATGGAATCCGGTCAGCAGGTCGTCCAGATCGGTGTAGCCGGTGGCGACACCGGAGATCGGCGCACCACGGTCGTAGAGCTCTTCGAGGTCGACCATCACCTGGTCGAGCACCGGGTTGAGTTCGACGGTCGAGTTGGTGACACGCCGTTCGGCGATCTCGTAGACCTTTGTTTCCGCCTGGTCGAGGGCCTTGTCGACGTCGTCAGGCTCGTGATAGGCGATCTCGGCAATATCGGAGGCGACGCCGATGAGGCGACGGAGCAGCGCCGTGTCCTTGACGATCTTTGCATAGCGTCCGGCGTTGGAGATCGCCGGTGTCGTGTTCTGCAACTCGAGCAAGACCGCTGCGCCGCCGATTTCCTCCAACAGCCCGACGCGCCGCAGTTCGTCGGCAACCGTGACGGAGTCGACCGGCTGGGCACCGACACTGAGCGTCCGGACGGCTTCGAAGATGTGCTGGTGCGTCGGTTTGTAGAAGTCGTCGGCGCCGAGACCGGACTCGCCGATTGCCGAAACGGCATCGCGTGACAGCAGCAGGGCACCGAGCAGGGACTCCTCTGCATCGATGTTGTGAGGCGGGACACGTGAGCCCGTGTTCGGGATCCGCCGTGGCTCCCGAGAACGATCAGCCACGTGAACGACCGCCGATGGAATCAGATTGCATGCAGAGCCTCGCCGAATGTAACGCCATCACTGTCCTCGAAAATCGTCAGAAAGACCAGCATGCTCCCGATCAGGTGTGGGCAGCTAGGGGCTCAACCTGTGAACTACCTGTTCATAACTGCCGCCGTCGTTGCTCACCATCCGCTCACGTCCGAGCGCGTCGAGGCGACCCGATACGCCGGTGATGACGGCACCAGCCCCGCCTGGCAGCAATCACGCTGCTGATGTGCCACCAGTGGCACGAGTGGCACTGGTGGCCCGTCAGATGGTCAGAGGGCGACGATTTCCAGGTTGATCGGGAAGGCAACGTCGTGGTGCAACTTGGCGGCAACGCTGTACGAACCCACCGTTTTGATCGTTTCGACCTGCAACTGCTTGCGGTCGATGGCAATGTCGGTTTGAGCAGCAATCGCGTTGGCGATGTCGGACGTCGTGATCGATCCGTACAGGCGACCCTCTTTGCCGGCCTTCGCCGGGATGGTGATCGTCCGAGTGACGAGTACGCGGGCCTTTTCCTGGGCGCTGTCCTTGTCGGCGGCGTCACGGAGATCGCGGCGGCGACGCATCGCCGCTGCCTGGGTGACGGCACCATCGGTGGCCAGGAGTGCCTGGGCCGACGGGAACAGGAAGTTCCGGGCATAGCCGTCTTTCACGTCGCAGATGTCTCCGCGCTTGCCGAGTCCGGCGATGTCGTTACGAAGAATGACTTTCATGAATCAGTCCTCCGTCCCAGTGGTGCCGCTGTCGGCCGTGTCGACGGCGACCTCGGCCGTGCGGGTATCGGTGTCACCCTTGGCGGCGTCACGGTCACCGCGGCTACCTTCGCCGTCACGCGGCGGGCGGTTGCGGCCTTGGGTCGCAACGCGCTTGGTGTAGGGCAGGAGCGCCATTTCACGAGCGTTCTTGACCGCATTGGCAACTTCGCGCTGCTGCTGTGTGTCGTTGCTGGTGACGCGACGGGCCTTGATCTTCGAGCGGTCCGAGAGGAACCGGTTGAGCAGGTCGACGTCCTTGTAGTCGACGTAGTCCACCTTTTCGGTGACGAGGACAGAAGGCTTCTTCTTACCAGGTCGCTTGTTGTCGTTCTTGGGCCGCGGGGTGCGGGTGGGCTTCTTCATGTCAATACTCCTGAATCACGATCTCTTGAACTTGTCATCGGGGCAGAACCCCGGATCAGAACGGCTCTTCGTCGCCGTAGTTGGTGCCGGCTGGGGTAGCGGTCCCACCGGTCTGGTCGCCACCGCGGTAGCCGCCACCCTGTGCGGGAGCGTTGCCGTAGTTGCCACCGGATCCACCGCTGGTGCCCCCGCCGAAGTTGCCACCATTGCCTTGGTCGCCGCGTCCACCACCGCTGTTACCAGGGTAGTTTCCGCCGCCTCCTGAGCCGCTTTGACCTTCGGTGCGCGTCGTGCGCTCGATCGAAGCCGTTGCCCAACGCAGGCTCGGTCCGATCTCGTCGGCGACGATTTCGACCGAACTCTTCGACTCACCCTCGCGGGTTTCGTACGAACGTTGGTCGAGGCGACCGGAAACGATGATCCTGGCGCCCTTGGCGAGCGATTGGGCAGCGTTTTCTCCGAGCTGGCCCCAGGCGACGATGTTGAAGAACGACGTCTGTTCTTTCCACTCGCCGTTCTGCTGGTATCGGCGGTTGCAAGCAAGTCCGAAACTGGCGACGGCTTGGCCGCCGTTGGTGTATCGGAGTTCTGGGTCTCGGGTGAGGTTCCCGACGAGTGTCACGTTGTTATCAGCCATGATGGTCCTCCTGGCGTGGACGGGCCGCCGATCAGGCGGCGCTGCCTACCAAGCCACGCTTTTCTGCTTCGTGGTCTGGCAGGCGGAAGAGCTTGTGTCGGACGATGTCGTCCGCGATACGGAGCGTGCGCTCGAAGTCGTTGAGGGCGCCACCCTCAGCCAGCAGATTGAAGACCAGGTAGTAGCCGTCTTCCTTTTTGTCGATCGGGTAGGCGAAGCGGCGCTTCCCCCACCAGTCAGGCTTGCCGTGGATCGAGCCGCCAGCTGACTTGATGCCGTCTGAAAGGGACTTGACCCAAGCCTGAGCGGCTGTGTCGTCCAGCTCGCCTTTGATGATAACCATGAGTTCGTACGCTCTCATAGAGCGCGACCTCCCTTCGGACCCGACGCAAGCCGGGGCCCCTGAACCGGGGCAGGGTGAATATGACCTGCCGAGGTTACCGGGTGGAGGAGACGTTGGCGCACGTGGTGATCATCGCGCAGGGGTGTCGCACAGTTCCCTGGAACCGCTGCGCACGGGTTGATGTGGCACAGTTGGCTGATGGACCTCGTTGAGTGGATCAGAGCCGATCTGAGCTCGATTCGCAGCCGCTTCGACCACGGCATCGTTGCGCAGATCGATCCGACCCTGTGGAAGCGCCGCGCCGGTGACGACGTGCATCCGGCTCAGTCGATTGCATGGTTGCTGCTGCACGTCGTCTATCACCAGGATCTCGCCGTCCAGTCAGCCGTGCAGAACCGCGCCCCGTTGATGGCGAACAGACGCACGTTGCTGGGACTCGACGAGGTCGCAGCCCACGGAGGACTGCAGGAACGGGAGGATCCGGCGATCACTGCTGCCCTCGACATCGGAGCGTTGCGGACGTACGCGACCGAGGTATGGGATGCAACCGACGAGTGGCTCGACCGGGTGGCGACGATGGCGTTCGACACGATTCCCGATGCCTCGTGGCGACTCGAACACCTCGCAGGCGTGACGGAAACCGCCGTACCATGGCTGCACGCGATGTGGACCGCTAAGACGGTTGGTTGGTTCGCCCAGTGGGAAGTGGTCGGGCACGGCTACACCCATGTCGGCGAGATGACAGCGGTGCGCAACCAGCTCGGACTCAGCCCGTTCTGAGTCGTCCGTTCCGGGGACCGCCGGTCAGGCGTTTGCCAAAGGGCATGGCGTTCCGAGGATGATCCGGGAACCGGGGACGATCCCGACATTGCTCATCTGCCCGGCGAAGGTTTCGATCGCCACATCGAACTTGTCGGCCGGACCGTACGTCGTGCACGGGTCGACCTTGCACGGCGGCATATCGAACTGTTGGAGCAATGCGCCGGCGGGATCGAAGAAAGCAATCTGGAGCGGCGTGATCGTGTCCTTCATCCAATAGGACGAGTGGACCGGCTCGTCGTAGCGGAAGAGCATCCCGTCGTAACCACCGAGAGACGTCACCCCCATCAGCCCACGCGCCCGCAACGCCGCAGTGTCGGCAAGGAGCATGCATCGCCGGCAGATCGTGCCGTCCGGTTTCGTGATCGTCACCGACGTCGTCCCGAACCCGACGGGCACGACGGGCACGACGGGCGCGACGGTCGACGACGGGTTCGTTCCCGACGTCATCGTCGAATTCGTTGCCCGTGCGCCGCTTTGCGACGAACCACACGCGCTGGCGGCGAGCACGACGGTGACGACACTGACGAAGTACCGTCGCCATCGGTGAGCACGACGATCTGTGAGAGTTGCGGCAGCGAGGAGCCGAGGCTGTATCGCGTTCATCGCCGCTACATCACCACGGCGGCGTGGGATACACCAGGCGTGGACCGCACCCTCGATGAGGTCGAGTCATGGTGTTTCGCCTGCTGCACGAGTTACCCGAACGTCTTCGCCGACGAGATCGCCGAACCCTGACGAGCATTGCCGACTGCTGCGCCAGTCACTTGCCGCCGGAACCTGTTGCCCTGCGGGCCGGCTTGCCGCCGACCGGCAGCACCCGCAGCAGATGGTGCCACCGACAGGCGATGCACGCCTCGACGATGTATGCCGAATAGTCGTCTGATCGCCCGTCGAGCTGCGCCAGATCCCGCTTTTCGGAGACAACCTTGCCCTGGGGGGAGAGCCTCGGACCGAACACGTAGGTGACGAGCCGCAAGTTCTTGGTGTCGCAGATCGGACACTTCGACGTCGTCTGCTCGCCGATATTCGTCGCCGCTCTGATCAGTTCGGGATGGGCGTCGCATACCTGGTCCTGACGGAGGCGGCCGCGTCGGTATTCGTTGATCAGTGCACGCCGCGAGAGACGGTGGTCGACCACCGCGCCGGCACGCGCGTTGCCGGTTCCACGGAATTGGCCGGGCGATGGCATGGGAACAGAGGTTACCGCCGTCGATCGCGGCCCGGAACCGCCGCACCGGTAGGAACGGCCCGCACTTCCGAACTCGGGTAGCAGACGCTGAAATCGGCGGTGAGACTGGGGTCGATTGCGCTGGTTTCGATCTCCGAAAGGGTTCCCGTCATGTCCCTGCTCCCCATCACCGAGGTTCCCCAGCGTCGACTGGCCGACGCCACGACCATTCCTCAACTCGGCTTCGGTGTCTGGCAAGTCCCCAATGACGAGGCACGCACGGCGACAGCCGAGGCTTTGCGACTGGGCTATCGCCTGATCGACACTGCGGCGATCTACGGTAACGAAGCCGGGGTCGGCCAGGCGATCCTCGAATCCGGCATCGACCGCAGCGAGATCTATCTGACCACCAAGCTGTGGAACAGCAGCCAGGGTTACGACAAGACGCTGCGCGCCTTCGACAAGAGCCTCGGTCGCCTCGGACTCGATTCGATCGACCTGTATCTGATCCATTGGGCAGCGCCGCCGCTCGACAGATACGTCGATACGTGGAAGGCGTTCGTGGCCCTGCAGGAACAAGGCCGTGTCACCTCGATCGGCGTCTCCAATTTCCATCAGCCCCATCTCGAGCGGATCATCGACGCGACCGGCGTGACGCCGGTGATCAACCAGGTGGAACTTCATCCGTATCTGCAGCAGAACGAGCTTCGGGCGTTCCATCGTGAGCACGACATCACCACCGAGGCGTGGTCGCCACTCGGTTCCGGGCACGGCCTGCTCGACGATCCGCTGCTCGCCGAGATCGCCACCCGCAACGGCGCGACACCTGCTCAAGTCGCGTTGGCCTGGCATCTGGCGATCGGCAATGTCGTCATCCCGAAATCGGTGACGCCGGCGCGCATTGCCGAAAACCTGACAAGTGTCGGTGTGACGTTGTCCGAGGCCGACATCGCGGCTGTCGCTGGGCTCGACCGTGGCGTGCGCTACGGATCGGACCCCGACACCGCCTCGTTCGCCTGAGCTGTCACCCGTCGTGACGACGATCGACCCCACACCTGCACCCACACCGGTCGCTGCCTTCGAGGTGACCAAAGGATCGCTCGACGTGCTCTTCCTCAGCGAGGACGCCGTTCGGGAATCGCTCGATCTTGCAGAGTTGCTCGACGCCCTCAGCGGAGGTTTCGCTGATTGCGAGCGAGGGCTCGTGCAGTCCCCTGGCCGACAGGGCGTGGCGGTGCCGAGCAAGGGTTTTTCGCTGACGATGTCGGCGTGGAGACCGGGCGATCTGATCTCGGTGAAAGTCGTCAACGTCTTCGACGGCAATCTTGCGATTGGGCTGCCGAACCATCTGGCGATGATCACGCTCTTCGACAGCGATACCGGTGAGACGAAGTGTGTGCTCGACGGCACCTACATCACCGGCGTCCGCACGGCAGCCGCTGCCGTGCTGTCCGCACGAATGCTGAGTCGGCCGGGTTCCCGGGTGGCGACGATCGTCGGTGCAGGTGTGCAAGCGCGTGAGCATCTTCGACTGCTGCCGCTGATCCGCGAACTGGACCACATCAACATCTGCTCGTTGCGCGCCGCTGACGCCCAGCGTTTGGCGATGCTCTCACCCCTCGCCAGATATGTCGACGACACCGAGGAGGCCGTCACCGAATCCGACATCGTCTGTTTGGCGACCCACAGTGCCGCCGCCGTGATCGATGCCGACTGGATCAGGTCCGGAACACACGTGACCTCGATCGGGTACGCGCCGCCTGCCGGCGAGTTGCCGATCCCACTCCTCGGTCGCGGGGCGTTGTTCGTGGAAACATTGGACGCCTTGCAGCCAACCCCCGTCGGCTGCGCAGAACTCCTCGGCGTCGACGCGGCATTCACCTCGACCCTCGGTGCCGTTGTGCTCGGCATCGCTCCCGGACGGCGGGACGACAAGCAGATCACCATCTACAAGGCGATGGGTATCGCCATGGAGGACATGGTCGCGGCCAACCTCGCCTACCGCAGTGCTCGCGCCAACGGGCGCGGTGTCACCGTGAGCTGGTGAACTTTGGCGTGCTTTCCGTGACGTTTCGATCGAAAAACCGAGGGGCGGCGGCGTCCGCTGGCATGATAGGAGTGCATGACCATCACCGTCGACCCTCGTATCTCCGTCACTTTTGCCCAGCGGGGCAACAACGCGTCCGCTCTGTGGCTCGAGATGAAGACCCCGGACGAGGCGCAACCGACTGATCTGTTGGCTGCGCTGGCTGCCGCCGGATGGACCGTCAACCCCCGTTTCGACCCGATCGTCGTTCCTGCTCCCCCAGAGGCCACGCGGCAGCCGGAAGACCCCACCTACGCAATTCGACACCTCATCCTTCGCGGCCCCTCCGGCACCGGACTCCACGGATCGTGGACCGAGCAGGAAGCCCAGACGCACGTCGCCGCAGCGCGCAAGGTGCTCGTCGAGTTCGGCTTCCCGACCGTCGATATCTGGCGCAAGTCGAAGAGCGACCAGCTCTGAGCCTGGGTTCGCCGCGCCGACCGGTGCGAATCCGGCGGCAATCGATGCTGCGGTAGGACATCGTCTCGTCATTCGTGCGACGATCGAAGCAATTCGGGGAAGCACAGATGCAGACGAGGAGCCATGAGCGGTCGAGATAGTCCTCCCACCTTCGAGACCATTCTCGTCTCGATCAGCGGACCCGTCGCCAGACTGACGATGAACCGTCCGGAGCGGATGAACGCGATGACCAATCGGATGGTCCGCGAGACGACAGAGGCGCTTGAATTCGTCGCCGGGCGGGACGACGTACGAGTGCTGGTACTGACGGGCGCTGGACGCGCCTTCTGCCCCGGCGCTGATATCAATGGGGTCGCCGATGGTTCCGGGGCCGACGAACGGCTCGGTCCCGATCAGTTCAAGGCAGCAGTGTGGCTGCACGAGATGCCGGCGGTGACGATTGCGGCGATCAACGGCGCGTGCGCCGGAGCCGGGCTCGGTTGGGCAGCAGCCTGCGATCTGCGAGTGGCCTCACGAGCGGCGAAATTCAACACTGCGTTCCTCGATGTCGGAGTCGCCGGTGACATGGCAGGACCCTGGACGCTGCCCCGACTCATCGGTGCAGCGATGGCCCGGGAGTTGTACATGCTGCCCGGCAAACTCGATGCAGAGGAGGCGCTGCGGATCGGACTCGTGAACCGCGTGTTCGACGACGCTGCCTTCACCGAGGGCGTCCAGTCGATTGTCGATCGCCTCACGGCCGCAGCGCCCGCCGGGCTGCGGACGATGAAGCAGAACTTCGTCGATGCCGAGCGGATGGGGCTCTCGGAGTTCGTCGAACTCGAGAGCAAGCGACACATCGCTCTCTTCCAATTCGACGACACCAGGGAAGCATTCGCCGCCAAGGCGGAGCGCCGCAGCCCGAACTTCACCGGCCACTGACACCACGACCACCGAACGACAGAACGTGGGGACAAAATGACACAAACAACGACATCACTACCGGCGACACACTCGGCGGAACTGTCGACAACGCAAACGAACGGCATTCACCATCTGGCGATCTCGACCGGCGACATGAAGGCGCAGCTGCAGTTCTTCACCGACGTCCTCGGCGCCGAACTCAAGGCGCTCTACTGGATGCACGGCGTCGCCGAGACGTTTCACGGCTTCGTCAAGCTCAACGACCACAGCTACCTGGCCTTCGTCCAGGGCCCCAAGACCGCAGGGATCGAACCGATCATGGGGGTCTCGCATGCAGGCAGTGCAGCGAATCCTTCAGCGCCGGGCACGATGCAACACGTCGCCTTCAACGTCGACACGCTCGACGATCTGCTGGCGATGCGCGACCGCATCCGTGATCGCGGCATCAACGTCTTCGGACCGCTCGATCACGGCATGTGCCATTCGATCTACTTCGCCGGCCCGGAACATCTCGCCCTCGAAGTCGCCACCTCGGCGGTGCCCATCGACGAACAGGCATGGATCGACCCCGAAGTCGTCGGGCTGCTCGGCATCGACGCAGAACTGTTGGCGACGTTCGTCGCTCCGAAGACATTCGACTCCCGTCATGGCACGGTGCCCCAACCGCCGATCGACATGAACCGTCCGCAATTGGCGATGCCAGAATCAGCACTCGTCGCCATCATGTCGATGGCCGATGCCGACGTGACCGCCCGCCTGTCCCAATCCGACCCGCCGGTGGCCCGGCCACCGCTGTAGCAGCACCTCCCAGCGCGAACAGGGCGTTTGGATTCGACCGAGCATGCGTCCGGAGCGTTCGCTACAGTCCGGCGATGGCACAGCAACTGAAGCTCGGCTACAACACCGGTTACTGGGGAAGCGGCCCGCCAACAGGCGCGCTCGATTCGATCCAGCAGGCCGAACGGCTCGGGTATTCATCCGTATGGACGGCCGAGGCCTACGGCAGCGACGCACTGACGCCGCTGGCGTGGTGGGGAGCACAGACGACGAAGGTGCAACTCGGCACCGGCATCGTGCAGATCAGCGCCCGAACGCCGGCAGCGACGGCGATGGCGGCGATGACCCTCGACCATCTCTCCGGCGGTCGGGTGATCCTCGGCCTCGGCGCCTCGGGACCACAAGTCGTCGAAGGGTGGTACGGCCAGCCCTATCCGAAGCCGCTCGCCCGCACCCGCGAGTACGTCGACATCGTGCGTCGGATCGTGCGGCGCGACGCTCCGGTGGATGCGCATGGCGAGTTCTACAACATGCCGTATGCCGGTGGCACCGGGCTCGGCAAGCCGCTGAAGAGCACTGTCCATCCGTACCGTCGGGAGATCCCGATCTACCTCGGGGCCGAGGGGCCGAAGAACGTCGCCCTTGCCGCCGAGATCTGCGACGGTTGGCTCCCGCTGTTCCTCAGCCCGAAGGAGGACGCGTTCTATCGTTCGTGCCTCGCCACTGGTTTCGCCGCCGCCGGCGACCCGTCGAAAGCCGAACGGTTCGAGGTCGCAAGCGGACTGACGATCATTCCCGGCGACGACGTCGAAAAATGCGCCGACAAAGTTCGCCCGTTCCTCGCACTGTATGCCGGGGGCATGGGCGCCCGCGGCGCCAACTTCCACTTCGAAGTCTTCGCCCGCATGGGGTACGAGGACGTCGCCTTCAAGGTGCAGAACCTCTATCTGCAGGGCAGGAAGGAAGAGGCTGCGGCGTCGATCCCGTTGGCGATGGTCGAGGACGTCGCCCTCGTCGGCCCGATGGACAAGATTCGCGGCGAAATCGATCGCTGGCGAGAGACATGTGTGACGACGTTCCTCGTCAGCGGCCCACCTCAGGTCCTGCCGCTGTACGCCGAACTCTTCCTCGGCTGAGCGGCGACGGCAACAACGCGGCGATGAGCTGCTCGGCGATCCACAGGCCATAGGCGGGGAGCGTCCAGTGGCGTTGGTTCACGAGTAGGTCCCACAACTCGACGGAGTTGTACGTCCACAGCACGTCGCCGGCCTGAGAGGTCGTCACGTCCTGCCGTAGATGGCCTTCTGCTGCGAGATGCACGGCGAAGGCGGTCATGCCCGTGAGGCGCTCGGTCTGCAACTGCTGCCACAGTTCGGCGGCCCCCACGTCAACGGCCGCAGCGTCACGAACCACCAGTAGCAGCGGACCGATGCGTGGGCTCACGGTCGACAGATGCTCGCCATAGTCGATCAGTTTGCGGCGCGGGTCCTGCTCCGCCATGTTCCGTTGGACGAATTGACGTTGCAACATCGGGATCGGCTCGTCGTCGCCGACCACGTCGACGTCGAAGACTGCTTTCGCCAGAGCCGGCTTGCTGCCGAACGACTTGTAGATCGTCTCGACAGAGACCCCTGCCGCCGCTGCGACGGCCGCCAGCGTCGTCGACGCATATCCGTTGGTCACGAAGGCGTGGCGCGCCGCTGCGAGGATCGCCTGACGTTTGGCGCGTGCCTGTCGTTGTCGGCTGGTCGAGTCGTATTCGCGCTTGACGGGAGGCGTGGCTTCGTTCATAGTGTATTTAAATACAAGTAACTGTATCCAATTATTCAGTCCGGTCGTCGGACCATACAGAGGAGTACACGATGCCATACGCATTCATTCAGGACGTGCCTGCCAACGCCGAGATCTACGCACTGATCAAGGCGGAGTTGGGCGAATCGCCTCCGCCGGGGATGGTCGCCCATCTCGTGCTCGTCCGAGAAGGCGGTCTGCGCTACGTGGACGTCTGGGACAGTGAAGCGTCGTGGACGCAGTTCCGCGACGAGCGGGTGGAACCGGCGGTGTCAGCGGTGCTCGGCAGATTCGGGATACCGCACGAGCATTCCCAAGTCGTCGTCGAGGAGATAGAGGTCATCGACGCCTGGCTCGGCACGCCCGTCGTCGACCCGAGTGCAACACGAGCTACTTCCGCAGCCTGATGCCGACCGGCCCCAAGTCACGAGATATCGCAGCGGCTGCGATCTTCGGTGACTCGGCCATCGATTCATCCTTCGGTCGTCGATTCGACCCTACGAGCGACGTGGTTCGCGTGGCAGCCCGAGGACGACCTCCCCGAGAATGTTGCGTTGTACCTCCGATGTTCCGGCGTAGATCGTGCCGGCGACGGCGTTGTACCACGTACCGAGCCATGAGCCTGTGGTGTTCGGGGCACCCGGGTCGTCGGCTCGGAAGGCTTTGAGGGGGCCGCGGCCGGCGCTGACGAGGGCGTCGGCGCCGAGAATATCGAGAGCCAGCTCGGTAGCGCGCTGGTGGTATTCGCTCCAGTACAACTTCGAGATCGACGCCTCGGGCCCGAGCGATCCCGTCGTCAATACACCGGTGAGGATGCGCAGTCCAACGAAGCGCATGACCTCGCAACGGCTGTACAGGTCCGCCAGCCGATCGCGCACGACCGGCTCGTCGGCGCGGCCCGTGTCCTTGGCGAGAGCGACGAGTCGGTCGAGTTCCGCCCGGAACAGGATCGGGTTGATCGCCGCCTCCTCGCCGCGTTCGAGGCCGAGCAACGTCGACGCCACCGCCCATCCACCGTTGACCTCGCCGACGACGGCATCGCGTGACGTCGTGGCATCCGACAGGAAGACTTCGTTGAATTCGCTGTCGCCGGACATCGCCCTGATCGGGCGTACCTCGACGCCGGGTTGATGCATGTCGAGCAGCAGGAATGTGATGCCTTGGTGTTTCGAAGCCGAGGGATCGGTCCTGGCGAGCAGGAACATTCGATTGGCCTCACGCGCCCGCGACGTCCAGAGCTTTTGTCCGTTGATCACCCATCGATCGCCGTCCGGCACCGCCTTCGTCGTCAACGAAGCCAGATCAGAACCGGAGCCAGGTTCCGAGAACCCCTGGCACCAGCGATCAGCGCCGTTGAGTATCCGCGGCATCAGCTCATGCTTTTGTCGCTCCGTGCCCCAACGCAACAGCGTGCCTCCGAGCATCTTGATCCCGAACGTGTCGTTCGGACCCATCGACGGAACGCCAGACCTGGCCAGTTCCTCGACAAGGACGACCTGCTCGAGTTTCGACAGTCCTGCGCCGCCATACTTCCGCGGCCACGACACCCCGAGGAAGCCGTGAGCGGCCATCGTCGCCCTCCATGAGTCGACGAACGCATCTGCCTCGCAGCGATCGGCGATCGCCCCGATGCCGCTCCACCCCCGCGGCAGTTCCCGATCCAGGAACGCTCGGACGCGACACCGGAACGCAGCGGCGGCCTCGCCGTGCTGCGGATTCATCGGAGGGAGCGCAGCGAGTGCACCGCCGTCATCACGCCGCCGGCGGCTGAGACACGTGGGGGAAGAGTTCCACGAATGCGCCCGTCGTGATGCGTTCGCGGACTTCAGGTGCGACGTCGTCGAACAGTTCATGGAGCGTCTTCTGCGTGTGCCCGTACGTGCCTTCGAGATGCGGGTAGTCGCTGCCGAACATGACGTTGTTGTAACCCATCGCCCACATCGCTGCGGGGGCGGTCTCATCGTGCTGGAAGCTGGCGTAGACGTTGGAGTACAGGTATTCCTTCGGCAGGCGCTGCAACTGCGGTCTGACGAACATGCCGTGCTGACGGTAGGCCTCGTTCATCCGATCGCCGATGAACGGCACCCAGCTCGCCCCGCCTTCGGAGATCAGCACCTTGAGGTCGGGGTGGCGTTCGAAGACACCGGCGGTGACCAACTTCATCGCTGCGTACTGTCCACCGTAGGTGGTCTGTACGTAGTTGAGTATCGCTCCGCCCGGCCCGCGGAACGCCGCAGCCTGGTCGCCTCCATCGGTACCGATATGGAAACCGACGACCATGCCGGCCTCTTCCGCTGCCGCCCAGAGCGGTTCCCATGACTTGTCGTTGTAGTCGCGGGTGCCCTGAGGATTGCCGGTCGGCAGGCTGATGATGTGCAATCCGACGTCGGCTGCGTGCAGACACTCGGCAACAGCGTCTTCGACCTGCAGCATCGGCATCAGCGCCGAGGGTACGAGTCGGTCGGGCGCAATCGACTGGATCTCCGAAGCGAGCCATTCGTTCTCCGCACGAGCCGCATCGCGGATCAGCTGCGGATCATCGATCAGCGAGCACCACAGTCCGATCGACTGGTACATCACCTCGCCCCAGATACCTTCCTCGTCGAGGTCGGTGAGGCGCAGATTGACATCTCGTGAGCCAGGTGGCCTGTGCGACATCTCGATGATCGTCTCTCCGGTGGCGCCCTTGCTGGTGAACGTCTTGGGAACGGAACGGGTGAAGCTCTTGCCATCGACCGTCACGAGTTCTTCGTCGTCGGAGATCATCTCGGTACGCGGCATGCGATCAGCCTGAGCCACCGGCATGATCTGGTGCCACAGATCTGCGGGCTCGAGAAAGTGCGAATCGCCTGAATGGGCCCAGATCTTGTCGCTCATGGGCTGATCGTAGCCCGATGGGTGAAATGAGTAGACCCACCGGTGGAGAACGGCGTTCCCCCGGATAGACGGATTGCGCCAGCGGACAGGCCGACGTCGGTCAGGAGCCCACGGGGTGCTATATAGTTTAATCCATATACTGAATTAGGTTTTTGGGGGAACAGTGACTGGAATCTGCGAATCGCTCAACGTGCTCGAGATCGGATCGGGCAGCATCGCTGCGTCCATCGCCGGAATGGTGCTGGCTGATGCCGGTGCACGAGTCGTCAAGGTCGAACCGCCAAACGGCGACCGCCTGCGCGTGCTCAACCCGAGCGGGTTTCTCGTCTGGAACCGCGGGAAGGAGAGCGTGATCGACGACCTCCGCACGGCAGCCGGGCAGGACGAGTTCCGGTCGATGGCCGCCGTCGCCGATGTCGTGATCTCCGGCTTCGCGCCAGGCACCGTCGAGCGCTGGGGCATCAGCGCCGAAGCGCTGCGCGCCGCAAACCCGAAGCTCGTGCATTGCGCGATCAGCGCGTTCGGTCGGAACGGTCCGTACTCCCAGATCAAGGGATATGACTCGCTCGTCGCTGCGAAGACGGGGCTGTGGTCGAGAGGCGCGTTCGGCCACCGTCCCGGCGCGATCATGTATCCCGTGCCGTGGGGCAGTTTCGGAGCGGGGATGCAGTCCGTCGCCGGAATCCTCGGCGCCCTACTGGTACGCGAGCAGACCGGGAGAGGCCAGAGCATCGATGCAACACTGTTCGCCGGAATCGATCCGCTCGACTATTTCGTGGCCACCATCGTCCAACTGATGGCCAAGAAGGGCGAAACACCCGCAGGGGACGCCCGCTCGGCAACGGCAGCAAGTCGCTACGGAGTGCTGGTCGTGACCAGGGACGGCCGATTCGTGCAGACGTCGACGTTGCTGCCGCATCAGGGCCGGGCGCTGTGCGAGATCGCCGGAGTCGGCGACATCTTGAGTGAACCCCGCTTCAGTCGTCTGCCGATGTTCGACAACGCCGATGACGCGCAGGCATTCGAGGACATCCTCATCGAGGCCTTCCGACGCCAGGATCTCGATCATTGGCTCCCGTTACTGCTTGCCAGCCCTGATGTCGCGTTCGAGGTCGCGGTCACCTCCGAGGAAGCCCTCGACCATCCGCAATTCGTCCACAACGGAGATGTCATCACCGTCGATGATCCCGTCCTCGGCCCCGTTCGCCAAGTCGGCCCCCTGTGCCATGCTGCGGAGTCGCCGCTCGTGGTCGAGCGCTCAGCTCCCCCGCTCGGCGCCAACGCAGGGCCGCTCGTCTCCACCCCGGCTCCACTCGGCGGTCATCCGGTACCGACACACCCGTTCTCCGGGATCACGATCGTCGAGTTCGGCTACTTCTATGCGATGCCGTATGGCGTTGCGATGGCGGCTGCGCTCGGCGCCAGGGTCGTCAAGATCGAAGATGCCAGCGGTGACCCACACCGCACATCGTTCGGGCAGGACGTCGCCTCCAACAAGACGACGGCAGGCAAGGAGAGCCTGTCGATCGACCTGCGGACGGAGGAGGGACGGGCCATCGCCCACCGCTTGATCGAGAGCGCCGATGTCTTCATCACCGGGTTTCGTAGCGGTGTACCAGCCAAGCTCGGTTTGGGGTACGACGAACTGCGGGCGATCAACCCGAGGCTCGTCTACATCCACGCGAGCGGCTACGGCACCGATGGACCGTACGCGCACAGGGCGCTCTACGCCCAGGCCGCACAGGCGGTTGCCGGCAGCTTCGGTCGTCAAGTCGGATACTGGTCGGATCCGTCGCTGAACATCGATATGAGCGTGCCCGAACTGCAGGCGATCGTCATCCCCAGACTCGGTCAGGTCGTCGACGGCGACTCGAATGCCGCGCTCATCGTGCTGGCCTCACTCGCGCTGGCGCTGTACGACCAACAGCGCACCGGGCGTGGCCAATTCATCCGAACATCGATGATCGCCGGGAACGCCTGGTGCTACTCCGACGACTTCTGCACGTACGCAGGCAAGCCGCGCACTCCGTTGTGCGACGACGAGTACCTCGGTACAGCCGCACTGGATCGCGTGTACCCGGCTGCTGACGGGACGTGGGTCTGCCTGGCCGTGCGCACCGACGCCGAGTTCAGCGCCCTCGCCGAACTGCTCGGCGTGACGGAATTGTCGGACGATCCACAGTTCGCAGACGCTGCAGCACGCGCTTCGAACGACGAGTCACTCGTCAAGACGCTCGCCGCCTGCTTCGTTTCGCGTTCATCACAGGAATGGGAAGCTGCGAGTCTGTCCGCCGGCGTCGGGTGCGTGGCGGTGAACATGGCCGGTCAACCGGTCTTCACGAGCTTCGACCCCGGCCTTCGGGAGGCAGGCTTGACCGTCGGCTACACCCATCCGCTCTTCGGTGAACTCGTTCGGGCCGCACCGCCGTTGACGTTCTCGGAGACACCTGGGCGGGTTGCGCCGCCGTGCGTTCGCGGCGAGCACAACCACACCATTCTCAGCGAACTCGGGTTCGACGACGCCGGCATCGCCCGACTGGAAGCCGCCGGCGTCGTGATCCCGTCGTCCTGACCGAGCACCGATCAGTTCGACGGACCGGATCAGTTCGACGGATAGACGCCGCCCGGGCCGGCATTCGGCAGTGAATCGGCAAGCAGACCACGCATCACCGCGTCGACGTCGCCAGGATCATCGACCGGTTCCGCCGAAGGGCCCCGGTGCCAACCCTGGGCGACGGCCCACAGTCTCCCGGACACCTGGAATATTCTTCCGGTGACACCGGCGGACTGCGGAGATGCGAGCCAACTGGTCAACACGGCGACCCAACGCGGATCGACTTTTGCCTGCTCTGCCTCGGCGCCCTGCGTCAGGGCCAGACCCTCGGTCATGCGTGTGAGCGCTATCGGTGAAATGGCATTCACTGTCACGCCGTAGCGCTCCAACTCCATGGCGGCGATGATCGTCAGACCTGCCAGGCCGGCTTTTGCGGCGCCGTAGTTCGACTGTCCAGCGGTTCCGAACAGCCCGGAGCCCGACGTCGTATTGATGATTCGCGCATCATTGGGCAGTCCGGCCTTGGTGCGCTCCCTCCAGTAGGTCGCAGCCCATCGGCTGCATGCAAAAGCGCCCTTGAGGTGCACTCGGATCACCGAGTCCCAATCGTCCTCTGTCATGTTGACGAGGACCCGGTCACGCAGGATGCCTGCGTTGTTGATGAGGACATGCAGATCCCCGAACGCCTCCACGGCATCGTTGATCACCTGCTGCGCTCCCTGCCAGGTGGAGATGTCGCTGGTGTTGGCAACTGCTCTGCCGCCTTGGCCAGTGATCTCGTCGACCACCGCCTGGGCGGCACCCGTATCGGCGCCTTCGCCGTCCAGTGTCGCGCCGACATCGTTGACGACGACCGAGGCACCCTGTTCAGCCAATACGAGTGCGTGCTGGCGTCCTATCCCTCCGCCGGCACCGGTAACGATACACACGCGGTCCTGGCATATTTTGCTATTCATACTACTGAGTATACTGTATTATCACACCCGGATCAGGGCCTTCACGGCCGCATCGAGGTCACGATTGCCTCGGCAACGAGCTTCCCCGAGGCGTCGCGGATACGCACCTCCGACACCTGGATCCGCCTGCCGGGCTTGATGCACTGACCTGTCGCCGTGAGATCTGTCGTGGCTATGGCGAGGTAGCTGATGTTCATCGATACGGTCGCAAGAAACCCCGCCTCGCCGACGGCGGCCAGCGATGCCGCCGTTCCGCACGTGTCGGCGAGCGAGGCGACGATCCCGCCATGCAGCCCATCGGTCGAGTTTCGGAACTGCTCGGCATACGGCAGGACCATCACCACCATCTCGTCGGTCCATGTCGTCACCTGCAACCCGCAGACTGCGTTGAAGCGCACCTTCGACTCGAAGTGGCGGGCCTGGCGCTGCCACCTGATCGATTGATCCGACGGCAGTGGGTCATTCGCGTCGATCACAGGATTCATCGTACGGAGGAAGGCTCCTTCGGGAGGCCGAGGACGCGCTCGGCGAGGATGTTGCGCATGACCTCGTCGGTGCCACCGGCCACCCGGAGACCTGGGACGGTGAGGATCAGATCGGCCCACGCATAGGTGCCCCACTCGCCGGTGTCAGCAATCGCCGCGGCGCCGAGCATCTGGCCGGCCAACTCGGCGACGAGGCGCAGAGCGTGGGTATTGGCCAGCTTGAAGACGGATTCGGCGGGCCCGGGGGGCAGGCCCGCCGTTCGCCGCCCGTCAGCGGCGAGAGCTTGATAACGGATGCACTCAGCAGCACAGACGATCCGCGCCAACTGCTGGCGAACGAGCGGGTTCCGAGCATTCGACGGCTGAACGGCTGTCGTCATCCGCAGCCGCTCGACCGCCCGACCGAGCCCGAACGCATCACCGGTGCCGAGCGCTCGTTCGTTCATCAGCACCGAGATCGCCACGCCCCAGCCACCGTCGATGGGACCGAGCCGGAAGGAGTCGTGCAAGCGGACGTCGTCGAAGAACACTTCATTGAACTCGGTACCGCCGGTCATCATTGTCAGCGGCCTGACCTCGATGCCCGGCAGTGACATCGGGATGGCGAAGGCGGTGATTCCCCTGTGCTTCGGCGCGTCCGTGTTGCTGCGGGCCAACAGCAGGCCGACGTCGGCGTGATGAGCCCCGGAGGTCCATACCTTCTGGCCGCTGATGATCCAGTCGTCGCGGTCGCACGTCGCCTTCGTCGTGAGCGAGGCGACATCGGAGCCAGCACCTGGTTCGCTGAACAACTGGCACCCGATCAGGTCCCCTCTGTGCATCGCCTCGACGTAGCGGTCGACGACACCCCGCTTGCCGTGTTGAAGGATCGCCGGTGCCACCATGCCGAGGCTGATCGCGTAGATGTCGGTGGGTGGGACGTCGTACGCATTCTGAATCTCGCTGTACAGCCTGGCGTGGTCAGGGGTCAGCGCTGCGCCGCCGAGCTCCAGCGGTCCCGTGATCCATCCGAAGCCGGCGTCGAACTCGGTCTGCTTCCAGGCACGGGCCCGCTCGATTCGTTCCAGTTCCTGCGCCGGCGTTCGCTTGGCATAGGGGGACATCGTGTCGTCGCCGACTCCCCAGACGGATGTCGACGTGGCAGCCGGCTGCAGGTGTGCGTCGAGGAACCGTCTGGCATTCGTCTCGAAGGTCGCCAGATCGATGGCAGTCTCACAGGGAGTTTCGACAGGATTGAGCGTCATCAGTGATCCTCGGTACGTGATCGTCGGCGATCGGCAGGTGATCAGTAGGTGATCAGGCCCATGGATTTCGCCACGGCGTTTCGTTGAATTTGGCTCGTGCCGCCAGAGATCGTGGCAACGATCGATTCACGCCAACGGAAGCTCATCACGCTCTCCGTCGAGAATCCGTGCCCGGCAAGCACCTGCATGCCGAGTCTCGCCGCAGCAACATAGGTCTCGGATCCCTTCAACTTGGCCATCGACGCCTCGCGCGTGCACGGTTGCTG
The DNA here is from genome assembly GCA_025356335.1 of Actinomycetes bacterium. Classification (GTDB taxonomy): domain Bacteria; phylum Actinomycetota; class Acidimicrobiia; order Acidimicrobiales; family Ilumatobacteraceae; genus JANXUF01. The sequence goes on from JANXUF010000062.1 coordinate 35,399, forward strand.
GGAACTGATCATCCACGCGGCGCGATACGCCAGCAGCCGCGCTGCGTCGATCTCGGTCTGCAGATCGGCCATCGGATGAGCGAGCGCCTGAAAGTTGCCGATCGGCCGATCGAACTGGCGGCGCTCCTTCGAGTACGCCAGCATTTCGTCCAGCGTCGACTGGGCGACGCCGGTGTAGGCGGCGGCCATCACCGTCTTTTCCATGTCGAGCCCTGACATCAGCAGCGAGAAGCCACCATGCAGCGCTCCGACGAGGTTCTCCCTCGGCACCTCGACATCGTCGAAGAACACCTCGTTGGTGCCGAGCAGATGGCGCGCCAGGGTCGGGGTCCGTCGGATCTGCACGCCCTGTGCATCACCGGGAATCAGCAGCAGGCTGATGCCACGATGTTTCGGCGCGTCGGGATCGGTGCGTACATAGGCGGCAATCAACGCCCCTGGCAGTCCTGCGCCGGTGCACCACGCCTTTTGTCCGTTGACGATGAAGCGGTCCCCCGCGTCGACGGCTGAGCAGCGCAGCGCAGCGGCATCGGATCCGGCATCCGGTTCGGAGATCGCAACGGCGATCCGGTATGCACCTTCGAGGAGCCCCGGCTTGAAACGTTCACGCTGTTCGTCGGTTCCATGCCGGTAGATCACGAGCCCAGGGATGAACGTGCCGACATAGGCCATCGCCACGTCGAGACTCGAATGCGCCAATGCCTCGGCAATGATGCAGATCTCCAGTGGTGAACCGCCACCACCACCCCAATCCAAGGGATACGGCAGCGAGAACCAGCCCAGATCCGCCATACGTTGCCACAGATCCGCTGGGAAGTGGTTCGTTTCGTCCCATGTCTTCGCAAGCGCAGCAGGGCAGTACCTGTCAACGAACGCACTGGCGGTCTGCTGCAGCACTGTCTGTTCCTCAGTCAACGCAAACTGCATGCAAACCGACTCTCATCCGATAATAGAGTAGACTCTTCTAACGGATTACACTCTACATCAGTGATCACCACTGGGGGCAAGATGGACGACTACAACGTGCTGTATCCGAGCTTCCGATTCGACTGTCCGGCAGACGGCGTGCTGCGAATGACCTTCGACGGACCCGGCCTGAACTCGGTTTCGCCGGACGCCCATCGCCAGATCGGTGACGTCTGGATCACGGTCGATCGCGACGATGACGTGCGCGCCGTCGTCGTGCAGGGGGCCGGCAAGGGGTTCTCGTCGGGCGGTTCCTTCGAACTGCTCGAATCGATGACGTCCGGCTTCGAGACCCGTACCCGTGTACTGCGTGAGGCCCGCGACCTCGTCTACAACATCATCAACTGCTCGAAGCCGATCGTCTCGGCGATGCACGGCCCGGCCGTCGGCGCAGGTCTCGTCGCCGGGATGCTTGCCGATGTCTCCATCGTCTCGCGGACGGCCCGCATCATCGACGGTCACACCCGCCTCGGTGTGGCCGCAGGCGATCACGCGGCGATCTGCTGGCCACTGCTCTGCGGGATGGCCAAGGCCAAGTACTACCTACTGACCTGTGAGACCCTGACCGGCGAAGAAGCAGAACGCATCGGACTCGTTTCGCTCTGCGTCGACGACCACGAGGTGCACGACACGGCGCTCGAGGTGGCCGTCAAACTCGCCTCGATGTCCCAATCGGCATTGCAGTGGACCAAGCACAGCCTCAACCACTGGTATCGCTCCGCATGGCCGGCGTTCGACGCCTCGCTGGCTCTGGAGTTCTACGGCTTCGGCGGACCTGACGTGCTCGAAGGGATCGCCTCGCATCGCGAGAAGCGCCCAGCCGTCTTCAACCGGGCATCCGGCACCTGACAGTGCGGTCACGCGAACCGCAACGACAGGCAACAAGTTCGCCCACTTCGACAACTTCGCCCACTTCGACAACTTCACCCGCTTCACCCACTTCACCCGCTTCGCCAACTTCGACGACAAGGACCACGCCACTATGCCGACACCCGTTGCCATCGTCACCGGCGCCGCTCGCGGCATCGGTGCCTCGATAGCCGAAGCACTTGCGAAGAGCGGCTTCGCCGTCGCGGTCTGCGACATCGACCGCCTCGCCGCCGCCGACACCGCCGCCGACATCAGCGCACGGCACGCCGTTCGAGCAATCGGCGTCACCGTCGACATCGCCTCCTCAGCATCGGTCGCAGCAGCTGTCGCTCACGTCGAAGCGACGCTCGGACCCATCACTGCACTGGTCAACAACGCCGGGATCGACGTCATCAAGCCGTTCGTCGACTCGACAGAGCAGGAATGGGACAGGATTATCGCCGTCAATCTCCGGGGCACCATCGGTGTCTGCCGTGCCGTACTCGACGGCATGATCGAACGTCGCCACGGCCGAATCGTCAGTATCGGCTCCGATGCCGGCCGCGTCGGGTCGTCCGGTGAGGCTGTCTATTCGGCGACGAAAGGCGGGGTCATCGCCTTCAGCAAGACCCTCGCCCGTGAAGTTGCGAGACATGGGATCACCGTGAACTGCGTATGCCCAGGGCCGACGGAGACAGCACTGCTCTGGCAGGTGGCCGACTATTCGCAAAAGCTGTACGACGGGCTGGCGCGGGCCATCCCGCTCGGACGAACTGCGCAGCCGAGCGACATCGCCCCGGCCGTCGCCTTCCTCGTGAGCGACGGCGCCTCGTACATCACCGGCCAGACGCTGTCGGTCAGTGGTGGACTGACGATGCTCTGATGGACGCCAACGTGAACCCCACTCCCGTCGTCCATTTCGAGCGCGTGGACGGCATTGCCCGCTTGACGCTCGATCGTGCCGAGCGCCTGAATGCGATCGGCTCCGACACCGTGGCGTTGCTCCATCGCGCCCTCGACACGATCGAGTCCGACGACACCCTGCGAGCGATCGTCATCACCGGAGCAGGGAGGGCGTTTTCCGCCGGTGCCGACATTTCCGAACTCGACACATTTCGCAGCGGGCTCGATTTCGCCAACTTCGTACATCGCTTGACCGATGTCTACGACCGACTTGCATCCTGTCGAACCCCGTCGATCGCCGCTGTCAACGGCCTCGCGCTCGGCGGTGGGTTCGAACTGGCGCTGGCCTGCGACCTGCGCCTCGCCGCTCCGAACGCCCGTTTCGGTGTACCCGAAATCAAGCTCGGGTTGCTGCCAGGTGCCGCAGGCACACAGCGTCTGGCGCGGCTCCTGCCATCGGCCGTCGCCAAACACCTCCTGATGACGGGCGCACCGATGTCTGCAGCAGCTGCGCTCGGCTTCGGTCTCGTCAACGCTATCCACGAGGCGGTACTTCCCGCCGCCATGGAGCTTGCCGCCGCGCTGGTGACAGGACCGCCACAAGCGCTTGCAGCGGCGAAGCACCTCGTCGATGCCGGAGGCGAAATGACGCTGGCCGAGGGCATCAACCTCGAACGAACGACGGTTTCAGCGTTGTTCGACACCCATGATCGCATCGAAGGCATCGCCGCATTCGTCGCCAAACGGGCTCCGGTCTTCACCGGTCGATGATGGCACCCGTGTCGCCGGTTGCCTGCCGCGATGCCAATGCTCTGCGCACGACCTTGCCGGTCGCATTCCTCGGCAGGACGTCGATCTGTTCCCAGACCGTCGGCACCTTGAATGCCGCCAGGTGCTCTCGTGCATAGGCGCGGATCACCTCGAAATCCACTGCTGCGACTCCGGTCGTCGGCACGACAGCGGCAGCGACCACCTCACCCCACGTACGCTCGGCGACGCCGAAGACACAGACGTCGCCAACATCGGGGTGCCTGGCGAGCACCGCCTCGACCTCCTGCGGATAGACGTTCTCTCCTCCCCTGATGATCTTGTCCCCTTTGCGTCCGCTGAGGTGGAGGTAGCCGTCCGCGTCGATCCGCCCGAGATCTCCGGTGCGCAGCCACCCATCGCTGTCGGGCTTGAAGAGGTGCTCTGCCCGAGCAACGATCTCCCCGACATCGTCGTCATCGCGCTGTTCGATCCGCAACTCGACACCCGGTGCGGCGCAGCCGACGGAGTTCAGCAGATCGGGCCGGCCGGCGGCAGCGAGCAGGTGGTCGTGCGGCGTCAGGCAGGTGATCGGACTGCCCTCCGTCTGGCCGAAGATGTTGACGAACCGCACCCCGGGCATCTGCCGGATTGCGCGGTCGAGCGTGTCCGGATGGATCGGCGAGGCACCGTATTGCAGGACCTGCAAACCCGGGAGTGCAAAGCGGTCGGCGTCGAGCAGCATCTCGATCATCGACGGCACGAGGAGGACGTGGGTGGCTCCTTTGGCAGAAAGATCAGACCAGGCATCGAGGTCGAATCGCGGCAGCGACAGCAGCGCAGCACCCGAGCCGAGAGCAACGAAGAGCATTCCGATGCCGGCAATGTGGTGGAACGGAGATGCCGTCGCGTAGACAGAGCCCGGCCCGAGGCCGAGTAGTTCGGCATTGACGCGGGTACGTGCACCGAGGCGGTCCTGGCGATAGAGCACCGGCTTGGGCAACCCCGTCGTTCCTGAGGTGTGCAAGATCGCTGCCGGGCATGCCGGATCGACATCGAACGACAGGTGTCGTGTCGAGGTCGGCACGGTGTCGATGACAGCCACACGAAGTCCAGTGGAGCGAGCGATCTCGCGTGCCAGCGGCTCGTACGCGGATTCAGCGACGATCACCTCGGCGTCGAGCGCTGCGGCTATCGGCGTCAATTCGTGTGCCGTCAGTTTTGGGCCGAGCGGTGCAATCCCACGTTGCGTCGCCGCCGCTCCAATCGCCAGCGCGAAGGCGCTCGGCGAACTCGAGAGCAAGGCGACGACAGGTCGGCCGGCCGGCGCGCCGACCTCGTCGAGCAGATCGGCCGCACCGGCTGAACGACGGATCAGTTCACGACCCGTCCACGTTCCGCTCTGCGTAACGACTGCAACAGCCCCAGAGTCGACCAGCGGAGCGAGCATGCCGAGCCACGTGGAGGTCGGGGCGCTCAGCGGTACCAACCCTTCGCCACGGCGACGTCGACTGCCAGCCCGTCGAAATGCGGCGCCCGTTTCTCGGCAAAACTCGCGACGCCCTCGGTGAAGTCGGGTCCGGCAGTGAGTTCGGAGACGGTCACCATGGCGGTGAGCCTGCTCTGCTCGCTGCTCACCTCCCAGTCTGCAAGAACCTGACGTTTGATTGCCGCCAGCGCCTGCGGCGAGCAGTTGGCGGCAAGGTCGCGCGCGTAGGCCAGGGTCTCCGCAAGGAGATCATCCGGAGCCACGACGCGGTTGACCAAACCGAGAGTGAGCGCCTCGTCGGCGAGCACGACCCTGGCAGAAAGCAGCAGGTCCATGGCGTTGCCTGTCCCGATGAGTCGCGGCAGCATCCACGAGATGGAGTTCTCCGCCGGAAGACCGCGGCGGGCGAACGCGGAGGTGAACTTGGCGGAGCTCGAAGCGAACCGTAGGTCGCACGCCACCGCTTGGATGAAGCCGATGCCGGCACAGGCGCCGTTCACTGCGGCGATGACGGGCTTGGGGACATGACGGACGAAGTCCATCGGCCATCTCCGCCTGGCGGCCATCGGCGTCCCGCTCGCCGCCGACGCGAGTGTGTGCATATCGAGTCCTGGGCAGAACGTGCGCCCGGCGCCCGTCACGACGATCACTCGTACATCCGGGTTCGCCGCAGCGTTGATGAGGGCACCGAAGTAGGCTTCCTCGAGATCGATGTTCCAGCCGTTGTTGCGCAGCGGCCGGTTCCAGGTCAACAGCATGACACCGTGGTCGAGATGCTCGAGGACCAGATGTTCCAGCGCGGGGGCGGGTGCGGGTGCGGGCGGCGCCGACGCAGTCATGGCCTGCCTTTCGTGAGTCGAACCGGTTGATAGCTCATGACGATTTCCTGTCGCTGGTTGTGCACAGTGTTCCGTGAGGTGATGACACCGCGGTCCCCCTTGGATGCGGCACGTTGCTCGGTCACCTCGACGACCACCGAAATGGTGTCGCCGACATACACGGGTGCTTTGATGTCGATCTCGCAGTGGAGATGAGCGAGCCCGGTGCCGTGGATACTGCCGGTCTGGATGACCAGCCCCTCTGCATAGCAGAACGTCTGCATTCCAGGCACCAGACGTCCCGCATACCCGTGGTCCCGGGCGAAGCGTTCGTCGTAGAACATTGGTTCGGTGGCCCCGGTCAAGCTGATGAAGTTGACCAGGTCGGTCTCGGTGATCGTGCGCCCGGCCGTGCGGAAGGTGAAACCGACCGGCATGTCCTGCCAATACCGCCCATGGATCAGTTCGGGGATCTCGTCGATATTCATGGGTGGTCAGACCCGCTCGATGATCGTGCCGGTTCCGACCCCGCCGCCGCAACACATCGACACGAGCCCATATCGGCCGTTCGTGCGTTCGAGTTCGTTGAGCGCCTTGGTCAGCAGGATGCAGCCCGTGCCACCGAGGGGATGGCCGAGCGCAATCGCCCCACCGTTCGGGTTGACCTTCCCGGGATCGGCGCCGACCTCTTTCATCCAGGCGAGTACCACCGAGGCGAAGGCCTCGTTGATTTCGAAAACGTCGATCTCGTCGAGGAGCATGCCAGAGCGTGCGAGCAGGCGCCGGGTTGCGGGAATCGGCCCGGTCAACATCAGCTCGGGGTCACTACCGACGAGGACGGACTGCACGATTCGAGCCCGCGGCCGAACACCGAATTCTGCGGCCCGATCTGCAGACATCATCAGCAACGCCGACGCACCATCGGCGATCTGCGACGACGTTCCGGCGGTGTGCACCGCCCCGTCCTCTGCCACATTCGTCCGCAGTCCGGCCAGTCCCTGCAACGTCGTTTCGCGCATGCATTCGTCCCTCACGAAATGCTGCCCAGCGACGTCGATCGGGACGATCTGCCCATCGAAGCGGCCCTCGGCCCACGCCCGTGCCGCCCGGTCCTGGGAATGCTTGGCAAAGGCGTCAGCGTCGTCGCGAGTGACTCCCCATCGGTGGGCGATGCGATCAGCGCCTTGGAACTGACTCGTCGCCTCGTAACGATCGGCATAGCTGCCAGCTCGTGGCATCCCGAGTGACGGATCAGCGGTCGAGGAACCCATGGGGATACGCGACATCGTTTCGACTCCGCAGGCGACGGCGACGTCGACGAGTCCGCCTGCAATCATCCCGTGGGCGAGTGACGTTGCCTGTTGCGACGAGCCGCACTGCACGTTCACCGTGCTGGCCGATACCTCCAGAGGCAGTCCGGCGGCGAGCCAGGCATTGCGTGTGACGTTGCCGCTCTGCGCGCCGACCTGCCCAACGCATCCACCGATCACCTGTTCCACGGCGTCGGCAGAAATCCCGCTCCGTGTCACGACGGCGCGCTGGACAGCACCGAGCAGATCGTTCGCCGAGATGGGGGACAGGCCCCCGTTTCGACGGCCTACCGCGGTGCGCACAGCGTCGATGATCACGACCTCAGCCACGATGGCCCTCCTCTCACAGAGCAAGCTTTCGACAGTACAATATACTAATATAACTGTTTTAGGGCATCCGCGGCGAGTCGGGCGGTGTCATCAGATCCGCTCGATGATGGTCGCCGTTCCCATGCCACCACCCGTGCACATCGTGATCAAGGCAGTCGACAGGTCACGACGCTCGAGCTCGTCGAGCGCCGTCTGGATCAATATTGCGCCTGTTGCCCCGATGGGATGGCCGAGAGCGATCGCTCCGCCGTTGACGTTGACCCGCTCCGGATCGAGTCCGAGATCGCGAATCGTCTTGAGCGGGACGACGGCGAATGCTTCGTTGACCTCCCACAGATCGATGTCGTCGATGGTCATACCCGCTCTGGTGAGGCACTTGGATGACGCCGGGCCCGGAGCCGTCAACATGATGACGGGCTCGGCAGCGGCCACCGCGCTCATCACGATGCGCGCCCGCGGTACGAGGCCGTGATCCCGCGCGAATGCGGGTGAAGTGACCAGCATCGCACTGGCACCATCGACGACACCAGACGAGTTTCCGGCGTGATGCACGTGGTCGATCCGTTCGATGTGGGGATACGCCTGACACGCCATGGCATCGAACGATCGGTCGTACCCCTCGAACACTGCCTGGCCCATCGCTTCGAACGACGGCTGGAGTTCGGCGAGGCCATCTGCTGTCGTGGATGGTCTGGGGTACTCGTCATCCGCGAGGGCGATCGATCCGTCTACGTTGTGGATCGGAACAACACTCCGCTCGAACCGGCCCTCGGCGATCGCTACGGCCGCCCGTTGCTGGCTGATCAGAGCAAAATGAATCGACCGCTTCTCGATCGAATCCTTCGATCGTCGCAATGAGATCTGCGCTGATTCCCTGCGGCACCAAGGGAAATCGGGCACGAAGGACGGGGTTGAAGGCGGTGAAATCGACGGGACCGGCGTCGATCGGCCAACGGGACATGCTTTCGACTCCTCCCCCGACCACTGCGTCCTGATGGCCCGATTGAACCCCCATCGCCGCGAATGTCACGGCCTGCTGGCCGGAGCCGCAGAATCGGTTCAGCGTGAGACCCGGAGCTTCGACCGGCCATCCAGCGGCGAGCACGGCGAGGCGACCGATGCAGATCCCCTGATCGCCCACCGAGTTGCCGTTGCCGATGACCACGTCGTCGATCGTCGACGGATCGAACCCGACGCGAGCCTGCAGAGCGTTGAGCACCTGACCGAGTAACTGCTGGGGGTGGATGTGGTGCAGGGAGCCGTTGTTCTTGCCCCGCCCCCTCGGCGAGCGCACGCCGTCGATGATCCATGCACTGTTCTGCGCCGCGGTCCTTGCTTCTGTCACCTTCGAGCCCTTCGTCAATCCTTATACTTTCATAACTCATGACACTGTATCGTTGCTGATACACCTCAATCCCGGAGGAATTAGATGGCGGTTCCCGCACGAGCCCACGGCGCTCTCCCCGCTCCACCCACATGACCCCCGTATCGTACGAACTCGTCGATCCCGACTCGGTCGGTGTCGATCCGGCGCGCCTCGACGTGTTCCTGCGACGGGTGCGCCTGGAGGTCGAACACGGGCCGCTGCCATCGGCGCAGGTCGCTGTTGCAAAAGACAACAGACTCGTCGCCTTCGAGACGATCGGCGATGCGCCACATCACGTGCGCTACATCCTCCAGTCCGTCGGTCGCACCGTCGTCGCCGGCACGATCTGGAAGGTCATCGACGACAGGTTGCTGTCACTCGATCAACGGGTCGGCGACGTGATCCCCGAATTCGCGACGAACGGCAAGGAGACAGTCACCGTTCGTCACCTGCTCACCCACACGGCCGGGTTTCCCTTCGCACCGCTCGGCTACCCGAAGATGCTCGACCGCAACCGCCGTCTCGAGGCGATGACGAATTGGCGGCTCGACTACGAACCGGGCAGCCGCCTGCAGTACCACCTGACGGGCGCCGCCTGGGTGATTGCCGAACTCGTCGAGCGCTGTGTCGGAATTCCCTTCGCCGAGTATCTGCGTCGTGAGATCGTCGATCCACTCGGACTCGGCCTGCTCCTACCGGTACCGGCCGACCGCTACGAAGAACTCGTAGCGGTTCCCGTGGCGTACGACCGATCGAATGTCGACGAGGCCGTCGATCCGTGGGGCCCCTGGTACCTGGCAAACGCTGACGTGCTCGCCGCGGGTGAGCCGAGCCATTCGATCGCCGGCTCGGCAGCCGACGTCGTCCTGTTTCTCCAATCGTTGGTCCACTCCGGCCTCTGGAGCAAGACGATCGTTGCTGAAGGCACCGCCGTCCACGTGTGCGAGGCGCCAGCCGGTGAGACGTTGTACGGCGGCAGCAACCTGCGGACGAGTATCGGTCTGTTCCTCACGGTGTGCGGCCAGGATCGCGGACCCTGGCTCCCGAGTACCGGATCAGACGCAACGTTCGGCAACGGTGGAGCGCCATGTCAGTTGGGATACATGGATCCTGAAGCCGGCACCTCGTTTGCCTTCCTGACCAATGGCTATCCGCTCAGCGGCTACGACTACAGCAGAACGGGCAGGAGCCGCATCACCAACATCGCCAACCTCGGCAACGACCTGGTGAGCTAGAGCGCCGGCCGGATCGGCTGCCCGATGTTTCGGCGAACTCCTCAGCCGTCGGCACGCAGGAGCGCTCCCTGGGCGTTGAAGAAGAAGCCGCCGGCAGTCACGATTGCCCGCGCTGCGCCCGCAACCTGGCGGTCGCCGGCCGAGCCCTGCAGTTGGTGCACCGCCTCACGGATGTGTCCTGAACCCTGAGAGGCACCTTCGGAAAGCGAACCCCCATGCGGATTGAGCGGAACCCGACCGTCGATCAGCACGCGGTTGGTCCGACTATCCCAGTGTTGGCGCAGGAACTCGCCTGCTTCGCCTGGACCGCAGAAGCCGGCGTTCTCGATCCAGTTGAGGGCGATGATCGAGAACCCGTCATACGGGAAGTAGATGTCGCAGTCGTCGATCCAGAAGTCACCACGGGCTTTGAGCGACTCGACAACCACCTGCTGGCCGTGCTCACGAAGGCTCGGTGTCTGCATCTCGCTCGATGTGGACGTCATCCCCAACGTCGCAGCGTTGATCAGCACCGGCTTCAGGCGCATGTCCCGCGCCCGCTCGGCGGTGGTGATGACGAACGCGTCTGCGCCGTCGACGGCGATGTCCATGTCCAGTATGCAGAGCGGATAGCGGATCATTCGAGCATCGAGGTAGCCCGGCATCGTCAACGGCTCACGCAATGCCGCCGCCGGATTGTTCGCTGCATTGGACCGCCCGTTGATGGCAATCAGCCCGAGATCCTCCCTCGTCCCGCCGTACTCGTGGAGGTATCGCGATGCCCACGCCGTATATCCAACCGAGCCGGACACAGACTCCGGCACGGCAGCGCCGGCGCCACCTGTCATGCCTCCGCGTCGGAACGGGTCCTTCAATGAGGCACTGGTGTTCCAAGGCAGCCGGTACGACGCGTGGTACGCGAGCACGACGTTGCACAATCCGCTGTGGACAGCAGCGACAGCCGCAGACAATTGGTTGACGAAAGGGATCGGAGGGTTGGCGAAGTATGTGACGACGGGGATGCCAAGCGCCTGCTGCATTTCGGACGCCGTCGGGCTGGTTGACCCGATGATTCCATCGACCTCCGCGGCGCTCACTCCTGCGGCTCGGAGTGCTGCAATTGCTGCCTGCGCTGCGTAGGAGAGCTGCGATCGAGCCGTATTGGAGGCGAAGAATCCGGTCGTCGCCGCTGACGCGATGGCCACCAGATCCTTGGCCGGGTTTCGCCAGCCCGGCGTCACGAGCGAACACCGTCAGCGTCGTCGAGCCGGAACACGGGCATCGGCGCACCGCCACGTTCGATCCAGTCGAGACGAACACGCCGGCCGATCACGATGTCGGCATTGCCGGCGCCGACCACGGTGCTGGAGATTCGTAGTCCGGCTTGTTCGTCGAGTTCGACGACGACGACCGGGTACGGCGTCGTGTAGTCGACACCTTCTGCCGGCGGACCCTGATGGAGGAAGATCGCCATGTGAATCGTGCCGCTCCCGCCGACGGCGGTCGGGACGGTATCCGTGGACCAGCAGAGCGGGCAGATCGGTCCCGGCGGCTCGTGCCAGGTGCCGCAGTTCCTACAGCGATCGACCAGCATGACACGGTCGAGCCAGCCTCGGTAGCGGGCCTTCGTGTCGTGATCGATCGCATACGCCGGAAACCGCTCGATGAGGTCCTCGTCGGAGATTTCACATGCCACAGCGACAAATCTAAATCATGATGCTCAATACGACGATGCAGACCTGCTCGGTGGTCGAGAACCGCGTTTCCCCGCCGCGCACTCCTGCGCCGCTTCGCCACGTTCACATGTCGAGACCACGGCTAGGGTGCGACGGTGCCACCCGTTGACAAGGAGCCGGCGTCCGACGAAGCCGATCGCCTCATCCGAGCGGCGTGGGACGTCCTCGGGCGAACCGGGTTCTCCGGGTTCAAAGTGGCATCGGTCATCCGCTCGGCAGGCTCGTCCACGAAGGCGTTCTACCGGCACTTCGCCACCAAGGACGCCATGTTGCTTGCCCTGCTCATCGACGAGACCCGTCGTGCAAGCGCCAGATTTGCAGCGCGGCTCGCAACGACGTCCTCACCGACGGATGCCGTGGAGATGTGGATCGCAACGATGATCGGTGCAGCCGGCAGAACCGATCTCGCTTCGAGAGCCCGCCTGTTCGCATCGTTGAGCCAGATCAGTAGCAACTTTCCCGATCAGGTGGCGCACACCCGCGGGCCGATACTCGCTCCTCTCGTCACGGCGTTGCAAGCCGGCAGGACGTCGGGCGAACTTCCACTCGCCGAACCGGATGCCGACGCCCCGCTGATCATGGCGCTCTGCGGCGGCGTGCTACGGGAACTGCTCGATGGCACCGCTTCGACCGATGTCGATTCAGCGATCGCCAATACGCGCTCGCTCGTGTTGCGCAGCCTCGGATCGCGCAGGTAGCCACCGCTCCGGGAAACGGCGTTCTCGTGGTTGGTTGGGTTGACATCTAATCAGTTTGATTATTGTGTTGAATAGACCTGATTGAAGGGCCCAGCGCAATGACACTCGAATACGGCATCACCGACTGCGACACGCACTGTTACGAGCCGCGCGACGCCTTCACTCGTTATCTGCCGAAGGAGTACCTCGATCGGGCGATCACACCCATCCGAGACGCGTCGGGCAGCGAGCGCATTCTCGCCGGCAATCGAGTGGCAACGTTCAACAGTGAATCAGGCCTCGGCTTCGACATGGCGTATCGGCCGGGGACGTTGAAGGAGATGCTCAAGCAGATGGGTTCCGGCAATCCAGAGGAGAGCTATCGACCCGAGCCCATTCAGCCTGAAAACCTCGAACGCGCACCTCGCGCCAAACTGCTCGTCGAGCAGGGCGTCGACCGCTGCGTACTGTTCCCAGCCGGCATGGCGCTCGCCGCCGAGCACTACGTGAGCGACACGGACGCGCTGTACGCCAACCTGCATTCCTTCAACCGCTGGTACAACGAGGAGTGGGGATTCAACCGCGACGGTACGATCTTCGCAACAGCGCTGTTGTCGCTCCGGGACCTCGACCGCGCCGTCGCGCTGACTGACCAGATCCTCGCCGCCGGTGCGAAGTTCGTCCTACTCCCGACAGGTCCGGCGTACGGCAGGGGTCCTGGAGATCCGTATTTCGACGCGATCTGGTCGCGCCTGAACGAGGCCGGCGTCACGGTCACGTTTCACATCATGCCGTTCTGGTATTTCGACGCTGTGTCGCCGGCATGGGGGCTCAGCAACGACCCCGCCGCATGGCACATGTCAGCGTGGCAATGGATGAACATCTACGGCGAGCGGCCGATCGTCGACTCCATCTCGTCGTTGATATTCGACAACGTCTTCGGACGTTTTCCAAACATCAATTGCCTCATCGCCGAACACGGTGCCAGTTGGGTACCGCACACGCTCAGCCACATGGACAAGAGCAGGGGCATGGGCCGCAACGGTCCGTGGATCGGGGGAAAGCTCGACGAACGGCCGAGTGCCATCTTCAAGCGCAGAGTTCGCGTCGCCCCGTATCCGGAGGACGACATTCCGGGGCTCGTCGACCAACTCGGAGGCGACTCGTCGTGCCTCGTGATGGGCTCGGACTTCCCGCATGCCGAAGGAATCGCTGAGCCAGCGGAGTTCGTCAAGATCCTCGACCCACTGGACGAAGCCACGAAACGAGCCATCATGTACGGCAACGCTGCGGCGCTGTTCACGTAGCACCAACAGCGCCGTCGGCCCTCCCGATCCAGCCCTCCCGATCCAGGCTGCCGATCAGCTCTCGCCGTCGATCAGCTCTCGCCGTCGATCAGCGCGATCAGCCTCCGGCGACGTCGTCCATCGTCGTGCGCTGACGCGCCGTGGCGAGCAGTGTCCGCACGACCTCTCCGACCTCGCCGGCCGTCGCCGGTGGCGTGGTGGTGGACGGACCGCGATGCCAGCCCTCGGCGATCGCCATCACGAGACCGGACGACTCGATGACCTGTCCTGTGACATCTGCCGATTCTGGCGATGCGAGCCATGTGACGACCGGAGCCACCCATCGAGGGTCGAACCGTTGTGTGATTTCCGCTGGGAGGTCGAGGTCGTTCGTCAGACGGGTCAATGCTCCGGGTGCTATTGCGTTCGCTGTGACGCCATACCGGGCCAGTTCCAGGGCGGCGACCTGGGTGAAAGCGGCAATCCCCGCTTTCGCTGCCGCGTAGTTGGTCTGACCGGGGTTGGCATAGATACCGGCCACTGACGTGGTGTTGATCAACCGAGCGTCGTTGGACTCGCCACGCTTGGCCCGGTTCCGCCAATACTCGGCGGCGAAGCGTGACGGCCCGAAGGTCCCCTTGAGGTGAACCTGGATGACGGCGTCCCACTCCGTCTCGGTCATCGAGAACAACATCCGATCCCGCAGGATCCCGGCGTTGTTCACGACGACGTCGAGCCCGCCGAAGATGTCGACCGCTTGCTCGATGAGCGATTTTGCCCCGGCGAACGTGCTGATGTCGTCGGTGTTGGCAACCGCCGCACCGCCGGCGGCGATGATCTCGTCGACGACCTGCTGAGCCGGCCCGGCATCGCCGCCGGTCCCCTCTCGCGTCGCCCCGAGATCGTTGACGACCACCTGTGCACCGTTCTCAGCAAGCATGAGCGCATACTCGCGGCCGATGCCGCGTCCCGCTCCGGTCACGATGCATACCCTGGCCTCGCAGAGGCGATTCGTCATTGTTCTCGTGTTCCTTTCACGTCAGTCCGCAGGATTGCCAATGCGGCGGGGTCGATGTATTCCTCGGTACGAGCAACGAGGCCTCGCGCTGACAGCGTGACGACCATGCAGGTATGAGCGCTGAACGGACCGGCCGGCGCTGTGCCATTGATCTTCGCTTGCCACACGAAACCGTTTGCCGTCGCAACGACAGCGACGTCGGTCCACGTGACGTCCGGCGCAGCCGTGTGGATCCAACGAAGTGTCTTGGCGGTACGGTCCACCGCCACCTCCGTCTCGTCGTAGCTGTGCCAGACCAGTGAGTCCGGCTCAGCCCCTGCGGCGTAGGCATCGACATCCCCACTGCGAGTTGCCCGTGCGAACCGTCTCGCCGCAGCCAGCTTTTCGTCGTCGCTGAGCACGAGCGATAGAGTACACCTAATATATTGAATTATCGAGTCGAGAGATTTCTGAAAGTCCCTGTCGCTGATCCGCTGACGGGGCAGGTCGAGGGGGAATGCCGTGGATCGAGCATTGGAAGGCCGGGTCGCACTGGTCACGGGCGCAAGTCGTGGGCTCGGCGCGGCGATCGCCGAGCGGCTCGCAGCGGCCGGCGCCAGCGTCGCTGTCTCGGCTCGCACGCTCGATCATGACGATCGCCTCCCGGGCTCCTTACGCGAAACCGTCGATCGCATCTCGAACGCTGGTGGTACGGCCGTCGCGGTGCAGTGCGATTTGTCCGTCAGCGAAGACCGCGCCAGGATGATCGACGAGACCCGTGCCGCCCTCGGACCGGTCGACATTCTCGTCAACAACGCAGCGGTCACCTTCTTGCAACGCTACGAGGATTTCTCGGAGAAGCGTTTCCGTTTGATGTTCGAAGTACAGGTGCGGGCCCCCTACGAGCTCGGCCAGTTGCTGGTGCCGGCGATGCGTGATCGTGGTGCCGGCTGGATTCTCAACATCTCCAGCCGCGCCGGGGTTCATCCGGTGGGGCCGCCATTCGACCCGGTGCACAAAGGTGGTTTCACCGTCTACGGAATGGTCAAGGCTGCCCTCGACCGATATACCACTGCCTTGGCAGCCGAGCTCTACGACGACAACATCGCCGTCAACTCGCTTGCTCCCTGGGACAACGTGGCAACGCCGGGCGCCGGCCATCACGAACTCGTCGACGACTATCCACTGGAGGGACCAGAGTGGGTGGCCGAGGCAGCCCTGCTGCTGTGTAGCTCCCCGCCGAAGCAGCTGACAGGTCGAATCGCCTACAGCCAGCCGCTCCTCGCGGCGATGCAGACGAGACCCGGGTCGCGTCCGGCGGCCGCCGTCCGGCCCCACTGAGCCCGATGGACTTCGGCTATCCACCACAGATGGATGACTTCCGTGCGGAGGTGCGTCTGTGGCTCGACGTCCACCTGTCCGACGAGTACCGTGCGCTCGGTACTGCAAGCGAATTCCACGCACGCGACTGGCCGACGAGACTGGGATGGGAACGGACCATGGGCGAAGGCGGTTGGATCGGACTGTCCTGGCCGGCGGAGTGTGGCGGCAGGGCGGCGACACCGATCGAAGAGCTCGTTTTCGCCGAGAGTACGCCAGATCAGGCGCGCCGACTCGTGCCGGCACGTTCGGAGAGGGTCTGCTCGGACCAACCCTCATTCACTTCGGCACGGCCGAGCAGCAGCGGCGTTTCCTGCCGCCCATCCTCGCCGGCACGGAGATCTGGTGCCAGGGTTTCAGCGAGCCGGGTGCCGGCTCCGATCTCGCCGCGCTGTCGACGCGAGCCCGCCTCGATGGCGAAGAATGGATTCTCGACGGGCAGAAGGTGTGGACAAGCCAAGCGCAGCTGAGTGAGTGGATCTTCGTGCTCGCCAGGACCGGATCTGCCGCGGGAGATGCGAAGCACAAGGGGATCTCGTTCTTGCTGGTGCCGCTCGATCAGCCAGGAGTCGAGATCCGTCCGCTGATCGACATGGCAGGAGGTGAACACTTCTGCGAGGTGTTCTTCGACGGGGCACGCACACCGTCGGACCTCATCGTCGGCAATCCTGGTGACGGCTGGCGCATCGCCATGGCGACGCTCGGATTCGAACGCGGCACCGCCTTCATCGGTCAACTCCGGCGCTACAGCGGCGAGTACGACAGGCTCGTCGAGTTGGCGCGGACGAGCGGGCTGACACGGGATCGAGTGGTCCGCCAACGACTTGCCGGTCTGAAGATCGGTCTCGAACTGATGCGCTTCGGCGCCTACCGCACGATCACCTCACTGCTCGGCGAGGGACGACCGGGACCGGAAGCCTCGATCGGCAAGCTGCAATGGTCGCAGTGGCATCAGCAGCTCACCGAGCTGTCGATCGACGTGCTCGGAGCTCAGGGAACGGTGCAGAGCGCTTCGTGGCACGAGATGCAGCACGCATTCATCTTCAGTCGCGCCCACACGATATACGCCGGTTCCTCGCAGGTGCAGCGGACCATCATCGGCGAGCGAGTCCTCGGCCTCCCCAAGGGTCCGGCCTGACCGCCGTGGGGGTCGTCGGCACGCACGCCTATTGGGAGGCAGATGTCGGCGTGCCGCTGGACGACCGACCGATCGGACGAATCGTCGACGACGTTGCCGGCGCCGATCCGGACCGAACCGCACTGCAGTGGCCCGTCGACGGTGCGCTGCAGTCGTGGACATGGGCAGAGGTCCGCGACGAGGCCGAGCGCTTCGCCAGACGGCTGCTGAACTACGCAGCACCTGGCGACGTCGTTGCCATCTTCGCCGGCA
The DNA here is from genome assembly GCA_025356335.1 of Actinomycetes bacterium. Lineage (GTDB taxonomy): Bacteria > Actinomycetota > Acidimicrobiia > Acidimicrobiales > Ilumatobacteraceae > JANXUF01. Next base: position 52,857 of record JANXUF010000062.1, read on the forward strand.
ACAGTCCGGACTGGATCTTCTTCGAATACGCCGCCGCACTTGCCGGCATCACGATGACGGCAATCAACACCGCCCTGGCCGACGCCGAAGTCGTCCATGTCGTGCGTGCCTCGAAGGCCTCCGCCGTCTTTGCCGATACCGAGTATCGAGGTTCGGCGTTGCTCCGACGAGTGCAGACGATCATGCCGGATGTCCCGGCATTCGACCTGGCGTCGTGGCGTGATCTGCCGGCGATCACGACACCGTTGCCAGGCGTCTACAGCGGCGACCCATTCCTCGTGCAGTTCACATCGGGAACCACTGGCAGGCCGAAAGGTGCTGTACTCAGCCACCGTGCGGCATACAACTGCGCCCGGTACCAGATCCTCCGACTGGGGGGCACCGCCGAAGACCATTGGCTCAACGTGATGCCGATGCATCACGTCGGCGGGTCGGTGAGCGTGCTGCTGTCGATGCTCGCCGTCGGTGGAACGACGACTCTGTGCCCCGCTTTCGATGCCGGCCTCGTCTTGCGGCTGATCCAGCAGAGCCGGGCGACGATCATCGGATTGGTTCCGACGATGGAACTCGCGCTGCTCGATCACCCTGCGCTCGGAACCACCGACGTCTCGACGCTCCGACTGGTCATGAGCGGCGGGTCCGTGGTCGCGACCTCCCTGATCCACCGGGTCGAGAGCGAGTTCGGGGTCACGGTCGTGAATGCATACGGTCAATCCGAGTCGCCGTCGGCGATCATGACCTCCCCGGATGACGACGACATCGTCAAGTCGGAGACCATCGGTCGGCCACTCGACCATCGCGACGTCAGAATCGCCTGCGTCGATGGATCGACCGCCTTGTTCGGTGAGATCGGAGAACTGTTGATGCGCTCACCGATGACGATGGATCGCTATCTCGACCACGACGACGGTGGTCGCGCGCCGTTCGACGAATGGCTGCACACCGGCGACCTCTGTTCGATGGACAGCGACGGTGTGATCCGGATGCACGGTCGAGCCCGCGATGTGATCATCCGCGGTGGCGAGAACATCTACCCTGGCGAGGTCGAGGCTGTGATGCTCACGCATCCGGCGATCGCCGACATCGCCATCGTCGGCGTGCCAGACGAGCACTGGGGTGAAGTTCCGGTGGGCTGCTACCTGGTGAACGCTGGGACGGCAGTGACGGAGGGCGAGTTGATCGACTTCGCCAGCACGTTGCTCGCACGTTTCAAGGTACCCCGACGATGGGTCGCACTCGAGGACTTTCCGATCACAGCGGCCGGCAAGGTCAAGAAGTACGTACTGCGGGAGCAGATGACCCAACGACTCAGCGAAGTACCTCCAGCGCTGCCGTGAGATGGCGACGCATTCGGCGCTCGGCGAGGTCCGCGTCTCCGGCGGCGATTGCCTCGGCGATGCGAAGGTGGGCCCGATGTGTCTCGGCGGCGATTTTCGGCAGTGAACTGCCGTCAGCGGCGTCCAGTTGCGTGTGCCGGGCGACGAGCTCCGACATGACACGCACGAACAGGGCGATGGGCCGGCAGCCGCTCCCCTCTGCGATGCTGTGGTGGACGTCGTAGAGATGGATGGCGGTGTCGCCCGCCCGGCGTTCGTTGTCGACCGAGGCAAGGACCGAGTCGGCAACACCGGGTTCGGCCGATCGGGCAGCCATGCGCACCGCAGCGACCTCGAGCGCCGAACGGACATCGACGAGTTGCCGCGGCGTCACCCTGTCGTGTTCCAGCGAGAGACCTGCGGCCCGAACGATCGCCGCACTGTCCGGCGCCGACACGACGAGCCCACCGCCTGGTCCGCGCTTGGTTCGGACTGCGCCATCGTGTTCCAGGATGCGAACAGCTTCGCGAAGGATGGCCCTGCTGACGTCGTAGCGCTGGATCAGTTCCGGCTCCGATCCCAGCACCGTGTCGATCGGCCATCCAGCGCGTTCGATGTCATCGCGAAGAGCGAATGCGACCCTCTCTGCCAACTTCGGGGACCCGGTGTCGTCGAGCCGCGGCGGTGCACGTCGGGGGTTGAAAGGGCAATCCTGCAGGCGCCTGCGAACAGAGTCGTACAGTGCAGCGGTTCGTTGCGTTGCACCTTCGATGTCGCCGGCCTCGATCCTGTCGGCGATCCTGCGATACACAGCCAGGCGATCGAGGGCATCGTGCCCCGTCGCTGCCGGCGCGATCCGCTCCCTGGCATCGACGAACCGGGACACCATGATGTTCGAGATCGCTCCGGCGAACAGCACGACGCCCGGGTTGTCCGAGAGCAGCGCAAACCGGCTGTCGAGATCGAGGAACGCGGCCTCGCTCAGGTCAACCGTCGCCTCCATCTCCGTCATCCTGGCCCGAACCAGACGGACGTCGAGGCGTGGGCGTCGCTCGGCCGCCCGTCTCACCGATTCGACCATCAGGGGTGTCCGCGCATCGAACATCTCGCCGATCGTCACTCCGACGTAGCTGAACCAGATGCTGATCGACGTCATGATCGAGTCGCGACTGGGGGCTGACACGACAAGACCCCCGCCGGGACCCCTCCGCATCCGGGCGGCACCGGTGTGCTCGACGATACGCACCGCCTCCCGCAGCACCGCCCTGCTCACGCCGAACCGCGCCAGCAAGTCGGCCTCTGACCCGAGCATCTCCCCAACCGGCCAGCCGAGGGCGACAACCTGGTCCTCGATCTGACGGGCGACGACGGTGGCGAGTTTCGGTGCGGCAATCGCGCTCAGGGGAATAGGGACGACCACGGTGCCGCAGCTCCTCGCCTTCATCGATGGATGCGTCGAACGAGCAACGCGTCGCACGCACTCTATCTGTCCGCTTCCGCCGGCTCGGGTACCACGAATACTGAATGCCAGCGGACCGTGCACGACCGACTCCGAGGCGTCGACGGTTGTAACTCAGTACACTGAATGTGTTAATCTGACGGAATAGATCGTCGACGGGGTCGACGTGGCGTACAAGGGGGAAGTGCTTTGCAAACAACATCGACTCATCGAGGTCGCCACGGGCTGCTCGCATTGGGCGCAACGTTCGGTCTCGTTCTGGGGGCGTGCAGCAGCAGTACCAAGTCGGGCACATCTTCGTCGACCGTGGCTGCGACGAGCACCGCTTCGGCGACGACGACCGTCACGACGACCGCATCGCAGACCACCACCACCGCCGGCTCGACAGCATCACCCGGCACGACGTCAGCAGCGACCAGCCCTGCTACCGCCGTACCCGCAACCGAACCTGCCAACTCAGCTCCGACCACCGTGGCGTCGGCGAAGGCTGACAAGTCACCGATCCTCATTGCCGGCGTGATCGACGCCACTGGTCCCTCCTCGGCCGACCAGGGCAACGCCGAACTCATCGGCAAGGCATGGGCCGATTTCGTCAACGCCAAGGGCGGGATCAACGGGCATCCCGTGACGTTCGCGTTCGCCGACAACGGTGGTGACGCCGCCAAGGCGCAATCGCAGCTCGCAGATCTGCAGTCCAAGAAGCCGGTTGCGTGGCTGCTGTTGTCGACCAGTGTCGAGTCGTCCCTCGCAGACGCACTCAAGGCGTCCGGCATCCCGGTGCTCGGCGTCGGATACGCGCCCGCCATCTGGGGTGGATCGATCGAGGCGTTCAAACTGGCATGCAGCACCGCCGCCGGCGCAGCCGTCCCGTGCGCACTGCCGAACGCTTTCCCCGTGACCACCACGTTCGGCGCTGTCGTCGACGAACAGGTCGTGGGTGCCAAGGCCGCGGGTGCGACCAAACTCGCGACTGCCGCCTGCGCCGAGGTCGACTCCTGCTCACAGGCGGCGCCGATCTTCACTGCGGACGCGAAGACGCTGGGTTTGACCGACACCGGGGTCGTCAAGGTCAGCTCATCGGCCGCCGACTACACCTCGGAGTGCATCAAGTTCGTCCAGGACAAGGTCGATTTCGTACAGATCAGCGCATCGGGAAGCGTCGGGACGAAGATGTGGGCAGACTGCCAGGATCAGGGCTACGCCGGGATCTTCGGCGCTTCGGCCGGATCGGTGAGCGGTGATCTTCTCAAGGTCAAGGGCATCACGCTGGCCGGCGGGCTGAACGGCTTCCCGTGGTGGGTCGACGATGCGCCGGTCAAGCAATACCGCGACGTACTGACGGCGGCAGGCGTCACGGCCGATCAGTATTCGAGCCCGACGATGACCGGTGTCTGGAGTTCGCTGCAGTTGTTCGCCAAAGCGAACGCTGCCATGACCGACAGCCGACGAAGGACGAAACCCTGGCAGCGATGTACACGATCTCCAACGAGACGCTGGACGGACTGATTGCGCCCGTGACCTTCACAAAGGGTCAACTCGGCGCCAACCGCCCATGCTTCTGGCCGTACAGCCTCAAGAACGGGGTGTTCACCAACCCGCTCGGTGGCCTCAAGTACGAGTGCTTCCCACCGCAACCATGACGGTGCTGTGAACGACGTTCTGCCCTTCATCGTCACCGGCATGATCACCGGTGTCATCTACGGACTCGCCGGGAGCGGGCTCGTATTGACGTTCAAGACGTCGGGCATCTTCAACTTCGGTCACGGCGCGGTGCTGACCGCCTCGGTGCTGGTCTTCTATTGGCTGCACATCACGATGGCGCTCGACTGGAAGATTTCCTTTGTGGCCAGCGTGTTCGTCGCCGGTCCGTTGTTCGGACTGATGATGGAGTTCGTGGCACGTGGCCTCGCCAGGCAGCGGACGAATATGAAGATCGTCGGCACCGTCGGGCTGATGGTGATGGTTCCTGCGCTCTGCCTGCTGTTCTATCCGGCCTCGACAAACGGCCTCAAGGTCAAGCGCTTCATCCCGTTCAGCAACCGCGCCCGGTATCGCTGGCACCTTCTCGGTGTCAACGTCTTTGGTGACCAGGTACTGACGGCGGCGATCGCCGTGACAGCCGTCGTGGCGCTCTATCTCCTGTTCCGCTTCACCCGCCTCGGCGCGTCGATGCGGGCAGCAGTCGACGACCCCGACCTGCTTGCCCTCCAGGGTACGAACCCTGTTCGGGTGCGCCGCCTGGCGTGGATGCTCGGTTGCGTCTTTGCGTCACTGTCCGGGGTCCTCATCGTGCCGCTCGTCGGGCTGCAGCCGTACACGCTGACCTTCCTCGCGACGTACGCCTTCGGCGCGGCGGCCATCGGTGGTTTTGCGAGCATCCCGATCACCTTCCTCGGTGGCCTGCTCGTCGGAGTCGCCCAGGATGTCGTCGGATACCTGGTGACGGATCACAAGTGGACCACGCTCGACGGACTGCCGGATGCGCTGCCCTTCGTCATCCTCTTCGTCGTCCTGCTGGCCATCCCGAGAGCGAAACTGGCACCCAAGTCGTCGGCAGAGGCCCGTCCGCCATTGCAGTGGAAAGGGCCGCCCGAACTGCGCCTCGCGGTCGGCGTCGTCCTGTTGATCGTTCTTGCGCTCGTCCCGTCATTCGTTGGGACGAAGCTGACGTTCTTCACGTTCGGGCTCTGCCAGGCGATCCTCATCCTCTCCCTCGGATTGCTCGTCAAGACGAGCGGGCAGGTGTCGCTGTGTCAGGCAGCGTTCGCCGGTATCGGTGCCGTCGCCTTCTCGCAGTTCACGGTCGGGCTCGGCGTGCCGTGGGTGCCGGCACTGTTGCTTGCCGGCCTCGTGGCCGTGCCCGTCGGCGCGCTGGTCGCCCTTCCCGCGATCCGCCTGCACGGCGTCTACCTGGCGCTGGCGACATTCGGATTCGGCATCCTGATGCAGCGGCTGTTCTTTCCGCAGACCTGGATGTTCTTCACCTTCAGCGGCTCGCGCAAGGTACCGTCGCCGTTCGGAACCACGAGCCAGACCTCGCGTTATTTCGTCGTCCTGTCGGTGCTGGTCCTCACTGCGGCGCTGATCGTCATGATCTCCCAGTCGCGCCTCGGGAGGATTCTCCGCGGTATGTCCGACACGCAGACCGCCGTGTCCACACTTGGCCTGTCCGTCAATGTCACGAAGATGATCGTCTTCTGCATTTCGGCGTTCATCGCCGGCATCGGTGGAGTGATGTACGGGATGACACTGACGAATGTCGACGGCGCGACCCAGGCGTTCCAACCGTTCAACTCGCTCGTACTCATCTCGATACTGACCATTGCAGCGTTCCGAGAACCGTGGTACGCCGTGCTCGCCGGTGTCACTGCGGTGATACCCGGATTCCTCGACGGCCAACGTACGTCACAGGTCCTCAACCTCTGCTTCGGCTTCTTCGCCATCATGGTGGCGATGCGTGGCGGCTCCCCGCCGATGAGACCGGCACTGCAGCGCCTACTCGGCAACGTCGGGCGCCGGCGACGTCCAGCGCTCGAATTGCCGACAGAACTCGCCTCCTCGCCGGGCACGAGACGCAGCCCGGTGGTTGCCGGAGCAGCGTCAGGCCTCGAGCTCCGCGGGCTTCGTGTGAAATTCGGTGGAGTCGTCGCCGTCGAAGACGTCACCCTCGTGGCCCCGCTCGGGACGATCACCGGCCTCATCGGCCCGAACGGTGCCGGCAAGACCACGACGTTCAACGCCTGCAGCGGGATCAACCGAAACGTCAGCGGACGTGTCGTGTTCAAAGGCGTCGACGTATCCGAGCGTGGCGCCGCCGGTCGCGCCCGTCTCGGACTCGGACGCACATTTCAGCGCGTGGAACTCTGCGACTCGCTGACGGTCCTCGACAACGTTGCTCTCGGAAGCGAATGCTCCGCTGCCGGCCGCCGCATACTCGGTCAACTCGCCGCCCCACGATCCGAGAAACGGGCGATGCTGGCAGCGGCGCGCGACGCCATCGAATTGTGCGGTATCGGCGATCTCGTCGACCGGCAGACCGGTGCACTTTCGACGGGGCAACGACGACTCGTCGAGCTGGCCAGGTGCCTGGCAGGACCCTTCGACCTGCTGTTGCTCGACGAACCATCGTCAGGACTCGACCGCGCCGAGACGACGGCGTTCGCCGAGGTTCTCGAACAGGTCGTCGCCGAACGCGGTTGTGCCATCCTGCTCGTCGAACACGACATGTCACTGGTCATGCGGATCTGCAGCTCGATCGCAGTGCTCGACTTCGGGCGGCTGATCTTCGAAGGTACGCCGCAACAGATCGTGGCAAGCCCCCTCGTCCGCGCAGCGTATCTCGGCACCGATGCAGCAGAGATCCGCGAGTTCGAGCAGGAGATCGCATGAGCACCGCCGTCACCGAGCCGGCGCTCGCTCTTGAACTGCGCCACATCAGCAGCGGCTATGCAGGAACGACCGTCCTCCGCAATATCGATCTTTCTGTTCCCGCCGGCTCCGTCACGGCGCTGGTCGGCCCGAACGGTGCGGGAAAGAGCACGCTGCTGAAAACCGTATCGGGGCTGATCCGTCCGAATGCCGGATCGGTCCGGCTCGGAGGCGTGGACGTATCGATGCTCGCAGCACACGAGCGCGCCGGCCTCGGTCTGTGCCATGTCCCGGAGGGCCGCGGCGTATTCCGTTCGTTGACAGTTCGGGAAAACCTCAGGTTGCAGGCCGCGCCCGGCAACGAAGCCGAGGCGTCTGATCGGTGCATCGCCGCGTTCCCGATTCTCGGTCAACGCCTCGACCAGACCGCCGGCACCCTCAGCGGCGGCCAACAGCAGATGCTGGCGATGTGCCGGGCCTACGCTCGTTCGCCGCGACTCGTGCTCGTCGACGAGGCATCGTTGGGGCTCGCTCCGATCATCGTCGACGAGATTTTCACGTTCCTCGAGACGATCGTCACGCGCGGTTCCTCGCTGCTCATCGTCGATCAGTTCGTCACGCGGGCGCTGGACATCGCGTCGACTGCGTACCTGCTCGATCGCGGCGAGATCGCCTTTGCCGGAACGTCAGCGGAACTCCGCGAGGGAGACGTCTTCCAGCGCTATCTCGGGGATCGGTGAGCCATTCCGGAGAGTGATCGCCGATGGCGGGATCGCCGCGTGAACGTCTCGTCGTCATTCATTTCGGTAGGCCGAGCGCCCGTTCGCCGACGATGTTGCGTTGCACCTCACTCGATCCGCCGTAGATCGTCTCCGCTCGGGCGTTGAGCGCTGACAATTGGGAGGACTCCAAATCGTAGGAAGGTCCGATGATTTCCGAGGCGATGCCTTCGAGACGCATCGCCAGTTCTCCCATGTTCCGATGCCACTCTGCCCACATCAGCTTGGCAACAGACGACTCTGGCCCGAGTTGGCCGTTGCGCATCAGACTGGTGAGCATCCGATAGTTGGTCCAACGGATGATCTCCATTCCGGAGTACGCCCGTGCCAACTGTTGGCGCACCACCGGATCATCTGACGTACGGCGTCGGCGGGCAGTTTCGATCGCCGCGTCGACTTCGTGACGGAACGACAGAATCATCGGCAGCGTTGTGAGCGCCCGCTCCTGTCCGAGTGTCCCCATCATCACCTGCCAGGCCCCGCCGACGCTGCCGATCACGTGATCGGCCGGCGTGCGAGCATCCGTCAGGAAGACCTCGCAGAACTCGTGGGTCCCGGCGAGCGTGCGAATCGGACGGACATCGACGCCGGGCTGATCCCGCTCGACCATCAGCATCGAAATTCCCCGGTGACGCTCGGAACTCGGGTCGGTGCGGCAGAGTACATAGATCCAGTCGGCGTGCATTCCGAATGTGTTCCAGATCTTCTGCCCGTTGACGACCCACTCGTCGCCGTCGAGAACGGCCCTGCTCCGGAGCGAAGCGATATCGCTGCCGGCTTCTGGCTCGCTGAAGCCCTGGCTCCAGAACTTCTCGACGCGAGCAATCGGCGGCAGGAACCTCGCCTTCTGAGCATCGGTACCGAAGTGCAGCAGAGTCGGCCCGAACAGGTCCCGACCTTGGACGCCGACCCAATATGGCGCTCGCGCCTCGGCGAACTCGAGGTAGCTGATGATCTCCTGGTTCAGCGTTCCGCCGCGACCGCCGTACTGCTGCGGCCACGAGATACTCAACCACTGGTCAGCGGCCAGTTCTCGCTCCCACTCCTCGCGAATCTCCCAGTGCGAGTCGTCCGACGGACCGCCGACGCCGGGATAGCGTCGAAATTCACCGACGAGATGATCGCTCAGCCAATCTCGAAGTTCTTCTCGGAACAGGTTCTCAGCTGGCGAATAGGCAAAGTCCATTGCGTCACCGACCCTCAGTGGTGATCCGCGCTGCTGGCTGTGCTGCTGACGTTGCCTTCTCGTGCGCACGCGTCCTCACCTGCTGAGGGACGGCAGCGAACTCGGCTGTGTCATGGGACTGGCTTTCCGCCGCCAGTCCCATGCCGAGGACCTGCACGGCGTTGCTGCGCAGTATCTGGTTCAGCAGGATCTTGGTGTCCTGCACCGCCTGAGGGGGAAGCTTCGCCAGTCGATGGGCGAAGGCGGTCGCCTGCGGAACGACTTCGTCGGCGGGAACGGCGAAATTCGCAAGCCCCATCTCGACCGCGACCGCTGCCGGAATTCGATCGCCTGTCAGGAGATATTGCTTGGCCCTCAGTAGACCAGTGTGCGCCGGCCATGTCACAGCGCTTCCGTCGCCGGCAACCAGAGCGCTGGCGACGTGTGGGTCAGCAACGAACGTGTCCTGAGAGATGAAGACGATGTCGCACAGTGTCATCAGCGTGGCACCGAGCCCGACTGCTGGACCGTTGACCGCAGCGACGACGGGCACATGCACGTTGAGCATCTCGTCGACGAGGCGGCGCGCCATCCTCATCGTCGCACGGCGCTTGTCGAAGTCGACCCGGAAGAGCTCGAAATCGTCGAGGTTGCCGCCTGCGGAGAACGCACGACCATTGCCCGTGAGGACGACGGCCCGCACCTCTTCATCGCCTTCGAGATCTGCGCAGAATCTCCCGAATCGATGATGGAGCTCGATGTCGAAGGAGTTCAACGCGTCTGGCCGGTTGAGTCGGACGACGCACACCGGGCCGTCCATTTCCACGAGCAGCGGACCGAACTCAACGACCATGGTGGGATCCTTTCGACCGACGTCGGATTGATGCTTCACATAAAGATAGATCAGTCACCTCTATTATTGCCAGTCGGGGTGCTGAATCGGTCCTACGCACTCGGGGCCGGTCAGGCGCGAATCCCGGCGATGACCTCTGTCCACATAGCCGGATCCGACGGATATGTGGCGTACAGCGTCACGCGTGTAGCGACCCGCCCCCACCGCTCCGTGAGAGCCTTTCCGACGGCTGCCGGCTCCCCGACCACCGCAAACGTTCGCAGCATTTCGTCGTCGACGGTCTCACCCATCTCGGCCCACCGGCCCGCCTTGGACAGTCGAGTCAGTTCCGGCTGCATGTCACCCCAGCCGTGCAATTCGAGCACCGGCCGGTACGCAGGCGTCGAGGCGTAGAATGCGATCTGGTTCTTCGTTCCGGCGACCGCAACTGCCATTTCCGCCTCGTTGCGTCCGACGCAGACGAAGGCGGGACCGGCGATGCCGAAACCGTCGAGGCCAGCCCTTCCAGCGACGCTGCGACCACGCAGCAGCGCCGGAATGGTGACATCTCGGAGGTAGCGCTCGGTGGTGAACGCATGGAAGAAGAAGCCGTCGCATACTTCTCCGGCGACTTCGGTCATCCGCTCGCCGACACCAGCCAGATAGACGGGAGGAGGTCCGAAAGCGTGCGGCTCGGGGGCGAAGAATGGAGTCATCAGCGTATGCGTGTAGAAGTCACCCCTGAAATCGAGCTGATCCCCCGTCTCCCAACTGCGCCAAATTGCGCGCAACGCCATCACGAACTCACGCATGCGGGGGGCGGGGTGCGACCATGGCATCGAAAAGCGCCGCTCGATGTGCGGCTTCACCTGTGAACCGAGGCCGAGGACGAACCGCCCTGCGGAGTACTCTGCAAGGTCGTAACCGGCGTTCGCCATGGTCATCGGCGAGCGTGCGAAGGCGATCGCGATGGACGTCCCGATCGTCAGTCGACTGGTGACGCCCGCAGCCTGGAGCAGCTGTAGAAACGGTTCGTGCCGAGTCTCGCCGACCCACAGGCCGTCATACCCGGCATCCTCGATCGCCATCGCTGCGCTCCTGGTCGCGGCGATCGCTTTCGTCAGCGTCGAATCGACCAGCACGGCCCGGCTCGATGCTGGTCAGGACGCAACGGGAAACGAGATGGGTACGCGCTTCGCCTGACGCACCCCGGCGAGTTCGTACTCCACTTCATCGCCATCGGTGATCCAATAGTCAGGGATGCGGCGGTGGAACTGGTCGATGGCGGCACGCAGCTCCGCACGTGCGAGATGCGATCCGAGACAGCGATGGAATCCCGCGGCAAAGGCGATGTGAGCGTTGCTCTCGCGCTGCAGATCGATCTCGAATGGATTGGCAAACGCCGCTGGGTCGAGGTTGGAACTCGCCCAGCACAAGTACACCATCTCGCCCTGTTTGATCGGCACGCCATTCACCTCGGTGTCCTGGATAGCCCACCGTCCGCCAGATGACGGCACCGGGCTCTCCGAACGCATGATCTCCTCGATCGCCCTCGCCAGCTCCTCTGGATGTGCCACGAGCCGACGACGCTGCTCCGGGTGCTTGGCCAACCACGCAAGGATGCACGACAGCGAAGACGTCACCGTGTCGAGACCGGCAATCGTGAACATGTGCATGAGGTTGACGATCTCGTCGTCGTCGAGCCCGTGGCCATCGACTTGGAAATACATGAAGCTGTCGAGCAGGTCGTCACGGCGGACCGATTCCGCCCGGCGCTCTGTCAGACGGCAGCGGAGATGCGTGTCCAGCTCGAGTCCTGCGGCTCGTCCGATCTGCTCCATCTCCATCATCGACGTGCCCTCGTTCTTGAGGATCCTGTTCTTCTTCTCGTTCAAGAACTCGAGGTCTTCCAGCGGCATGCCGAACAGTGTCAGGAACATGATCGATGGCAACGGAACACACAGCGCATCGTGCAGTTCGGCGTGTCCCTCATCGATGAATGCGTCGATCAGGCTGTCGGCCAGGGCCCTGATCTGCGGCTCGAGCAAGGCCATCTTCTTTGGAGCGAACAGCGGATCGAGCAGGCGGCGATAGTGACGATGGATCTCGCCGTCGAGGTGCAATGGAATCAGCGGCACCGACGTACCCATGCCGAACGGTTCACCCGTGGAAGGTTCGGTCGCGACCAAGTGGGGGTTGCGCCCGGCAGCGACCACGTCCTCCATCCCGAAGAAGCCGACGCCCATCTCCCATCGAACGACGGGCGAGTTTCTGCGAACCTCGTCGATCAGCTCCTGTGGCACCTCGACACTCAGCGAGCCGTTCGGCTCGTAGGTGATGAGCGCCCGCAATTCGCTGCTCATGTCATCGAACTTGATCTCACATATGTCGTTTCGCACTTGGCCCCCGTTGGGTCTCCGAATAAGGTAGACGATTACACTATACAAACCTCAGACGTAAGGGATGCAGTCGACCGTCTTGCCGGTGACGTTGCGCTCCAAACCCAGATTGTGGTCTGTTCAACTAAATGATTAAGCTCTTTTGTCCACCGGGACGAGGGATGTCCACGAGGAGAGGAGCAGCAGATGCGTCTGCACGACAAGGTTGTCGCCATCACTGGATCAGGTTCTGGCCTGGGGCGCGAGTGCGCGTTGCTCTTCGCCAGCGAAGGTGCGAAGGTCATCACCAGTGACTACGTGCACGGCAGAGCGGAGAAGGTCGCTGACGAAGTCGGCGACGCCGGCGGCGAGGCGTTTGCCATCCATGCGGACGTGCGAGTGGAAGCAGACATGGAATCGCTGGTGCAGGCCGCCGTCGACCACTTCGGGCGGATCGACATCATGTACGCCAATGCCGGCGTTCCGGAGCCGGGCTTCGGGGCCAACGCCTTTCATCAACTCACGCTGCAGGACTGGAACAACATCGTTGCCACGAACCTGACAGGGATCTTCCTCGCCTGGAAGCACGCCGCTGCGCAGATGATCGCCCAAGGACACGGAGGAACGCTGCTCGCTACCACCTCCGCTGCGTCCTTCAACGCGTATCCGGGCTTTCCGGCCTACACCACCAGCAAGGCGGGGGCCAACGGCCTGGTGCGTGCAGCCTCGTTGGAGTGGGGCAGATACGGCATTCGCGCCAACGGCCTGGCCCCCACACATGGAATGTCGATCAACTTCGCACTCCCCGCTGAGGCCGAGGTGCTCGGCCTCAGTTACGAGCAGATGGCTCCGTGGGATCCCGATAAGCGGGCAATGCCACTGCGCCTCGACACCCCGCCGACATTGCGCGACAACGCCTACGTGGCCCTCTTCCTGGCCAGCGAAGAATCACGCTACATGAGTGGTCAGACACTTGCCTCGGTCGACGGAGGCAGCTTCGCGCGCACGTCGATCATCATGCCAGGAGATCTCGGTAGTGACGTCGGGGTACTTCCCGCGGAGCTACGCGAGGCGATCCAGGACGCCGGTTGACAACACGATCGATCCGAACCCGAAGGTCACGAACCGGGCGGGACCCTGAGTTGTCGAGCAAGTGACGACGGGCTCGTTAGCATCGCGGTCAGTGACTCCCCCATCGCGTATACGCGTCCCGAAGACCGCCGAACTCGTCGCCAGCAACATTCGCAACCGCATCGTTCGGGGTGAGCTGCAGATGGATGAGGCGTTGCCGCCCGAAACGGCGCTGATGGAAGACTTCAACATCAGCCGGCCGACGCTGCGTGAAGCATTTCGCATCCTCGAATCGGAGGGTCTCATCACTGTCCGCCGGGGCGCCAGGGGCGGAGCCCGCGTCCAGGTACCCGACGCAGGAGTCGCTGCGCGCTACGCCGGCCTCGTCCTCCAGAGCCGCGGCGCAACCGTCGCCGACGTGCTCAATGCTCGTGTCACCGTTGAAGCGCCCGCCGCCGGCATCGTCGCCCGCCGCCGAGACCATGTCAGTTGCGCTCGGAAACTCCGTTCGTGGCTCAACGAGACAGCGACCGATCTGGACACCCCTGCGTTCACGGCCAACTTCCACGAGTTCAACCGCATGCTCGTTGCGTTGACCGAGAACGAGACCCTCATTCTGTTCACGACGATGCTCGAGAGCATCGGCGACGCGGCGACAGCCATCTACACGCGCATCCCCCACCCCGACGACACCAAACTCGCCCACAAGGCCAACCGCACCAGGGTGCTACTCGCCGATCTGATCGAGCAAGGCGATGCGAATGCCGCCGAAGACCTGTGGCGCCGACACCTCACCGACGCCGGTCAGATCCTCGTCACCGACCGCGGGACACGGGTCATCGACCTGATCACCTGAGTCACCAGTTGGACGTCGCCGTCGGCGCAACCGAACGTTCGAGACGCGACCCGAGTCACGAGTTGTCGCAGCGGCTGCGATCCCCGGTGACTCGACGATCGGCGCACGCTCAAAAGCGCATTGGCGGAAAGGTGGGATTCCGCCGTTCCGCATCTATCACGAGGTCAGACGTAACCTTCACCTCGGAAGTTAGCAACCAGGTAAGCAACGACACCTGGTGACACCACATTCGTCTGCCCCGACGAGCGCTCGGGCGAGATTCGAGTTAATAGGACTCCACGAGTTCATACATCCCCGCAGCTCAGGAGCACAAAGAGTTCCAGGCGATAGCCGAAACGTAGCAACCGCCGTAGCAACGAGCCCGATGAACATAAATGGGGTTCGAACGGATGGGATTCCCCCGTCGGTCGTGAAGGCCCTGCTCAAGCCACACGACGTATCCCAAGTCACGCAACTAATCACGCAACCCCGTGTATTTGGTGACAGCCCGGACCGAACCCGGCGCCAAGACTGCTCGACACCTCGCAATATGAATTACCTGGTTCCATACAGGTCTACGGCAGAGTTGCCCGCCGCCGGAAGTGACGCGATCCCCGTACCGGCACATGGCGGGAGTCCGACAATGCACAGATCGCCGGCTCGGCGCGCTCGTATGGCGGTCGACCGAACCTTCTCGAGATGTTCGCCGCGATCGCACGACTCGGGCGGTGCAGCGTGCCTCGGCGGCTCGTGTTACCGCACTTGCACTGGCTGCGTGAGCCCTAGCGTCACTGTTTCGACGAGGCCTCCGGCCACACGGGTCCTACGTCGGGTGGCGCCAGGATCTCGAAGACGTTCAAGTTGAACGACACGAGCGAGTAGTAGCCGACGATCGTCACGATGTCGACGACGCCCGGCTCGCCAAAGGCTGCCGCAAGCCCGGCATAGCGATCGCTGCCGAGGCGGCCCGTCGCGAGGATCTCCTGACACGACTCGACGAGGAGCCGGTCCGAGTCCGTGTCCCCGACGAGCACTCCACCGCTAGCGATCGAGTCGATCAGTTCGGCAGGCACGCCCGCTTCGAGCGCGTAACGGCGATGCGCCCAGAACTCGAACTCGGCGCGCCAGTGAACGGCGACGACGACGATCACCAGTTCGACGACGCCGCGGTCGAGGACAGAACCGAAGCGCGCCGCCTCGCCGAGGCGGGCAGCGGCACCGCCGATCGTCGGACTCGTGAGCCAGGCGTTGAACGGTCCGATGAGGCCGCCTTCGGCGTCGACCAGCCCGCCCGTGCCGCTATGGGCGGCAGCCCGCCGGCCGCCGGTGATCTGCTCCCACACCTCGCGCTGGGCGTTGTCGAGCTGGTCGTGGCGCAGTACGGGTAGACGTGTCATCGATCGTTCTCCTGCTCGAGTGGTTCGGCATCGCAGCTCGGCGCCACGACTCTCGCAGCAATCTCATTACCATTCTCGTTAACGATCGTCGTAACGTCGCAGGTCGATCGTGTCGGTATGCAGGATCGTGCCAACGGCATCGACATCCATTACGAGATCTCTGGGCGCGACGACGCTCCACCGTTGCTCTGCCTTCATTCGCTGGCGACGGATGGGAGGATCTGGGACCGGCAGATCGCCACGCTCGACGATCGCTTCCGCGTCATCCGCCCCGATTTCCGCGGCCACGGATCGACGCAGGCGACCGCGCCTCCCTACAGCATCGGGATGCTGGTCGAGGACACCGTCGTGCTGCTCGACGTCCTCGGCATCGAGCGGGTGTCCGTGATGGGCGTGTCCCTCGGCGCAATCGTCGCCATCGGAATGGCGCTCGACGCAGCCGAACGGGTCGACCGCATCGTCATCGCCGACTGCCGCGCCGACGCGCCGGACGCATACGTGGCGATGTGGGACACCTCGATCGCGACGGTGCTCGCCCACGGCCTCGCCCCGGTCATCGAGAGCTCCGTCGCGCGGTGGTTCTCGCCCGCGTTCAGGGACGCGCAACCCGAACTCGTCGACGAGGTCCGCCGGCGTGCCCTGCGTACGCCCGTCGACGGGTTCATCGGCGGCGCCAGGGCCGTTCAAGGACTGGGCTACCTGCCGAGGCTCGGCGAGATTGCCGTCCCAGCTCTGTTCCTGGTCGGCGGTGCCGATCCCGCTGCGCCGCCCGCCGTGATGCGCCACATGTCCGAACAGGTCACCGGGTCGCTGTTCGTCGAACTCGACGGTATCGGCCACCTCACCCCGTACGAGGCCAGCGACGGGTTCACGGATGCCGTCCTGGCATTCCTGCAGGCAGACGTGCGCAGCTCATGAAGATCGGACTGTTCGAGACTGCGCAATGGCCGGAAGGGACCGAGCAGGGCCGTCGCTATCACGATCTGGTCGAACAGTGCGTCCTCGCCGAGGAGCTCGGCTACGACTCGATCTGGCTGACCGAACATCACTTCAGCCGCCACGGGATCACGAGCGACTCGCTCGCGCTGCTGTCAAACATCGCCGCTCGAACGAAGCGGATCCGTCTGGGCACCGCCGTGCTCGTGCTCCCTTTCCACGATCCGGTCCGCCTCGCCGAGACGACGGCGATCGTCGACCACCTCAGCGGCGGCAGACTCGACGTCGGCATCGGTCGCGGCTATCAGTGGACCGAATACAACGGCTTCGGGGTGCGATTCGACGAGGGCACGGACCGCTTCGAGGAGGCACTCGGGCTGCTCGTCCAGGGATGGACCGCCGAGCGGCCCTTCGCTTTCGACGGAAAATTCCATCGCTACGACGCGGCCGCCCCGCAACCGCGCCCCGTGCAGCGACCGCATCCCCCGTTGTGGCATGCGACGACGAGCGACAATGGTCTGCGCCGCTGCGCCGAGGCCGGATGGGGTGTGATGATGGGCCAGGCGACGTCGGCCGCCGTCGTGTCGGAGATCGTCGAGCGCTACCGCGGCCATGTACAGGCGACCGGCGCGGTGTTCGACGCTGAGCGGATGGTGCTCGCCCGCGGTATGTACTGCGGGGCAACCGACGCCGAGGCGGAGCAAACCTTCCTCGGGCCATACGCCGAGTTCCTCGCCGCTGCGGCACGTGTCGCTGCAGCTCCCGGCCAGGCGGATACCGAGACTCCGCGAAACCCCTTCCAGCTTGCCGATGGAACGAGTCTGCTCGACACGGCGCTGTGCGGCAGCCCACAACGGTGTATCGAAGGTCTGCGGCGACTTGCCGACCTCGGAATCGAACACGTGCTGCTGTTCGTCAACCTCGGCGGTATCGCCCACGGGGACGTCGTCCGCTCGCTCGAGCGCTTCGCCTCTGACGTGTTGCCGGCAGTGCGCTGATGGTCCGCTGTGCCGTCGTGGGACTCGGATGGTGGGGGCGGCACATCGCCGGGAAGCTGCAGGCGAGCGAGGTTATGGCGCTCGGCATGACGGTCGACTCTGATCCAGCCGCTGGTGCCGATGCGACCGATCTCGACACGGCACTCGGTGACCCGGCGATCGACGCCGTCGTCCTGTGCCTGCCACACTCGCAGCACGAGGAGGCGATCGTTCGCAGCGCGCGTGCGGGAAAGCACGTGTTCTGCGAGAAGCCGTTGACGTTGACGGCCGTCTCCGCACGTCGTGCGTTGCGGTCCTGCCGCGACGCCGGGGTGGTGCTCGGGGTCGGTCACGAACGGCGCTTCGAGGACCCGATGCAACTCGTCAGATCGGTCGTTGACTCGGGAACGGTCGGAACGGTGTTGCATGCCGAGATGTCGATGAGCCACGACCGCTTCCTCACGTTGCCGGCCGATCATTGGCGGGGGTCGCAGGAGGAGGCGCCTGCAGCGGGAATGACCGGCATGGGAGTGCATCTCACCGATGCGCTGATCTCGATGTTCGGCGCGGTCGACGAGGTGCAGGCGTACACGGCCGCCCGCGTGCTCGCACTTCCGAGCGGCGACGTGGTGTCTGCGCATCTGCGGTTCCGATCCGGCACCATCGCCTCGATCTCCGCTGTGTCGGCGACACCGTTCTACGGCCGGTTCGCGATCTTCGGATCGCACGGCTGGATCGAGATGCGCGACGACGACCATCCCGAGGTCGGCCTCGGCGCAACCGTGACGACATGTCTCCGTGGAGACACGCCCGACATCCGCCACATCGATGCAGTGACCGATGCCGTCGCCGCCAACCTCGAAGCGTTCGCTGCAGCCGTCGAGGGTCGATCCGCTTATCCGTTCACCGATGCGCAACTCGTGCACAACGTCGCTGTCCTGGAGGCGACAGCGCGCTCGGCATCGAGCGGCCGGGCCGTGCCGATGACGGGGTCCCTGTCCTGGTAGCAAATAACCTGTGACGATGAACCGCGCGGTTCATTCGATCAACGGTGTCGAGTCGAGATAGAGCCGGTGAACGGCAGCAGACTCCTCAGCGCCGAGGCCGAACTGCGCTGCCCGATCGTAGAGCCCCGTGACGACTTCGAGCAATGGTGACATCGCACCGACCTCGCGAGCCAGTCGGTTGATGAGTGCCAGGTCCTTGCGGAACAGGTCGACGCTCGCGCCGTAGCCGTAGTCGTGGCGGGCCATGCCGGGCCCGCGCTGTTCGAGCATTCGCGATTGGCCGGCGCCGTCGGCGATGACGGTGAGGGCCAGCGTCGGATCGACGCCGGCACGTTCGGCGAATGCGAGCATCTCTGCCGCTGCGGCATTGTGGATCCCGACGAGCAGGTTGGCGAGCAGCTTGATCGTCGAGCCCGTCCCGAACGCGCCGATGTCGTAGACCTTGCGGGAGAACAGTTCGAGCACCGGGCGGGCGGACGCGACCGCGGCCGTCGGGCCCGATGCATAGACGACGAGATCGCCGGTCCTCGCTTGAGCGCCGGTGCCGCTGACCGGGCAGTCGAGGAGAACGATGCCGACCTCGGCGAGGCGCGCTCTGCCGAGTTCTTTGGTCGCCGGGTGGAGCGTGCTCGTATCGATCACGGTCGGCCGATGGCCAGGCACGGACGCTGTGCACAGATCGCCGATGACACCGTCGAACGCTTCTTCGGTCGCCAGCGAGAGGACGAGGGGATCGGCGCCCGCAGCGAGGAGGTCTGCGGCGCTGGCGACCACGGTGCATCCGAGGTCGCGCATCGCCGCCTGACGGTCCGGCGACGGGTCGGACACCAGCACGGTGCGACCCGACTGGACGATCAGCAGCGCGTACGCGCCGCCCATCCGTCCGGCGCCGGCGATCCCGACGGGCGGCACGATGGTCGAGGAGTCAGCTGCGGTCATCCACCGAGCATCCCGCCCACCGATTACCACGGTCGTTAACACGACGCTGAAACCGCCTCTCGGCCCGCATTCAGCATGCGGCGATCTGAACATCGATCGATGAAACTGGGCTGATGCTGTCGCTGATACCTGTTCTTGTCCCTGATGCGGACGGGGAGGAGGCGCTTGCCGGAGTGCCCGGCGTCGCTTCTGTCCGATATCGCCTCGGCGACGAACCTAACGCGGAGCAGCGCTCCGCAGAGGTGATCGTCGTGACGTACGCTCACGCCGAGGAGGCGATCCGCCTGATGCACCAGCTCCCGGCGCTCCGGCTCGTCCAGACGTTGAACGCCGGCTACGACCAGTGGGAGGGCAGGCTGCCTCCCGGCGTCTCGTTGTCCAATGCCCGCGGCGCACACGGACACTCGTGTGCCGAATGGGTCGCGGCCGTCCTGCTGGCCCGCGCCCGGCGTCTCGCAGACTTCATCGATGCCCAGGCGAGGCAGGTGTGGGAGCCCCGCCGATCACGTTCACTCTCAGGCCAACGCATCGCCGTACTCGGCGCCGGCGACCTCGGCGGTTGCATTCGCCGTGTCCTCGAACCATTCGGCTGCATCGTCACCCTCGTCGCCCGCACGAGACGCGACGACGTCATCCCGCTCGACACCTTCATGGGCGCTCGCGACCGCTTCGATGTCGTGATCCTCGCGATGCCGTTGTCGGACGAGACGCACCACCTCGTCGACGCGGCGTTCCTCGATGGGCTCGGCGACGGCACCGTGGTCGTCAACGTCGGGCGAGGACAGTTGGTCGACCACGAGGCGCTCGTCGCTGCGACCGCCGATGGGCGACTGCAGGCGATCCTCGACGTCACGGAACCGGAACCACTGCCGAGCGGTCACGCGTTGTGGACAGCGGCGAACATCACCATCACTCCCCACGTCGGCGGTGGCGTGACCGACGTGCAGCAGCGGGCATGGGCCGTCGCAGCCGAGCAGATCGCCGCATTCGCCAGCGGAGAGACACCGTCGAACGTCGTCATTCGGGGCTGAAGCCCGCTGACGTCAGGCGTGCACCATCTCCAGCAGGTGCTGCAGCGGACCGAGGTCGTACGGCGAAGGAACCATGACGATGAGGTGGTCGGCCCCCGCCTCGGCGTAGTCCTGCCACATGTCGATCTGCTCGTCCCTGATCGCGACGGTCCGCTCGATCGTCGCCGGATCACGGCCGATCTCGGCGCAGCATTCGTTCAGCCGTTCGTTGATCGCCGCGAAGACCTCCGGAGGTCCGGATGCATTCCACGCCTCGGCGTGGGCGGCGACGGTCGGCAGCGTGATCGTCGGCCCGACACCGCCGATGAGGATCGGCACCGGTCCGATCGCCTGCGGGACGAGCAGCGCCAGCCGAGTGCGGATGACTGGGATCGCTGCGCGCATCGCGAGCGCTCGAGACCGGACGGTGCCGAACTCGTAGCCGTACTCGAGGTAGTCCCGCTCCATCCAGCCGGACCCGAGGCCGAGCACCAGCCGTCCGTTGCTGAGGTGGTCGACGGTCATCGCCATGTGGGCGAGGAGATCGAGATTGCGGTACGACACACAGCTGACGAGCATGCCGACCGACGCCCGCTCGGTGTCGGCGGCCATCGCCGACAGCAGCGTCCATCCCTCGAAATGCGGGTCGGTCGGCTCGCCGTAGAGCGGCGGGAAGAAGTGATCCCAGACCCAGAGGGAGTCGACGCCGAGTTGCTCGGCCTCGCGCCACGCAGCGCGCAGGTCGGCCAACCGATGCGTTTGCGGATGCAGTTGGGCACCGACCTTGATCGTCATCGTCATCCACAGAGCCTGCCCGGCAAACGTTTCACCAACCGTTACTCAGCGGCTCAACCGGTCAGACGATGCCGCCGCCGTTGACCGAGAGGATCTGGCCGTTGATGAACGCCGCTCCGGCGCCGGCGAGGAAGACGACCGCATCGGCGATCTCCTGCGGTGTGCCGGCGCGGCCCATCGGGATCTTGGCGACCGCCGCGTCTCGGCGCTCCGGGGTCCAGTAGTCCTTGCCGCTGCGACTCCAGCGGCTCTGCGCACCGACCGGTTCGTCGTCGGTCGGCGGTGTGAACATCGGGTTGACGCCGTTGACGGCGACGTTCGAAGGCCCGACCTCGGCAGCGAGCAGGCGGATCATCGCTGTCACTCCCGCTTTGGCGATCGAGTAGGCCGGCAGGTCGAGCGCCGGCTGCCTGGCGGTGTCCGAGGCAATGATCACGACCCGACCGGAACGCGCCGCGACCATCGTCGGGATGCCAGCCCAGGCGACGTTGAGCGCCCCGAAAAGGTTAAGGCGGATGTCGCGCTCCTGATCCTCGGGCGGTCTGGCAAAGAACGTTCCGTTGCCCAACGGGCCGCCGGCGGCGTGCACGAGCACGTCGAGGCCGCCGAGTGCGGTGGTCGCTTCATGCATCGCCGCAGCAACCGCCAGTCGGTCGGTGACATCGACGGCGAACGAGCGACACTCGACACCGAAGTCGTCGACGACCAACGCTGCAACGGACTGCGCAGCGGGCGCGTCGATGTCGAGCAGGGCGATCGACCATCCTTCGCGAGCGAGCGTCCTGACGATGCTGCGCCCGATGTTCGAGGCACCGCCCGTGACGATCGCCCGTTTGGCGGTGAGTTCGAAGTCCATACAGTTCCTCTTTTCGTTGATGGTGACAGAAGGGGATCCATCGATCCCGATGAGGGAATCAGCGAGGCGCGTCGTGCGGTTCGGCGACATCGCCCCAGAACCGGCGGGCGGCTGCGGCGATGAGGTCCACGCAGAAATCGATCCCGATCACCGTCGAATCGATCATCAGGTGATAGAGCGAGGGGTCGTCAGCCCGGCGTTCGAACAGCCGGCTGACGAAACGCTCACGTTCGCGATCCGCCGCTGCCTGATAACGCTTGGCGGTCGAGCGCGGCACCTGCTCGAGACTCATTCCGCGAAGGAGACAGCATTCCGCCTCACCGAACAGGCGGACGTGAAATGCATCGGATCGATCGCCGAGGACGACGGCCGCCGCCCTGCCGAGTACCACGCCTCCGCTTCCTTCTGCGATGTCTCCGACGCTCTGTTCGACGAAGCGCCGCAGGGTTGTCAGCGGATCGAGGTCGCGGACGTCGTAGACCGCCAGTCCGAGCGCTGCGCTGACTCCGGACAGCGTCGTGATCATCCTGCCGGCGGGACCCTGTCGACGTTCGTCGGTGCCGAGATGTTCGGCGATGGTCTCGACGCTGTCGCCGCTCTTCGCCAGGATCATCCGGTCGTGAAACGGCATGTCGAGCTTTCGGGCAAGCCGGGGAGCGATCACGCTTCCACCTGCGCCGTATGTCGCCGACACGGTGACGATTCGTGCGCCGGTCATCGGTTCGCCTTCGCCGGCGCGCCCACGACTGCGGTTGCTTCGGAGATCGCCTGCCACACGCGTTCGGGGGTGAGCGGCATGTCGATGTGGCGGACCCCGAGGTGCGACAGTGCGTCGATGACGGCGTTCTGCACGGCCGGCGTCGAGCCCATCACACCGCTCTCTCCGACACCTTTGGCTCCGAGGCGGTTGCGCGGCGTCGGTGACTGCATGAACATCGTCCTGAACGGCGGCAACTCTGGCGCCGAGATCATCAGATAGTCCGCGAGGTTGGTCGTCAACGGATTGCCGGCGGCGTCGTAGGTGACGCCCTCCATCAACGCCTGGGCAGCACCCTGGGCGAGGCCTCCGTGGATCTGCCCTTCGGCGAGCCGCTCGTCGAGGATCGTCCCGGCGTCATCGACGGCAATGAGCCCGCGCAGGACCACTCCTCCGGTCTCGACGTCGACATCCACCACGGCGACGTGCGCTCCCGACGAGAAGGTGCCATCGGGCTGCACAGCGGCGCCATCGGCGCGGAGCGGCCGACCGTCGAGGCGGTACGACGCCTGGGCGACCTGACCCCACGTCAACTGCATCGACGGAGTCCCGGCGATATGGAAACCCCGCTCGTCGAGTATGACGTCCCCGGGATCGCCCTCCGCCATACGAGCGACGAGATCGACCGCCGCGGCCACGACCCGTTCGGCCGCGTCGAACAAGTTCGAGCCGCAGACTTGTGCTCCGCGGGAACCTGCGGTGAGGCCGCCACGACGGACGAGTTCCGTGTCGCCGGCCAGAACATCGATGCGGCCACGGTCGATGTGCAACCGGTCGGCGACGAGCGTCGCCCACACCTTCCGATGTCCCTGGCCTTGGGAGGCGATACCGGCCGACACCGTCGCCGAGCCATCGGCCATCATCTCGACGGAGCCGTACTCCGCCCCGCCGTTGAACGCCGTCACTTCGACATAGGTCCCGACACCGATCCCCGGAACGACCCGTCGGCCGGCATCTATGGCGCGACGCTGCTCGTCGCGAACCGCTTCGAAGTCTGCTGCAGCGACGGCCAACTCCAAGGCCTCGGCATAGCGGCCACTGTCGTACTGCGCGCCGGCGGCGTTCGTGAACGGCATCATCGCCGGCGCCACGAGATTCCTCCGGCGCACCTCGACAGAATCCATACCGATCGCCGCAGCGAACAAGTCGATCGCCCGCTCGATCGCCGCCGAGGCCTCCGGTCGACCGGCGCCACGGTAGGCCACCATCGGCACGGTGTTCGTCACCACGCACGTGGCGCTGAACGCCCGGTTCGGGATGACGTACGGACCGGTCGACATGTAGCGGGTGAGGATCGGGAGGATGGCCGCCACTCGTGGATAGGCACCGGTGTCCTGCACCACGGAGAGACCGTACGCCAGCACCTTTCCGTCCATGGTTCCGCCGATCTCGACATGCTGGATCTGGCCGCGTCCATGCCCGAGGCCGAGCATGCCCTCCGTCCGGTGTTCCGTCCACCGCACGGCCCTGCCGACACGCGCCGACAGCCATGGGCACAACAGTTCCTCCGGGTACATCGCCGACTTCGCCCCGAACCCGCCTCCGACATCGTTGGCGATCACCCGCACGGCGTCGGTGGCGAGTCCGTAGATGATGGCGAGTCGGTCGCGCACCGGATGCGCGCCCTGGCAGCTGGCCCAATGCGTGAGCCGTCCGTCGGTCGACCACGAACTGGCGACCGACCGCCCTTCGAGCGGACACGGAGCGACCCTCTGGTTCTCGATCCGCTGCCGTACCACGACGTCGCATCCGGAGACGTCGAGAAGCGGGCCCGGCATTTCGAAGCACACGTTCGTCCCTGCGTCGGGAAACAGGTGCACGTCCGACGTCGACGCCTGTTCGGCACCGACGACCACCGCGAGAGGTTCGTAGTCGACAACGACTTCGGCGGCGGCATCGGCACCCTGTTGCTCCGTCTCGCTGACGATGGCGACGATCGGTTCGCCGACGTAGCGGACGACGTCGCTTGCGAGGAAATGTCTGGGCATCGTGGTCGGGAGTGAACCCCATGGTTCACTGCTCCACGCCTTCGGAACGTCGAGCGGGACGGCACCCAGGTCGGCATCGACCTCGGCCGTCGTGAATACGCCGAGCACGCCAGGCATCGCTCTGGCCACAGAGACGTCGACACAGCGCAGACGGGCGTGGGGGTGTGACGACGTCACATACGTGACGCACGCAGCGTGCGACATCTCGAGGTTGGCGACATACCGGCCCGCGCCTGTCAGCAGACTCGGATCCTCGTCACGACACCATGCACCGCTCGACGTGCCGGTCAATGCCCCGATCTTGTTCACGCCGATCGCCGGAGTTCCCGAAGTAGTTCGAGCGTCGTTCGGTCCGGCTCGAGCGACAGATCGGTCAGCGCATTCGTCAGCCGGCGGTACGTCGCCATCACTGCGTGTGGAGAGCCCGCAGCCGCTTCGAGGCGCAGCAACGTCCGGTACGCCTCCTCGCAGTACGGGTCGGCGGTGATCGCCTCCTGGGCATACGACCGCGAATCGTCCCATCGTCCGAGCTCGTATCCCAATCGGGAGAGTTCGACGAGCGCTGCGGTGCGCTGCACATCGAGTTGGTATCGCCGCGCCTCTGCCCACTCGAGATCCGAGGCGTTGAGATACGCGCCATGGAACCGGCGCAACTCATGGTGAAGTTGGTCGAAACGGTCATTCCCGCCTGCGCCCGCTGTGTTCTTCATCACACGTTCGAACGACACGTCGACGGCATCGACGAGCACATCGTCCGGCCAGCGGAGTGCGCCGGTCGGTGTCCGCTCGAGGCTGACGCCCGTGCAACAGCGCAGGCGGTGCACGATCTGACGGAAGTAGTTGCCACCGCGATGACGGTCGGAATCGGGGACGAGGGCTGTCAGCAGTTCGCTCCTCGGCACACCCTGTCGCCGCAACGACAGAAGTGCTGCGAGCTCGACCACCTTCAGCCGCTTGAGCCCCATCGGCTGGCCGTCGACGATGATGTCTGGCGCGTCGCCGAAGGTCTGCACCTCGATGTAGACGGGTTCGGTTCGGGTCACACGGGTACCCGTGTCGGATGCGGTCGGCACCGGCTCTCCTTCGACTTCGACGCACGGAGACCCGTGCTGCCCGAGTCCGGTAACGCTCGTCAACCCGCCGGCGAGCGGCTCGAAAAATGCGCCGAAGTGGATGCGGCCGTCGAGGCGCTCGAGCATGCCAGGGACGTCGGCGAGTGCCTGCTCCAGGGCGAACGGCGCACCGATCGACGCAGCGGCATCGATCGCCGTGCGGGTCGCGCAGCGGGCGGCGTCAAGGTTGCCGAGTCGCAGCTCCGCCTCAGCGAGATAGACGCCTGCGAACGGTAGGAACAGTCTCCGGCCGCTTCGTCGCATCGAGGCAACGGTGGACCTCAGCACGACGGCGGCATATTCGGATTCGCCCGAGCGGAGAGCAGCCAGTGCGTCGAACGCGTCGGCCCATTCGACGTAGGCACGGATGCCGTCGCGCTCGCACATCGCCTTCGCCGATGCGAACTGGGCGCGGGCCTCGTCGACCCGGCCGATGGCGAGGAGCGATCGTCCGAGTGCGACCTGGAAGCAGCGCTCCCATCCGAAGCCGGTTCGCGCACTGTGTTCGACCGCCGCGGCCGCCGCGGTCACCGCAGCGAGATGTTCGCCCTCACCGAGCAGAAGCCACGCCTCGAGATGGTCCCAGTGATCGAAATGGGTTCCGGCGCGGAACAGCACCGGGACCTGGTCGAGCAGCTGCCTGGCATTGGCGAGGTCCCCGCGCCAGACGAGGCCGAGCAGCGGGTGCGGCGTCCGCGAGAGTCCTGTCGGCGGCCACTCATGTCCCTCGTCGAACATGTCGAGCAGCTCGTCGAGGCGGCCCTGCAGCAGGAGGCCCCAGCTGACCATCCGTTCGCATTCACCCCAGTCGGTCGGAGCCGGAGGCTCCGCCGGCTGATCGCTGCTGGCGACCTCCAGCGCGAATCGGCAGCCGGCGGCACGTTTGTCGGCCGGCATCGTGCCCATCAACCGCAGACCCTCTTCTGGCAGCCATTGAAAGATCTTGCCGATCGTGAACACGACACTCGAATCGGCGCTGACGATCTCGGCGAGGGTTCCCGCTGCGTCGAGTTGCCGCACCAGTTGCTGCGCCGTGTCGATCTGCCGGGTGGCGTGCAGTGCACGAATTCGGGCGGCGGTGAGCGCGGCGGACGCTGATACCGCCGACTCGCCGAGTACCTCGAGCCATGTCGTCAACTGCGTCCAAGCACCGCGCGCTGCCAGGGGCTCGACGGCCCGAGCCGTTGCGATCGCTGCCTCGTGCATACGGTCCATCGAGAGCCAGGCATCGACGGCTGCCTCCCACGAACCGGACTCCTCGAGAAAGCGAGCGTGGCGAACCCGCACTGCTGCGACCTCGTCGGCAGGCCTGCGGAGCAGTTCGGATCGCAGGACATAGCGGAACTGCGGCTGGTATGCGAGGGAGCGATCCGCTGCGGTCGTGATCGGCAGTTGCATCGACCGCACACGACGGAGCGTGCTCAGTGCAGTGGACCCGTACAACGCTGCAGCGCCGTCGAGCGAGACGGTGCTCAGCAGCGATGTCGTGACGAGGAAATCGCGGACGTCGGGGCCCAGTCCCGCCAGCAACTCGCTCTCGACGTAGTCACCGAGAGCATCGCTGACGTAGTCACCGAGAACCTCGTGCCGACCGCTGCGCTGACCAGCCTTGTGACCACCTCGCCGACCATCGCCGGCCGACAGGGCGAAGGCGACGCCGGCGATCCAGCCGTGCGTTGCATCGAACATCTTCTGGGAGTCGGCATTCCCTGCGCCGACAAGGTCGAGAAAGGACTGCGTCTCGCTGATGTCCAGCGCCAGTTGCTCCCCGGTCACCCTGGCGACGCGCTGCTCGCTCATCAGTCGAGCCATCGGCGCCTGTGGTTCCGAGCGTCCGAGCAGGATCGTCCGGACGGTCAGCGGCAGACGGTCGAACCAGTCCGCCACCTCCGCCTCGGCCTCCGGTGACCCGCAGAGGACTTCGCAATTGTCGATCACGACCAGCGTCGCACCGCCGCCGACGACTGGCAGCCGATCCCTGAGCGTGGCAGCGTTTCGATCACTACGTTCGAGCGTCAGCCATTCGACCGCACACGAGACGGTGGCTGCGTATTCTTGGGCCTGCAGCGTCTTTCCGGAGCCGGGTGCTGCGAAGACGGCGAGCACCTCGTGCCGGACGAATTCGGCGTCGAACAACATGTTCAGCCGCGGTCTCGTCACGATTCGGGTCGCCTGTTCTGGCCTGTCATGTTGTCGAACGATCGACATCTCTTCACCTCCATGCGTCATTGCGGCTGTATCTACCGCCATCGTTCAGGAACCCTCAACCGGCGACGAACATGTCCCGGTGGTAGTCGATGAGCTCGTCGGCGCCGTCGGTGCCGATGACATAGGTCTTCTCGATCTGATAGCCGCCGTAGCCGAGCCGGCCAATCGGCAGTTCGATGTTCACCGTCGCCCCCGCAGGCAGTTCGATGTCGGTCGTCAACGGCAGAAACGGAATGTCGACGAGAGCCGGCTTGCCGAGAACGAACGGGAACTCCCGCGCCTCCATGCCGATCGTGTGGCCGGCGAAGGGAACCTTGGCGTCCCCGAGCGCAGACGTCGGCAAGGAGCGAACGAGCGCTTCGTACACCGTGCTCCCGCGGACTCCGTGCCGCAGCGTCGCCGCGGACTCCTCGAACGCCGTCAGGACCGCCTGCCATTCGCGCTCCGACTGCGACCTCGGTTCGCCGATCGAGCCGCACGTCCCTGCGTCGGAGAAGAATCCGTCGAACGTCATTCCGGCGTCGATCATGAAGAGGTCGCCAGGGGCGAACGACCGGCTCGTCGGCGGGAAGACGTAGGCGCTGCGCGCCCCGCTGCCGAGGTGGAACCACAGTGGCTTGCCGCCTGCACCGGAGACGTCCTCACGCCAGACACGGGCGACCTCCGTCTCGGGAACGCCGGAGGCGATGCCGGCGAGGGCATGTTGCAGACCCTGTTCGTTGACGACCGCTGCGGCACGCAGCTTGGCGATCTCCGCAGCTGTCTTGATCAGGCGGATCATCAGGAACAGCCCTTCGCCCTCGACGAAGTCGACGCCCGGCAGCTCGTGCCGGAGCCCGGACATCAGCTCGGCACCCGCGTAGATGTCGTCGACGACCACCGTGCCGCTCGTGACCCCCCTCGATCGCAGGCGATCGGCCAATGCCGCCGCCGGAGTCGCGAAGCGCTCACACGCCGCCTGCAGTACGGCGAAGCGGTCCTCTTCATCGGTGGCCTCGACCATCCGGTCTCCGCCGAGCAGGCCGGCCCGGCCACCGTACGCGGACACGTGCTCGGCCTCGCTCGGTCTGGCGGCGTGGTACGGAGTGTCCGAGCGCGGCACGACCAGGTCGGTCCCGAGCGATTCGTCGTCCGTGAACGCTGCGACGCACGGAAGGTTGCGGTACACGTACTGCGCCCAACCGACATGTCCTGTGAGGTAGCAGACGTTCTCCGGTGTGGCCCCGATGATCGTCCGTACACCGTGCTCGCGCATCAGTTCGAGCGCTCTGTCGCGGTTCATCGCAGTTCCTCCCGATGATCGTTGGAGATGGCAGTGCGATCACTGATCGCCCCCGACCTGGCGACGAGCGCACGAGCGCTGGCGGCGATCGGGTAGTCGACGAACACGCCGTCGACGACGATCGAGGCGAGCCCGTCCGACTCACTCGCCTCGAATGCCTCGACGATCCGCTTTGCTCTGGCGACGGCCGCGGGGGACGGGCTGAAGACGTCATTGGCTATCCCCACCTGGTCGGGATGAAGGCACAGCACGCCGGCAAACCCCATCCCCCTGGCGTTGACGCAGTGCGGACCGAACGCTGCGACATCGCGAACTGCGAGCATCGGACCCTCAAGCGGAGCGCCGACGCCTGCGCTACGGGAGGCGATGACGAGGGTTGCGCGGACGGAGTCCAGCAACGTGGCATACCCGGGTTCGTCGCCGCGGTCCAGGCCGAGATCGCTCGTCAGGTCGCCGATCCCGAAGGCGAGGCGCTCGACCCTCGGCGACGCGCCGGCGATCTCCGCTGCGCGCAGGACTCCGGCAGCGGTCTCCACGAGGGGGACGATCGACACCGCAGCCCCGTCGCCGACACGGTCGTCGATGAGCGCAGTAACCGTCTTCACATCTGCGCATGTCGTGGCCTTCGGGAGCACGACTCCGTCGGCACCTGCCTCGCATGCGGCGACGACCTCATCGGAGGTCCGTCCGGTGGCGAAGCCGTTGACCCTGACGAACACCCTGACGAACGATCGACCGGCGCGCAGCCGTTGGACCGATGATGCCAGCATCGACGCCGCCAGCGCCTTCCGCGACTCGGCGACCGCGTCCTCGAGATCGACGATCACGACGTCGGCCGGAACTGCGGCGCACTTGGCGAGCTTGCGTTCGTCGTCACCGGGCACGAACAGGACCGAACGCACGAGCGCCCCGGCATTGCTCACAGGATCGCGACCGGGTTCACCGGTGAGCCGACCGCTCTGCTGAACGGCAGGGGCGGAGCGCTGAACATGAATTCCCAACGACCGAGCTCGGCGCAGCGTGTACCGAGCACCTCCAGGTCGAAGATCTCCCCAACCCATAGACCCATGTGGACGATGAGGATGATGTGCATCGGCTGGAAGACGTCGACCGTCTCGTTCGGCAGCACCTCCATGCCCCATGTGTCGGTGGCGATGCCGGCGAGCTTGCGTTCGTGGATCCATTCGGCGGCACCGAGACCGAGGCCGGGAGCATCACCGGCGGCGTAGTCACCCCAGCTGCCGCGCTTCTGGACGTCGCCCATCTGGCCGGTGCGGACGAGCACGTAGTCCGCTTGCCCGATCGACACACCCTGATGCTGGGCGCACGCCTCGAGTTCGTCTCCGCCGATGACGAAGCCGGATGGAAGGCTTTCGAGGTCCATCGAACGAGGGATGTCGAGCAGGACGCCGCGTCCAATCAGCCCTGCGGATGCGTTCGTGACGTCGTTCTTCAGCGCGCCGGCGCTCGTGACCCACGAGGCGTCGTAGCCGTTGTAAATTTTGTTCTCGAAGACGATGTGCCCGAGTGCATCCCACTGGGTTCCGCACTGCAGCGGCATGATGATGATGTCGTCGGTGGAGCGGATGTAGCGGTCCTTGCCGCCGTAGAAGTCCCGCGGCGTCGTATTCGCCAGGGCATCGTTGCCGTCGCGCGTCATCAGGTGAATCGGGTTGAACCGGGCGAACCCGCCGGTCTGCGGGCCGTTCTCGTTGAACGGAACCGCGAGCGAGATGATTTCGCCGAGTTGCACGAGTTTCGCCGCCGCCGCGACGTGGTGCGGCTCGACGTAGTTCAGCGTTCCCTTCTCGTCGTCGTCGCCCCAACGGCCCCAGTTCTTGACGGCGTCGGATATGCGGCGGACGTCGGTGATATCGGGAGTCCGGTCGGTGTCTGCGGGTGCCGCTGCGGTCTCGCTCATGGTGTGCTCATCTCCGAAATGGTGTGGTCGATTGCTCGAGGTTGGACAGGTGTGGTCGCAGGGCCGATGCGGTGGACGAGTCCGGGCCCGGCGAGCATCGCCATCAGCTCCTCGGCCCGTTCGGCCCCATACGTCGCATCGAAACAGCGGCGCGCCTTGGCGTCGATGTCGGCAACGGACAGCGGACGCTGCGGATAGCCGTAGCGGAACTCGATGGAGCGGTCGGACGTCCGGTTCTCACTGGTGACCGTCACGTGGCATTGCTCCCCATCGGCGTCGAGCGTCTCGTCCCCGGAGATCGTCAGCCATTCCGGCGGGCCGGATGCGGCGGCACGTCCGACCGCCTCGGCGGTGAAGTCCGACGGTTCGACAGAGCCCTTCTCCCAGGCGACTGCCAGGCAGTACGTCAGGCTGAAGCGGGCCTGGTCGGGGTTCGTCGGCCACGTGAAATGCATTGCCTTCGGTACACGGGGCGGCAACCTGACGGACACCGTCACGGAACACTCGGGGCTGTCCGGCCACTGCTCGCGGATCGCCAGGATGGCCTCGATCGCCGAGTGGGCGGCACCGCAGGTCGGGTAGAGCTTGATCGACAGCGTCAAGGGGTCGACGTCCGTGACAGCCCGCGCCGCCTCGATGGCGTCGTTGGTGATTCCGAACAATGCCATCAGTGCATCGAGCGCATCGGAACCGGACGACGCTCCGTCCATCGCCAACTGCACGCAACGCACGGCAGCTGCCGCTGCGAGGCCCGACTGCATCGGCTTCGCCGTCGTCCCGGTATGGGCCCGTAGGCCAAGTGCCTGGATGCTGACCAATCCGATCGCATCCGAGATGACCGCCTCCGAGAGCCCGAGTCCGTAGCCGATGGCGCACACAGCTGCGACGGATCCGATGGTGTGGGTCGGTTGCAGGCCGCGCCGGTACGCCTCCCGGCTGATCAGGCCGCTGAGCACCGATCCGGCGCGCAGCCCGTGGACGATGCCGTCCACAGCGCTGGCGGTATCGATGCGGTCGGAGAGAGCGGCCACAGCAGGAACGATCACCGAACTCATGTGCGCAGCAGGGGCCGAGGCGATGTCATCGAATTCCAGCGCCTGCACCATCGTCCCGTTGACGAAAGCTGCGGTGACGGGATCGACCTGTGTGTGCGTTCCCCACAGCCAGGCGGGACCGACGGACCCGGAGCCTGCGGCGTTGCGCATGGCGACGACCACCGACTGCTGCGCGTGACCGGCAACGGCAACGGCGACGGCGTCGCGGATCGAGTACTCGACCATCGTTCGCTGCTCGGCTGTCGAAGCGACGTCATCGACGGCGATCGCCGCAAGGCGCGCCTGCACGCTGGCAGCCGTCGACGAAGCGTTCATCACGATGGACGACGGACCGTCGCCCGTGTCTTGTAACTGGGGTCTCCGAACTCCGAGCCCGACACGAATCGAACGTCGCAGCGGAACACCAGCCGTTGACGGATCGCACCGTTCAGCCGCTCCGCCAGGTCAGGCTGCACGTTGTCAGCGTCCGGTACCTCGACCTCGACCGGTACCGGAGGATCGACACTGACGCCCGTCTCGGGCAGGACGACCCGGAGGCGCCCGGTCACCTCGGGGCGGAAGTCGGCGATGATCTCCTGGATCGCCGACGGATACACGTTGACACCGCGGACGATGAACATGTCGTCGGAGCGGCCGATGCAGCGCATCCGGAAACTCGTCCGCTCGCACGCGCACCCGTCGTCCTGGATCTCGAAGATGTCACCGCTGCGGTAGCGGATGAGCGGCATCGCCTCTCGGGCGAGCGATGTGAACACCGGCTCACCGACGCCGCCGGGCTCGATCGGGATCGGCTGTAACGTGTCCGGGTCGATTAGTTCCGGCCAGACGATGCCCTGGCCGCAGAAGTGCAGGCCACCCCCGACCGGGCATTCCCCGAACAGCGATGGCGAGATGTCGCCGAGACCGTAGACCTCGGTGACCTGGGCGTCGAACGCCTGCTCGATCGTCGCCTTGATCGCCGGGATGCCACCGCCGGGCTCCCCACCGCTGATGATGTGGCGCACACCGAGGCTCGGCCCGTCGAGGCCGCGGGCGTTGATCACGTTCGCCAGGTACTGGGCGAACGTCGGCGTGCCCTGCGTGGTGTCGGCAAGACCACGCTGCAGTCCGGACAGCACCCGCTGGGTGTCTCCAGGTGCGACGGGGATGATGCATGCGCCGAGGTTCTCCAGTACCCGGTGGGTCGAACCGGCGACGAACGGCCCTGCGCCGAACGTCGTCAGGATCCGGCTGTGGTCGTGGACGCCGGTCGCGTAGTAGGTACGCGACTGGATTCGTCCCCACGCGTACGAGACGTCGTTTGCCGTCAAGGCGATGGCGCACGGATCGCCGGTCGTGCCGCTCGTCTGGAACACCCGCTTGACCTCTGCGTCCCCGACGGCGAGGTATTCGCCGAATGGCGGGTACTGCTGCTGGCTGTCCTTGAGGTGGGACTTCGTGGTGAACGGCAACGCAGCGATATCGGCGAGGGTGACCTTCGATGGATCGACGCCGGCTTCGCCGAACATCCGCCGGTAGAAACCGGACCGCGCCATGAGCCCGCCGGCCTGGGACTCCCACGCCTTCTCCGACATTGCGGTGATGGTCTCCTGGTCCGCACATTCGACGTCGCGGTCGAGAATCCAGTCGTGATCGCACGTATCAGACCGCAGGCGACCCGGGTGGCGGGAGTGATGTTGATGGGTGTCGCTCATGATCTGCTCCTTGTGCAAGTGGCCGGCGCGCCGTTGGGGCGATGACCGACCGTCAACCGAGGTTGCGTTCGTTCGAGAGGATCGCTGTGGCGCCGCTCATGTGGACCCCGCCGAGCCCGTGGACCAACGCCGTACTCGCGTCGGCGACCTGACGGTCACCGGATTGTCCGCGGAGTTGCTGGACCGCCTCGATCAGCAGGAAGATCCCGAGCATGCCCGGATGGCGATTTGAGAGGCCGCCGCCGTTCGTGTTCACCGGAAGCCCTTTGCCCGGACGGAGTCTTCCGTCGCTGACGTATGCGCCGCCTTCGCCGCGGCCACAGAATCCGAGCCCTTCGAGCGTGAGGATGACAGCGATCGTGAAACTGTCGTAGAGCTCGAAGACATCGATGTCGGCGAGTGTCAGGCCCGTCTGCCGCAGCACCTGCGGGCCGGTGATCGCCGCTGGTGTCGTCGTCAGATCGTCGTAGTAGGTGATGTTGCGGGCGATGTGCGTCTCGGCGACCGCGTGGACATAGATGGGGTCGTCGCAGACGTCGGCGGCGCGATCAGGCGAAGTCACGACGAGTGCTCCGCCACCGTCGCTGACCAGGCAGCAGTCGTAGCGGTGCAGCGGCTCACAGACGAGGGGTGACGAGACGACCTCCTCGATCGTCAACGGCACACGACGTGGCGAACCCGGGTTGAGGCAGGCCCATTCACGGGCTGCCACGGCGACCTCTGCGAGCTGTTCTGACGTCGTGCCGAACTCGTGGAAGTGGCGCTGGGCCATCATCGCGTAGCCGGCGAGTGGCCACATCGCTCCGTGCGGGAACTCGTACGACAGTGGCTCCGTCATGCTCTTGACGAAGCGAGAGCCGTCGGACTTCTGCGTGCTTCCGTAGGCGATCAACCCGACATCACAGGCGCCTGCGGCGATCGCCGCTGCAGCGTGTCCGAGATGGGCGACGAACGACGATCCGCCGATCGTCGACGAGTCGGTGAGTCTCGGGGAGATCCCCATGTATTCGCCGAGCGTCAACGTCGGCATGTAGTAGTACGCCGACGCCGAGAACAGCCCGTCGATGTCGTTCTTGCGCAGCGTCGTCTGCTGCAGTGCGGCCGCTGCGGATTCCGCCATCAGGCCGACCGACGAGAAACGGCCACTGTCCTGGGACAGCGCTTCTGACGCGCCGACGATCGCCAGGATCGCCGTCGACGGGGACGTCATCTCTGCGTCCGCAGGATGCAGCGGCACTTTCCCGACGGCTCTCGCACTGCTTTACCCCCAGTAGAATATTGGCCTTTCCCAAAAGCCTGATGTATTGTTATAACCATTCAACCAACATGTCAAGGCGGAAACGACCGTGAAATGTAGGATCCCGACATGAGCCAGGCCTCGCTCCATATCCCCCTCAGCGGCGTCGACAGAATTCGGCCGGCTTATGCACAGGTCGCCGAGCAACTGCGCAAAGTCATCCTCAGCGGCGAGATGAACCCAGGTGATCGTCTGCCGAACGAAGCGGAGATGGCACAGACCTTCGGCGTCAGCCGGACGACGATCCGCGAGGCCCTTCGGGTGCTTTCGTCGCAGGGCCTGCTGGTGACGGAGCGGGGCGTGACCGGTGGGACGTTCGTGTCGCGTGCCGACCCGCAGCATGTCAGCGATCTCCTCGAGATCGGGCTCAACGTTCTGACGGGCAACGAGGGCCTGACCATCACCGAGTTGCTGGAGACGCGCGAAGTCATCGAGGCTCGGACGGCTCGGCTCGCGACGACGCGACGAACCGACAGCGACCTTGCACGCATCGAGATGCAGCATCAGCGCGAGCATCCGGCCGAGCAGTCGTTCGAGGAGGCCTTCGAAGCACACTGCGATTTCCACCTGGCTATCGCCGAGGCGTCGCACAACCGCTTGCTGCTCGTCGTCCTCAAGCCGATTTTCAACGTGTTGCGCGGCTTCGCCTCGCAGGTCCGCTCGAACACCGAGGAGGTTCCGCACGATCACGCTGCACTGATCGCTGCAATTCGCAACCGCAAGGCGTCGCGTGCAGAGGACCTGATGCTCGCTCATCTCGGTCACCTTCGCGCCGTCTATGCCGCCCAGGAGGCACTCGCAGCGAAGCCGCCCGACGGCGTAGCATGACCGACAAGTCCGCTGTGGAGCCGATCGTGGAACGTGGTCCGCTCGACGGAATTCGCGTTCTCGACATGGCGACGCTCGTCGCCGGTCCCGGCGCCGCCCGCTACCTCGGCGACTATGGCGCCGACGTCGTCAAGATCGAACAGCCGAGCGGCGACTCCGCCCGCTCCCTCGGCCTGAACCGCGACGGAGACGCCGATTCATATTTCTGGAAGCTGTTGTCGCGCAACAAGCGCTCGATCGTGCTCGATCTCAAACTCGAAGCAGGCGTAGAGCGGTTCAGAACGCTGGTCACCAACGCCGATGTACTCGTCGAGAACCTTCGAACGGGAAAGCTCGAATCGCTCGGGTTCGGACCCGACCTACTCGCCGAGCTCAACCCGCGGCTAGTCGTACTCCGAGTGACCGGTTTCGGCCAGACAGGTCCCTACGCCCGCCGGCCCGGATTCGCCACACTCGCCGAGGCGATGAGCGGCTACGCATCCATCACCGGCGAGCCCGACGGCCCTCCCCTCCTGCCGCCGACAGCGCTGACGGACGAGATCACTGCGCTGGTCGGCGCCTTCGCCGTGATGACGGCACTGTGGGAGCGGCAGGCGAGTGGCCTCGGCCAGGTCATCGACGTCAACCTCCTCGACTCGATGGTGCAGCTCATGGGCCCGTTGATCTCGGCGTTCACCGACCAGGGTTATCTCCAGCCGCGCCTCGGTTCCGGCATTCCGTACTCGGTTCCGCGCGGCACCTACCTGTCGTCGGACGGGCGTTGGATCGCCGTCTCCGCAACGGCGCAACCGATCGCCGAGCGCGTCCTCGTGCTGCTCGGTGTCGGCGGCGACCCACGGTTCGTCGATCAGCGCGGGCGGGTCGAGCATCGGTCGTTGATGGACGAGATGATGCAGGAATGGATCGGCGCCCGGACAGCCGACGAAGTGCTCGCCGAATTCGAACGGATCGATGCCGCCGCGGCGCTCGTCTACTCGATCGCCGATCTCGTCGAGGACCCGCACATCAAACATCGCCGCAGCCTCATCGACATCGACGGCTACACCATGCAGGGCCTCGTCGCCCGGCTGAGCCGCACGCCAGGAGTGATCCGCCACACCGGCCGTGCCCTCGGAGCCGACACCGACACCTTCGACAACTGGGCGGCGTCCGCCCGCTGACGGTCGACTCGACTGAGCGACAACGGCGCAGGCAGGAATTCGGGCCTTGGATTCGCACGTGATCGCTGCCCACGCCGACTGAACGAGCCACGCGCAGACCGGTGAGCGACGGGAACGTCCTCAGGACGGGACGAAGACGGGAACGATCGTGGTGCCGTCGTCGGCTGCAGCGAAGCGGACGTCGACGGTCATACCGATGTGGACGGTCGCCGGGTCGCACACCAATCTCGACAGGTACCGGAAGCCTTCGTCGACATCGATCAAGGCAATGACAGCGGGTTCCGGCATCCCAGGGCGGGCGGCGCGCCGCTGTATCGTGAACGAATAGACCGTCCCAGACCCTGCGGCGTCCTCCCAGTGCAAGTCGGTCGATCCGCACAGCGGGCAGACCGAGCGCGGCGGGAACACCGCTGCGCTGCAGCCGTCACACCGGTGGAACGACAGCAGACGATCTCGGCAACGGGCGTACCACGCTGCTTCTTCGCCTCGCGGTTCAGGGGCAGCCAATCCCTGCACGTCGATCAGGTCGTGGCTGCCCACCGCAGCGGAATGATCAGCCATCGCTGACGGCAGGAGCGGTCGCCCGCCAGAACGGCAGGCTCGCCTGATCCGTCAGCGGGACGAAGTCGACACTGACCTCCATGCCGATGTGGACGTCGTCGACGTCGCTGCCGACGAGGTTGCCCATGATGCGCGGGCCCTCCTCGAGTTCGACGACCACAACGGCATAGGGCAACCACTGCTTGAACGGCTCATTTCCGTTCTGGCGCACGATCGAGAACGTGTGTACCTTGCCACGACCCGCCGTCTTCAGCCATTCCGGCGTCTTGGCGCACATCTTGCACAGTGCTCGGGGGTAGAACTGCCGCGTCCCGCACGATGGGCATTCCTGCACGAGCAGTTCACCGCGTGTCGTCGCCTCCCAGTAGTGCTTCGACACCGGATCGAGTTCCGGGACCGGGCGACCTTCGACACCCATCTCACTGATGCTCATGACGTGCTCCTTCCGAGGATGACCGTTCCCATTGCCGACAACCAGCCGCCGGACCCGCACGCCAGCGCCAGTTCTGCGCCCTCGACCTGTGCGTCGCCGGCCTGGTGGCGCAGCTGCCGGGTCGCTTCGGCGAGCAGGAAGATGCCGCGCATACCGGGATGGCACGAGCTCAATGCACCGCCATCGGTGTTCAACGGCAGAGCGCCGCCGAGCTTCAAGGCGCCGGTCTGCACGAACGGTCCGCCCTCGCCCTTCTTGCAGAATCCGAGGTCCTCGAGCATCAGCAGTGCCGTGATCGTGAAGCTGTCGTACAGCTGCACCGTGTCGATGTCCTCCGGCCGGACTCCGGCCTGGGCGAACGCCTTTTCACCGCTGCGGGCTGCGGCGGTCACGGTGTAGTCGGGCATCTGGCCGATATTCCAATGCGTCTGTGCCGCAGCGGCGCCGAGGATGTAGATCGGCGGCTGCTTGAGGTCCTTGGCGCGCTCTTCGGTCGTAATGAGGATCGCTCCTCCGCCGTCGGAGACGACGCAGCAGTCGAGCATATGCAGCGGGTCGGCGATCATGCGCGAGTTGACGACGTCTTCGACCGTCAACGGCTTGCGGTACTGGGCGTTCGGGTTGAGTCCGGCATGCATGCGGCAGGCGACGGCGATCTCGGCGAGCTGCTCCGAAGTGGTGCCGTACTCGTACATGTGTCGTTGCGCCGCCATCGCGTAGGCGCCGATCAGCGTGTTGCCCCACGGCGACTCGTACTGCAACGCGCCAGGGACGACTTCGCCCGGCTGCTTTGCGCCGAACGACGGGTTCGTGCCGGACTGCGTGTACAGGTCGGATCCATAGGTCATCACGATCGCCTCGCACTGGCCGTCGCGGATCGCTGCGGCCGCGTGCTGTACGTAGAGCTCGAACGTCGATCCGCCGACGGCCGTGCCGTCGTAATAGCGCGGGTCGATGCCGAGGTATTCGGCCATCGTCCCGCCGTTGTCCGGGGCAGCGAAGTTGCCCTGGGCGGTCATGTAGCCGTCGATTTCCTTCTTCTCGAGACCGCTGTCGTCGAGCATGCGCTGGAACGCCAGTACGTGATGACCGACCGCATCGAGGTGCGGAGCTTTGGGGTAGTCGCTCAGGCCGACGCCGGCGATCACGGGGACTCGGGCACTCATCGATTTCTCCTTGTCAGGCGTGCCACGGCATGGCCGCACGCGCCGGGTGTATGTACATCGTGTTGATCGGTGTGTTTCACGACCAGCCCCTCAGCTCTCGTTTGAGGATCTTGCCGCTGGCGTTCTTCGGCAGCTGCTCGGCGAGACATATCTCCGCAGGCACCTTGTAGCCGGCGAGGCGGCTGCGGCAGAAGCCGCGCAGGTCGTCCTCGTCGAGGGTGACACCGGGAGCGAGCGTCAGGTAGGCGCGGACGATCTCTCCCCAGTGGACGTCCGCCGCGCCGATGACGGCGCATTCGACGATCCCCGGATAGTCGGCGAGCACCGACTCGATCTCGATTGGATAGACGTTCTCGCCACCACGGATGATCATGTCGTTCTTGCGGCCGGCGAGGTACAGATACCCCTCCTCGTCCTGCCACGCCATGTCGCCGCCGCGGAACCATCCGTCGACGACGGCGTGCGAGGTCAATTCCGGTTGGTCCAGGTAGCCGCTCATCACCATGTCGCTGCGCGTGACGATCTCGCCGACGTCGCCCTGGGCGACCTCGTTGCAGTCCTCGTCCCAGATCTGCAAATCAATGCTGTAGCCGGGTCTGCCGATCGAGCCGAGCAGATGCGTCGCGCCGTTCAGTGCGCGTACGTGATCCTCGGGTGTCAGGACCGTCTGCATGCCGGCCTCGGTGCCTGCGCCGAAGCCGTTGTAGAAGTCGCAGTGCATCATCTCCATCGCCCTGACGAGAAGGTTCGGGGACATCGGCGCAGCGCCGTAGAACACCGACTTCAGTGTGGCGAAGTCACTCGGCTGGATGCCTGGAACCTGGAGGAGGCCGTTGATCATCGTCGGCACGAGGAACACACCGGTCAAGCCTTTGCGGAACCATTCGATCGCCACCGCTGGATCCCACTGCGGCAGGATCAGCGATGTCATGCCGCGGGCGACGCACTTGACGATCAGGCCCATGCCGGCGACGTGATAGAGCGGCGAGGCGGAGTAGCGGAACTCGTCGCGCATGAACCGGTACTCGATCATCGAGTTCGCCGACTGCATCTTGATCATCCGGTGCGACTGCATGACGCCCTTGGGCAGACCCGTCGTTCCGCTGGTGAAAGCGAGCGTGAGGATGTCGTCATCGGCGACCTCGAAGACCGGCGTCCGGCCTCCGGGATCGCTCGCCATCAGCTCCGCGTAGCTCGTCAGATCCGATTCACCGTCGAACGCGACGATCTGCACGAGATCCGGCAGCGACGGCTGCAGCTCTCGCATCAGTGCCACGTACCGATCGCTGACGAACGCCCAAGCCGCCTTGGCGGTGCGCATCAACGTCTCGACCTCGCGGGGGTGCAGGCGGAAGTTGAGCGGTACCGCCGTGACTCCCATCTTCATGAAGGCGAGCATCGTCTCGACGTATTCCGAGCAGTCGGTCGACAGGATGGCCACCCGGTCGCCCTGCCGTACACCATGGTGGACGAGTGCCCGGATCAGAGCGTTCACACGATCGCGAACCTCGGCGAAGGTCCGGCTCGAGCCGTCTGCGAGCACGAAGCAGCGCAGCTCAGGCGTCCGCTTGGCGGTCATCTCGAGCCACTCGCCGACCATGATCCGCGACATCGGCGGCCCGCCGCGCAGCGGTTCTGGCCGGTCGAGTTCGACCGGCATCGTCGGAGCGCCCGCCGTCATTCGATCCCGACCATCGATCGCACGAGCGCCATCTCGTCCTTGCTGCTGCCCGGATAGACGAAGTCTGTCGCGTCGAAGATCTCCTCGAGATGATCGCGGACCGTCTCGACGGTGATCTCGTCGTCGGTCAGGTAACCACGTGTGACGCCGACGAACACCCTGGCGATGCGCCCGGCACCGACGCTGATGACCTCGCCCGTCAGCGTCGAGGACTCGTGCGCCAGATAGGCCACGACGGGGGAGATCTTCTCGGTGCCCATCCGATGGCTGAGCGGATTGTCGAACGCCTCGGTCATACGCGTCCTGGCGACCGGGGCGATGGCGTTGGCGAGGATGTTGTGCTTCTGCCCCTCGATCGCCAGCACCTTGATCAGGCCGACGAGGCCCATCTTCGCCGCCCCGTACGACGCTTGACCGAAGTTGCCCCATAGTCCGGCTGAGGACGAGGTGACGATGACACGCCCGTATGCCTGCTCGCGGAAGTGGCGGAACGCCGGTCGAGTGACGTTGAACGCTCCGGCGAGGTGCACGGCGATGACCGCATCGACATCGCCAGACGACGTATTGTGGAACGACTTGTCACGGACGATGCCGGCATTGTTGACGACGATGTCGACGCGGCCGAAGGCTTCGATGGCGGTCTGTATCAGTGCCTCACCGCCTTCGACGGTTGCGACGCTGTTCGTGTCGGCGACGGCGACGCCACCCGCCGCCTCGATCTCCTTGACGACCAACTGCGCCGGCCCGTCGTCGTGTCCGTCTCCGGACAGTGAGGCGCCCATGTCGTTCACGACGACCGATGCACCGCGCCTGGCGAGTTCGAGCGCATGCGAGCGGCCGAGGCCGCCGCCTGCTCCCGTGACGACCGCGACTCTTCCGTCGAATCCCAGTTCCATATCGTGCTCCTTGGTCATGCGACTGCGCCTGCCGGCGCGAAGGGGTGGGCGCCGTTCATGGCGCGTCGTTGTCGAGGGTGTTCTGCGTCGGGCGCTTCACAGAGTCGAGGATCTGTCCTGCTTGCGCTCTCGTCTGTTCGTCGAGGTCGAGCCGTAGCGCCGACAGGTTCTCCTCGAGTTCGGCGACGGTACGGCAGCCGATCAGCGTGAGATCCGAGAGCGGGTCAGTGCGGATCAACGCGAGCACGAAGACGGCGAGGGAGACGCCGAGGCGCGAGGCGATCTCCCGGAGTTCGTCGGCGACCCTGACGTTCTCGGCGAAGGCATCCCCGGCGTAGAAGACGTTGCCGGAGTTGACGGCGTTGCCGAGCGTCCGCGATCGGTTGCGCCAGTCGGTGGACGGGAACTCGGTGTCGGCAGTCATCTGCTCGGCGAGCAGGCC
The DNA here is from genome assembly GCA_025356335.1 of Actinomycetes bacterium. Classification (GTDB taxonomy): domain Bacteria; phylum Actinomycetota; class Acidimicrobiia; order Acidimicrobiales; family Ilumatobacteraceae; genus JANXUF01. The sequence goes on from JANXUF010000062.1 coordinate 95,458, forward strand.
GTGGACGAACGTGCCGTACGAAAGTCGCCGACAGCCGGCGTCCGCTGCCTGCTGCAGCTCATTCGCGTAGCGGCGGTCGAGCAGGCTGAAGCTGTACTCGACGAAGGTCGGAATGCCGGTCGCCATCGCCCGGCGGAATGCGTTCGCTCCGAAGTTGCAGAAGCCGACGTGCCTCGTCAAGCCGTCGTCGACGAGATGTTGGAGATTCTCCATCGCCTCTTCGGGGGTGCGCGAATGATCGAACTGGTGCAGCAGGAAGACGTCGACGGCATCGGTCCGCAACCGCCCGAGCGATCCCTCGAGCGAACGCCGAAGTGCGTCGTACGACGAGTCGCGCGTCGAGACCAGCAGGTTGGTGAGGTCGGGGTAGGACACGCCGCCTTTCGTCAACAGCGTGATCGACGAGCGCATCGGCGACAAGACCTCGCCGAGGAGCTCCTCCGACTTGCCGCCCGCGTACATCGACGCTGTATCGAAGAAGCGGACCCCGTGGTCATACGCAGCCGAGATGACGTCCTTCGCCGTATCCTCGGACACCCCCCTGCCGGGGCCGGCGATCGTCCCGCCGCCGAAGGCGATTTGGTCGATGGAGCTGTTGGTCGCGTTGACCGAGGTCTGTGTCATACCGTGACCGCCGCCAACTTGAGAGCGCTCCAGTCGGCGATGAGTTGGATGGCGATGTTCGGCTCGTCGCACTGACAGTGCTCGGCGCCACCCTCGTCGAGCGTGAAGACGCGGAGCTCCTTATCCGCCGATCCGGCGAGTTCGAGGGCGCCGTAGGCGTCGCGCAACGGGATCTGCTGGTCGTGCTCGCCGTGAAGGATCAGGAACGGCTGCGTCAGGAGCGGCAGCACGTCGACGAGCGTCCACTGCTTGACCCGCTCCAGCGCCTCGTCCATCGTCTCGGTGCCCATCACCCAAGGCAACTGCCAGTGCGGCACGGAAACCGTCGGGCTGCGACGCGCCCACCGGTCCTTCCACGTCTCGCCCCAGTCGAGTATCGCACCCCAGGCGGCGACACACTTGAGACGCTTCTCGAACGCTGCGGCACGCGGCGCGTAGTAGCCGCCAAGGCTGACTCCGAAGACGCCGATGCGGTCGGAGTCGACGTCATCGCGCGTCTCGAGGTAATCGACATACGCGCTCGCCGGGACCTCGTAGTCCGGTCGCGACGGCATGCCGTGCAGTCGCAGCGGCTCACCGACACCGGGGCTGTCGACGACGAGGATGTTCAGACCGCGCCTGGCGAAGTTGTCGCGGACGGTCATCGAGAGGATCTCCTTCGACGTGTCGAACCCGTCGAAGAACAGCATCGTCGGCTTCGGACCGGGTCCGGGTGCCGGGATGAAGTACGCAGGCAGCGTCCCCTCGGGGATCTGCACCTCGATGCGCTCCCACGGCATCTTCGACAGTTTGACCGCACGGCCGAAACAGTCGAGGTGGCGGCGGTAGCACTCGGCCTTGCGGTCGCCGAGCGTCATCTGCCGTTCGGCCATGATGTGGTAGATCGAGGCGCGCATCAAACGGTCGCCGGCGCTGATCTCGTATCCACGGGCGAGGTCGTCGGCGGCGAGCGACTCCTGCTGCTCGGCGATTCCGGACCAGGCCTCGACCCAGTCCTCGGCGGTCGGGTGTTCCAGGTCGCGAAGCTTGGAGCAGCCGCGATCGATCTCGCCGATCTGCGCGCCGCACCGCAATGCCGTGTGAACTGCGAGCGACCACGTGTAGTTGCCCGGAAAATAATGGTACATCATCGCTCCCTGGCGTGATCGGAGATCGGCTGCGTGCCGACGAGGTAGCTATTCATCATGATTTTTGTTCCGACGCTCCGGAGCCGAGCGGCGGAGAGTCCTCCGTCCCGTCGACGCGGACGCGCCTCGAGGCGAACACCCAGCGCCCGTCGACGCGAACGAGCTCATCTTCGTACACGCCGGTCAGCGTGATGTGCCAGACGTGACTCGCAGCGTTACGCGTCGTGACCAGGACGAACGACCGTGCCGTTGCCGCATCCGGGTCCGCTCCCCCTTCGATCATGATGTTCGTGACGAAGTGTCGCGAGTAGCCGTGTTCCGCAGCACGTGTCGCAGCGAGCTCGGCGAGCTCCGGCCATTCGGTGCGCACCACCCAACTGCCGTACGCGCCGACGAACTCACCCGTCTCGGTGAAGCACTCGACGAGAGCGGCGAAGTCGTGGCGGTCCGTGTAGTCGACGTAGCGGTTCATCAACTGCTGGATCGCCCGTTCGTCGTCCCATGCAACTGCACTCATCCCGTGGACCTCTCGATAATCCCCTGCTCGACCGTCACGCTCATCGACATCCCCTCGAACACAACATGAGGTATTTGCAATAGAACAGACAATTTACGAAGGCGGAACGCCCGAAGTCAACCCGCAGACGCTGCACGCGGGCGTGGGTAATGGACCGGTAACGCGCTCCGTGCGACGATCCCCTCGATGTCCCTTCCGTCCCGCCCCGGCACGGTACGCGACATGGAGGTCTCCGATGTCTGAACGGCTGCTGATTCGTGGCGGAACGGTCGTCGACGGCACCGGAGGGCCCCGACGGACCGCTGATGTCCTCGTCGAGGAGGGCACAATCGTGAGCGTTGGCCTCAACCTGTCGGGCGACGACGTCGACACGGACGTGATCGACGTCAGCGGACTCGTCGTCGCGCCGGGTTTCATCGACATCCACACGCACTATGACGCCCAGGTGTTCTGGGACGCAGCGTTGACGCCGTCGTGTTACCACGGTGTGACCACGGTGGTCGCCGGCAATTGCGGGTTTTCGATCGCTCCGGTCCGTCCGGAGCACCGCGAGCAGATCATCACCACGCTCGAACGTGTCGAGGACATGAATCCGGCGTCACTACGCGCCGGGATTCCATGGGGTTTCGAAAGCTTCGCCGAGTACCTCGAACTCATCGGCCGTCTTGGCACCGTGTTGAACTTCGCCGCCTACATCGGGCACACGCCGATCCGCCTCTATGTCATGGGCGACGACGCGTCATCGCGCGTGGCGACCAGAGACGAAGTCGAGGCGATGGCGGCGATGGTTACCGATGGCCTCGAGGCGGGCGCAGCCGGCTTCGCCACGAGTTTCGGGGCGACGCACATCGGCGCCGACGGGCGGCCGATCCCGAGCCGGTGCGCCGACCGCATCGAGATCGAGGCGTTGTTCAGGGCGGCCGCGCAGACGGGCCGGGGTGTCATCGCCGTCAACGGAGCGACCTCGCAGCTGCACTTCAAGGAGCTCTACGACCTGCAGTTGGAGCTCGGAATGCCGATGACGTTCACCGCATTGTTGACTGTCGCCAACGGTGTGCACCACCGCATGCTCCGTGTCCATCGGGAGGGGATGGCCAGGGGCGCCAAGGTCTGGCCGCAGGTGTCGTGCAGGCCGCTGTCGTTCTCCTTCTCGATGGACGAGACGTTCCCACTCAACGCCAACCATGCCTTCGGCGATCTCGTCCCCCGCTCGGTCGACGACCGGCGCGCCGCTTACGCCGATCCCGAGTGGCGCCAGGCCGCACGCGACGGTTGGGCCCGTGGCGAGGGCCTGTCACCCGAGTGGGACACGTACCGGCTGATGGAATGCCCGGCAAATCCGGATCTCGTCGACCGGCCGCTGCTCGCCGTTGCCGCAGGTCTCGGCCGCGATCCGCTCGACACCCTGCTGGACCTGACGCTCGACGAGCCCGATTTGCGGCTGCGGGTACAGGCGGTGCTCGCCAATGGTGACGAGGAGGGTGTCACCGAACTGTTGCGAACCGAAGGGAGCACCCTGGGACTGTCCGACGCGGGCGCCCACGTCGGACAGCTCTGCGACGCCGCGCTGGCGACGGACCTGCTCGGCAACTGGGTGCGCGAGAAGGGCGTCTTGACGCTGGAGGAGGCGATCCACAAGCTGACCCAGGTCCAGGCCGACCTCTTCGGGTTCGCCGACCGTGGGGTCATCCGCGAAGGCGCAGCGGCCGACATCGTCGTCTTCGATCCGGAGACGGTCGCGCCCGGCCCATTGCGCAGGGTGCGCGACTTCCCCGCCAATGCCGAGCGCTTGACAGCCGATCAACCCGTCGGCATGGTGCACATGTTCGTCAACGGCACACCGGTGATCCGCAAAGGCCGTTTCGTCGAGGATGCGCTTCGCTCTCGGCCGGGCGTCGTCGTCCGCCCGACGCGAACCTCACGGGGTTTAACGCCCGCCAGGCCGTGAGATCGGGCGGGTCCTGGTGAGTTCTCGAACGCTCCAGCGGCACTGCCGATACGACTCGCTGCCGTCGGTCGGCACACGGCACTCAGGAGATCGCACGCAGTATGGCGGCAGCGGTCGCCCAGTCGACGCCGACGAGTGCTTCGGCAATGCCCGCTCCGCATCCGGCGACCTTCGCTGCCAGTTCCTCATCGGTCGGGGGTCGATCGGGCGAGCCGGGCGGCATGCCCATAGAAGCCGACAGGGTCGACCCGTCGCGAAGGTCGATGTCGACGACGACCTCGCCGGCCAATAGCCCGTCGGCACCGGAGACGAGGCGAATGTCGACGCGCGGCAACAGATCCTGGACCGCCGGTCGCATCGATGCTCTGTCGGTGAACGACCCGAGATCGGGAAAGCCGTCGACGAGTGCCGTCGCAACGGCGTACTCGAGGCTGAACTTCGCCTGCAGGCCTGTAACCGGCCGGTGGTGGATGAGTGGCTGCACGGTTGCAACAGGTGTCGTCACCCGGATCCGGGTGACACTTTCTGAGTTCGACGGATTCCACGCCGCACGTACCGCGCTGATCGGCCGCTGCATCGCATAGCAGCACGGATAGAGCTTGATCGCCAGCCCGCCGGGCACCGTCGGCCCCGTGAGGTCGACCGTCCTCCAGGAAGCGCCGACGAGTTCGAGCCACTGCTCGACGACGGCGAGATCGCTTCGGGCACCCGCAGCGGCGAGCGTCGCCGCCCGAACACCGGCGTCTGCGGCCATGCCGACCTGCAACGACTTGCCTTCGGTACCGAACGCCCGCTGCACCGCACCAGCGGCGGGGATCGACAAGGCGATCGCATGGGCCGTCGCTTGAGTGTCGAGTCCCATCGCCAACGAAGCTGTGACGGCGGCAGCGGGTGCGCCGGCGGTGCACGTCGCATGCCAACCCGCGGTGTAGTGCGACCAGCCGAGTGCCGTGCCGAGACGGGCCATCACCCCGGCACCGGCGAGATACGTGCGGGCGTCGCCTCCGCAGGCGAGCACCGTCGGCACGATCACGGCGCTGACGTGCGACGTCGACTCCATGTGCAGGTCATCGAAATCAAGGACGTGGGCGGCGACCGCCCAACGACCGGCGTCGCCGAGCGTCGCACACTTAGCGATCAGCGGGTGGCCCCGGCCGGCGAGGGCCACGGCCAGCGTGTCGATCAGCGATCGTCTGGCCAACTCGATGTCGTCGGTCGTCGGCTGGAAACAGTGCGCCCAGTCCGCCATTTCCCACGCAATCGTGCTCACACGACGATGATCGCTGTCCAGCGGTATCCCTCCAGTCTGCAAGCAGCGCCGTGCGCGCAATAACGATGGCCGTAACGGTGGGCTGGGACGCTTGGCGGGTGACTGATATCGCCTCCCCGATCCTGCAGGTCGACGATCTTGGAGTGACGTACCGCCGAGGCGAGCAGACGACGATGGCGATCGAGCGCATCGACCTCCAGGTCGCACCTGGCGAATTCGTGTGCATCGTGGGTGCCAGCGGCTGCGGCAAGACGACGTTGCTGCGCGCCATCAAAGGGCTGATCGAACCGACGCACGGCACGATCCTGCTCCACGGCCGGCCGCGGAAATCGTCGACCGACCAGATGGCAATGGTCTTCCAGCAAGACTCGCTGATGCCGTGGCGGACCACCTTGCAGAATGTCATGCTCGGCCTCGAACTGAAGAAGATGCCGAAGTCGCAACGAACCGCGAGGGCCAGGGAATGCATCGATCTCGTCAAGCTCAACGGCTTCGAGCAGTACTACCCGCATGAACTGTCGGGCGGGATGCGCCAGCGCGTGAACCTCGCCCGTGGCCTCGCCGTCGACCCCGATGTGCTGCTGATGGACGAGCCGTTCGCCGCCCTCGACGCCCAGACGCGTGAGGCCATGCAGCAGGAACTGCTCGTGCTGTGCTCTGGTCAGCGCAAGACCGTCGTCTTCATCACCCATCAACTGGACGAAGCCGTGTTCCTCGGGGATCGGGTGATCGTCCTCGGCGCGCACCCCGGCCGCGTGCGCGAGGAGATCGTCATCGACCTGCCGAGGCCCCGCAGCCTGACCACCAAGCGCAGCCCGGAGTTCTCCGCCTACGTCGACCGTATCTGGAAGCTCATCGAGCAGGAGGTCTACGACTCCTTGATCGACGACAAGGACGACAAGCACTGAGCGACGACCGCACCGCCTTCGCCCCAGCCGGCATCCGTCACACGGCAGGCGCGTCCGCCCCTGTCACACGGCAGGAGCAGCTGAGCCAGGTCCCCACACAGTGCCGAACTCGCTCGCCTTGAGCAGTTGGCCGCTGATCTCGCCGGAGCGGTGCGCGGCGAGGTAGACGATTGCAGGAGCGACGAAGTCGGGGGCGACGGTCGCCGCCATGTCGGCGTCGGACAGGCCGAGCGCGGCGAGACCGCGAGTCCTGACGAACGCGCCCGGGTACAGCACGTTGCAGGCGATTCCCATGGCCGAGAGTTCGCGGGAGACCCCGAGCGCCCAGCGGTCGACAGCCGCTTTCGACGCGCCGTATAGCGGAAGGCTGCGCGCCGTCGGCTGGGCGATCGAAGCCAGCGTCCCTGCACCCGAACTCATGACGATGATCCCTCCGCCGTGTTCGCGCATCAGCGGCAGTGCGGCCATCGTGCACAGGAAGACACCCCTCACGTTGATGTCCATGACGCGGTCGTAGTCGGCGACGGTCGTTTCGGCGAACGGCAGCAGTGGATAGATTCCGGCGTTGTTGACGAGCACGTCGATATGCCCTTCGAGGCGTCCGATCGACTCGAACAGTTCGGAGACGGAGGACTCCGAGGAGACGTCGCAGTACTCGGCGTGAGCCATGCCGCCGGCGTCGGAGATCTCCCCGACGACGGCGTTCGCCGCGTCGATGTCGGCGTCACTGACGTGGACAGCGGCGCCGTTCGACGCCAGCGCCAACGCCGCATCCCTGCCGATCCCCCGGCCCGCTCCGGTCAGGACGACGACGGCGCCTGCCAGTCCTTGCGTCGATGTGCCGTTCCCCTGCTCGCTCATACGATTGTCCACCCTCCGTCGACGACCAGCGTGTGGCCGGTCACCATAGATGCTGCGCTCGACAGGAGGAAGACGATCGGCATCGCCATCTCCTCCGGCTCGGCGACCCGGCCCAGCAGGATCTTCTCCAGAACCGCTGTCCGCAGCGCCGGATTGCCTTCCAGCATCGCGGTCGAGAGCGGCGTGCGGGTGAAGGTCGGAGCGATGGCGTTCACACGGATATCGAGCGGCGCCCACTCGGCGGCGAGCGTGCGCGTGAGATTGTTGACGGCAGCTTTGGCCCCGCTGTACGGAGCGCGGCCGGGCGCGCCGACGCATCCGGCCTGCGACGAGACATTGACGATCGAACCGCCCGTGCCGGCGTCGCGCATCGCTGCCGCTGCAGTTCGGGACAGGAAGAAAACGCTCTTGAAGTTGACGTCGACGAGATGGTCGAACTGCGCCTCGGTGTACTCGAACGCAGTGGCGCCGAGGTTGTCGCCGGCGTTGTTGACGAGACCGTCGATCCTGCCGAATTCGCTGACCGTCGCGGCGACGAAAGCCTCCATCGAGGCGACGTTCTCGACGTCCACCGGGCTCGCCAGGCACCGGCCGCCGTTGCCGTTGATCTCGTCGGCGAGCGTCTCGAGTTCTACCATCGTCCTGCTGCCGACGACGACGGTCGCGCCTGCCTCGTGCGCGGCGAGCGCGACCGAGCGGCCAATGCCGCGACCCGCTCCGGTGACGGCAATCACCCTGCCATCGAGCCGGAAGTTCGGTTTCTCTCGCGTCTGCACCTGTTCCTTCGGCATCGGTCGATCATCTCCTGCCGTCAGTTACGGCCGAATCCTGGCACCGTCGATCCGCTTCGATAACGGCGCGGATAACGGGTCTCGCCAGATCGGGTAGGAGCCGGGTTCAGGGCTCGGCGCGCAGTCGCTGCAACAGCGCGACTGTCCGCGCGTCCGGCGAGACGTTCAGTTCGGCGAGTGCGTCGGTCAGGCGGCGGTAGACGTTCATCACCGCGCCGGGCGTGCCGACAGCAGCCTCGACTGACATCAGCGTGCGGTAAGCCGTCTCGGAGTAGCTGTCGTCGTGGACGGCGCGTTCGGCGAAGTCACGGGCCTCCTCCATCCGTCCGAGCGTCAGCGCGAGTTGCGCTGCCTCGCCGGTCGCCTCCGAACGCAGGACGTCGAGCTCGAAACGCCGCTCCTCGACCCATTCCAGATCGCTGTCCTGCAGGTAGGCGCCCGTCGGGATTTCCAATGCGATCTTGAGCCTGGCGAGGCGCTCGTGGCCGCTGAGATGACCGGCCTCACGCGTCAGCCGTTCGAAGCGCTGATCGACGCTGTCGACGAACCACCCTGACGGCCAAGTCACCATGCCGGATGGGCTGCGGTCGAGGCTGATCCCCGTGCTGAGGCGGAGCTTGTGGACGATCTGGCGGTAGTAGTTCCCGCCGTGTCGTTGGTCGGTCTCGGGGAACAAGCGTGCCTGGAGGCGCTTGCGCTCCACGCCGGCCGGATGCAATGCGAGGAACGCAGCCATCTCGATCGTCTTGAGGCGTTTGACGCAAGCCGGGTGGCCGTCGACGACGAGATCGGCGGTGTCACCGAAAGTCTGGATCTCCAACGTGTGCCCGCCAGATGCGACGCTGATGTGCGTGGGGACCGGCTCGCGGGCCACGGCGGCCGGTGACTTGCGCAGCAGCTGCAGGCGCCTCCATCGATGGTCCTCGTCGTCCGAGGCGATCTGTCGCTCGAGCAGGTTCGGAACATTCTCCAGGCCGCGCTGCAGCACGAACAACGATCCCATCTGGGCGCTGACGTCGTAGGCCTCTCGTGCGAGGTCGAGCGAGCGCTGCTCGTTCCCGAGGCGCCACTCGGCCTCCGCCAGGTAGAGGCCGGCGAACGGCATCATCAACATTCGCCTTGCCCTGCGCATGCCGTCGTAGGCACGACGAAGGCGGCGGACGGCGTCGGCGGGCTGGTCGTCGAGCAGACAGGCGAGGCCTTCGAACGTCAACCCCCATTCTGCATAGGCACGGTTCCTGGATGCGGTCGAACGGCGCAGCGATTCACTGAGAACTGATCGGGCGTCGTCCGCCTGGCCGAGCAGCACCATGAAGTGGCCGACCACGGCATCGAAGCACGGCTCCCACCCGAAGCCGGTGCGCGAACTGTGGGCGACCGCTGCACGGGCGGCTTCCAGCGCCCCGGGCACGTCGCCCTCGGCCCACAGCACCCATGCCTCGTGGAAGTACCACAGGTCGGTGTGCGCGCCTTCGCGGACCGCAGCCGGAACCTGGTCGAGCAGGTCTCTCGCTCTGGCGATCTCGCCCTGCCAGACGAGACCGAGGATGGGGTGCGGCGTCCGATAGAACCCGACCGGCGGCCATTCGTTCTCGTCGGGCAGCATCTGGATGAGTTCGGGCATGCGACCCTGGACGAGCAGTCCCCAGCTGACGAGCCGCTCCATGTCGGACCAGTTCTTGCCGGCCGGCACGGCGACGGCGTCGCGCCCGCTAACGGCCCGCAGTTCGAACCGCACGCCCTCTGCGCGGTAGTCACCCTGGTAGGTGTCGAGCAGTTCCAGCGCTTCGGCCGGCCGCCACTGCAGTGCCCAACCGAGATACGACACGACTGCCGGGTCGGCTTTGGCGACCTTGCTCAGCAGGCCGTCCTTGTGGAGAGCCTGGATCATCTCGTTGAGTTCGACGATCTGCCGGGTGCCGTAGAGGCAGCGGATCAGTGCGCCCTGCAGGAGCGGATGGGAGTCGACACGTTCGGGGCCGAGTTGCTCGAACCAGCGCAGCATGAGGGACCAGTCGGCTCTGGCATTCAGTTGCGGCACGGCGCGTTCGGCGACGAGCGTGGCCTCGTCCAGGTCACCGAGGTCGAGATAGATCGACACCGCTTCCTCGTACAGGCTCAATTCGACGAGCAACCCGGCTTGACGGCGGCGCAGCAGCGGCAGCTCGTCCGGGTATTCGATCTCGAGCTGCTCACGCAGAAACGCACGGAAGCGCGAATGGTAGACGAGCGTCCGGTCGGCGGTCATCGTCGCCGGCAGGTAGCGGTAGCGGATCCGCCGCCAGAGGTTGTACGCCTCCGGCCCGCACAGGCCGACGGCGAAACGCGGTGTGACCGCGTTGAGCAGGCTGGTGAAGAGCAAGAAGCGCTGCTCGTCCTCCGGGAGGCGCCCGAGGATCTCCGTACGCATGTAGGACAGCAAGGCGTCGTGGCCCGAATGCATGTCGCTCGGCCGCACATCGAAGGCGAACGCTGCGATCCAGCCGTGCGTGGCGGCCAACAACTCACCGGCGTCGCGATCGAACTGGCCGCTCTTCGTGAGCATCGTCCGCGCCTCGGTCTCGTCGAGCGCCAGGTCGGCGTCGGTGATGCGGCCGATACGGCCTTCGAGGAGCATGCGGGCGACCGGCTTCTCCAACTCGTCACGGCTGAGCAGCAGTGCCCGGGCCTTGACCGGTAGGTATTCGAGGAAAACGCCGAGCACGCTGGCGGCGTCGTCGTGGCCGGCGATCGTCTCGCAGTCGTCGAGGACGATCAGGAACGACTGATCGGGCAGCGAATCGGCGAGCATCGCCGCGATCTCTGCGGACGACAGTCCTGCCTCGACGGCCTGGCTGACGACGTCCGGGGCTTTCGGCAACAACGGCCGGACGGCCTCGGCCAGGTAGAACAACAATCTGCTGCCCGAACGGTCAGCCTCGTCGACCGTCAGCCAACAGAGCGGCCACCCGAAGCGAGCGGCGAACATCTGCGACTGAACGGTCTTTCCCGAACCGCCGGCGGCGAAAACGGCAACGGTGCCGTGGAGTTCGAGCAATGACGAGAACAGCTCGTCCAATCTCGGTCTGGCAATGACGCCGACCGGTAGTCCCGGCGCGAGCAGCTTTCTTTTGACGATCACGTCAGCGCCTCCAATCCCCTAAATCGATGGACTGTGCGAATGCGGCGCCCATCACGAAGAACTCACAGAGGATGAGCCGTGTTCGCTTTGCCTGAACCCTTCGAAGGAGGGCGTTCCCTGTGAAACCCATAACGCAATCTGACCGCTGTGCTTTGCACGCAACCTAGATCGTTGCCGTTACCAAATCCGTTACTCAGGTGCTAACGGCTCAGGGGGACACGACGGACGGCGTGTCCTTCACCGATTGCGGAAGCTTTGCGTAGGCCTGCTTGACGTAGCTGAGATCGACGATCGAGGCAAGCTGCGCGTTGGTGACGTCCGCGAGGCGGCCGAACTGCTGCGCCAACTTGAGGTCGTTGGCCAGTGCGTCATCCTTGATCAGTCCTTGTCGCGGAAAGCCGCCGGCCGTCACCCAGCTGTAGGCCGCAGTAGCGTCGCCAACTGGCAAACCGGCGTTCTTGGCGAGCAGGGCTATGGCGGCGTCCTTGTTCGCCGGGTTCTCCAGCCAAGCGATCGAGGCCAGGTAGCCCTCGAGGAACGCCACGACCTGATCGGTGTGCGCAGTCGCCCATGACTTGAGCGTGTTCAGGCCGAAGAACGGAAGCCCCTTGAACTGGGCCAGCTCGGAAGCGTGGATCAGCGTCGGGTAACCGGCGTTGTTCAGCGTTCCGCTCACGGGCGGAAGCTCGGCAATGCACTGGATCTGACCGGACTTGAGCGCTCCGAGCGCCGAGGGCGCGGTGATCGGCAGTGTGGCGATGTTGTAGTCCTTGTTGGCGTAGCTCAGGGTGTTGTTCGACGCCTCCGAAATCATCAACTGGACGTAGAGCCCGTCGCCGATGGTCGGCGGGTTCTGAGCAGCGCAGGTCTTGCCCTTGAGGTCGGCGACCGTCTTGATCTTGGTCGGGTCGACGATGAGTTCGTAGGGCAGCAGGTCGTAGCCGCTGGCGACGTACTCCAGGTCGGGGTTCTTCTGCCAGGCAGGGATCGCTGCGTCGTAGAGCGCGGTCGTGAACTGCACGGACCCACCGAACAAGGCGGCGATCGAAGCCGGGCTGCTGGCCGAGTAGATCAGCTTGGCGTTGATGCCATACTGCTTGAAGATGCCCTCGGCAACTCCGGCCTGCAGCGCCCAGTTCCCGGCGTTCGGGGTGACACCGCTGAAGGTGATGTTGCCGATGATCGGCGCAGCGCCGGGGGTCGTCAGGTCGGGCGGTGTCGTCTCGGGCGCGGCGGTCTTGAGTGGCGCAGCAGTCGTGTCAGCACCCGCCGGCGTCGACCCTCCGGCGGCAGCGGTCGTGGGTGCTCCGGTTGCCGCTGCGGTGGCTGCTCCGGTTGCCGCCGTCGTGGCTGCTCCGGTTGCCGCCGCGGTGGCTGCTCCGGCAGCACTGCTCGACGGTGCGGAACTCTTCGTGCTGCTGCCGCAGGCTGCGGCGATGACGACCAAGACGGCGAACACGCCTTTGGTCCTGTGGCTCAGTGAGGTCTTCATGCGAGATCCTTTCGATGCCGGCCCTACGTCCCCGTGATCGCCGGCGAGCTTGTTCGTGTATCGCACGGTTCCCGGACCGGCGGCAACTCGTCAGCTCACATGCTGACGAGCGAACCGTAGACCTGAGTTCGTTAACGGGTTCATTACCCGGACGGGTCACAGATAAAAAGTTTGCTATTGCTTCGCCGTCATCACGTACCCGCGATGAGCCTGGTCCACTGCACGCCACGGAGCGGCCTTACGTTCGATGAACTCCATGAGCTTCACCAAGAAGACCCCGGCAATCGCAAAGATCAGTACACCGCCGAGAAGTTCGGAGGTCTGGAAGTTCTGCGTGTCGAGCTGGATGCGGTAGCCGACGCCCGCTTGTGAGCCGAACAGCTCACCGACGACGACGGCGATGAGACCGCGACCGATCGCCAGACGGATGCCGGTGATGATGAACGGCAGCGCGCCGGGAACGCGGACCTTACAGAACAGCTGAACTCGGCCGGCGCCGAATGCCCGGGAGGCCTCGACGAGCTGCGGGTCCACCGCCCGAATGCCTGCGTCCGTATTGATCGTCACCGGCAGGAACACCAGCACGATGACGAGCACGATCGTTTTCTGGGTCCCGATGCCGAACCACAGGATGAACAGCGGCGCTAGTGCAACGATCGGCGTGGCATACATCGCGTCCATCACCGGGTCGGCGTACGCCTTGACAGCGTCACTGGTGCCGACCAGCAATCCGAGGAGGACGCCGAACACGGCGCTCGGGACGAAGCCTTTGACGAACTCCTCTGTGCTCACGAACAAATCATGCTGGAGATCGCCGTGGTGCCACCACCTCCATACGGCCTTTACGACGTCGAGTGGCCCGGTCAGGAACAGCTCGTCGTCGACGATGAAGCGCGCCGCGATCTGCCAGATGATCAGGAACGCGATCAGCGCGACCAGCCCTCGGTGTCGTGACGGACGGAGGTAGGACAACACCTCGGCTGAGCGGGCCCGGGACGCCACGTCAGGTTGCCTGCGGCTCGACCTGATAGAGCTTCACGGCGTTGTCGTAGGTGATGGCCTGCGTCACCGCTGGAGCAACGCCCTCGAAGTCGTGCTCGACGTATTCCTGACCCCGAGGGAAGTTGCCCTCCGTGTGCGGATAATCGCCCGCCCACATCAGCCGACCCGGATCGAGCAGAGGCAGCGTCAAGATGCCGGGGCGGTCGTCCTCGAACGTCGCCCAGAACTGCCGCCAGAAGTAGTCGCTCGGCTTCATCTTTAACTCCGGCACGGTCCACGCGTGGTGGTCGTCGAACATGTGGTCCATCGTCGTCAACTGGTAGGCGATCCAGCCGATGCCACCCTCGACGAGAACGAAGCGCAGGTTCGGGAAACGCTCGGGGATCGCCCCGTAGACCAACTGCATAAATACCCAGCCGAGGCTGATCTTGTTGCCGATGGCGATCGTCCAGAACGCGCCGGGCGTCAGCTTGTTGTCGAACACGGCGACCTGTCCGGCCGCTTGATGGAACGACACGGGGAGTCCGATCTCTTCGAGCGCCGCCCACATCGGGTCGAAGTGCTCGTCACCCCACGCCTTGCCCGGAACAGCCTGTGGAAGGAGGAAGGTCTTGGCGCCGCGGTCCGCCCACTTGTGGGCTTCGGCGATCGCCGCCTCGATCGGACCGTTGCCGACGGGCAGCGCTGCAGCCCCGACGAGGCGGTTCGGGTCGTACGAGCAGAAGTCCTCGAACAGCCAGTCGTTGTAGGCGCTGACGCATGCCGCCTTGAGGTCGAAGTCCTGGATGCTGTGGACGATGAGCCAACCGGGGTAGATCACCTCGCCGGTCACCCCCTGGCTGTCCTGGTCGAGTAGGCGGGCCTTCGCGTCGTTGGCGCCGGGCCGCTGTTGTTCGAATCGATACCCCTTGGCGCTGTCGATACGGCCGGCGATCTTGCTGTCGATCATCGCCCCCTCCGTTCCGACGGGCTTCGCGGGCATGTTCGTGTTCGGAATGATGAAATAGTCGCCGTCTTCTCGCGACTCGACCTGCGGGGCCTGGTGCTGGAAGCGCTTCGGCAGGCGGTCGAGCCACAGGGTGCGCGGCTCGACGACGTGCGAATCTGCGGAGAACAGGCGATATTTGGCTGCGGTCGTCACAACGAAACTCCTCACGTATGGTCGACTGTCCAACGGTAGATCCCCCGCCGTTACAGACCGCATTACGATTGGCCGCTCCACCGTCGGCGCAGTGATGGGTCGCAAGGACACAGCGTCCAGAAAAGGGACCCGTAGGTGTGAGGCGCGGCGACGCAGATGGCGGGTGTTACGTGGCAGGTAACGAAACATTCGGAAACTGACCGGCGGAATCCGGCCGACCCCGTCGACTGGACCGTGCCAAGGAGCAGCCGTCGTGGGTTCACAACGTCAATTCCAGGTGACCGTCCTCGCGACCGGACTCGGGTTCACCGAGGGCCCGGTGATCATGCAGGGCGGTGGCCTGATCGTTACGTCGGTGAGCACCGGCAACCTGTTCCGAATCGGTGACGACGGCTCCGTCGACACGATCATCGTCGGCAACGCGCCGAACGGGCTGGCGGAACATTCCGATGGCCGGATCTTCATCGCCCAGTGCGGGTCGACATCGCCGATCGGAGCGAAGGGAGCGCTCGGAGCAGAGGGAGGCATCCAGGAGGTCGGCCGGGACGGCAGAGTGTCGTGGCTCTCGACCGAGCCGACGTCGCCGAATGACATCTGCATCGGCCCCGATGGCTGGGTCTACTGCACCGACCCCTCGCGGCCGATGGGTTGCAACTCCGGCAGGCTCTGGCGCTGCGATCCCGACACCGGCGAGGCGCAGCAGCTCGCCGAGATGGACTGGTACCCCAATGGCCTCGGTTTCGGCATCGAGGACGACGCACTGTTCGTGGCCCACACGACCGCCAGGCAGATCCTCCGCTACCCGCTGGTCGACGGACGCCTGGGCGACGGCAAGGTGGTGATCCAGATGGAGGACGGTCATCCCGACGGTTTCGACTTCGACACCGATGGCAACCTCGTGATCTGCGCCGTGCAGTTCGAGCAACGGGCCGGATCGATCCAACGGTGGACCCCCGACGGTCTACTGCTCGACGTCATCCGGGTCGGCAACGCGCCGGTCTATGCGAACGTCGCCGTCGCCGCCGATGGCACGATGTACGTCACCGGATCCTCGGAGGGAACGGTCCTACGGGTCGAAGGCTGCTGCTGGTCGGGCCTCGCGCTGCACCCGTTCCGTTGATCCGTTCCGCGGATCCGTCCCCCGACCCGACGATCAGGCGAGACCGCCGGAGACCGTGAAGATCTCACCGAAGCAGAACGAGCCGCGGTCGCTGGCCAGGAACAGGACTGCCTCGGCGATCTCCTCGGGGCGTCCCAGGCGGCCGGACGCCTGACGCGTCGTCAGCCCGCTGCGCAATGGGCCGAACCGCTCGTTGAGCGCCGAGTCGATGGTGCCGGGGGCCACCGCGTTGACGCGTACCCCGCTGCCGGCGACCTCGTGGGCGACGGAGCGGGTGAAACCGATCACGCCGGCCTTGGCCGCGCCGTATTCCGGCGCAAGCGGCGCAGGCATCAGTCCAGCGGTGGAGGCGATGTTGACGATCGAACCACTGCCCGCCGGCTCCATGTGCCGCAGTGCAGCCCGCGTGCCGTAGAAGGTGGCGAACAGCAGGACGTCGAGCACCTTGCGCCACTCCTCGTCCGTCAACGCCACGGTGATCGAGAATGAGCCAGGTGGTTCACCCTTCGCTCGACGGGCGACGACCTCCTGCACGTGTTCCAACTGTCCCGGTTTGTACGTGTTCCCGAGCCCGGCGTTGTTCACCATCACATCGAGCCGTCCATTGTCGGAGACGAATCCGTCGACGGCCGCATCGACCGCCGCAGAGCTGGTCACGTCGAATGGCAGCGCCTCTGCCGAACCGCCTGCTGCCTCGACCAGAGCGACCGTCTCCGCCGCCGCCCGGGGCCGCAGGTCGTTGACACCGACGTGTGCCCCGGCGCCGGCGAGCGCACCGGCGATCGCCCTGCCGATTCCCGAACCGGCTCCCGTGACGATGGCGGTTCTGCCGGCGAGGTCGGCAACACCGCTCTCAGGCACCGTCGGCCTCGTCGAATCGGAAGCCGCCCTTGTCGATGACGATCGTCCCGTCCTCACGCTTCACGGTGAAGACGGCGAGGCCGGGGTCGGTGACCCACATCTCGGTCGTCAGCGAGTCACCAGGCAGGACCACTGCGGAGAAGCGACCTTCGACATGACGGAATCGCGCTGGGTCGGAGCCGCACAGACCGTGCAGGAGCGCCCGGCCGGCGAAACCATACGTGCACAACCCGTGGAGGATCGGCCGCTCGAAGCCCCCGCCCTTGGCGAATGCGGGGTCCGTGTGCAGCCGGTTGCGGTCGCCGGACAGCCGGTAGATCAGCGCCTGGTCCGGCGACGTGCGGTAAGTGATCGACACGTCGGGAACCCGGTCGGGGATCACCTTCGGTGCAACAGCAGGCCCTCGGTCGCCGCCCCAGCCACCTTCGCCGCCCACGAACGACGACGAGTAGGTCGTGAACAACGGCGAGCCGTCGGCTGCGTCGACGACCTCGCGTTCGCTGCCGACGACGGCTGCTTTGCCCTTGTCGTAGATACCGACGATCTTTTGGCGGACGATGACGTCACCCTCGGTCGGGATCGGGCGGTGGAGCGTCAGCCGCTGCTCGCCATGGACGAGCTTGGCGAGATCGTAGGTGCCGAATTGCGGCATCCGTTCGAGGCTCGATCCGATCACGAGCGCGAACGTGGGGAGCACGAGCTGCGGCACACCCTCGGTCGTCTCCGTCGTGAACGCCGGCTCGTCGATGCCTGCTCCGACACCGAGCGAGTACAGCAGCGGAGCGGTCGAGTCCCATGATGCGGTGTACGGCTCGCTTTCGCGGCCGACGGCATCAATGTCGATCGGCATCAGTGGCCTCCTGCGAGCATTTCGGCGATGGCGCTGCGCTTCGTGCCTGCGCTTCGAGTGGATGATGGGCGAGGGCTGTCACCTGGAACTGGGTCCAGGGGGCGATCGGCAGCGAGGCCAAAAGCGCGTGCAATTCGTCGGCGTCATCGGCAGACCAGATGCTGATGCTGTCGGCGCCGCCCGGTTGGCGCCAGATCCGCACAAGGTTTCCGGTCGTGATCAGCTCGATGCCTCTGGCCCGCTCGGCGGTCAGGATCGCGCTGCGCCGTGCCTCGGGGACATCCTCTGCCCGGAAGCCGATGCCCACGAGGTACGTACAACGCCCCGGGCCGTCAGGAACCTGCTCCGTCACGGCTTTGCTCCGAGGCGCTCGCCGAGCCAGTCGAAGATGAAGGGCGTGGCGATCGAGAGGTTGTCGATGTGGCAGTGCTGGGCCCCCCCCTCCTCGTTGGAGAAGACGCGAATCGTCTTGTCATTCGAGCCGACAGCGTTGTACAGCGAGTGCGCATCTGCGACTGGAACCTGCTGGTCGTCCTCGCCGTGGACCAGCAGGAACGGGCACTCCATCTGCTGGACGACTCCGTCGAGCTTGAATCCCTCGATCGAGGCGAGCGCGTCGAGCGGCGACTCCGAACAAGTGCTCCATGCGAGGTGCTCGCCGGGAACCGGTAGCTGCTTTTCGAATGCAGCTTCGATGCGCTCCTTCCAGATGCGGTGGTAGTCCCAGATCGCACCCCAGGCGACACACGCAGCGAAGCGGTGCTCCATGCTCGCCGATCGTGAGGCGTAGTAGCCACCCAGGCTCAGTGCCATGATCCCGATGCGGCTCGCGTCGACGTCGTCACGTTGCTCCAGCCAGTCGAGCGCGGCAGCGCCGGCGACCTCGTAGTCGTGGCGAAGCGGAATGTTGCGGAAGCGGATCGCCTCACCGACGCCCGGGCTGTCGACGGACAGCACGCTGATCCCGCGGCGTACGAGTTCGGCTGTGCCGAGGAACCAGTTCAACTCTTTGTTGCCGTCGAAGCCGTTGAAGAACACGACGACCGGCGAGCGCTCGCCGTTGCCGGGACGGGCCGGCACGAAGAACGCCGGCAGCGCCGAATCTTCGTAGGGGATGTCGATGTGCTCGATCACGTGGTCGTCGTCGTACTCGCCGCCCTTGCGGAAGCAGTCGAGCATGTCGCGGTACGTCGACAGGGCGAGTTCATCCTTCGGAAAACGAAAGCGCTCGGCAGCGAAGTAGTACTCGCACGCCCTGCGGTAGTGGGCCATGGCGCTGCGCCGGCTGCCGCGCTCTACCGCATCGTCGGCCATCGCCCGCACCTGGTCGCCCATCGCCCGCCACTCCTCGAACCACTTGGCGTCGTCGCCGACATGGCCCTGCAGCTTGCGGCAGACGCGATCGACCTCACCGACCTCCGATCCACCCGTGCCTGCGACGGACAGCGTGATCATCACGTTGAACGACCAGCGGTAGTCGGTCGGGAAGTACGTGAACCACTCGGCATTGCGGACGGCTTGGACCATGCCATGCTCCTTCGGAGATCGGGACGAGACGGCGGGAGGCGGCCTCGCCTCCACATCATCGCGACGCGCGAGTTACACGGGCCATTATCGAAACCTGCTGCACCATAGGCCGTCTCGCTGAGGCGGTGCGCTCGCGTTGACGCCACCGAATGTCGACGGTCTGACGAGATCTGGTGATGTGAGCATGACCGAGAACTACTCGTCGATTGGGCGGAGGCTGGAGACGAGGTCGACGTCTGCTCCGGCGTCGACGAAGATGCGCTGACCGGTCAGGTACGAGCCGCCCGGCGAGGCGATGAAGGCAACGACGGCAGCGACCTCCTCCGGGCGGCAGACGTGACCGAACGGGAATCGATGGTCGAACTCGGCGAGGCCGGCTCCGCCGATCATCGAGATCAGGCTGAGCCCCATGTCGGTGGCGGTCAGGCCCGGCAGAACGATGTTGACGTGCACGCCATGGCGCCGTTCCTCCTTGGCGAGCGACAGTGCGAGCGACTCCATCGCCGCCTTGGCCATGTTGTACGACACGCAGTTGACGAGATTCTTCGACGCTCCGGCGCTGCTGACGAAAATCACATCGCTGCGTTGGGCTGCACGGAGTTCCGGGAGCAGCAGCCGGGTCAACCGGAACGGCCCGAGCGCGTGCACGCCGAAGAGGCGGGTCACCTCACGTTCGGGCGTCGTGGCGATGTCCTTGCCGCTGCTCGCCATTCCGGCGTTGTGGACGAGCAGATCCACCGCTCCGAGTCGCTCATGGATACGGTCGACCATCGAGGTGACCTCGTCCTCGTCGTCGACCGAGGCCCGGAAAGCCTCCGCCGTTCCGCCCGATGCGGCAATCGCCGCGACCGTCTCATCGGCGGCCGCTTCGTCACGCCGGTAGTTGACGGCGACCGCCGCGCCCGAGGCCGCAAGAGCGATGGCGATCGCCCGACCGATGCCCCGGCTGCCGCCCGTGACGAGGGCGATGCGCGGGCCCGATCCGGCCGTCATGATGCGACGGAGGTGTTCGACGACTGGGTCGGCTCCGACGGCAGCACCGGAAGTACCAGCGCCGAACGATACTCATCGCCGTGCAGCACCGACTGCGTCGCCGCCTGCCAGACCGTCGCAGCTATCGTGCCTGGCGCAGAGCGGCGGGCGTGGAGATCGAACTTCGGGAAATTGCTGCTGGCGATCTCGAGGCGAACCCGATGGCCGCGCTGGAAGACGTTCGCGGTGGCCAACATGTCCACCTCGATTCGCGTCGGCTCGCCCGGGGTCATCGGCGGTGTCGCTTCACCGACCCTGACGATGCCGTCCGTGAGTAGCATCGCCCGGCCATCGGGGTAGACGTCGACAAGCTTGGCAGTGAAGTCCGTCGTCGGCTCCGACGAAGTCACCCACAGCACAGCAGAGACGTACCCGACGACGGTCAGCCTGTCTTCCAGAGGCGGTGTCGAGTAGACGAGCACGTCATCGCGCGCTTCGACCTGGCGCTGATCGCGTTGACCTGCCGAGACGGTGAAGTTGACGAGCATCGTCGCCCCCCCGACGGTCGGGACAGGTTTGGACGGGTCGTGGACGAAGCTGTCAGCGCTCTGCCTGCCAACCACGTCGACGGACAGGACGCCTTCTCCTCGGGTTCCGCCGACGGCTCCGCCGGTGTCGAGGAAGAACTCGGTCGGGACGCTCTGCGGTGGAGGCCATTCGTCGTAGTTCCGCCATTCTGCGGCACCCATCACGAAGACCCGCGCACGCGGCAGGTCTGGGGGCGGCCCGTCCGCGAGTTGCTCCGCGAACCACGACAGCTGCAGGCCCTCCATGTCCATCAGCGCCGTCGGGTAGCGCATCTCCGGCCCGCACGCCTCGCCGAGCGCCGACAGCCACTGTGTCCAGGGTCCGACGATCAGGTGCTGACGATCGCGCATATCGACCGGGCCTCGCCCGCGCATCGCCGCATAGTTGGCGAGGTTCCCGTCGAGGTGGACGTTGTACCAGCCGGCGACGTGCAGGATCGGCAGGTCGATCGCATCCCACGATTTTCGCAACGAGACCGGCTCCCAGAACGGGTCGCCATGACCGTGGCGTAGCCATGCTCCGTAGTACGGAACATGCTCTCCGACCGGGCCGAGGCGATCGGCCGATGAGCGATCCGCAGGTGTGTGCCCGAACACGGAGTCGGGGTCGAGTTGCGCTGCCGCGAGAAAGGCGGACGCTTCGGTCGTGTCCGCCCCTGCCCGCTGGGCGCGCGCGAGCATGTCGGGCGCAAGGTTGGCGATCGTCCACCACGTATTGAAGCCGAGTTGGAACGCACCTCCGCGGTACACCCAGCCTTCGTCGTATTCGCTCGCCGTGAAATGCGGGGCGATCGCCTTCAACGCCGGCGCGCCGAGCTTCGCCGCCTGCCACTGCCCGACGCCGTTGTTGGATGCCCCGTACATTCCGACGGCACCGGTCGACCACGGCTGCGTGGCGATCCACTCGATGACCGCGACCGCCGACGCGCCGTCGTCGAAGAAGGGCTGAAACGGCTCGTCACCGCCTGAAGCAAAGCGGCCCCTGGCGTCGACGACGACCACGGCGAACCCGGCGCCGACAGCGCGCATCGGGTTGATCACGCCGAAGACCGAAATCCAATTCGACTTGTTGTAGGCGGTGTGCTGGAAGAGCGCAGGATGCGGAACGTCGTCGTCAGGCCGGTAGACGTCGGCAGACAAGGTCGCCCCGTCGGGCGTGGCGATGACCACGTCGCGTTCGATGCGGATCGCCGTCATTGCAACACCCGCGGCGGCAGGCGCGGCCGGAATCCCCCATCGACGTTGAGCGCAGCGCCGGTGACGAACGACGCCTCGTCGCTCGCCAGATACTCGATCGCAGCAGCGATGTCATCGACATCCGCCATCCGGCCGAGCGGGATGTTGGGCAGGTAAGCCTGCTCGAGGGCATCACGTCTCGCCGGATCGAGTTGGAAGATCCCCGTCAGCGCCGGCCCGGGCAGGACTGCGTTCACCCGCACCTGATCCGGTGCGTAGCCGATCGCCAGCGAGTGCGTCAGGTGCAGCACCGCAGACTTGCACAGCCCGTAGGCGGCGGCGCCGGGGGTAGGCACCTGGGCGGCGGGCGAGGCGGTGTTGATGATCACTCCGCCACCGCTCGGCCGCATCAACCGCAGGGCAGTGCGGCAGCCGTTCCACACGCCGATGACATTGACATCGAGCTGCCTTCGGAGGAACTCGGTCGCTCCCTCTTCGTGGATCCACCCGCCGCCGAGCACGCCGGCGTTGTTGACGGCGATATCGAGGCGGCCGAGGCGGTCGTAGGCCGACTCGAAGGCAGCATCGATGTCCTCCGGCCTGCTGACGTCCGCGAAGTGGAATGTGACGGAGCCGTCACCAGCGCTGATCTCGTCGGCGACCTCGTCACCGTTGGCGGCAACGTCGACGATCGTCACGAGCGCGCCCTGCCTCGCAAGGCGCTGGACGGTTGCCCGTCCGAACCCAGACGCGCCGCCGGTCACCACTGCCGTACGTCCTGCGAACCGGCCCCCGGTCATCGGACGCCCTCCTTGTGTTGCATGTGTTCGGCCAGGAACGTGACGATCACCGCTGCGGTCTCGTTGGCCAATGGCCCCATCGGTCCGCCATGGTTCCCGACCGGGAAGACGGTCAACTGCCGTGGTTCGGATGCCCGTGCGTAGAGACTCTCGGTCTCCGACGCGGGGACGACCGTGTCGTCGGCGCAGCCGATGAGACACACCGCGCGCGGGGCTATCGAGGCGATCATCGATTCCGGCCGGAACCGCATCGCCAGTTCGATGTTCTCGAGCGGGTAGCCCTCCGGGTACATCACGCGGGTCGGATCGTCGGGCGGGATCGGGAAAGGGCCGGGAAGGAGCACGGAGAAGTCGACGCGCTCACCGATACCTGTCGTGGCGCGAGCGACGGCGTCGGCACGAATCCGCTGTTGCAGCTCGTACCAGGCGTAGAACGGACGAAGATCCCGCAGCCAGCGGCCTGCATCACCAACGCCGACCATCGAGACTGCGGCGCGCAGGCGTGAGTCCGCGGCTGCCGCTGCGATGGCGATCGCACCGCCGAAACTGGCGCCCAGCACGGCAATGGAATCACCCTCGACATCGTCGCGTGTGCCGAGGTAGGTGACGGCATTCGAAACGTCGCGGATCTGTTCGAAGGGATCGCAGCGACCGCGTATGCCTTCACTGCCGGCGAACCCGCGGTGATCGATCGCCAGTCCGAGATAGCCGGCCTCCGCCAGCAATCCCATCAGCGGAAGAACACGGTCGTTGACCGCGCCGCCCCAGCCGTGCGAGTAGATCAGTGCAGGATGCGGCCCAGCGGTGCCAGGAGAGATCAGCACCCCTCGCAGCGACAGACCGTCGCTGTAGAAGTGCACAATCGTCGTCGCCGGCACGGCCACGGGCGCAACGCAGGATCCTTCGCTCGTGGTCATACGGGCACTCCGGCTGCGAGGTCGTGGTAGTGCACGAGGGATTCCGGATTCTCCAACGCGGTCACGTCACCGACGTCCTCACCGAGGTAGGCCGCCTTGGCGACGCGACGCATCACTTTGCCGTTCCGCGTCTTCGGCAACGCTGCGACTGAGTGGATCGCATACGGTTTGACGGTCTTGCCTTCGGCGGCGACTATCGCCTCGCTCAGTCGGGCCGGGGCTGCGGTGACATCGGCGCCCTCACGGAGCACGACGAAGCACACCAGCCCCTCGCCCTTGATCGGATGTGGGACTCCGACAGCGGCGGCCTCGATGACGTCGTCGTCGGAGACGAGCACCGACTCGATCTCCGCCGGGCCGACGCGCTTGCCGGCGAGCATGATCGTGTCGTCGGAGCGGCCGAGCAGGTACCAGTACCCGTCGTCGTCGATGTACGCGAAGTCACCCTGCAACCAGGCGCCCTCGTACCGCGACCAGTACGTGTCGAGGTACCGCTGCGAACCCTCCCAGAGGCTCTTCGTCATGCCGGGCCACGTTTGGCGGACCACCAGTTCTCCGACCTCGCCGCGTACCGAGTTGCCCTCGGCGTCCACCACGTCCGCCGCCATCCCGAGCGTCGGTGCCGAGAACGCGGCCGGCTTGATCGGCAGGAAGACCGAATTGCAGAGGATCGATGCGCCACATTCGGTGCCGCCCGACATGTTGATGATCGGCACCCGTTCCTTGGCGACGTGGCGGAAGCACCACCACCAGGGTTCGATGTTCCACGGCTCGCCGGTCGAGCCGATGACGCGCAGATCGGGCAGCGGATGGCGGTCCGCCCATTCGGTGCCGTGCGCCATGATCGCCCGCACAACCGTCGGCGCGATGCCGAGCACTGTAGCCCGAGCGCGTTCGGCGACGGCCCACAGTCGGTCGGGCTCCGGGAAATCGGGAACGCCCTCGAAGAGAATCGCCGTCGCTCCGTTGGTCAGCGCAGCGGTCGTGAGCCAGGTGCCCATCACCCAACCCATGTCCGTCATCCAGCACACTCGGTGCGTCTCGTCGACGCCCATTCCGTGTCGCGCCTCCTGGGCGAACTTGAACGGCAGGCCCGAATGTGTGTGCAGGCAGCCTTTCGGACGGCCGGTACTGCCGGAGGTGTACAGCAGCACGCACGGCGCCTCGGCGTCCATCGGTAGTGCGTCCACAACCGGTGTGGCTGCAGCGAGCGCGTCGTGCCACCACCTGTCCCGGCCCGCAACCATCTCGACCTCAACCCCGGAGCGCCGGACGACGAACACGGTCTCGACGACACCGGCGGAGGCGATCGCCTCGTCGGCGACCTGCTTGAGTCGCACGAGCCTGGCGCGTCGTGGAAACGCGTCGCATGTGACGACGAGCTTGGCGCCGGAGTCCTCCAGGCGCTCGGAGACCGGTTTCGAACCGAAGCCGCTGAACATCGGCGCGACGATCGCCCCGATCTTGGCGGCGGCAAGCAGTGTCACCACGGCTTCGGGGACCATCGGCAAGAGCATGGCGATGACGTCGCCTTCGGCGATCCCGGCCTCGCGGAATGCTCCGGCAGCCGCATCGACACTCGCTTTCAATTCGCTGAACGTCAAAATCGCGATGGTGGCGTCGTCACCCTCCCACCACACGGCCTCGGCATCGCCACGGCCCTCACGGACCCAACGATCGACGGCGTAGTCGGCCCAGTTCAGCCGACCACCTTTGAAAAAATGTGGGAACGCCGGGCCATCGCTCAGATCGAGCGCCGTCTCGTAGGGCTCCATCCAGTGCAGCCCGACGTCATCGGCTGCCGCCGCCCAGAACCATGCCGGGTCAGACGTGGCGCGCTCGGCGACCGTCGCAATGTCGGGGATCCCATGGCGAGCGGCGAACCTGCCGAGTGGCGATGCGGCGAACGAGGCGGGGTCGGGAGTCCACACGACTGGCGAGTCGTAGACGCCGGTGACGGTCACGTCGACAACCCGAGGCGGTTCTCCGTGGGGCGTTCGGCAGCCTCGAGGATTGCCTCGACCTCCTCGAGATCGTCGGCCTTGAACAGCACCTCGAGCCCGGAGAGCCCGTCGGTGACCTCCTTGGCATTGCGGCAGCCGTAGAGGGCGATGTCGCTCTCTGGCTGTCGCACGGACAGTGCCAGCACGAAGGCCGCCAATGTGAGGTCGTACCGTTCGGCGATTGTCCGCAGCTGAGCGGCGACCTCGATGTTCTTGGCGAAGTTGTCGCCGGCGAAGAAGATATTGCCCGACGTACCGGAGGCACCGAACCTGCGACTGCGGCCACGCCAGTCGTCCACGTCGAATTCGTGATCAGCGGTGAAGTTCTCCGAGAGGAGGCCATGCACGAACGACCCGAACGTGATGCGGGTGCATCCGCGTGAACCTGCGTCGGTCAACTCGTTCACGTAGCGTCGGTCGAGCAGGCTGCAGCTGTATTCGACGACGGACGGGATGCCGGTGGCGAGGGCTCGCCTGCACGCTTCGGCGCCGAAGTTGCAGAAGCCGATCTCTTCGACGAGGCCGTCCTGCTGAAGCCTGGCGAGGTTCTCCATCTGCTGTTCGGGCGTCGATGACGGATCGAACTGGTGGAGGAGGTAGACGTCGACATGATCGGTTCGCAGGCGGATCAGCGACTCGTCGATGAAGGCACGTAGACCGTCGTAGGACGAATCACAGACCAGCGTCAGCAGATCGGTCGGGTCGGTGTACCGGACCCCACCCTTCGTGCAGATCCTGACCTGGTTCCTGCGCCCTTCGAGCATCTCGCCGACGATCAGTTCCGATCGGCCGGAGCCGTAGAAGTGGGCGGTGTCGAAGAAGCGCACGCCGGCGTCGAGCGCCGTCTCGACTGCTCCCTTGGCGTCGTCGAGATTGACCGCCCCGAACCCTTCGGCGATCATCGTGCCGCTACCGAAGCCGACGCGCTCCACGTGCCGACCGCCGGCGTTCATGAGCGTCTCGTTCCGGCGAGCGCGGCGGTCGTCACTTGATCACCATCGGGTTGAGCGGCGAGCCGACGGCGGCTGTGAAGGCGAGCGGCGGTCCGACGAACATGAACTCGTAGACACCATCTTCCGCGCAATCCGCGGCCAACGGGTCGAGGTCGAAGATTTCGCCGATCAGCATCCCGGCACTGACGAGGAGCACGACGTGCAACGGCTGGAAGATGTCGGTCAGTTCGTTCGGCCTGACCTCCATACCCCACGTGTCGGTCGCGACGGCTGCGACCTCGTTGCCACAGAGGAAATGGGATGCGCTGAGCGCGAGGCCAGGAGCGTCGCCGGCCGAGTACGTCCCCCACTCGCCGTCGGAGCGCACCTTGGTGATGTGCCCGGTGCGGACGAGCACGATGTCGCCCCTACGGACCTCGATCCCTTCGGCCTCAGCGCAGGCCGCGAGTTCGACATCGGAGATTCCTTCGCCCGGTTCGAGCCATTCGACGCCGCGGAATCTGGGGATGTCGAGCAGGATGCCGCGCCCGACGACCTTGTCCTTCAGCACCTGGATGGCGTTCTTCGTCGCGCCGGTACTCGAGACGTACTCAGGGCCGAACCCGTTGTACATCTTGTCGTCGTAGAACACATGAGCGAGCGCGTCCCACTGAGTGCCGCATTGCAGCGGCATGTATATGGCGTCGTCGGTATAGCGCAGGCGGGCGAGATGTGCCTGGGCGTTAATGGCGATGTCTCCGCCGTCCTGCAGCATGAAGTGCAGTGGGTTGACCCGACCACCCCAACCGTTCTGCGGGCCGTCCCCGTCGTATGGCAGACCGCACGAGATCGTCTTGCCCTGCTTGACCAGCGCAGCCGCAGCCTTGACGCATTCCTCGTCGATAAAGTTGACGGTGCCGAGTTCGTCGTCTGGCCCCCACCGACCCCAGTTCCGGTACCGGTCGCAGAGGGCGTGGACGTCCTCCAGCGTGATCGGCGCAGCGGTGTCGGCTTGCCCGCTTGCCTGCTCGTCCGTGGTGTTCGCCATCAGCGTGTTCCTTCCGATTGTGCACTCGTCACTCGTGACGAGCGGATTCCTTCACGATCCGCGCCTGCCGAGCCGCAGGCGACCGCCGGAGCCATGACAACCCGGCTCGACAGTGCGCCGATCCCGTCGATCTCCAGTCGCACGATGTCGTCCGGTCTGATCCACCTGTCGATCTCGATGCCCGCACCGGTGCCGACGGTTCCGGAGCCGAGCACGTCGCCCGGCAACAGCGTCTCACCTGATGCCGCATGGGCGACGAGCTGCTCGACCGACCAGTAGATCGTTCCACTGCGCCCCTCCGACCACAGCTCGTCGTTCACATAGGCGCGCATGGCGACGTCGAACGGGCGGGTGAATTCGTCGGCGGTGACGAGGTACGGGCCCATTCCGGACGCGCCGTCGAAACCCTTGGTCTTCGCCGGCCCGACATGCGTCGCCATCTCTCGGCGCTGGACGTCGCGGCACGACAGGTCGTTGAAGATGGTGAAGCCGGCGATGTGTTCCCAAGCGTCCTCAACGGGAACATCGCGGCCGCGACGGCCGATGACGATTCCGAACTCCAACTCGAAGTCGCGCTTCTCGGTGTAGTGCGGCCACACCGCCTGCTCGTCCTGACCGAAGATCGAAGCCGTCCTCGTCACGTAATGTGACGGCGCTTCGTACCAGGCGGCCGGAACGTCGAGACCCAGGTTGCCGAGCGCGTTCTTCATGTGCGTCTCGAAGGCGAAGAAATCGCGGAGCGTCGGGGGCCTGTCGACCGGGGCGAGCAGGGCGACGTCCGACCGTTGCCATGTGAGCGGCCCGAGCGGGCTCTCGACTCCGATGAGGTCGGCACCGCTCAAGGATTCGACGAGTTCGGCAATCTGTGGCTTCGTCCGCTCCCAGGTCCCGAGCATCGCAACGGTACTGCTGGACATCAACGCGTTGGCATAGGCGCAGGCTGCATTGACCCCTGCTCCCTCACGCTCGATCAGTGTCCAGGCGAGTGCAGAGGCGAGATCGAGGATGGTTGCTCCGCCATCGTCGGCATCGGCGATGACGACGCCTGATCGAGCCGTTTGAAGGGGCCAACTCGACGGCCGGAAGCGGGCGATGTTCATGGCGCGGGCAACAACTTCGAGGCGAACCAGTCGGCGAGTAGTTGACGCGCGGGGTCTGGCTCGTCGGTCTGGCAGTGCTGGTCTCCGCCCTCTGCCTCGGTGAACACGCGCAGCGTCTTGTCAACGGAACCGGCCGCCTCGAACGCCTTGTAGGCGTCGGAGACGGGGATCTGGCGGTCGCCTTCTCCGTGGACGATGAGAAACGGCTGCTTCAACTGCGGCAGCACGTCGACGAGCGTCCATTGCTTGACACGCTCGAGCCCCTCCTCCATCGTGTCCGTGCCCATCACCCACGGCAGCTGGAACCACGGCACCGAGACGTTCGGAGATCGGGTCGCCCAGCGCTTCTCCCATGTGGCACCCCAGTCCCAGATAGCGCCCCACGCGGCGACCGCTTTGATACGCGGCTCGAACGCTGCGGCGCGGGGTGCGTAGTAGCCGCCGAGGCTGATGCCGAAGATGCCGATGCTGGAGGCATCGACGTCATTGCGCTTTTCGAGAGCGTCGATGATCGCCCCCGTCGGCACCTCGTAGTCGGGCCGGGAGGCGACGTTGCGCAGCCGCAACGGCTCACCGATCCCGGGTGTGTCGGCGACGACACAGGCGATGCCACGGGTCGCGAAGGTGTCCTTGATGAAGCAGTAGAGAAGTTCCTTGGTGACGTCGAAACCTCCGTAGAAGATGGCGACGGGCGGCTTCGGATTGTCGCCGTGGGCGGCGATCAGATAAACGGGAAGCACGCCATCGGGCGAGTCGACGTCGATGCGCTCGAGCGGGAGCTGCGCATAGTCGATCGCTTTGACGAAGGCGTCCAGCGACTTGACATAGCTCGCAGTCTTCTGGTCGCCGGGAGGGATCTGGCGCTCACCACTCTGGTGGTAGACGCAAGCACGCAGCAACCGTGCTCCGGCGCTGCGACGGTTGCCGGCGGCGACGTCCTGTTCGGCCAGCTGCTCCTGCTGTTCTGCGGCATGTTCCCACGCCTTCGCCCAGGCGTCGGGATCCGGATCGGTGTCACGAAGTTGGGCGAGTGAGCGGTGCAGGTCGCCGAGCGTCGCGCCTGCCATCAGCGCCAGGTTGAACGCCGAAGACCACGGGTAGTTGTCTGGAAAGTACTGGAACATGCGAGTGATCTCCGTTGACGCGTCGAGGCGCCGCTGATGTGGAGCGGGTAAGGAGTGCGATGCGCAACCGTCGTCCTCGATTCGTTACCTCCGCCGTTAACGAAACACGAGATGACCCATGGCAGGTGACCGCGTAACTTCGGGCGAGCACGCTGCGACGATGAAAATCAAATCCGTTGGCAACCTGACATGAGCGTCAAGGCCATCGTCCAGTTCTATCCGACGCTGCCGCTCGGACCCGGTGAGACCCGTGCCGAGGGGCGGCCGCACGGGCGCGATCGCGACCGCTATCAGAAGGTGCTGCGCGACTGGGCGAAGATCGCCAAGGCTGCAGAGGACATGGGCTTCTGGGGCATCTCGACCATCGAGCACCACTTCCACAGTGAGGGATACGAGATCGCCCCGGCACCAGGGGTGATCAACTCATGGCTCGGTGCCCACACATCGAAGATCAACATCGGAACCAATGGATACCCGATGGGCACTCACGACGCGATCCGCGTGGCCGAGGAGACCGCCGTGCTCGATCACCTGCTGGAAGGCCGTTTCTGGATGGGAGCCAGCAGGGGCTATCAATCGCGCTGGACCGACACCATGGGCCAGCATCTGGGCTCGCAGGCAACCCTGTCGGATGGCGGCGAGGTCGACGCCCGCAACCGTCGGGTGTTCGAGGAGCAGATGGAGATCATGCTGGCGGCGTGGGCTCGCGACTCGTTCGCCTACGACGGCGAGTTCAGCAAGGTCCCCTTCCCGTTCACGGGCACGTCTTACCCGGCCGCTGACACGGCCAGCAAGTTCGGCGCTCCCGGAGAGGTCGGCGACGACGGGCTGATCAAGAAGGTCAGTGTGACTCCAGCCCCGTACCAGCGGCCGCATCCGCCGGTGTTCGTCGCTGCGTCGAATTCCGACGAGTCAATCCGCTACTGCGCAGGCAAGGGGTTCGTCGTTGCCCATTTCTGCAGCCCGCAGCGGACCGTCGAGCTCGCCAAGATCTATGCGGAGGAGGCCGGGCTGTGTGGTCATCCGTTGCAACTCGGCGACAACCAGGCACCCGTTCGCTGGCCGCATATCGCAGACACGCCGGCCGAGTTCGACCGCAAATTGATGGACTACGATGCCGACATCTTCGAGAACTTCTACGCCAAGTTCTTCAAGAAGAAACTACCGATCGACTCTGACATCCTGACGGCGATCAAGGAGTCCGGCCTGTATTCCGGCGGCACCGTCGACGACGCGAGACGGCAATTCTCTGCAGAATGGACCGAGATCCCGTACGAGTACTCGATTCTCATCTGGCACTGGGCGCAGCAACCCACGGACGACGTGCTCCGGGAGATGGAGATGATGGCGACGCATGTGTACCCGGAGATCGGTGGCCTCGCGCCGCCGTCCGAGAAGCCGAGAGCGCAGTGGGCGCTTGACAACATGAGCGGGAAAGTCAAATGACGTACCTCGTCACCGGCGCCAGCGGCTTCATCGGCAGCTATGTCGTCAAGCAACTCGTCTCGGAAGGCGAGCAGGTCGTCGCCTTCGACCGCAACTGGCCCGGCTCGTTCGACCTCGTCGGCGCCGACCCCGGAGGCTCGGTCCCGCGGATCGCCGGAGATGTCGTCGACTTCGCCCAACTTGTGCGTGTCGTCAACGATCACACGGTCGAGTCGGTCATCCATCTCGCAGGCGAGCTCCACGCGCGGTCCGCCGACAATCCGGGGCAGTGCATCCAGTCGAACATCGTCGGCACGCACAACGCCCTCGAGCTCGGTCGCCTCCTCGGCGTCCGGAGGATCGTCACGGCGAGCAGCGCAGCCGTGTTCGGGCATCCGAGTCGCCATCCGGCCGGCCCGATCGCCAACGACGCGAGGCTGCACGCCGGCGACGTCTACGAGGCCGCGAAGATCTTCGGCGAATCAGAGGGTGAGTACTACTTCAACAAGTTCGGCGTCGACAACGTCGCCCTCCGCGTCGGCCTCGCCTACGGCTATGGATGCCGGATCGGCTGGGCAGCGCGCTTCGTGGAGGAACTCATCGAGAAGCCGCTGCGCGGTGAACCGGGCCGCGTGCCCTGGGCCGAGTCGTCGATGAACTGGACCTACATCTACGACGCCGCAGATGCGTTCGTGCGTGCCAGCAAAGTGAAGACCACCGACACGTTCGCCTACAATCTGCGCGGCGATCCCCGCACGATCGCCGACACGGTCGCCGTCGCCAAAGCACTGCTCCCTGATGCCGACATCGCCGCAGATCCTGGCGAGCACAACTGGTCGCAGGACTTCGACGACTCGCTACTGCGCGCAGCGACCGGTTACGAGGCGAAGTGGACCCTCGAGCAGGGCTTCGCCGACACCCTCGAGAAGCTCCGAGCAGCCGGGTAGCCGGATCCCGGGCGACCACGAGTCGTCTGCTGCACAGCGGACCCGGCGTCGTCGTGGTCGTCAGGACAGCTGCGGGACGACGCTGTTGATCAGACGGTCGAATTGAGCGAGAGTCTCATCCAGGGGGTGGAGGACGAGGTGGTTCGCTCCGGCTTCGATCAACATGCCGAGTTGCGCGACACACGCGTTAGGGGAGCCCATAACGGTGACCGAGGCACCGAGTTCCGGGCGACCGTAGAAGGACCCGAACCAGGCGCGAACAGTGTCGGCGCCGGCGACCACGTCGTCGGTCACGAGGATGTAGACGCGCTTTGACACGGTGAACCCGACGGAGCGTCCCGGCTGCTCGTCGAGCAGCCTCCGCAGTCTTCCGGCGAGCTCGACGAACTCGACGTTCGAGTGGCGGCCGGCGCCGATCCACCCGCTGCCGCGTTCGACTGCCCGTCGCAGCGAGGCCTGTCCCCCGCCACCGAACCACAGCGGCGGGTGCGGATCCTGCGTCGGCTTCGGGTTGCTGCCGATGCCGTGCAGATGCCATGAGGCGCCGTCGTGATCGACCATGTCCTCTGCCCACAGCTGCTGGATCATCGTCGTGAACTCGTCGAGCATCGCGCCGGCGGGCGAGGCAGAGCGATCGAGGCCAAACGCGCCGTAGTGGCTCAAGTCGCCGAGACCGAGCCCGACGTCGAGGCGGCCGTTGCTCAGCCAGTCGAGCGTCGTGAGCGCTTTGGCTGCTGCGACCGGACCTCGGCTCGGGCCAACGAGCACGGCGATGCCGAGGCGTACGCGCGTCGTCAGTGCGGCGACGTAGCTGAGAAGGCTGATCGGCTCCGGTGTCGCCGACCGGCCGGACAGCTGGTCGAGCGACCACAGCGAGTCGATTCCCGGGACCTCGAGATGTTCGAGCCACTCCTGTGGTGACGCACCGCCACCTGCGCCGAAGCCGCAGAGCGCGGGAGGGATGGAGAGACCGAACGACACGGACCCACTCACGAGAGGTAGCGCTCCAGCAGGTCCTCGCCGACCTCCGCAGCGGCGCCACTGGCGACGATCTCGCCGTTGACAAGGACGTAGGCCCGCTCGGTGATGTCCAGCGCGAGCGAGGCGTTCTGCTCGGCGAGCAGGATCGATGTGCCCAACCCGGCGACGAGGCGCAGCGCGTCGAGGATGTTGTCGACCACCTTGGGAGCAAGACCCATCGATGGCTCGTCGAGCATCAGCAGGCGCGGCTTGGCCATCAGCCCGCGCGCGATCGCCAGCATCTGCTGCTCACCTCCTGACAGCAGGCCTCCCGCCGAATCGAGACGTCGACCGAGCACCGGGAAAAGGGCGATCATGTCATCGATGCTCGCCTTGACCTCGGCCTTGGGCTGGTTGTATCCGCCCATCTGCAGATTCTGCTTGACGGACAACGGGGCGAGGATCGCCCGGCCTTCGGGAACGAGCACGACACCTTGACGGGACACGATGTGCGCCGCCTTTCCTCCGATGCGCTGAGCATCGAGCATGATCGAACCGGCGGATGGCTTGATGAGCCCGGCCAGGCACCGCATCAGCGAGGTCTTGCCGGCGCCGTTCGGGCCGATCACTGAAACAGCCTCGCCTGCCTCGACCTCGATGCTGATGCCACGCAGGGCGACCACCGCTCCGTAACGCACGACGAGATCCTCAATCTTGATCATGGACTGCTCCTTCGTTCGAGGCGGCGGCGGCGGCGAAGGCCTGCGCATCGACAACGAATTCGTCGGCCTCGGCGAGGCGCGCACTGCGTCCGGTGCCGAGATAGGCATCCTTGACGCGTTGGTCTCGCCAGACAGCGGCAGGTTCTCCCTCGACGATGGTCTCGCCCCAGTCCATCACCGCCACCCGATCACATACCGCCGTGACCAGGCGCACGTTGTGGTCCACGAGCAGCACGGTGACACCTGTGGCGTTGACCGACTTGATCAGCTCGCCGATGTCGTCCGACTCCTTTCTCGTCATGCCTGCGGTCGGCTCGTCCAACAGCAGCAGTTTCGGCTCGACGGCGAGCGCTCTGGCGATCTCGACGCGTCGCCTCACGCCGTAGGGCAGGGAGCTGGCGTCAGCGTCGGCCAGCGATTCGAGGTTCAGCTGCTTCAGGAGATCGAGAGCGAACGCCCGTTGTGTCTTCTCCTCGCGGCTGCGAGTGCCGAGCAACTGCCAGCGCTTGCCGCGAAAAGCGAGGTGCCTGCCGATCAGGACGTTCTCGAGCACCGTGACGCCCTCGAACAGCTGCAAGTTCTGAAACGTCCTCGCCAATCCGCGGGCGGCGAGTTTGAAAGGCGAGACGCCTGCGACGGACCCGCCGTCGAAGATGATCGCACCCGCGGTCGGGGCGAAGTAGCCGGTGATGAGATTGACCACGGTCGTCTTCCCAGCACCATTCGGTCCGATCAACCCGAAAACGATCCCGGGCTCGATTTCGAAGGCTGCATCGCTGACGGCCACGACGCCGCCGAAGTGCCGTGACACGTGATCGACGCTGAGCAGGCTCATGGTGCAGCAGCGATCGAAGGAGCCTGGCTGATGATTGTCGAGGCGTCCACCGGGTCTCCACCGCTCCGTGCTGCCCGCTCGACTTCTGCGGCAACAGCGGCTGCCTCATCGGCAGCAGCCCGCTCTGCAGCCAGCCGCAACCTTCGGCTCTTGCGGAATCGGAGCTTGCGCAGCAGCTTCGGATCGGTGAGCCCCGAGGGCGCGAGCATCATCATGACGATCAACAGCACCCCGTAGATGTAGTGCTCCCACGCCGAGCCGGCGAAGTCGATGTACTGGCGGAGTACGACGATCGCCCAGCACACGAGGACCGGGCCGAGCCAGTGGCCGTCCCCGCCGACGAGTGCGTAGACGAAGATCGGGATGAGCACGCCGAAGCCGTATTGCTCGGGGCTGATCACCGTGGTGCGATGCGCTTCCAGTGCGCCGGCGAGGCCGGCGAGAGCAGCACTGATGATGAACGAGTACAGCCGGATTCGCCGGATGTTGATGCCGAGACCGCTCGCGGTGCGCTCATCAAGGCGAACGGCTGCCGCCGCCCTGCCGAAGTGCGAGCGCCGTTCCAGTTCCAGCAACACGAACAGTACGATCAGAAGGATCATCAACTCGAGCGTCGTCACACGGTTCGGGATCCGATCGATGCCCAGCGTGCCATTGGTGAAGTCGAAATTACTGATACCGATGACGATCGCCTGCGCCAACGCTACGGTTCCGAGCGCGAGATAGATACCGCGCAGCCGCAGGACCGGAAGGGCGAACAGCCCGGCCAACACTGCAGCACCGATGATTCCTGCGATGATTCCGAGAAGCGTCGGCCAATGCTGTTTGGTCACGAGCAGCGCCGTGGTGTATCCGCCGATTGCCGCGAAGCCCAGAGGGGCAAGATTGAAGAGTCCAGCGCGGAAGGCGATGTGCACGGCAACCACGAGCACTGTCGTGATCATCGTCGTGTCGAGCGTGAACACCTGGAGCGGACTGAGCCAGTTAAACACGGGTAGTCGCCTTCTCTCCGAAGAGGCCGGACGGCCGCACGACAAGCACGACCAGGATGGTGAGCATGGCGACCGCTTCCCGGAAGACCGATGAAACGTAGACAGTGGCGTACACACTGACGAGACCGAGCAGCAAGCCGCCAACGATGGCGCCACGGATCGATCCCATGCCTCCGAGCACGATGACGGCGAAGGCGAGCAACAGGATTGCGTCGTTGGATGAGTGCGACAACTGTCCGGATGACGCCGCGAGGAAGATTCCGGCGAGCGCCGCAAGCGTGCCGGAGATGAAGAAGCACGATGCGAAGATCCACTTGCTGTTGATGCCGAGCAGTTCACCGGTGTCTCGCGAATAGGCGACCGCCCGTACGGCGGTGCCCGATTTGGTTCGATGTAGCCAGTAGCCGAGCATCGCCATCACGATCACACTCGTCACGAGCATGACCAGTGACAGCCTCGGCACGTTCCGGCCCAACAGTGTGAGCGGCTCCACTGGAAAGCCCTTGCGTGGGAACGGGAGCGTTTGGGATCGTGTGCGTGACGCCTCGAATGCATCGCTGATCTGTGAGACACCGATCGTCACGATGACGAAGGCGAACTCGGGAGCACGTTT
Source organism: Actinomycetes bacterium (assembly GCA_025356335.1). Taxonomy (GTDB): domain Bacteria; phylum Actinomycetota; class Acidimicrobiia; order Acidimicrobiales; family Ilumatobacteraceae; genus JANXUF01. The sequence continues at coordinate 131,771 of JANXUF010000062.1, forward strand.
GCGCCTCAGAGGCGTGAACAATGCGAGGTCCATCAGACCGGAGAACAAACCGGCTACGACGAGGCCGGCGATGACCCCGACGATGACGGGGTAGCCCCGATCCAATGTGATCAAGGCTGCATACGCGCCGATCGTCATTGTCTGCGCATGGGCGAACGTAAGGATTCCCAGAACGCCCCAGACCAGCGTCACACCGATTCCCAGAAGGGCATAGCTGCTCCCGAGTGAGAGTCCGTTGATGAATTGTTGCACTCGACACGTCCCCTTTGTGTGCGCACCGGCCCCTGCGCGTTGATCAGAACTGATCACGCATGGTCAGTTACTGCCTGTCGGAGGTCGACTACGACTTAGTGCACGGCTTGTTGGCGTCCCACACGACGAGCTTGCTGTCCTGCACCTGCACCTTGGTCCCCTTGAGAGGAGCGGTGCGTTCGTTGATGAAGTTCATGTCGCCCATCGCCGTCGGAATGTTCGGAATCTTGATCAAAGCGTCGCGGATGTCGCTGCCCTTGACGCTGTCGGCAGTCCGGATACCAACAGCCATCGCCCACATCGAGGAGTACCCGGCTGCGTGGAAGACGTCGGGGTTCTTGCCGGTGCCATTGGCCTTCCAATAGTCGAGGAAGTGCGGGTTGGCGCTGGCGGTCGAGATCGGGTTCCACACCGTCGTGTAGGAGACGCATTGCATCTGCGGTCCGGCAGCCTTGAGGATGGCGTCGCTGACGTCAGGAGCGCCGAGGAACTGCGATTTGATGCCGACTTCGGCGGCCTGCAGGTAGACGAGCGAGATCAGGTCAGGGTTCGGCGTCGAGATGACGATGTCCGGGTTGGCGTCCTTGATCGCCGTCAACTGTGCGCGGAGGTCCGTGTCCTTGCCGGTGAACGTCTGCGTCGCGACGGTCTTGACGCCAGCGGCTTCCAACGTCTTCTGCCGCACAGTGGCCAGCGAGGCCGCAGAAGCTGCATCACTCTGGGTGATGTAGGCCGCAGTCTTGGCACCGTAGAACTTAACGAACTCGAGATCGTTCTGCGGGATGATCTGGCTGACGTTCGGATAGGTGCGGAACAGGTAGTCGCCGCCGTCGACGACACCCGCCCCGGCTAGTTCGACGGACATGGCCGGAATTCCGGCGGACTGGAACGCGGGTGTGGCCGCCTGCCACGACGGCGTGAGAGTGAAGCCGACGACGGCCGTCACCTTGTCGGACACGAGCTGCAGGCCTGCCTGGACTGCCTTCTGCTTGTCGGACTGCGTGTCGATGACATCGAGGGCGAGCTGTGTGTTGGCGCCGAGGAAGTGCGTGTCGTTGATCTCCTTGACGGCCAGCTTGATGCCGTCGAGTTCGTCGACGCCGACAGCTGCTGCGCCTGCCACACCCGAGGTGTCCAGGGGGACGCCGATGGTGATCTTCGCCGGGAGGTTCGTCGGCGCGGCGCCGGTGACTGCCGAAGCGGGCGTGAGCGCTCCCCCGGCCGGTGCGGTACCTGCAGACGTCGTCGCCGAGGCAGACGTCCCTGCGGTCGTCGTGCCGGCCACAGATGTGCCAGCGGCGGTCGCGCCGGCACCGCCGGTCGTCGCCGTCGCGGCTGCAGTGGTGGTGGCCGTCGATGCCGTCGTCGACGCTGAGTTCGAACTGCTGCTGCCGCATGCCGCCAGGAGAAATACTCCTGATATGGCAAGGACCTTGCAAATGGGTCGCTTCATTCCTGTTCCCCCTTGGGCTCGGTAGCCGGAGGCCACCATCTCGAGTGCGGCGATGTCATCGCAGCAGATACCGGTCATCTTCAGGAGGCGTCGTTACCCGTCGCGTTATCGACGGAGATGCGCGTCCGCATTCACTGTTCGGCAGTCCGGTCGGCCGGACTGCAGCTCCGAAATACCTGGTGACTTGGGGGCGCAAGTGCCTGTATCTGCTGCTGCTCCTTGCTGGAGCGGACATATGTACCGGGAAATGAAGAGACGGCGGCACAC
>JANXUF010000069.1 GCA_025356335.1 Actinomycetes bacterium
CAGCAACACGTGCTCACGCGTCTGGGGCATCGGACCATCAGTCGCCGCCACCACCAGGATCGCCCCATCGACCTGCGCAGCACCCGTGATCATGTTCTTGATGTAGTCGGCATGACCCGGCATGTCGACATGCGCATAATGCCGGTTCGGGGTCTCGTACTCGATATGAGCAATCGAGATCGTGATACCACGAGCCTTCTCCTCAGGCGCCTTGTCGATCTGATCGAACGGCGTATACGTCGCCAGGCCCTTGCCGGCGAGCGTCTTCGAAATCGCTGCGGTCAGCGTCGTCTTGCCATGGTCGATGTGACCCATCGTCCCAATGTTTACGTGCGGCTTGTTGCGCTCAAATTTTGCCTTCGACATCGGAGGCCCTCTCCTTGATTGTGATTTTGGTAACGAATTTCGCTGACTGGAGTGTTACTTGACTGTGCATTTCACTGTGGTAGCGGCGATCGGTCTCGAACCGATGACCTTCCGATTATGAGCCGGATGCTCTGACCAACTGAGCTACGCCGCCAGGGCTTTGCGACCCGCTCGGTACCGTCTCCCACCAGGGAGAAGGCCCGTGACGGGGCTGATCGAGCCCTCTGTGGGAATCGAACCCACGACCTACGCCTTACCATGGCGTTGCTCTACCGACTGAGCTAAAAGGGCAGACGCGGCGATGCCACGAACCGGGAGTCGACTCTAGCGGTGAGAGGACTGCGACCGTCGCACCGATTCTGCCCGATTTTGCGACGCAACTGGCGGATGCCCTGCCAGCAGCCAAGGTGTTGCGCTCCGGCCGGGTCGGCCCGTATGGTGCCTCGGTGCCTCCCCGAAGTCGGCCGACAGACCCGTCCGTCATCATCCGTCCCGCCGTGCTCGACGATGCCGAGAGCATCCGCCAGATCTACAACCACGAGGTGACGTCGACGACGGCGACGTTCGACCTGGTTCCACGGTCGCTGCAGGACCAGCAGGACTGGTTGCAGCAGCGTTCGGGTGCTTTCGCGACGATCGTCGCTGTCGATGCGGCAACAGGCGAGGTGCTCGGCTTTTCAGCGCTGTCGCCGTACAAGGAGCGTGCCGCCTACCGGACGTCGGTCGAGGACTCGATCTACGTGCGAGTCGATGCCCAGGGCAGAGGTGTCGGGCGCATGCTGCTCAACAATCTGCTCGATCTCGCTGTCCAATCGGGGTTCCACTCGGTGTTCGCCAGGATCGAAGCCGGTGGAGATGCCAGCAGGGCATTGCACGCGCGGTGCGGCTTCCAACTCGTCGGCATCGAACGCGAGGTCGGGCGCAAGTTCAACAGGTGGCTGAGCGTCGCCCTGATGCAATGTGTGCTCAACGAGCCTGTCGGCGAGCGGTGAGATCCATCGAGTGACCACACCGCTCAGACGGTGACGCCGACCGATTCGGCCTCGTGGGCGAGGGCCAGCCAGTGTTCTTCGGCTGCGTCCATCGCCGCCTGAGCAGCCGCCAGGTCGAAGCCGACCTGGCGGTGATCGGTTCCGGCACGGGAGAGAGCGACGACGAGCTCGTCCCGGCGCTTGGTGGCGGCACTCAGACTGCGTTCGGCCTGGCCGACGAGGCGACGCAGCGTGCTCGGGCTGCGAGTGCTCGTCGGCCGCTTTGCAGCGACAGCGTCGACCGCCTGGCGGCGCGCCGACGACACCGTCGCTGCCTTCTGCTGCGGCTTGCCATCGGCGTTCGGGGTGCGCGAGGCCATCCATCCTGCGACTCCGCCACGGACGAGCGACGCGCCGCCGTGACCGTCCAACGCCAGTACCTCCTCGACGGTGCGGTCGACGAAGGAGCGGTCGTGGCTGACGACGATCAGTGCGCCCGGCCAGTCCTCGAGAAAATCTTCGAGGGCGCGCAGCGTGTCGAGATCGAGGTCGTTGGTCGGTTCGTCGAGCATCAGCACATTCGGCTGGTCGACGAGCGTCAGCAGCAACTGCAGCCTTCGGCGCTCGCCGCCGCTGAGCGTGTAGATCGGCGCGTACTGCGCATCGCCGTCGAACCAGAAGCGCTCCATCAACTGTTTGTCGGCGAGCGTCGGTTCGGGTTTCGTCGGCCCGGCTACTGCTTCGCGGACACGTTGGTCAGGGTTCAAGGCGCGACCGAGTTGGTCGTAGTAGCCGACGACCACCGTGCTGCCGCGCTCGATCGACCCGGATGTCGGCTCACGGCGTCCGGCCAGGATGTCGAGCAACGTCGACTTGCCTGAACCGTTGGCCCCCATGATCCCCAGCCGGTCCCCCGGTTCGAGAATGTGGCTGAACGGCTTGAGCAGATCCGTATCCGATGCTGGCCAACGGAACGAGATGCCGTGCAACTCGATCGCCTTCGAACCGAGCCTGGCGGTCCCCATCGACAACCCGAGATCACCCGTTCGGGCCGCTGCCTGCTTGCGGCCCTCGACGATCGCTGTTGCCGAGGCGATACGGGCCTTCGGCTTGGTGGACCGCGCCGGTGCGCCCCGCCGCAGCCACGCCAGTTCCTTGCGTGCCAGCACCCGTCGGGTCTGCTCGTCGCTGACGGCCTGCTCCTCACGCTCTGCACGGGCATCGAGATAGGCGGCATAGCCGGAGCCGGCGTTCGCCCCCCGCGGAACGTGCATGTAGGTCTTGCCACGGTCGATCTCGAGCACCTTGTTTGTCACCCGGTCGAGCACGTGACGGTCGTGGGTCACGAGGATCAAGCCGCCAGCAAAGGCGGCAAGGCGCTCTTCCAGGAACGAGATGGCGTCGAGGTCCAGATGGTTCGTCGGTTCGTCGAGGATCAGCAGGTCGTATTCGCCGGCGAGCAGCGTGGCGAGGGCGACACGTTTCAACTGCCCGCCCGACAGCTCGTCGGTGCGGGCGTCGATCAACGCCGCCATGCCGAGGCGATCGAGCATCGCCTCGCCCTGCCATCCCGCACCGATCGCCTCGCGGATCGTTCCTGGCGGCAGTGTCGTGTTCTGTCCGAGAAACCCGAGTCGCAGGCCGCGTCCGCGGCGGACCTCACCGGATTCAGGCGAAATCTCCCCGGCGAGCATCCGCAGCAACGTCGACTTGCCGCAACCGTTGAGGCCGACGACGCCGATGCGGTCCCCGTCGCTGACCGTCACGTCGAGGTCGACGAACAGCGGCCTGTTCGGCCGTGATGCTTTCAGACCCTGTGCATCGACGAGTACCACCACGTCGCCAGAGGGTAGAGGCAGACCCCTCGTTTCCCGCAGATCGTGCCGTTCGCCACCGGCACGACGTGACGTATGGTGGCGGGGGATGGCCGAAAATTCAACGAAACGTTCATCTCCGAAAACGGCCGACCCGAACCCGCTGGCGCCGCGATTGCGCAGCGCTCTGGAGCGGCGCACCGACGAGGACCTCCGCGACGAACTCGATTGGACCGAGTTCGACATCAGCGGCGAGTTCCGATCGGCGGACCTACAACGACGGGAGGTCACCGGTTGCCTGCTGCGGCGGTGTCAGCTGACCGGCGCCAACCTGCAGCGCTGCCGCCTCATCGATGTGCTTTTCGAAGAATGCGAGCTCTCCGGCACCGATCTCGGGGAGGCAGGGATGAAGCGTGTGGAGTTCCGCAACTGCCGGATGTCCGGCGTACAGATCAGCAACGCCCGCCTCGCCGACGTCCGTTTCACGAACTGCAAACTCGACGGCGCCAACTTCCGCATGGCCGGCGCCGAGCGCGTCCGCTTCGAGTCATCGATCCTCACCGAAGCCGACTTCCACTCGGCCAACCTCGCCGCTGCCCGCATCATCGGTTGCGACCTGACGGGTGCAGATTTCTCCCAGGCCAACACTGCCGGCGCACACCTCGTCGGCTCGGTACTCGTCGACCTTCGCGGCGCATCGGGGATTCGCGGCGTGACGATCGATCCGCTCCAGGTTCTGCCGCTGGCTTACAGCCTGTTCGGGTCGCTCGGCATCACGATCGACGACCCCAACCCGGACTGACGACACTTGCCACTCGGGCTACGCTGAGCCGATGGCGACCGTCTTCTTGGACCAGCCGATCGAATTGCAGGCGTTCCTCAAGCGGCGTCGCGAACTCGGACAGGACACGCACGACGAAGTCTGGGAAGGGGTGTACCACGTGTCACCGATGGCGCATTCGCGACACGGGCTGCTCGACGACGAACTCGCAGGGGTGCTCAGGCCGCATGCGCGCGAAGGTGGCCTAGTCGGCAGCAGCGCGTTCAACCTCGGCGAGCCGAACGACTACCGCGTCCCGGATCGTGGATACTTTCGGTCACCAACTCCAGCCGTATACGTGCCAACGGCGGCGCTGGTCGTAGAGATCCTTTCGCCTGACGACGAGACATTTGCCAAGTTTGGCTTCTACGCGAGACACGATGTCGAGGAGATCTGCACTGCCGATCCGCAGGCTCGCCAACTTCGGTGGTTCCGCCGCAGCGGCGATGACTACGAGGAGGTCTCAGCGAGCGATGTGCTCGGCGTCACCGTCGCTGAACTCATCGAGCAAATCGACTGGCCGACCTGATCGGGACACGGCCGCCATCGGCATTCGAGTCAGCATCGACGTGGCACCAAGCCCTTCCGCCACCCATGTCCGCCGAGCGCTCGGCCGGCCGACGGCCAGGGCATCTCTCGATGACTTCAAGCGGCCCTGGAGTGACGCCCGGATTCGCGGATACGACCGCCTCAGTGCCGAGGGTTACTACCGCAACGCCCCCGACTTCGAGTCGGCACGAGCGCTGTTGCTCGAACCTGCGGGTCCAGCGGGTTCAGGAAGCCTCGTGTTGTGCGCACACGACCCACTGACCGGCGTCGATCACCGCGATATCACCGTCGCTGCACACCGATCGTTATCACGCCGCCGAACAGATCTACCTCGACGAGGTCGATCCTCGACCGCGTGCCGACGTCATCATCGACAACACCGATTTCGCTCGTCCGATCGCCACGTACCTCTGAGGCCGAAACCTGCGGATCAGGCGAGTCCTATCGATCCCACAGCACCAATGGCGAGACCCCGATCCGGGTGGATCGGGGTCTCACATGTTCCTGGTGGGCCGAGAAGGATTTGAACCTACGAAGCTTGCGCGGCAGATTTACAGTCTGCTCCCTTTGGCCACTCGGGCATCGACCCAGGAAGACAACGAGAGGCTATCCGCATTGCACGCTCGCTCACCACCCGAATGCCGCTGCCTACACTGACGCCATGCCGAGTTTTGATGTGGTTTCCGAAGTCGACGCCCAGGAACTGAAGAATGCCGTCGACCAGTCGCAGCGCGAGATCGCCACCCGATTCGATTTCAAGAACACCGATTCGTCGATCGAGCAGAAGGACTTCGTGCTCACGCTGCGGACCGTGAGCGAGGATCGGCTCACCGCGCTGCGCGTCGTCCTCGAGGAGCGCCTCGTCAAGCGCGGCCTGTCGCTCAAGGGCCTCGACTACGGCAAGGTCGAGGAGGCGACGCACAACTCGGTCCGTCAAGTGCTGACGGTCAAGGTCGGCATCACCTCCGACAAGGCCCGCGAGATCAACAGGTTGATCAAGGAGAAGGGGCCGAAAGGCGTCAGCAGCCAGACCCAAGGCGAGCAGGTCCGCGTCACCGGCAAGAAGCGCGACGACCTGCAGGCCGTGATGTCACTGCTCAAGGGCGAGGATCTCGGGGTTCCACTGCAATTCAACAACTTCCGCGACTGACCGCCGTGGCGACCCACGTCTCGGCGGAGCGCCAACTTGCGCAGGTCAACATCGGCACGCCGCGGTATCCGCTCGATCATCCAGGCATCGCCGGTTTCATCGACAACCTCGGGCTCGTCAATGGGCTCGGCGAAGCCTCGCCGGGGTACGTCTGGCGATTGCAGACCGCAGCGGGCGACGCCACCGGGGTCCGGGTCTTCGACGATCCACGGGTCATCATCAACCTCACCGTCTGGGAATCGGTCGAAGCGCTACGGGAATTCGCCTATCGCGGTACGCACAGGGAATTCTTCCGACGTCGGGCCGAATGGTTCGAGCCGGGTCGGTCGGCAACGGCGCTGTGGTGGATCCCCACCGGTCGATTTCCGGACGAGCACGATGCTCGCCGCCGGATCGAGTTCATCGCCAGGCACGGATCGTCGCCCTACGCCTTCGAGATCGCCAAGCAGCAACCTCCGCTCGTCATCAAACGATCGGACATCACCGCCGACGCCGCCCAAGGTCTGATCGGCGAACTGAACGATCACCTCACGGCGCTCTATCCGGATCCGACCGCCAATTTCTTCTTCCTCAGCCCTGAGCAGGTTGCCCCGGGCAACGGGCTGTTCCTGATAGCCGCGCTCGACGACGTTCCGGTGGGGTGCGGTGCCTATCGCAAACTCGACGCCACGACAGCGGAGATCAAGCGCATGTACGTCGCCCCGTCGACTCGCGGGTTGAAGCTCGGTGCGGCGATACTCAGCGAACTCGAAGGTGCGGCGACCCGTGACGGCGTGACCCGGATGGTGTTGGAGACCGGCCCTGAGCAGCCGGAGGCGATCGGCCTGTACCGCAGTTTCGGCTACACCCCGACGCCGCCGTGGGGTGAGTACGCCAGCGCACCGGACTCGATCTGCTTGCAGCACCTGCTGTAGCTCGGTGCGTCTGCTTCGCTGGGTCTGGTCACAACAGGCACCTCGATGCGACAGTACTCACAGAGGGCCTGCCCGACCAGAGCGGGAAACGCTCCCGAGCCGCCATCAAAGGTGCCCTGGCGCCGGAGATGGAGTGCGAGGAAATCGAATCAGTCTTCCGGCGGTGCCTGGGCGGCGCGGGTCTGCAGCTCGTCGACGACGGTGGCGTCGGCGAGAGTGGTGGTGTCGCCGAGGTTGCGGCCCTCTGCGACGTCACGGAGCAGTCGGCGCATGATCTTGCCGCTGCGGGTCTTCGGCAGTTCCGGGGTGAAGAAGATCGCCTTCGGTTTGGCGATCGGACCGATCTCGGTGGCGACGTGATCACGAAGCGTCTTGACATCGGCATCGAACCCGGTGCGCAGCGTCACGTAGGCGATGATCGCCTGGCCGGTCGTTGCATCGTTCGCACCGACAACGGCCGCCTCCGCAACGGCAGGGTGCGAAACGAGCGCCGATTCGACCTCGGTGGTCGAGATGCGGTGCCCGGAGACGTTCATCACGTCATCGACACGGCCGAGGAGCCACAGGTAGCCGTCGTCATCCAACTTCGCGCCGTCACCGGCGAAGTAGCGACCGGGGAACCGTGACCAGTAGGTGTCCTGATAACGCTGCGGGTCGTTCCAGATACCGCGCAGCATTCCTGGCCACGGCTGCGTCAACGTCAGATAGCCGCCACCGACCTCGACATGTGCTGCGTTGTCGTCGACGACTTCGGCGCTGATGCCCGGAAGCGGGAAGGTCGCAGAACCCGGCTTCAGTGTCGTCGCACCGGGCAGCGGGCTGATCATGATGCCACCGGTTTCCGTCTGCCACCACGTGTCGACGACCGGGCAGCGGTCACCACCGATGTGCTCGCGGTACCACATCCATGCCTCGGGGTTGATCGGCTCACCGACGGAACCGAGCAGCCGCAGCGAGGTCAGATCATGTTTTGCCGGTTCCTGATCACCCCACTTCATATACGTGCGAATCGCCGTTGGCGCTGTATAGAAGATCGAGACCTTGTACTTCTCGACGATGTCCCACATGCGGTCGTTGGCGGGGAAGTTCGGCACGCCTTCGTACATCACCTGCGTCGCCCCGTTCGCCAACGGGCCGTAGACGATGTACGAATGGCCGGTGATCCAGCCGATATCGGCCGTACACCAATAGACGTCGGTGTCGGCATGCAGATCGAAGACGTACTTGTGGGTGAAGGCGACATGCGTCAGATAGCCACCCGTGGTGTGCATGATCCCCTTCGGCTTGCCGGTGGTGCCAGACGTGTAGAGCAGGAACAGCAATTGTTCTGAATCGAACGGTTCAGCCGGGCAGTCATCCGACGCATGCTCCATCAACTCGTGGTACCAATGATCACGACCGTCCACCATCGTCACGTCGTTGCCGCCACGCCTGACGACAACGACGTGTTCGATCGTCGGGGTCGTCGCCAACGCCTCGTCCGCCGCCGTCTTCAACGGGAACACCTCACCGCGACGCCATCCGCCATCTGCGGTGATCAGCACCTTCGCCTCGGCGTCGTTGATGCGGTCCGACAGCGACTGCGCCGAGAACCCACCGAACACCACCGAGTGCGCGGCACCGATTCGCGCGCAGGCGAGCATCGCAACCGCGGCCTCCGGGATCATCGGCAGATAGATGTTGACCCGATCACCGACACCGACGCCCAAACCTTGCAGGACACTGGCGAACCGCTTCGTCTCGTCGAGCAGTTGGGCATACGTGATCGTGCGCGTATCACCGGGCTCACCCTCCCAGTAGATCGCCACGCGATCACCGATACCGGCCTCGACATGGCGATCGAGACAGTTGTAGGCGACGTTCAGCTGTGCGCCGACGAACCATTTCGCGTACGGCAACTCCCACTCGCAGATCGCCGACCATTGGCGTGACCACGACACCAGATCGGAAGCCTGACCAGCCCAGAACTCGTGGAAATCCTCGTTCGCCTCGTCGTACATGAACGTACCGACGACCAGTGCGTCACGCTTGAAATCCTCGGGCGGCGCAAACCGGCGATTCTCTGCAGACAACGCGTCGATACCAGCTGATTCTTCGGCCATGACCATCCCCTAGTGGATCGAGTGTTGGATCGAACCTTTGAAATCTAGGCTGCTGATCAGAGAGACCGCCAGCGGAGGCCTGCGTACCTGGCGACATTCGGCCGGCGGCGACGAGGTCGGTCCAGCTGGCGCCGACGAGGTCCTGCTCAGCCGGCGGCGACGAGGTCGACGATGAACACGAGTGTCGTGTCGATTGCCAGGCTCGCCTGGGTGACATTGGCGTCGCCGAGTGCCTGTCCTGCTTGAACAGTGATCTGGCGGGTCCCACCGACCTGCATGCCGGCGATGCCCTCATAGACGCCCGGGAGCAACTTGTCCTTGGAATACGTCCCGGTCGCAGCGGAACCGTTCTGCCATGTGGAGGCGAGCAGCGCACCGGTGTCGCCGCGGTAGACCACTTCGTTGATGGTGATCGACTGCCCTTCCTGCAACGTTGCGCCCGTACCGACGACGATGTCCTTGGTCACGAATGTCGCCGGCTTGTCGGTGACCGGAGCGATCGACGCCTTGACCACGGCGACGACGTCGATGACGAACGTCAGTGCCTCGTTCGGGCCGATCGAACCTTGGCCAGCCGTGCCGTATGCGAGATCTGCTGGGATGTCGAGTTGACGACGCATGCCGGTCGTCGCGCCGATCAACCCCTGATCCCAGCCCTTGATCACGGACCCCTGACCGAGGACGACGGGAAACGGCTGACCCTTGCTGTAGCTCTCGTCGAACGTCTTGCCGTCCTTACTGGTCACGCCGACGTAGTTGACCACGACGGTGTCGCCGGCTGCGGCGGGATCGCCGGAACCCGGCTTGAGATCCGTGGTCACCAGCTTCGTCGGGATCGTCGCTGGGATCTGCACGGCCGGAGTCGGGAGCGTGACCACCGGGGGTGCTGACGACGGTGACGATCCAGCGACGACGCCAGGGAGCGTTGCCTCGGCGATTGTTCTCGGAGCGGCGACCGTTGTGCGCGACGAGCTCCCGGAACGGGACGCAGTACTACCGCACGCCGCGAGAGCAACGATCAATGCCAATGATGCCCCGATGAGGGCCTTGCCGTGAAAATGCACGTGGGGAGGGTATCCGTCCGAGATGGGAAGAACCCGCTGGGTCGCTGCCCGATTGTCATCGAACGCCGCAACGCCTGTCAGGATGCTGGAGCACACGGCTCCGGAATTCTTGCGACGACGCTCATGATACGTTATAGATTCGAAGGGGAAACGCAGATGAAACGTCGAGCCAGCTGCTGGCACTGCAACCGGGTCGGTGCGATTCTGGTGGCGACGATCGTGTCAGCGTGCTCCTCGCAGGCCGGCGTCCGAACCGAGTCGGCATCTACCTTCGGCGCGAGCCCGGCGACGACCTTCCACGTTTCGGGATCGCCCTCCACGTCGGTTCCACGTTCGGCCACGACGACAGCGGACTCGCCAACGACGTCTGCTTCGACCACTGCGAGTTCGATCGCTCCGACGATGCAGGGAACACCCGCTGGTGCGACCTCCGCACCCTCGACCAGTCCAACGACCTCCAGCGGATCGGCTGCGGTCGGCCCGACTCGTGCCGCTCCGTCGATTCCTGTGCTGCTGACAACTCCTCCACCGGCCGGTTGCGCTCAAACTCCTGCGGAAGGCAGTGGCACCGTCACCTTCGTGCAGTCCGGTCGACTGCTGTCGATCCGGCCCGACGGATCGGATCTCCGGTGTCTGTTCACGGTCAGCGGTGACGAGTCCGGCCGAGTTGCCTGGAGTGCAGGTGCCGATCGTGTGCTGCTGGGGCCTTCGACCGTCGCCGACGCTGCAGGCGTGCGCGCCAGCGGATTCTTCTCGACGAACACCAAGGTCGTCTGGTCGACTCCGACGGGCAAGGCGCTGATCGCCCCGAAAGCCGGCACCGGGCAACTGGTGTGGCGAAGTTCCACCAATCAGGCGGCACGGCTGGACGTCTCGTTCCTGCAACGCACCGATTTCGCTGCCTACCATCCGAGTGGCAAGGCGATCGCCGCCACCGGAGTCGGCCGCGATGGGGTGCCTGGCGTCTACATCGCCACGAATCGCGGCAAGTCACCGAAGCTGCTCGCCCGCCTCGCGACGCCGAACTCCGAGCTGACCGAACTCGGTTTTTCGTCGAGCGGAACGTCGCTTTTCTTCTTGCATCACCATGACGACACCGGCGGCTACCACGTCCACCGCCTGCAGCTCAGCAGCCTGGCATTGACCGACGTGGTCGAGGAGCCCGGCACTGCACGTCATCTGACCGTCAGCACCGTCGACGACGAGACGCTGGCGTGGCAGGTCGCAGAGGGCGCCACGCCGTTGCGGGTCGAAGCGTCGATCGGTTCGGGACCAGTGTCGACCGTCGATGTCGGACCAGGCCTCGACGTCGAACCGGTCGGTTGGCTCTCGTCGACCCGCCTCGTCGTTCGCGCCGTGCCGACCGGATCACCTTCCGGTTCCCTTGGAGACCTGTGGTTGTGGTCGCCAGGCACGTCACCTGTTCATCTCGCCAGCGGCATCGGCCAAGCTGCCGTGCGGATCCCGCAGGGCGCATATCAGGACCCGCCTGATGCGGGTGAAGCCCTGGCCCCTGGTTGATGACGTTCATCGCCGGCCGGTCGGCCAGCTTCCGAACACATCGACGAGAGGTATGGTGCCGCGGACATGCGCACGGATTCTGTGCACCCACACCGGGCCGGGTCATCACGCCGGGGAATGGCTCATCATGCCCAGGATCGTTTGATCCATTCGAGCACGGTGAAGTTGCCGAGGCCGTGCGGGTCGAGCAACGCCTCCGCTTCGCTGACGCGGCTGCGGGCCTTGATCGCCTCCAACCCCGGACGTGCAGCCTGATCCGCCCAGATGCGTTTGCCTTCGGCGACGAGCTCGTCGATGCCGTGCAGTTGCAGCCACTGAGCCTGCGAGCGGATGGTGTCCGGTTCGCCGGCCGACACCGAGAGCTGATCGATGGCAACCTCGGCGGTGATGTCCTGCTGACCGGGATCGCGCAGATAGTGCTCCCCTGGTCGATGGCCTCGGTATGTCCTCATCCACTCCCGCCATGGCCGCGCCGCCAGCATCACTGTTCGGGCGACGGCATAGTCGAAGACGACGACTCGTCCGTCGACGACTCGATCGAGAGTGTCGGCAACCCATTGCCCGGCAGCATCCTGCACTGGTGCCCGGCTGCCGTGAGCCGCCGGCGGCCAATCGAGGTCGACCGGATGCAGGTCCTCGAACCACTGGCCGTCACGGCTCCGCCGGACGAACGACTCGCACCAGGCGCCGTCGAACACCATCAGCCGGAACGGCAGGTTGTCGAGTAGCTCGTTGGCGATGACGACGCCTGTGATCGGTCCATGCGGCATCTCGGCGAGCGACAACACCTCGGGCGGATGCAACGCCCGCTGGGCGGCCGAGATCTCGACACAGAGGTAGCGCAGCGCACCCTCGACCAGCACGTCCGGTTTCGCCGCGAGTACTGCTCTGGCGAGCGTCCCCGGACCGGCCCCGGCGTCGATCACTGTGAACTCCTTCGGCGATCCTGCTTGACCCCACCACTCGTCGATCGCCCGTGCGATCACTGCACCGAACAGCGGACCGACCTCCGGTGAGGTGATGAAGTCGCCCCGGCGGCCGGCTCGCCCGCCCTGCGAATAGAACCCTCGAGGGCCGTACAGCGCCTCGGCCATGAATTCGTCGAACCGCAGCGCCTCCACCTCAGTGAACTGCACCGCGAGCGCCCGGCCGGGACGCCGAACTCGACTCGCATCGCCAACGGCTGGGTGGGCGTCCGCCCGGTGGAGGGGCACTGTCAGAGTTTGATGATGTCGCTGAAGCGCAGGATGATGCCCGGCACGACGCCGAGCGCCAGCGTCGCGCCGCCGCAGATCATCAGGGCGGCGTTCAGCGAGGAGGGCGTCCTGATCGGGGCCGTGTCACCATCGGGGACCGGCTTCATCCAGATCTCGCGCATCAGGCTGCCGTAGTAGCCGAAGGCGATGACCGAGTTGACAGCACCGACGATCGCCAGCGCGTAGCCCCAGTTGGTGCCACTGGTGATCACGGCGCGGAACGCTCCGAACTTGGCGACCCAACCGCCGAGCGGCGGGATGCCGGCGAGCGAGGCGAGGAAGGCTGTCGCCAGCACACCGAGTAACGGTGCGTAGGAGAACAGCCCTCCCCAACTGCTGACCTCGCCGCTGCGGGTCTTGCGGCTGACGGCGATGATCACAGCAAAGAGGCCGAGGTTCGTCGCTGCGTACACCGCGAGGTACGTGACGATCGCCGTGAGTGCATTGCCTGACGACTTGCCGCCGGCGACGGCCAGCGGCATGAGGATGAAACCACCCTGGCTGATCGAGGAGTACGCCAGCATGCGGACGATGTTCGTCTGACGCAAGGCCATCACGTTGCCGAGCGTCATCGTCGACGCAGCCATCACGCCGATCATCGGCTGGAAGACGTCGCCGCCGTGCGGGAAGGCGACGTAGATGAGGTTGATCAGGGCGACGAAACCGGCGGCTTTCGAGGCGACCGAGAGGAAGGCGGTGATCGGTGTCGGGGCTCCCTGATAGGTATCGGGTGCCCAGTTGTGGAACGGCACGGCTGACACCTTGAAGGCGAAGCCGATGATCACGAAGACGATGCCCAGTACGGCGACCGGCGACATCGATCCGTTCTGCAATTTGGCGCCGATGCCCTTGAGGATCGTCGTGCCCGTGTCGCCGTACAGCAGGGACATGCCGTAGAGCATGACGGCCGAGGCGAAGACGCCGAGCAGGTAGTACTTGGTGCCGGCCTCGTTGCTCTTGAGGTCACGCTTGCGCCAGGCGGCGAGCATGTAGGCCGGGATCGACAGGAATTCGAGCGAGACGAAGATCGTCACCAGGTCACGGCTGGAGCCCATCATCACCATGCCGAGGATCGATGACAACAGCAGGAAGTAGTACTCCCCCTGGTAGTAGTCGCCCTCCTCGAGGTAGTTCTGCGACAGCAGCACGACGACGTAGCCGGCGAGGAGGAAGATGCCCTTGACGAGCAGCGAATAGGTGTCGACGACGTAGGCACCGCCGAACATGCTCCGAGCGCGGTGTCCGCTGACGGCCAGTGTGACGATCGGGATGAACGCCGCCAGCAGACCGAACCCGGCGATCGTCGACAGCACCCATTTCTTCGACTCTTCGAGGAAGAGGTCGGCGAGCAGGACGGCGACGATGACGCCGGCGAGCACGAGTTCGGGCGCCAGCGCGTGATAGTCGATCTTCGGCGACGAGAACGGCGCGACGACGTCGGAGGCCAGCAGGGTCGAGAGCATCACTTACCCGTGAGCGCCTGGACCGGGGCGAGCAACTTGGTGACACTGCCGTTCAACACCTTGAACATCAGGTCGGGGTAGGCGCCGAGCACGACGATGCCGATGAGCAAGGGCGTCCAGGCGATCCATTCGAAGATCCCGACGTCGTGGACCTCGGCATGCGGATCGGCATTGCCGGCAGCACCGACACTGAAGGGGACGGCACCATGACCACGCTCGCCGACGAGGTGGTCACCTGCATGGTCGCCAGCGTGTGCGCCTGCGTGCAGATCGTTGCCGTCTGCGTCGACGTCACCGGCGATCAGCGGGCTGGCCTCACCGA
The DNA here is from genome assembly GCA_025356335.1 of Actinomycetes bacterium. GTDB lineage: Bacteria > Actinomycetota > Acidimicrobiia > Acidimicrobiales > Ilumatobacteraceae > JANXUF01. The sequence continues at coordinate 14,313 of JANXUF010000069.1, forward strand.
AGGCGACACGCTGGAACATCCACAGCAGGTAGCCCGCAGCGAGCACCGTTCCGATCGCGGCGATGACCATCAGCGTGCGGAACAGCGGCTGGCTGAGGTGAACGTAGTCGTTGTGGAACGGCGAATACGCCGACAGGATCGCCGGGAACTCGCCCCAGAAACCGGCAAGTCCCGGCAGGCCGAGGGAGGCCATCGCGCACATGCCGAGGATCCAGCCGAGTCGGGGGATCCGTTTGAGGATGCCGCCCATCTTGGCGATCTCGAGCGTGTGGTACCGGTTCTTGATCGAGCCTGCGAGGAAGAACAACATGCCGGTGATCAGGCCATGGGCGACCATCCCGTAGACCGCGGCGTTGATGCCGAACTGCGTGAGTGTCGAGATGCCGAGCATCACGAAACCCATATGGGCAACCGATGAGAAGGCGATCAGGCGTTTCATGTCCGTCTGCGCCAGACAGCCGAGTGCGCCGTAGATGATGCCGATCACGGCAAGGACGCCGATCACCGGCGCCCACTTGACGGCGGCCTGCGGCAGCGTCGGGATGGCGATGCGGATGAAGCCGTAGGTGCCGAGCTTCAGCAGGATGGCGGCAAGGATGACTGATCCCTGTGTCGGTGCCTGCGTATGGGCGTCCGGCAGCCAGGTGTGGAACGGGAACATCGGCACCTTGACGGCGAACCCGACGAACATGCCGGCAAAGATCCATACGGCGACGTTGGTGGAGATCATGCTGCTGTGGGCGTAGAGGTACTCGAGCGAGAAGCTCTGTGCGCCGGTCTGGAAGAACAGTGCGAGGAACGCCACGAGCATCAGCGCCGAGCCGAACATCGTGTACAGGAAGAACTTGAGACTGGCGTACTGGCGCTGCTCGCCGCCCCACACACCGATCATGAAATACATCGGCAGCAGCACGACTTCGAAGAACACGAAGAAGAGGATGAGGTCCTGGGCGACGAACGTTCCGGCCATTCCGGTCTGCAGGATCAGCATCAGGATCATGAACGCCTTGGCGTTGCCCGGCTCGGGGATGTGGTCCCAGCTGTAGATCATCACCAGCAGGGTGATGACCATCGACAGGATGTAGAGCGGCATGCTGACACCGTCGAGGCCGATGATGTAGCGCGACTTGATCGCCGGGATCCAGGCGACATCGACGTGGAACTGCAACTTCGAACTGTCGGACCCGTACTTGAACCACGCCATCGTGGCGATGCCGACCGCCAGCGTGACGGCCGCGGTGATGATTGCGATCGCCTTGTTGAGCGACTCCTCTTCCTTGGGGATGAAGAGCATGATGAGGACTCCGGCCAACGGCAGGAAAACGCCGACGGTCAGGATCCAGTTGTGATCGGTAAGCATGTGTTTGCCGACTCCCTAGGTGTTCACGAGAATGAGGACGAGGGCGGCTACTGCCGCTGCGCTGAACAACAGCGCCCCGTACTGGTTGACTTTGCCTGACTGCACCGGTCGCAGTGCGCTGCCCAGACCGCGGGCTGCCGCACCGGAACCGTTCACGGTGCCGTCGACCACACGCTGGTCGACGTTCTTGTAGATCCACAAGCCTGATTTGCGGGCCCACTTGCCTGCGCCGTTGACGATGCCGTCGAGCACGTTCTGATTGAACCAGTACGCAGCGGCCGAGACCGGGTAGGCGACACCGTGGACGATGATCTTCTCGTACAGCACATCCAGGTAGTACTTGTTGAAGAGGAACTTGTAACCCCAGCGCAGCGGAGCGATGCGCTTGGTGATGCCTTTGAGCGGCGCGGCAGTATCGCCGTAGATGCTGATGCAGACTGCGGCTGACACGGCGAACCCGGCGAGGACGAGCAGGATCGACGGCAGAGCGTTGACCCACTTGAACGCTGCTTCCGGCAGTTCACCCGATGCTTCGCCGATCTTCGGGAAGAACTGCCCGCCGATCGGAGACACCCAGTCGGTGAACTTGTGGATACTGAAGGCCGCTGCGTTGAGGTAGCCGCTACCGAAGGCCAGTACGGCGAGAATGACGAGCGGGACGGTGATCAGCGCCGGCGATTCGTGCGGGCCGTGATGAACATCATGCTCAGCGGCGTGGTGTGCGTCGTCTGCATGGACGGCCTCTTCGGCGTCGGAGGCGTCGACGTCGCCGTGGATGTCGGCAACGTCGCCGACCGTGCGGGCCATCGCCATCACCGGCTGATGAGCGTGATCGTCGGTCGTCGAGCCGTGAGCGGCGACAGCATGGGGCTGAACGGCATGAGCGTCGTCGACGTCGAGATCGTGCGGATCATGGGCGTCGCCGTGGGCGTCGTCGTGTTCGCCTGCCGCTGCACCCCGTGGCTTGCCGAAGAACGTCAGGTAGGTCGCTCGGGTCATGTATGCGGTCGTCATGAAGGCGCCGACGAGACCGATGATCCAGAAGACGTTGTACCCGGCGTGATGGGCGTTGTCGATGATCTCGTCCTTGGAGAAGAACCCGGAGAAGAAGGGCACACCGCAGAGCGCTGCCGTCGACACCATCCAGCAGGCGAAGGTGATCGGCATCTTCTTGCGAAGCCCTCCCATGTCCTTCTTCATCTCGAAGCTGTGATGGGAACCGGAATGCGAGATCGATCCGGCACAGAGGAACAGGCAGCACTTGAAGAAGGCGTGGGTGAAGATGTGGAACACCGCCGGCGTCCAGGCGCCGACGCCGAGGCCCATCATCATGTAGCCGAGTTGGCTGACGGTCGAATAGGCCAGCACCTTCTTGATGTCGGTCTGTACGAAGGCCAGCGCTGCGGCGATGATGATCGTGATCCCGCCGATGATGGCGATGAGGTTGAAGTGACTGCCGGCGACGTTGATCGACAGGCCGGTGTGGAACACCGGATAGATGCGGGCGACGAGGTAGACACCGGCGACGACCATCGTCGAGGAGTGCAGCAGCGACGACACCGGGGTCGGGCCCGCCATCGCGTCCGGCAACCACGTATGCAGCGGGAACTGGCCGCTTTTGCCGATACAGGCGATGAACAGGGCGACGGCACCCCACAGGATCGCCGTGTGCGACGCCGTCCCTGACTGCGCCCAGGCGTTGATGCCCTGCAGGTCGAAGCCGCTGCCGAAGCCGTTCTTGGTGGCAAAGCTGTTCGCCGAGAAGAAGATGATCGACACGCCGACGAGCAGACCGACATCGCCGACACGAACGGTGAAGAAGGCCTTCAGCGCAGCGCGGCTGTTGGCGGCGTCTTCCCACCAGTGGCCGATGAGCATGAACGAGCAGAGTCCCATGATCTCCCACCCGAGGATGATCTGCACCATGTTGTCGGCGAGCACCATCGTCAACATGCCGCCGGCGAAGAGCGTCAGTGCTGCGAAGAAATGCGTGTATCGGCGGTCCCCGCGGAGGTACTCGAGGGAGTAGATCTGCACCAGCGTCGAGATGAAGGCGACGAGCAGCAGGATGATCATCGAGAGGCCGTCGATGTGGCTGCCGATCGTGAACGTCGCCCCGCCCTGACGCCACCATGTGTAGCTCTTGACGACCGGGGTGATGTAGTTGCCCTCGCCCTCGGCACGCAGCATGCCGGTGATCGAGCTGCCGAAGGATCCGAGCGCACCGTGTGTCGCGCCGGCCGAATCGACTCGTTGAATCCACTGATATGCGGTTCCGGCGGCGAGCACGAGTGATGCCGCCATCGAGGCAACGCCGAACATCGATCCCCCACCGGGGATCGTCAGACTGCCGACCTTGATGTCCCTGATGCGCTTGCCGACGGCGAGGATCAGGAAGAAGCCGATACCGGGAACGACGGCGATCAGCCATGCATGTTCGAGGAACCAGCCGCTGCTCAAGTTGGCGGCGGCATCCTGCGCCAACATCATCCCTTCATCTCCGACAACTCGTCGAGCGAAATGTTGCGCTTGTTGCGGTAGATCAGCAGCACGAGCGCCAGGCCGACGCCGACCTCGGCAGCCGCCACGGCGATGATGTACAGCGCGAATGTCTGGCCGGAGATGTCGTTGTACTTGAGGCTGAAGGCCAACAGGTTGATGTTCACCGAGTTGAGGATCAGTTCGATCGACATCAGCACGAGCACGGCATTCTTGCGGACGATCACGCCGTAGACACCGATGCAGAACAGCACCGCGCCCAACAGAAGGAATTCACTGATCAGCATTCAGTCTCTCCGAGCGAGGACGATCGCGCCGATGACGGCAGCGAGCAGGACGAACGACAGCGCCCAGAACGGCAGCAGGTAGTGGCTGAAGATCGAGTCGGACAGCTGCTGGATGTTGAACGGCGTGTTCTTCAGCGGCAGGCGCTCGGCCTTGTACGTCTTCAACAGCCCGTAGGTGAGGGTGCCCAACAGCAGCAGCGCGACCGGGATACCGATCATCGCCCCGTTCCTGTTGTCGAGGTTCTCGTCGTTTCCGACCTTCGAGCGGGTGAGCATCGTGCCGAAGAGGAACAACACCATGACGGCACCGATGTAGACGAGCACCTGGGTGACGGCGACGAACTCGGCGGCGAGCAGCAGGTACTGGGCGGCGGCACCTGCGAGCACGACGACGAGCCAGAGTGCAGCGTGGACGACGTTCTTGTTGGTGACCACGCGGATCGCCCCGACGATCATCATCAGGGCGATGATCCCGAAGCCGACCTGCTGGCCGACGTTGATGTTCTCGACAGCGATCATCGGGCACCGCCCGGGCGGCGGAGAGCGGAAATCATTTCTTTCCCTTGAGCGCGCCGGATTCCAGTTCCGGTGCCTCCGGGACGGTTTCCATCCACTCGCCGAGTTTCGTCTTGTCGTGCAGCAGGTCGGCGATCTTCGGCTCGGAGTACTCGTACTCCGGGCTCCAGAACAGGGCGTCGAACGGGCAGACCTCGACGCAGATCCCGCAGTACATGCACAGCGCATAGTCGATGTCGAAACGGTCGAGCTTGTTGACACCACGCGGCTTGCCACCGGCACGACGCGGCGGTGCGAGTTCCTTGTGGCCTTCGATGTAGATGCACCAGTCAGGACACGAACGGGCACACAGCATGCACGACGTGCAGTTGTCTTCGCGCAGCGCGATGACCCCGCGGGCACGGACGGGTGGGGACTCCTTCTCGTGCGGGTACTGCACGGTCGCCGCGCCGTTCTTGAGGGTGTCGACGAGCGTGTTGAAGGTGATCCCGAGACCTTTGAACATGCCTGGAACCTTGGGCTTGGCCATCAGAACGCCACCTTGAGGATCGCCGTCAACATGATGTTGGCGAGCGCAATAGGGATGAGCACTTTCCAGGCGAAGCGCTGCAATTGGTCTTCACGGAAGCGCGGGAAGCTGAACCGGACCCACATGATCAAGAAGACGACGATCATCATCTTGACGAACATGATCAGCGGGCCCACGACGTTCATCCAGTTGGCGACGTCGCCGATGTTGTGCCAACCGAACCAGCTGAACGGGACACCCCAACCGCCGAGGAACAGTGCACTGGCGATCAGCGCGAACACGCCGGCAGTGGCGAATTCACCGATGAAGAAGATGAGGAAACGGAAGCCCGAATATTCGGTCATGTAGCCGGAGACGAGTTCCGATTCGGCGATCGGCATGTCGAACGGCGTCTGCGTCAGTTCCGCCTGGACGGCGATCATGAAGACGATGAAGCCGACGAACTGCGTGAGGATGTAGGGGTTTCCGAGGAAGTGCAGTCCGAAGATCTTGTCGTTGTTCTGCTTGACGACGATCTGCTGGAGGTTCATCGTCCCGGCCTGGATGACGACGCCGATGACGGCGAGCACCATCGGGAGTTCGTAGGCGATGAGCTGACCGGCGGCACGGAGGCCACCCATCAACGAGTACTTGTTGGCAGACGACCAGCCGGCCATCAGGATGCCGAGGACGCTGACGGAGCTCACCGCCAACGCATAGAAGACGCCCGCCTCGAAGTTCGTGAACCACGCATCGGGCCCGAACGGGACGACGGCGACCAGCAGGAAGGTGCTGGCGAGGACGATCAGCGGCGCCATCTTGAACAACCGTTTGTCGGCACCGTCGGGGGCGAGGTCTTCTTTCTGCAACCACTTGCCGACTTCGGCGAAGAGCTGCATCGAGCCGTAGGGACCGGCTTCCATCGGGCCGAGGCGGCTCTGCATGAAGCTCATCATCTTGAACAGGAAGATGTAGACGATGCTGCCGGCAGGCAGCAGCACGGCGACGATGCCGCCGAGGATGCGGATCAGGGAAACGCCCCAGTAGGGCAGGGTGGCGAGCATCAACGATCGATGTCCCCGAGGATGAAGTAGAGGCTGGCGAGGATCGTGATGATGTCCGGCACGAAGACGCCCTTGAGCAGCCACGGCGTGATCGAGATGTTGTTGAAGCTGGCCGAGCGGATCTTCACACGGAACGGACCGGTATCACCCTTGCTGACGACGTAATAGCCCATCTCACCGAGCGGGTTCTCCGTCGATACCCACGCTTCGCCCTCTGGCACCTTGACGATGCGCGGCACTTTGGCCATGATCGGCCCTGCCGGGATGTTGTCGACGAGCTGTTCGACGATCGAGCACGCCTCGCGGGTTTCCTGCAGCCGAACCCAGCAGCGGGCGAACGAGTCGCCTGCGGGGTGGGTGATAACCTTCCAGTCGGCCTTGTCCCACGCCATCGGCAGTGTCTGGTCGCGGCGGAGGTCCCAGTCGATACCGCTGGCGCGGGCGTTGGCGCCGGACAGGCCGTAGCTCATCGCCACATCCTTGGGGATGACTCCGATACCGCGCGTACGGATCTGGAAGATCTCGTTGCCGAACAGCAGGTCCTCGATCGTGTCGCAGAACTGCTTCATCTTCTTCATCGTCGCTTTGGCTTCGTCGATCCAACCCTTCGGCAGGTCGTCCTTGAGGCCGCCGATGCGGTCGAAGTTCGGGTGGAAGCGGCCGCCGGTCGCTGCCTCGATCAGATTCAGCGCGTATTCACGGTCGCGGAAGGCGAAGAACACCGGCGTGATCGCCCCGAGCTGTACACCGAGGTCACCGAGGAACAGCGTGACGTTGGCGATGCGCGAGAGTTCGAAGAGGATCGTGCGGATGTACTGGGCGCGCGGCGGCGCCTCGATCCCCATCAGCTTCTCGGCAGCGAGGATGAACGGCACCTCGTTGGCGAAGCTGCCGAGCCAGTCGATGCGGTTGATCAGTGCTGTGACCTGCGGGAACGAGCGGACCTCTGTCAGTTTTTCGTAGCCGCGGTGCATGTAGCCCGCCGACGGTTCCGCCCAGATGACCTGCTCGCCGTCGAGGCGGGCGATGATGCGCAGAGTGCCGTGAGTGGCAGGGTGCTGCGGACCGATGTTCAGGGTCATGCCCTCGGTTTCGAGCTCGACGTTGACACGGGCGTCTGCGGCCTGCGAAGCGATATAGGCGAGTTGTTGGCGGTCGGAGATGACCTGACCTGACGTCGTGGCAGTCATTCTGCCGCCGCTCCTTCTGATGAGGAATTGGTGGCGGTCATTCGGCCACCGCCCCCTCTTGTTCGTCGTCTGCGGCACCCGGAAGTGGCTCGACATCGACGATGCCTGGCCATGGCTTGATGATCCGGGCGAGCAGCGGGAAGTCCTTACGCAGCGGATTACCCTCGAAATCACCTGGCAGGTACATCTTGCGCAGATCGGGATGACCGGTGAAGCTGATACCGAACATCTCCCAGGTCTCGCGCTCGTGCCAGTTGGCGCCTGCGAATACCGGCACCCAGCTGTCCACGGCGCCACGGTCTTCGACATCGACCTTGAGGATGATGCCGACGTGTTGCTTCAGTGAATAGAGCCTGGCGAGCACCTGAAATCGTGTGTCGCCACCGGCGTATCCCTGCTTGATGGTGTCGTCCCGCGGCGGCGCTTCGTCGGTCGGATCGTCTTCGCTCTTGCCGAACGGGGACGGCATCCAGTCCATCGCCGACAGGAAGCAGAAGTACTCGAAGCCCATTTCGTCGCGAAGCACCTGAGCGGTCCGGCGCCAGGCTTCGGGCTTGACACGGACCCACAGGTCGTCCGAGGGCTTGATCAGCGAATCGGCGATCGAGTCGCCGATCAGCGATCGGAGTCTGTCGAGGATGCTCACGCGGAGCAGGTCCCCGGGGATCTCGGCGATCGGGGTATCAGCGGTTGGCGACAACGGGCTCGCCCTTCCGCTCGGCCTGTTCAGCCGCGTCGCCGCGCTCCATCAACTTCGTACCCTCGCCGCGCCAGCGGGCACCCATGTCTTCGTTCTTGATGCGCTGCTGCAGGAGCACGATGCCTTCGAGCAGCGCCTCCGGGCGCGGCGGGCAACCCGGTACGTAGATGTCGACCGGGATGATCTGGTCGACGCCCTTGGTGACCGAGTAGCTGTCCCAGTACGGGCCACCGCAGTTGGCGCAGGAGCCCATCGAGATGACGTATTTCGGCTCGGCCATCTGCTCGTAGAGCCTGCGGATCGCTGGAGCCATCTTGTCGGTGACCGTGCCCGAGATGACCACCAGGTCTGCCTGACGCGGGCTCGACGGCAACGGAATGACGCCGAGGCGCATCACGTCATAGCGCGGCGAACCGAAAGCGGCACCCATTTCGATGGCGCAGCAGGCGAGACCCCACTGATACACCCACATCGAATACGAACGCCCCATGTTGAACAGCCGGTTGAGACCTTTCGGCATCCGACCCTTGTCGACTAGACCCATCGCAGCACCATGCTCTCTGCTCGGGGCCGCTCGCGGCGTGTGATGTCGTGGCTCAGACCCATCGCAGCACGCCTTTCCGCCAGGCGTAGACCAGGCCGAGGAGGAGCACGAAGACGAAGATGCCCATTTCCAGGAGACCAAACCCGGCATAACGCTCGAGTTGGGTCGCCCACGGGAAGATGAAGACGGTCTCGACGTCGAAGATGACGAAGAGCAGCGCGAAGACGTAGTAGCGGATCTGGCTCTGCGACCAGCCGTCGCCGATCGGGTCGACACCGCTCTCGTAGACCTTGGACTTGTCGGCATTGGGACGATTCGGTCGAACGAGCGCGCTGATAGCCAGCAGCAGGGCTGCCAGCAAAACACCAATCGCACCGAACATGGCGACCGTGAGGTAGCTCCGCAAGAGTTGGGACATCGGGCCACGACGCTATCAGCGAGCGTGAAGGCGCTCACAAACGAGCCACCCGGAATCTCCAGGTGGATCTCGGACAGTTCGACGAAGCGTCGATCGGACCGGCTGCACCTTCGCGTTCGTTGTCGGCCTGCCGGGTTGCTGGCGATCAGCGCTGACGTGCTGTCGAACGTACAAGAACACCCGGGCGGCTGTGCATCGCCTCCGCGACCAGTTCACCGTCGCAGATCACCGGGGTGCCGTTGACCAGCAGGTGTTTCATGCCGACGGGCTGGTCGGCGGTCAGTCGTTCGGCGTCGGCCGGGAAGTCACGCACACGCCGGGTCGGTCCAGGAGCGACCGTGGCGGGATCGAAGACGACGACATCGGCCGCTGCTCCGACACGGATCTCGCCGCGGTCATCGAAGCCGAAGAGGTCCGCCTGCACCTTGGTGAGCTTGTTGATCGCCTGCTCGAGCGTCAATACGCCGGTCTCACGCACCCATTTGCCGAGCAGATCCGTCGCCTGCGGAGCGTCGCACAGCTGACCGACGTGGGCGCCGGCATCCGACAGGCCGATCGTGCAGCCCTCGGCCTGCAGCAGTTGGCTGACACCTGCTTCGTCGTCGTTGGCGAGCGTTCCCTGAACCCGCATCCGCAGATCCGGTTCGTCGAGCGTCAGGTCGAGCAGCAGATCGAACGGATCGACGCCGGCGCGTAGCGCGATCGCCGGGATCTGTTCACCGACGAGGTCGGGATGTGCGGACGACTCCATCATCCGGTAGGTCTCCCATCTCGGAAGCAGACCCTGGCCGTTGGACCATCCGTCCCGGACACTCCGACGCCATGCCGGGTCGCTGTACGCAGCGCGACGCTCATCGAGCGACTGCGGGATCAACGCCGCAAAGATCGGACTGGTGTTCAACGGGAACGGCTCGACCATCGTGAACGAGAACGACAGCGGCCGGCACGACACCTGCGGCCAGACGTCGGCGCCCTTCGCCCTGCCCTCCTGATGCATCTCGAGCATTTTCAGGTGAGTCCCGTCGGCAATCGTCAGCAGCGCCGTGAACGTGATCGGTGCGCCGATTTCGAGTTGCAGGTCGTAGATCTCACGGAATTTCAATTCCTTCATCGTCCCGTTGATCCCGATGACCCCCTTGCCGGTGCTCGCCGAGGCATGACAGAGCGCCTTGATCTCGTCGATGTCCGCCCAGCGGCTGGCGATCGGCTTGCCGTCAGCTCCGAGATGCGTGCCGGCAAAACTGGTGGCAAATCCGGCAGCACCCGCCTCGACGGCGTCGTGCACGAGCGTCGCCATCGTGTCGATCTCCGTTTTCGTCGCCGCTCGCGCGGATGCGTCTGGCCCCATCACATAGATACGCAATGGCGTGTGGCCGATGTAGGCGGCGAAGTTGAGCAGCATCCCGTGGCGTTCGACCGAATCGAGATACTCGGGGAACGTTTCGAAGTCCCACGGGATTCCGGCCCCGAGCGTGGCCGGGTCCATGTCCTCGACCTGTTCGAGCGTGTCGGCGATGAGGTCATGGTCGCCAGGACGGGTCGGAGCGATAGAGAACCCGCAGTTGCCGGCGACCACTGTGGTGACGCCGTGGAAGCACGACGGTGTCAGCGCGGCGTCCCAGAAGACCTGGGCGTCGTAGTGGGTGTGGATGTCGATGAATCCCGGGGCGACGACGCAGCCGGTCGCGTCGATGACGATGTCGCCGATCAGATCGTGACCGATCGCCGTGATCAGCCCGTCCTGGATGGCGACGTCTGCCTCGAAGCCTGGTGCCAGCGTTCCATCGATGATGGTGCCTCCGCGGATGACGGTGATCTTGCTCATGGTGTGCTCCGTTCTGCCGGCTCGCACGCCCTGAGGGCAAACTCGGCCGTCGTGAATCTGCCGCAGCGACTGTGCTGCATCCGTTCCATTCTCCCGCTTTTCGTTGGTCGGCGACGATGCAGGCGGTTCCGACGGCTACGCGACCCCGTCACCCGAGGACGCGAAGTCCAACGGAGTACGTGCGGCACGCCCATCGAACCGTGCGTACTCGCCCGAACCGTGCGTACTCGCCCGAACCGTAAGTACTCGCCCGAACCGTGCGTACTCGTCCGAACCGTGCGTACCCGGGTCGACGGCGGTTGCGAATGGGGCTTTCAGGGGCCGGGGCGCCTGGCCTTACGATGTGTCGATGACTGCGACGCCCGTGTACATGGTGGATCTCGAACCGTTCCGGTCGGGCGATACGGCCGACCGCGCCCGTGTTGCTGCGCAGATCGATACTGCATGTCGAGACAGTGGATTCCTGCAGATCACCGGACACGGCGTGCCGCTCGAGGTGTCCGACCGCCTCCTCGAAGCGTGGACTGCGTTTTCCTCACTGCCCGTCGCCGAGAAGGAACGGTGGATCGTCGCCGACAGGTCGGCGAACCGCGGGTGGACGGGTGTCGGGACCGAAGCGCTCGCCGCCAGCCTCGGCAGGAAGACGCCGCCAGACCTTGTCGAGGCCTTTGTCGTCGGGCGCGACGACGCCACCGATGAGTACTTCGATCGTCATCGTTCCTGGTTCGTCCCCAATCTCTGGCCAGACGTCCCGGCAGACTTCCACGACGCGTGGACCGCATATGAGTTGGCCGCTCGCGAAGTGCAGGACGTATTGCTGACGGCAATGGCGATGGCCCTCGGCCTGTCCGACGACTGGTTCATCCAACGGACACGGCGCAGCGTGATCACGACCCGCATGCTGCGTTACGAGCGTCCGCCCGACTCGCCAGACCCCGAGCCGGGACAGATGCGCCTCGGGGCACATACAGACTACGGCATCGTCACGATCCTGCTCGCCGATGAGATTCCCGGGCTCCAGGTGTTCCGCAACGACGAGTGGATCCCGGTGACGACACCGCGGGGATCGTTCACCTGCAACATCGGCGACATGTTGGCGCAGTGGACCAACGACCGCTGGCACTCGACGCTGCACCGCGTCGTCCCTCCTCCGTCGTCGGCTGACGGAACGGTGCTGCGGCGATCGATCGCCCGCTTCCTCGACAGCGAGCCGGACATGACGATCGAGTGCATCCCGACCTGTGTCAGCACTGACAACCCGGCGAGATACGAGCCGGTCAACGGCGGCGAATGGCTGATCAACAAGGTCACCGCCGGCCGCACGGTCACCGCAGCCTGAGCATGGTCGCCAGACGTGATGACGAGGTTGTTCGACTTGCTGGACTCGTGCCGCAGTGGGCCGGACGGCGCATCGCCATCGAGCCGCTCGCCGGCGGGATCACCAATCGCAACTTCGTCGCCACCCTCGACGCCGGACTGGCCGGCGAAGCACGCCTCGGCAGTGTCGCCGGTGGCCAATACGTTCTGCGGGTTCCGGGCGAGCGGACCGAGCTGCTGGGCATCGACCGGGCCGGCGAACAGCAGGCTGCACGACGCGCAGCCGAGCTCGGCATCGGGCCACCGATCGTCGGCGACCTCCCGATAATCGGGACGTTGATCACCGAACTCGTTCCTGGGCATCATCTCCGTGGCGACGGGTTCATCGCCCGCCTCGATGGCATCGTCAGCCTCATCCGCCGCCTCCATGACAGCGGGCCGCTCGACAGCTCGTTCGCCATCCATCGCATCGTCGAAGCCCATGGTCGCGACGCTGCGCTCCACGGCGTCACCGTTCCGCCGATCTTCAGCGAATTGGTCGAGCAGTCGCATCGCATCGAGGCGGCGTTCGCTGTTGCCCCCCAACCGCTCGTCGCCTGCCACAACGATCTGCTGCCGGCGAATGTGCTGTTCGCCGACGAACGCGTCTGGCTGCTCGACTACGAATACGCCGGAATGAACGAGCGATTCTTCGACCTCGGCAACCTCAGTGTCAACGCCTGCCTCGACGCCGCGGCGGACGAGTGCCTGCTCCGGCTGTATCTCGGTCGCCTGCCGAACGAATCGGCGTGTGCCCGACTGCAGCTGATGAAGATCATGAGCGAGTTTCGTGAGGGCATGTGGGCGGTAGTGCAGCAGGCGATCTCGACACTCGACACGGACTTCGTCACCTACGCCGAGGAACGACTCGGAAACTGCGAACGACTCGTCGGTGCAACCGAGTACGAGTCCTGGCTGCGTGCGGCGACCGATCCGGTCCAGTAGCAGATCGAGAACGACAGCGCCATCGACAACGACAATGACAACGAGAGCTGACGAGTTCTACGACTGCTCACACAATCAATAGTCTCAGCGGATGCGCAACACTGCTCGGGTCGTGGTCATCGGTGGTGGGGTCGGCGGAACGAGCATCGCCTACCATTTGACGAAGCTCGGATGGAGCGACGTCGTACTGCTCGAACGTGACCAGTTGACGAGCGGTTCGACATTCCACTCTGCCGGACTCGTTGGTCAGTTGCGCGGCTCGGTGACATTGACGAGCATGATGATGTACGGGGCCGAGCTGTACCGCCATCTCGGCGAGGAAACGGGCCACGACCCCGGCTGGCACGAGGTCGGCAGCCTGCGCTTGGCGTCGACACCCGAACGTCTGGAGGAGCTTCGACGCCAGGCCGGATGGGCGAAGACGTTCGGGCTGCCGCTCGAGCTGATCTCGACGGCCGAGGCGAACGACAAGTTCCACGGGCTGTTCGACCCGACCGACGTCCTCGGTGCGGTGTGGCTGCCGACCGATGGCTGGCTCAACCCGAGCGATCTGACGATGGCCTTTGCCGCCGGCGCACGCGCAGGTGGGGCGGAGATCAACACGATGACCCGCGTCACGTCGATCGGTGTCGACGATGTCGACGGACGCCGCCGGGTGACTCACGTCCAGACCGATCAGGGACGTATCGATTGCGAGTATGTCGTCAATGCTGGCGGCATGTACGCCTACGAGATCGGTCAGATGGCCGGTGTCAACGTCCCGCTCATACCGATGGCACACCAGTACGCCATCACGCGGCCGAAGCAGACCGTCCCATCGGATCTGCCGACGATGCGCGACCCGGATCGGCTCGTCTATTTCCGCGAAGAGGTCGGCGGGATGATCATGGGTGGATACGAACGTGACCCCGATCCGTGGTGCGCCGACGGTCGCATCCCGCGCGACTTCAACAACACGCTGCTGACACCGGACTGGGACCGTTTCCTGCCGCTCACGGAATCGGCGCAGACGCTCGTCCCGGGGATGGAAGACGCCGAGGTCCACTTGTTGATCAACGGGCCGGAGGCCTTCACGCCCGATGGCGAATTCATCCTCGGCGAGAGCGAGGTCGCCGGCTTCTTCGTCGCCGCCGGCTTCTGCGCGCATGGCATCGCCGGTGCCGGCGGCAACGGCAAGGTGATCGCCGAATGGATCGTCGGCGGTGAGCCGCCGATGGACCTGTGGAAGATGGACATCCGTAGGTTCGGTCAGCAGTACCGTTCCCGGCAGTTCACCCTCGCCAGGACGTACGAGGTCTATTCGACCTACTACGACATCGCCTACCCGAACCACGAACGCATCGCCGGCCGTCCGCTGAAGGTCTCGCCGGCCTATGCGAGACACCTGGCGCTCGGCGCAGCGTTCGGCGAGAAGAGCGGCTGGGAGCGCGTCAACTGGTACGCCTCGAACGAGAACACGGGGTTCGAAAAGCTCCGCCCTAGGGGGTGGGCCGGCGAAAACTGGTCGACGGCGATCGTCACCGAACATCTCGCCACCCGCACGACGGTCGGACTGTTCGACGAGTCCAGTTTCGCCAAGATCGAGGTCACCGGGCCTGGCGCCGTTGCCTTGCTCCAGGGTCTGGCGGCAAACGACGTCGACCGCACTGTCGGGTCGATCACGTACACGCAACTGTTGAATTCGCACGGCGGCATCGAATGCGACCTGACCGTCAACCGCCTGGCGGCCGATCGGTTCCTGCTCGTCACCGGCACGGCATTCGGTCGACGCGATCTCTCGTGGATCGCCGGACATGCGCCCGTCGACGGGACCGTCTCGATACGCGACGTGACGGCGTCGATGGGGTGTTATGGATTGTGGGGACCGGCGGCTGCTCGCCTGCTGGCAACGTTGTCGACGGACGACCTGTCGTTCCCGTACATGTCTTCACGGTCGATCACCGTCGGCGACGTGCCGGTCCTCGCCTCGCGCGTGACCTACGTCGGCGAACACGGCTGGGAGTTGTATCCGTCGGCCGAATTCGCCCTGCGGCTGTGGGACACGCTGATCGAGGCAGGTGCCGGAGTCGGACTGGTGCCAGGCGGCTACCGGGCGATCGATTCGCTGCGCCTGGAAAAGGGCTATCGGGCGTGGGGATCCGACATCACCAGCGAGACCGACCCGTACTCCGCCGGCCTCGGCTTCGCAGTGCGCGGCGACAAGGAATTCATCGGCAAGGCGGCACTGCCCGCCGCTGTCGGCGGTCCGAAGCGTCTCGCCTGTCTGCTGCTCGACGATCCCCTTTCGGTCGCTGTCGGCAACGAACCGGTGTCGCTCGCCTCTGCTGCGGGGAAGGGCAAGGTCGTCGGACGGGTGACCAGCGGCGGCCTCGGATACAGCCTCGGAGCTTCGATCGCCTACGCCTGGCTACCCGCCGGCCACGCAACCGTCGGTACGCGCCTCGATGTCGAAGTGTTCGGTGATCTTGTCGGCTGCGAAGTTCGCGCCGAACCACTGTTCGATCCGAAGGGCACGAAGATCCGCGGCTGAGAGCAGCGTCCAAGCGGCCCCGTCATCCGATGCCGCCGGCAGGAATCCCCGCGGCTGCTGCGGGCATTCCTGAAAGTGCCGTGCAATCACGAACCGTGGGCGGCTACGCCAGCGCGTCGAGTTCGCGCTCGATCGCCTTGAGTTCCTCAGGCGTCCCCTGCACCTTCGGGCCTTTGAACCAGTTCTTGGCAGATGCGGCCCACCAGATGCCGACGGCGACGAACGCCAACACGATGAGCGGACCGGTGAAGTTGGCGGTATTGACATCGCTGCTCTTCCACCAGCGCCACGCCGGGAACAACGGAGCGAAGAAGAGGATCGTGATGAAAAAAACCCAGACGATGGAGATCCATCCGACGAGCTGCGACCACCTGCCGAGGTTCCACGGACCCTGCTGGAAATCCTTGTTCCGCAACCGCAGGAAGATCGGGATCACGTAGGCGATGTACAGGCCAACGACGCAGATGCCCGTGAGGGCGAAGAAGGCGACAGCCACACCACCGTGCTGCCACAGCGAGATCGCCCCGGTGATCGCCGAGGCGACAACGCCGAGCCACACCGCGTTCGTCGGTGTCCTGGTCTTCGGGTTGATCTTGTGCCAGATCCGCGAACCTGGCAGACCACCGTCGCGGCTGAACGCATAGATCATCCGGCTGTTGGCGGTGACCGACGCCATACCGCAGAAGAACTGCCCGAGCATCGTGATGAACACCAACAGCTCGACCGCCTTCGACCCGACCGAAGCGAGGAAGATGTTGATCGGCCCAGTGATGCCGGTCCCACCCAGTTCCAACAGGCGTGGCGCGCCGTCCTTGTCGTTCGGGACCGCCGAGAGGAAGGCGATGTTCAAGATCATCCCGGCGATCGCCGAGATGTAGATCGATCGGACGATCGCCTTCGGTGCGGCGGTACGTGCGCCCTTGGTTTCCTCTGACACGTGCGCCGAGGCGTCGAATCCGGTGATCGTGTACTGCGCCAACAGGAATCCGAGGAAGAAGACGTAGAGGATCGAGATCCCTCCGTGCCAGGACGAGTTGTTCTGGTATTTGAACAGATACGACACCGGCTGATGGGTGCTCGGAGCGATGAACAGCACGGCGAAAATCACGGCAACACCGACGACGTGCCACCAGACGCTGACATCCCCGAGCAGCTTGACGATGCTGACACCGAACGTATTCAACAGCCCATGGATCAACAGCATGATCAGGAACGTGATGTACACGTGGTTGGCCGACAACGTGATGGTCGTGCCGGCGGAGCCGTCGGCATTCTTTGACGCGTAGAGATTGATGAAAGCCAGGACATAGTTCGCCAACGCGTAGTCGACGGAGGCGATGACGCCGATCTGACCGAGGAAGTTGAACCATCCGGTAAACCAGCTCCAGATCGGCGCGTTCTTCGTTGCCAACTTCGCCGACCAGAAGTACAGGCCTCCGGCTGTCGGATAAGCCGAGCAGATCTCACCCATCGACATGCCGACGAAGAGGGCGAACATACCCACGATCAGCCAGCCGACCGTGATCACCAGCGGGCCTCCGAATGTCGCCCCGATCCAGAACGAGGTGAAGCCACCTGCGAGGATCGAAATGATCGAGAAGCTGATCGCGAAGTTGCTGAATGTTCCCATCCCTCGGTGCAACTCTTGGGCATAGCCGAGCGAATTGAGATGCTCCCGGTCGGAGTCGATCGTCTCGGTCATCCGAGATCACGTTCCTTTCTCTTCAGCGTCTGCCCCCACGGCACACCACGAAGTAGCGCATGGTTTAGCACGACTTCAGAAGGCGCCGAACCAAACGGGGTCGATTACGGTTACGGACGCGTGAACCTTCCCGAGATCGACCAGCACGACATCGAACGAGCCCGTCGCGCCATCGCCGGGATCGCTTCGCGGACCCCGGTGATGAACTCCGCAGCGCTCACCGATCTGACCGGCGCCGACGTGTGGTTGAAGGCCGAAAACCTGCAGCGAACCGGATCGTTCAAGCTCCGCGGTGCGCTGTCGAAACTGGATCAACTCGGTGACGCGGCCGCCAACGGCGTCACCGCCGGCAGCGCCGGCAACCATGCGCAGTCACTGGCCTTCGCCGCGCACAGCCGTGGCCTGCCGTGCGAGATCTTCGTGCCGGTCGGAGCGCCGATTGCCAAGGTCGAAGCCGCCCGCCACTACGGGGCGACGGTCCGGGAAGTCGGCGAATCGCTGACCGAAGCGGTCGCAGCTGCGCAGCACCGGGCCATCGAAGGAAAACTGGCGTTCTGTCATCCCTACGACGACCTTGCCGTCGTCGCCGGGCAAGCGACTCTCGGGCTCGAACTGGTCGAGGACTTTGCTGATGATCTGCGCCATGTGATCATTCCACTCGGCGGTGGCGGCTTGACTGCCGGCGTCGCCATCGCCATCAAACGCTTCGATCCGACGATCAAGGTCACTGCGGTTCAGGCAAGCGCATGTGCCCCCTATCTGAACGGCATTTCACCGTCCGGAGCAGTCGTCACACTCGCCGACGGCATCGCCGTCAAACAGCCAGGAGTGATCACCCGTCCGCTTGTCGAACACTGGGTCGACGAAATCGTGAGCGTCGACGAGAACGCCATCGCCGACGCCATGGTGTTACTGCTGGAGCGCTCGAAACTCGTTGTCGAGGGCGCAGGCGCTGTCGGCGTTGCGGCATTGATGAGTGGCCAGGTCAGTGCGGCAGGCTCCGGTCGAACCTGCGTGGTCCTCAGCGGCGGGAATCTCGACCTCAACGTCGTCAGCGGTCTGATTCGGCGCAACGAGACGCAGTCGGGTCGGCGGCTGATCCTGTTCGCCCGGATCAGCGACCGACCCGGCGGACTCGCCAGGCTGCTGACGATTTT
Source organism: Actinomycetes bacterium (assembly GCA_025356335.1). Classification (GTDB taxonomy): domain Bacteria; phylum Actinomycetota; class Acidimicrobiia; order Acidimicrobiales; family Ilumatobacteraceae; genus JANXUF01. Next base: position 32,914 of record JANXUF010000069.1, read on the forward strand.
TGCGGAGGCGCACGCCAACCTGATCGAGGTCGAACACGTCCGGGAGGGTCTGGCACTCCACGTTCGCGAAACCGGGGTGTCCGTCGTGCTCGAAGTACGCGACCCTGAACATGCCGAAGCGGTCGTCGCCGCTGCAGAGGCCGCCGGCTACGCGATCACCGTCCGCTCCTTCGCCTCCACCCGCACCTCCGCCCTGCCCTTCTGATAGCCCCGAGTACCCACCGTCCAGGCGAGTACCCACGGGTCGCCCATCGAACCACACGTACTCCGCTGGACCGCACATACTCGGCGGGCTGAGGAGGAGACACTCGGACCGACCCGGCTACGGTTGAGCGGTGACCCGACGGACCATCTTCACGAACGTTGCCCATCCTGCCGGGGCGGGTGAGGCGATCCAGATCACGGTCGCCGACGGGTTCATCGAATCGATCGCCACGGAGGTCTTGGCGGTCGAGCGAGATCCCGATGACGAGGTCATCGACGCCGGGGGTCACAGCGTTCTGCTGGCGTTCGGCGACGGTCATGCCCACCCTCAATTCGGCGGTATCGAGGACGAGTTCGCGCCCGTTCGGGGGCACGCCACGATCGAGGCAACCGTCGACGCCGTCCGGAGCTACGCGGCACAGCATCCGGACGAGACGTGGATCCAGGGGTGGGGCTATGACCCCAGCCTCGTGCAAGACGGCGTGTTCCTGGCGGCGTGGTTGGACGAGGCTGTAGCGGATCGGCCTGTGGCCCTGCGGGCGACCGACTATCACACGGTCTGGTGCAACTCGGCGGCGCTCGAAGCCGGTGGGATCAACCGCGACACACCCGACCCGCACGACGGTGAGATCGTGCGCGATGAGTACGGAAATCCGCTCGGAACGCTGCGCGAATGGGGAGCGACGAACCTCGTCCTCGAGCGTCTGCCGGTCCTGTCGCGTGACCGGCGGATCGCCGCACTGCGAAGGGCCACGGAGAAGATGGCGGCGACGGGCCTGACGTGGGTGCAGGACGCATGGGTCGAACCTGACGACGTTGCGACCTACATCGCAGCGCTCAACAGCGGCGCATTGCACATCAGGGCGAACCTCGCGCTGCGCGCCCAGCCGGGGGCATGGACGACGCAGGTCGATGAATTCCTCGATCTCGCAGCGGCGGTGGACGAACAGAACAGCGGTGGATGGCTGACCGCACACACCGTCAAGTTCTTCGCTGACGGAGTCATCGAAGGTGGCACCGCTGCGATGCTCACCGGCTACACCGACTGTCCATGCAACCACGGCATCGCCAACTGGGAACCCGATGACCTGTCAACGGCGGTCACAGCATTCGATGATGCGGGCTTCCAGATCCACATCCATGCCATCGGCGACGCCGGTATCCGTATGGCGTTGGACGCAATCGAAGCAGCACGGAACACCAACGGCATACGTGACAGTCGCCCCGTCATCACCCACGTGCAGGTCGTCGATCCGGCCGACAGGCCCCGATTCGCGGCCCTTGGCATCGTCGCCAATTTCGAGCCATTGTGGGCGCAGTTGGATTCGTTGCAGCGTGTCCTCACGCTTCCCAGGCTGGGCGAACGCGCAGACCTGCAGTACCCGATGCGCACGCTGCTGCATGGCGGCGCGCCGCTTTCGTTCGGCAGCGACTGGCCGGTGTCTGACTACAACCCGCTGCCGGGCATCGCCACTGCCGTCACCCGCCAGACGATCGACTCGTTTCCCGAAGGTGGCTGGCTTGCCCACGAATGCCTGACGCTCGACGAAGCGATCGCCGCATACACCACCGGTTCCGCATTCCAGGCATTCCGCGACGACGTCGGTCTGGCCCCCGGCAAGGTCGCCGACCTCATCTTGCTGGACGTCGACGTCCACGCCGTCGCCCCGCTCGACCTCCACCACGCCAAGGTTCTCGGCACCTGGCTCGCCGGCGAGCAGATCTACTCGACGGGACGCACGGAGTGACGCGAGGCAGGACCGAAACCTGCGAGTGACATCGAAGATCAGGTGCCGGTCATCGTGGCGGCGATCTGCGTCGTCGATTCGCCCGACCGCTTGAGCACCGAATAGACGAAACCGAGTGCTGCCATGGTGATGGCGAACAGCACGACCGCGGCGACAGCAACGAATGGTCGCACCGTTCCCTTGACAGAACTGACGACATAGACGGGAAACGTCGAAGAGCCGGCGGTCGACACGGCCGAAGCGATGATCGTGTTGTCGAGACACAAGGTGAACGACAGCAGGCCCCCAGCGACGAGCGCGGACGAGATGAGTGGCATCGTGATCTGGAAGAACGCCCGTGTTGGCGTTGCACCGAGATCTGCGGCGGCCTCCTCGAGCGATTCGTCCAGGCCGGCCAGACGAGCACGAACGATCAGCGTGACCACGGCCGATGTGTACAGCGAGTAGCCGACCCACAGCCGGAGAATGCCGCCGTTGAGGCGCCAGGTGTCATGGCTGAACGGCCCACCGAGGCGGACGAACCACCCGTTGAGGGCAACGGCATCCATGACTTCGGGAGTGACGAGGATGAGGATGATCATGAACATGAAGGCCTTCGACCACCACGCTGTTGTCCTCGCCAGACCGACGCCGGCAAGACCTCCGAAGATCACCGCCAAAATCGTTCCGCCGATCGCCGCAGTGAAGGAGTTGCGCATCGCCGGAGCAATGTTGAGTTCGACGAAGAGGTCGAAGTACCAGTGCGTCTGCAGTCCGACCACGATGACAGCGACGATGAACCCGAGCGGGCCGGCGAACGAGCGGATTCGGCGCGGTCGCAGATGCGCCGCACGCTCGATAATCCACCCGATCAAGTAGATGAAGAGGGAGATTCCGACGATTTTCTCCAACGAGCGCAACGTGACGCTGCTGTCGAACAGCGATCCCCACCATTTCGTGCCGAGGCCGTTCCAGATGACGAGTGAGTTGCCCTTGTTGAACGAGTGAGCAACGATGAAGCCGATCGGGGTGAAGAGGAAGATCAGCACCAGTGCTGTCCAGACCGCCATCGCCAGCTTCGACGGGTCGAATCCCTTGCGCACCTTTCGCGGACGGAGTGTCGCTGTCACGCCAGACTCCCGAGACTGACTCGTCTGCGGGCTCGCAGGACCGTCATCACGACCTTGGTGACAGCACCCCCGACGATCAGGCAGACGAGCACGGCGCCGACCATCATCACCGCCATCGCCGATCCGCTCGGCCAGTTCTGGGCGGCGACGAACTGACTCTCGACCAACGCGCCGATCATGTTGCCCTTGGTGCCACCGAGGATCGTCGCCGTCACGAAGTCACCGCACATCGGGATGAACGTCAGCAGAATTCCAGCGACGATGCCAGGGGACGCCAGCGGGAAGGTCACTTGCGAGAACGTGCGCAATCGACCCGCCCCGAGGTCCTTGCTGGCCTCGCGGAGCGGACCCTCGATGCGATCGAGGGCGACATACAACGGCAGGATCATGAAGCCGACATAGTTGTAGACGATCGCCAACTGCACCGCACCACGGGAGTCGAGGAGACTGATCGGGCCGTTGATGACATCCCATCGCTGCAGCAGTTTCGAGAGCGCGCCGTTGCCCGCCAACGGAATCCGCCACGCGAGGGTGCGGATCAAATAGCTCGTGAAGCTCGGCACGATGACCAGTGCGAGCAGGATGCCGCGCCAACGTTCCTTGACCTTGAAGGTGATGAAGTAGGCGACAGGGAGGCCGATGACGACGCACAACGCCGTGGCCAGGACCGAGATCTTGATCGTCGAACGGAAAACCTGGAAGAAGGTCTCACCGAAGGCCTGTCGATAGTTCTGCAGGCCGAGGTGGTTCATGTCGACCGGAACGGGCAGCCTGGCGGTGTCCTTCGTGCCGAACGAGTAGAGCACGATCCACAGGATCGGGAGCACGAAAAACGCCGCGTACCAGAGCATCGACGGTCCACTGAGAATCAGCGGACCCCAACGGCGGCGCGGTTTCGCTGCCGGAGGGGTCGACATGGCAGCCGGGGCCGTCATCGATCAGCCTCCGGCCTTGGCCTTCACCTTGTTCTGGATATCGACGAGGCGGTCCTGCGCAGACGTGATCTTTTGTGTGTGCATCGTCTTCACCTGGGCGTCAGAGAAGAAGATCATCTCCGGGTGCGGCAATGTCGGCTGGTATTGCTTGATCAGCGCCCCGATGTTCTTCATGCCGCTGTTGTAGCCGTGGAAGGCGAGGTCCTTGACCGAGATCTCCGGTACCAGCAACCAGTTGATCCAGGCGTGAGCCGCATCGGCGTTCGGGGACCCGGCGGCGATGCAGTAGTTGTCCATCCACAACTCCGTGTCGGGTGAGCCGACCCCCCACACCCAGTTGTCGACCTTGCCGCCGGCGTCGGAGATGTCCTGGTACGCGGCCCTGGCGTCACCGTTCCACATCATCGACAGCGAGTACGCACCCTCTGCCAACTTCGTCGACGGATAGCTCTCGAACGCTTTGATATGGGATGCGAACTTGTCGACGAGGAACGCTTCGCAGGCGTCGAGGTCCTCCTTCTTCTCCGTGTTCCAGTCGATCCCATTCGCCCAGAAATACATGCCGCAGAGGTTGGCGGCGGTGTCCAGGACGGTGCATTTGCCGCTGGCGTCGCCTTGACAGGCAGCGATGAAATCGGACCACGTCTTGATCTCCGTCTTGACGACTGTCTTGTCGTAGAACCAGCCGGTGGTGCCCCAGTCCTTGCAGACGCTGTAGTCGTTGGTGGTGTCCCACGCCTGACCGAGATACAGCGGGTCGACGTTGGTCATGTTCGGCAGTTTCGACTTGTCGAACTTCATCAACAAGCCCTTCTCGATCATCTGCGGGATGTACGGGCCGGTTGGCACGACGATGTCGTATCCGGTCGTGCCTTTCGCTGCCGACAGCTTGGCGATCAACTCCTCGTTGCTCGTGTAGTAGTCGACCTTCATCTTCACCCCGAGCGTCGACTCCGCCAGTGTGCCGACGATCGTCGGATCGTTGTACGCGCCCCACGTGTACATCGCCAGCGTGCCGGTCGCCTTGTTGACGACCGTGCTGTAGGTGACACTCCCGGCGGCTTCGGTCGCCACGGCTGAGACCACCGGGGTGCCGGCCGTCGTCGTGGCTGCGCCAACCGTTGTCGCCGCAGCTGTCCCAGCAGCGGAAGTCCCAGCAGCGGAAGTCCCCGCTGCGGTCGTTCCGGTCGTCGTCGTACCAGCCGCTGTCGTAGCGGTGGCGCCGGTCGTGCCAGGTGCGCCGGTGGTCGCTACCGAGGTCGTCGACTTGCTGCTGCCGCAACCGATGAGCATCAGGCCCATGCCGGCGGCGGCACCACCCATCTGCAGAAAACTGCGGCGGCTGAGGGACTGACGGAACGAGTCGTGGGCAAGGATCTTGATTTCATCGGGTTGAGACATGGTGTTGATTTCCTCCGGAAATGGTCTGGCTGTAGATCGGGAAAAATGTGGACGAGGGTGCCGGGGACGGCGATCAATGAGCTGCTTCCGCAGGATCGGCCATCACGAGGTCGGCCTGTCTGGCCGAGAAGAAGTAGACGTCGTCCGGACTCCACTGGCACCAGGCGTCGTCGCCGGGCGCGAGGCGGATCGCACCGGCGCGCGGGCAGAGCACGATCAGATCACGGTTACCGGCACGCACGACGTATTGCAGCGAGTCTCCGAAATGTGAAACGCCGACGACCTGACCGGCGACGACGTTCGTACTCGTTTCGGGTGCCGTGGCTCGCAACTGCACGCTCTCGGGTCGAAGGGCGGCGAGGGCACCCTCGCCGTTGGACACATGCTCCTCCGGGCGGGTCGCCACGAAGACAGTGCCATCTTCGGCGACGAGGCCGTTGCCGTTGGAGATGCCCTTCCAGAAGTTGTTGCGGCCGATGAAACCGGCGACGAAGGCCGAAGACGGATGCTCGTAGACGGTTTCCGGGTCCGCGAGCTGTTCGACATGACCGTCGAGCATGATGGCGATGCGATCGCTCATGCTCATCGCCTCCTCCTGATCATGGGTGACGAAGATGAAGGTGATTCCGAGCTGGCTCTGCAGCAGCTTCAACTCGATCTGCATCTCCTCACGCAGCTTGCGGTCGAGCGCACCGAGCGGTTCGTCGAGCAGCAGCACGCTGGGGCGATTGACGAGGGCGCGGGCCACGGCGACGCGCTGCTGCTGGCCGCCTGACATCTGGCGCGGTTTGCGATCGGCGAGTTTGGTCATCTTGACCATGCCCAAGGCCTCGCGGACCCTGGCGGCAACCTCCGACTTCGGGGTGCGTTTCTGTCGGAGCCCGTAGGCGACGTTCTCGGCGACGGTCATGTGTGGGAACAGTGCATACTGTTGAAAGACGGTGTTGACATCACGCTTGTACGGCGGAACGCCCTGCACGTACTGGCCACTGATGCGGATGAAACCTTCGTCCGGCTGCTCGAAGCCGGCGAGCATGCGCAGCGTCGTCGTCTTGCCGCAGCCAGACGGGCCGAGCAGCGACAGGAATTCGCCGGGCTTGACGATGAGATTCAGCGAGTCGACTGCGACCATCGTCCCGAAGCGTTTCGTCACCGATTCGAGTTCGACGGATCCGACCTCGCCGGCACCGGTGGATGACGTCGTCACGCTATCTGTCACGCTGATCCTCTGGTAGTGCCGTGCTCTCCCACCGACGCGACTGTAGGCGCGATTCATGGTGCGATCGACACGGACTGTCGAAATGCTTTGTAAACAGTTCGCGCGGCAACGGAATCCGTGCCACCTGGTGAGTCCGACGACGGCCACTCAGGTCATACTGATGAACACGTTCTTCAATTCGGTGTAGTGGTCGAGCACGTGCATGCTGTGCTCGCGGCCGAGCCCGCTCTGCTTGAAACCCCCGAACGGGGTGGCGTATCTCACCGACGAATTGCTGTTGACCGACAGCGCCCCACCTTCGACCGCCCTGGCGACGCGCAGTGCCCGACCGATGTCTCGGGACCAGATCGAGCCGGAGAGACCGTAGACGGAATCGTTGGCGATCGCCACGGCCTCCTCCTCGGTGTCGAACGGAATCATGGTGGCGACCGGCCCGAAGACCTCATCGGTCCACAGCGCCGAGGACGGATCGTCCGGGGTCAACAGCATGCAGGGATGCCAGAACCCGCTGCCGCTCGGTGCCTCGCCGGTCCATGTCGCCCGCACGCCGTCGGTGTACGACCGCACCTTGGCAAGATGCGCAGCAGTGACGAGCGGACCGATCGCCGTCGCCGGATCCGTCGGATCGCCGACGACGAGTTGGGCAGCGGCAGCTTCGAAACCTTCGACGAAACGGTCGAATACCGAACGCTGTACGAGGACCCTCGATCTGGCACAGCAGTCCTGTCCGGTGTTGTCGAAGACGGCACCAGGAGCCCCAGCAGCCGCAGCATCGACGTCGGCATCAGCGAAGACGATATTGGCGCTCTTGCCACCCAGTTCGAGCGTCACCCGTTTCACCTGGTCGGCACAACCCGACATGATCCTCTTGCCGACGGCGGTCGAGCCGGTGAAGGCGACCTTGCGGACATCGGGATGGGTGACGAAACGCCAGCCGACTTCGGCACCGGTCCCGACGAGGACACTCAGCACGCCTTCGGGGATGCCAGCGTCGAGGGCCAGTTCGCCGAGGCGCATCGTCGTCAACGGCGTGATCTCGGCAGGCTTGATGACGACGGTGTTGCCGGTCGCCAGCGCCGGGCCCAACTTCCAACTGGCCATGTACATCGGAAAGTTCCACGGGGTGATCAGCCCGACGACACCGAGCGGTTCGTGGAACGTCATGTCGATGCCACCCGCTACGGGGATCGTCGAGCCGGTGTGTTTGTCGATCGCACCAGCGAAGTAGTGGAGGACATCGGCGACACCGGTGGCGCACCAGCGGCTCGCGCCGATCGGCATACCCATGTTGGCGGTTTCCAGTTGCGCGAGTTCCTCGGCGTTGGCGGCCACCGCTTCGGCAAATCGACGCAGCAGCCTGGCACGGTCTGCGGGCGCAACCATTCGCCACGCGGGTCCCGCTTCCTTCGCTCTGGCAATTGCTTCGTCTGCGTGGTCAACCGTCGCCAGGGCAACGGATGCGATCACGGTTTCGTTTGCTGGATTGACGATCTGGAGAGTGTCCGGCACAGTCTGCGAGGCTACCGATCGACACCGGGCAGCGAGATCGTCCGCGCATATCCAGCGGATCGTCCAGCAGTATCGGCTTACGATGATGCCCATGAGCGCAATCCCGCTGATCGCTGTCCCAGGCCGCCTGTCCGCAGAAGCGACGAACGTCCGCGGCGAGGCGTTCGCCGCCGGTCAGCGCTACCTTCGAAGCATCGGTCGTGCGGGCGGCCAGGGCGTGATCCTGCCTCCGATCGTCGATGAGCCCGGCCCGCTGTCCGGCACCCTGTCCGAACAGATGTTGGAGACACTCTCGCGATTCGATGGGATCGTGCTGCACGGCGGCGGCGACATCGATCCGACGCTGTACGGCGAGCAGGCGACGGCGCAGGAGCTGTACGGAATCGTCCCCGAGCACGACATCTACGAGTTGGCAGTGCTGCGTGCGGCGATCGAACTCGACATGCCGGTACTGGCAATCTGTCGCGGAGTGCAGCTCCTCAATGTCGCCTTCGGCGGCACGTTGAACCAGGACATCGGCACGGAGACGCATTGGCACACACTCCATCCCGTCGACGTCGTCGCCGATTCGCGCCTCGCACGCGCGCTCGGAACAACCCGACCGGCGGCGTGCCATTCGGTGCACCATCAGTCACTCAAGGTCGTCGCGCCATGCTTGCGGGTAGTGGCCATGGCAGAGGACGGAACGATCGAGGCGGTCGAACTCGACGCCGCAACGTGGGTGGTCGGCGTCCAATGGCATCCCGAGGACACCGCCGCCGAGGATCTCGTGCAACAGCGGCTGTTCGATGCCGTCGTCGAGCGGGGCGCCGGCAGAATGCGCCGCTCCGGGTTCCGGACCAGCTGCAATTCCTGAAAATCTCATCGGATGACCACTCGCGGCCGGCGCGCCGCCAAGCGCACGTACGTCACAGGTAGCGTCCGCTGCGAGGGCAGGTGGCGACGTCAAAGGTAGGCATCAATCGTCGATCTCGGCGACAGTTCCGTCCGCTCGCTGTCCGGCTGCCCTACTCTCACCGCATGCATCTGAACGGCCTTTCGCCCGAGGGCCGGCGGACTGTCACATGATCCCTGTCCTCTTCGCATCGAGTGCCGCCGTGCTGGCCGTCACCGATTGGTTCGGCGTGGCCCACAATGACCTGCGGCTCCGTTGGATTGGCAAACCAGGCACGATGGTCGCGCTCATCTGCGCAGCGCTGCTCGCCCACCATCCGCCCACCGATGTCAGGCCGTGGATCGTCCTCGGCCTGGCGCTGTCATTGGCAGGCGACGTCTTCTTGTTGATGTCCGACGAGAAGTGGTTCACACCGGGCCTCGCTGCGTTCCTCCTGGCGCATCTTGCCTACATCGTCGCCATGGCGCACCTGCACCTGACGCGCAGCCTCTTCGGCGTTGCGCTCATCGTCCTCGCGCTCGGGATCGGAACGGTGGGTGTCAGAGTGATCGTCGGTGCAAGTCGCACGAACAAATCGCTGCAGGTACCGGTCCTCGTCTACGTGTGCGTGATCTCGACGATGGTCGCATTCGCCGTCGCCACCGAGTCGCCGTGGCTGATCGCTGCTGCGGTCCTGTTCTATGGCTCTGACCTGATGTTGGGGTGGGACCGCTTCGTCAAGGCCCGCGAGTTCTCCGGGCTGGCAGTGATGGTGACCTATCACCTCGCCCAGGCCGGATTTGTCGTTTTCCTGCTCACTCGTTGATTCGCGTGCGAGACTACGAGCCGATGCCCGGCCGCAACCGATTACGACTTGGTCTGCTCGGCCTGTTGATCGTGTTGCTCTCGGCCTGCCGGGTGGACACGAAAGTCGACATCGTGGTCGATCAGCACGGCACCGGGACCATCACGCTGACGACCACAGCCGACGCCGACGTGATCGCTGCTGCTCCGAGCCTCAGCACCGATCTGCGATTCGACGACGCAAAGGCTGCGGGGTGGCGAGTCACAGGACCGACTCCGCTCGACACCGGCGGTTTGGTGGTCATCCTCACGCACGATTTCACGTCGCTCGACGATGCCAACGCCCTGCTGATGCAGATCAACGGTGCGGACGGGCCGTTGCATTTCGCCAAGGGTGCCTTCACTTCAAAACAGGACTACGGCCGAACCACGATCAATTTCAATGGAACAATCCTGCTGAGCAACGCCACCGGTGCGTTCGGCGACAGCGCTTTGACGGCGGCGCTCGGTGCCCCTCCGTATCAGCCGGCCTTGGCCGCTCGGGGCTCGACGATCGGGAAATCCTTCGGGTTGACCGTCAATCTGACGATGCCCGGCTCGCAGACACCGGCTTCGTGGTCAGCGGATTTCGACGGTGCGGGATCGACGCCTCCCGGTGTCGAGATGGTCTCCAAGACGGTCTACGGCAAAGACACGAGGAACGCCGATCTGCTGCACACCGGACTGCCGTGGGTTGCAGCCGCCTGGGCCGTCCTGTTCTTCCTCGTCATCGTTCCGGTCGTGCTACTGATGCGCCGCCGTCGTCGCATCGACGCAGAACTGGAACTCTGAACTCGCCCGTCCCGCAGACGGCGAGCGTTCGCAAGCGAACGGCGCCGAATCCGAGCAATGTTGGGACCACTGTCGAAATCGCAGCTCGCCGTACGTCGTGATTGTGGAGCACCCGCCTCCCCCGGCCCGAAGGACGACAGATGATCACAACGAAAGCGCATGGCACCGCCAGCACCGGCCGCCAGCACGAGGCACTCGACTCCCCAACGGCGAGGTGGCGGCGATGACCGACCTGATGTCGATGGTTCGCGCAGAACGCCAGACACTGTCGCAGTTCCTCGACACCCTCACCCCCGAGCAGTAGGCCGCTCCAACGGCATGCGACAGGTGGAACGTGCAGGATCTGGTCGCCCATCTCGTCGCCGCCGGTCACGTGACGGCGCCACACTTCTTCGTCGGGCTCGTGCGGCACGGCTTCAGCTTCGACCGCTTCGTCGAGAACGACGTCCGCACGTTCAACACCGGAACCACTTCGGAGGTGAAAGCACGCTTCGATCAGACGGTCGACAGCACCCGGAAGCCGCCTGGCCCTGCGTACGTCGCACTCGGCGAAGTGATGGTCCACGGCGAGGACATCCGCAACGCCGTCGGAGTACGCTGATAGTATTCGCCGGATCATCTCGTCACGCTCGCCGAGATGTACAAGCGGTCGGGAGCTCCATTGCGGGCGAAGCAACGTCTGAAGGGCCTGCGTCTGCAAGCGACCGATGTCGATTGGTCGACCGGAGAGGGTCCCGAAGTGAGCGGGCCGTGCATGTCGCTCATTCAGGCGATGACCGGACGCCGCTCGGCGCTGGCCGACTGCACCGGCGACGGCGTGGAGGCGCTGCGGGCCAGAGCCTGAAGACTTCTCTGTGTTCTCCCCAACACGTGTCGATCACCGCAGCGGTACGCAGATGCCAAGCGCGTCGGGTCGACAACCTTGTAGCACCCATTTCGTAGGGTGGCAGCATGGCCAAGTTCAGACTGATCTACCGCTGCTCGGAGTGCGGGGCGAACGAGGCGAAGTGGAGTGGCCGCTGTTCGTCGTGCGGTGCCTGGAACGCCCTGCAGGAGGAAGTCGAGGATCTCGGCGACAAGCGTGTGATGGCACCGGCAGCGTCCGGCGTGCGTTCGCTCCCGGCGATGCCGATCGACGAGGTCGATACATCGACGTCGACGCCGGTGCCGACGGGAATCAGCGAACTCGACCGCGTCCTCGGTGGTGGGCTCGTGCCCGGTTCGGTGACGCTGCTCGGCGGGGAGCCGGGGATCGGAAAGTCGACGTTGCTGCTGCAGTTGCTCGGCGGGCACTCGGCACGCACGCTGTATGTTTCCGCTGAGGAGAGCGCTCAACAGGTCCGTTCACGGGCAGAACGTCTGCATGCCGTCCGTCCGTCGTTGTGGTTGGTCGCCGAGACCTCGTTGACGGCAATCGTCGAGGCGATCGATCTGGTCAAGCCCGATCTGGTCGTCATCGACTCGATCCAGGCGATCTCCGATCCCGACATTTCCTCGGCGCCGGGGTCGGTGACGCAGGTTCGCGATTGCGCCCATCGGCTCGTCCAGGAAGCCAAGCAGCGCACGATCAGCATCGTCCTCGTCGGCCATGTCACGAAGGAGGGCAGCCTTGCAGGACCACGCGTGCTCGAGCATGTCGTCGACACGGTGCTGTCGTTCGAGGGTGAGCGTCATCATGCGCTGCGCCTGCTGCGTGCTGTCAAGCATCGCTACGGGACGACGAACGAACTCGGACTGTTCGAGATGGAGGAGACGGGACTCAAGCCGGTCCCCGATCCGAGCAGGCTGTTCCTCGCCGATCGCCGCAACGGGGTTCCAGGTTCCGTTGTATTGCCATCACTCGACGGGCAACGACCGTTGCTGGTCGAGATCCAGGCGCTCGTCGTCAGCGGGAACGTTCCGATGCCGCGGCGGGTGGCCCAGGGTTTCGACCAGACCCGCCTGCCGCTGCTGCTCGCCGTACTCGCCCAACGGGCCGGGTTCAGTTTCGCCGGCGCCGATGTCTACGTCAGTGTGGTCGGCGGAGTGCGGCTGAACGACCCCGGTGCCGATCTCGCCGTCTGTCTCGCCGCCGCATCGGCACTGATTCAACGCCCGCTCCCCGACGGGTTGGTGGTCTGCGGTGAGGTCGGCCTCGGAGGCGAACTCCGTCAGGTCGCGCAGACGCCGAGGCGGCTCGCCGAGGCGGCACGGCTGGGGTTCGACACGGCGCTCGTCGCCGCAACAGCGAACCATCGCGTCGAAGGCATGCGCGTCAAACGGATCTCGTCGCTGTCAGAAGCGATCGAACTGCTGATGCCCTCCGAACGAATGCCAGAACGCGTCGCCAGACCGAACCTCGCCGCCATCTGAACCACGTCATTCGATTGTGGCGGGCGTGGTCGCAGGCGCTCGCCTCGCTCGAGAGCTCAGGAGCGGCGAGTCAGGGTGGGGCGAAGCAGCTCCTGACGTACGGATTCCATTCGCGCCGACGGCTCTCCGTCGCTCCACGAATCCGCGTGGAGGACACGCTCATAGGAATCCCACTCGTTGCGCAGACCGGCGAGATCGCCGGCGTGATGGCGGGCACGCATGCGCAGGGCAATCAGATCCTCGTGACCCGGCAGGACCACAAGGCCTCGCCCAGTCGCCCAGAACACACCCTCCAAGTCCTGCAACTGCAGGTATCGCTGGCCCAGTTCCGTCGCCGCTGCGGTGATCAACAACGTCAGATTGGACAGACTGCCTTCGGCGTCGGACCAGAGGTAATTGACGCCGCAGAACGGTACGTCACGCACCAATTGCAGGCCGGGCTGCAACACGTAGACCGCCTCCTCATCGTCGGCGCATGCCCGCGCATAGTCCAATCGCTGCCGCAGGAGCGAAGCATCCGTGACCACCAGCGGATTCAGCGGCAGCTGTTCCGTCAATGTCCTGGCGATCCATTCCAGCCCTTCCGGCGGTGTCACGAGACGACCGAGCGATCGGCGCGCCTCGGACACGACGTTCGCAAACGTGGCGTCTCGTACCTCGGTCTCCCACATCGCTGATCGGGCACCGCAGCGGGTCGAAGTCTGGCGATGCTCAGCGAGCCAGGCGACGAGTTCCAGCGCCTTCGACTTGGCGATCGTCGCCGGAGTGCCGGCTGCGTCGACCACCTCGACCGGGCCGAGGAGGCGCACCATCAACGACCATGGCGGTTCCTGAAAGGCTGCGTCCTCATCGGCGAGGGGGAACGACGGCACAGGAACCGGCGCAATGTCGGCGTCGGCGATCAATTCATCCAGTTCGATGAGATCGTCCTCCGTCAGACCAAGGGGCTGGATCGTCAGATCGAGCGGTGACAGCCGCCAGCCATCTGCAGTTTCCGTCATCCGTAGGCCGGCACCGGCAACGTCCCGGTCGACCACGCAGACCACACCGCGATCCGCCGGGGTCGCCGCAAGTGCCGCCACGATCTCGCTGTCGTCGAGACCGCTACCACACATCGAGATCACGGCAGGCTCCCACGCTTCACCGGAGCTGCGCGTGCGCAAATCGAACATCGTGCCGCTGGAACGGTCAACGGACCCGGATGCTCCGGCGAAGTCGTTCGCCACTGAAACGGCATCGGCGACATCGTCGAAGTGTCGCAACCTCGGCAGCGCACCGGCATGCAACGACATGCCGACGCACGACATCGAGACGGTCTCGGCGAATGGCGACACTGCCAACGAGCCCATCACCCCGTGGACGATGCTCGTAGCCCGTTCCGCGTCGCCGATCACCGCGAGCACACCGAATGCCTCGATGTCGACGAAGATATCGCTGCCTGTCTGAACGCCCACGTGCGCGAGCAACGGGGACGGGAAGGCAGCAAAGCGGTTGCCGATCGGGATGTCTTCCGTCGCCACGGTCGCCGGCAATCGCCAGGAGGTCTGGCCGAGCTGCAGGAACGGCTCGACCGGTCCGCATGCTGCAGCAACGTCGCCGTCGAGCAGCAGATCGATTTCCCCTGTCGGCGATACGACCGCGCCGGTCATCGTCAAGCCGTTGGCAGTGAGGTGCGGGGCAGCGCAGCGTACGGAGAGGTCGAGGCGCGCCAGTCGCTCAGCGTTACTACGATGCCTGAGCTGCATCTCGAAGTGCGCTGCGGCAGGGTCCGGCGGCCCGAGGACGGAGTAGCCGGCGGTTCGCAGCCGGCGACGACGGCGAGCCTCGATCAATCCGATCGCCCCACTCGCCAGGACCAGCGCCGAAGCTGGGCCGAGGGGCACACTGCGCTCGGATTGCTGACCACCGATCGGTGTGCCGCGTGGCGTGCCACGTGTTGATGCGTCGGTGCGTCCCGTCACGGGTGCGGCACGTGCCGGCGTCGGCTCCGCTGCCGGTTCATCGCTGTTATTCGGAGGCGACACGCCGACATCCGTCGACACCTGCACCGGGCCGGGCGACGCCCCGGGAGCCGAGGGTGTCACGGCGTCCACCCCAATCTGAGCTGGAGGCACGGGCGAGGTGATCGTCGACAACGACAGAGAAGGCGTTTCGACTCCCGCCACGGCCGGGACATGGGTCGGAGCTGGCAGGTCCACTTGGACCGGGAGTGTCACGACCGGCACCTCCGCCGCAACCGGCACCTCCGCGGCGACAGGCACCTCCGCGGCGACAGGCTGCGGCAGCCGAGTTGGGACTGCGTTCGGGGTCGAGTCGTCGGGGATCGTCAGCGTCCAACCCGGCAGGATCACGTTCGGATCCGTGAACGTCCGGTCTCCGAAATGCCGACCGCTGTTGGCCCGATATACGGCGGGCCATGCGTCGGGGTCGCCGAATTGCTGCTCGGCGATGCTGCTCAGAGTGTCGCCCCGTTGTACGACGACAGAGCCAACCAGCAGGGAATCCGGCGAAGCGGGCGTCGGCTGGTTCGACGACTCGGACGCAGGAATCAACGGCAGCGCACCGTCCGCCGATGGTTCCGAGGCGGAGAGTGGAGGAAGTGAGACGATCGTCCCGATCGCGATGGCAGAAGGATCCTCGAGATGGTTGACCTCGGCAACACGCCACACGAGGTCTGCGTCGACGTGGCCGTAGTGTTCGTCGATGACGTCCCAGAGCGTGTCGCCGAGCACTATTCGATGCTCGCCGGCAGTCAAAACCGGAATCTCAGGGAGCATCGGCACATCTACGGACATCGGTGCAGTGACGCCGGCCGGGGTAGTCGTCAAATTCGCCGCCATTGTCTGCGGTTGACGATCTTGGCCCGACGCTGGAACAGTGAGCAACCAGCCCGAGTCGATGTAGCCCGGATCGTGGAAGACCGATCCGTCGTTCATCTGCCGGCCGATGTTGGCGTCGAGTATCTGCCTCACCATGGCATGAGTCTGTTCGACATCGCCACCGGCGATGCGGGTCCCGATGTCCCAGATCGACTCGCCGGCCTTGACTCGATGCGACCGCCAACCATCTTCGATATCTGCTGCCCGCTGCGGAACTGCTGCATCAGGCGAACGGGCGAGACCCGGGTCTGCGGATCGATAGCTTTGGGCCGCCACCGGTCTGGCGTCGCGCAACGGCAGCGCTCCGCCAGATGGCAAACCGCTGTGGTGCATCGGGGCAAACGCCAACAGCCCGGCGACGATGCCCGTGGCGATCCGTTGTGACCACCCGAGTCCTCGCACCGTTGGCAGCGCGACACCGTGCCGTAGTTGGCTGGACATCTCGGCGATCGTGGTCAGGATGACGACCGCCAGGCACATCCAAACGATCGCCACGCCGAGGCGGACGAGTACGTCGATCATCGTCGATTCGGTGACGTGGTGAGCGAGTGTCGAACGGATCTGCTTCATCGACCAGCGCCACGGGGGACGGACACCGGCAAGAGGATTGCGCGTTCCGAGCGCTGCGCGGCTGACCAACATCAAGCCGAGGGGAACACCGCCGATCAACAGGCACAGGCCGATCAGTGCCCCCATCCCTCTGCTGAACGAGCGTGCTCGTGCCATCGTCATGCCTCTCTCGTCGATTGAAGTGCCGGCGGCATCGGTGTGCAGCGAGCGGGGGTGGTGATCGAAGGGGAATTCGCTGACGAGCGGCCGACGTTCATGTCTGCTCCGGTCCATTGACGCCGGCACGCGCTCGCGCCGACCCGGTTCCGTGCGCCGTCCGTCCAGCAATGTCGACGACCACGGTGACGGTGACACGATCACCTTCGACGATCACCGCGGTGACGCTGCCGCTCTCACCGAACTTCGCCAGCAGGTTCGACGTCGTCTGCGAGACGGCAGCCCGAGCGAGATCGGGATCGATCACCGGTGTGCTGTTGTCGAACAATCGGTTCCCCTGTACCTGCTGCGCCCCCGCCCTGGCCGCCTGAAAGGCGATCGAATTGGCGTCGGATCTGGCCTGGTCGGCGCGGTCGACATCACGCGACAACCAGATCAATGCCCCGGCAGTGAAGACGAACATCAGTGTCAGCGCGGCGACGACGCCGGTGCCGCTGTCATCGCTGCGGAATCGCCCCCAGACACGCCGTGGCCACCTGTTCGCTGACCCACTCTCCGGAGAGTGGGCACCGGGCCGAATGCACGACGAGCCGGCGATTACCCGGATGCGGGGTTCTTCGGTCACGGTGCACTCGCTCTGAGCGGGTCGACGGTGGCGATCGCTGTTGCCGAGAAGGAGGGCGACGGCGGGTGGAGGGGGCCGAGGCCGGCCGTCGAGGGTGTGCAACTGAGCGTCACCGCGACGAAGCCGCCCGGAATGAAGTGCTGCAGATCGAGAGCGATGGACGGGCCCCCCTGGCATGCCAGGGGATCGACGAGTGCCCGGTTCGCGGCGGCCAGTGCAGCCGATTCAGCGAGGCCCGGAGTGCGTTGCAAAGCGGCGGCTTCTGCCGCCGCAGCTGCCGCTGAACGGACCTGGGCGTGGGCGTCGACCTGTCGTCCGAGCGAGAAGATGAGCAGCGCGAAGACCAACATGATCGGAGCCATCAACACCAAGCCGAGCACGTCACCGGAACCATGATCGTCGCAGATCCGATGGGGCAGACGACGGGCGAGACTCATAGCTGGGCCCACTGCTCGATCGAGGCGACGGCCTGCACGTCGATGATCGACGACGTGCCGCGCACGACCCCCGGCGCTTCGGCGCGAACGGTCACCGTCACCAGACCGTTCGCGGTGGAGACAGAGACGGAAACGCCATCGAGGTCGTCGTCGGATTCCAACGCCGACCGCGCCGATCGTTCTGCCGCGCCGGCATCGAGACCGGATCGGGCGACGAGGACCGCTGTGTCCTGGGCGACCACTCGGGCCTGGCTCCTGGCGTGATTCCACAATGCCGCCTGCCACGCGAGGAACATCAGTACGACCATCACCGGTGCCAACAGCACCATCGCGATGGACGAACTCGACCCGCGGTCGTCCGCCAATCGGTCCGGCGCGACGCGGCGCGCCAGGCCGGTTGAGCGTTCGGTCGTCGAGTGCATCAGTCGGCCGTGCTTCCCCTCAGGGAGCGGACGGAGAGTTGACGGGCTTGTTCGCCTCGGTCTTGATCTTCGCCCAGACGATCGCTGCAATGACGGCAGCACCGACGGCGACAGCAATGAACCACAGCACCTGATCGAGCGATCCCGAGGCGCCGTCGTCGTCTCGACGCAATCGCCGCAAGTGTCCGTAGATCGTGTGGATCAGTGCTGAAGTGATGATGGAAATGTTGGGCATGTCGTGGTCTTACACGCCCACAAATGCAGCTATAGGGGCTGTGAACTGCGGAAATACCGTCGACGGATGGCTGTAGAAGCGTGACAAGTCCGCGCCTAGTCCGCGATCGGTTTTAGCGGGCGACGCTCAGCACCAACGATGCGGTCGCCATCGCAGCGTCGATAGATGCTCTGATGCGGTCCTCGTCATCGGGCCACAGGTGCCCGTACGTGTCCAGCGTTTCCGCTGCCGTCGCATGGCCCAGGAAGTGCTGCACGGCCTTCACCGAACACCCGGAGGCGATCAACAGCGAAGCCGCATGATGCCGGAGGTCGTGAGATGTCGCCACGACGCCGACGACCCCAGTCGCTTTGGCGAACTCCCGAGCCCAACGACCGCGCCGAAGTGGCCCTCCCCCAGGCGTCGTGAACAACAGCCCGAGATCACCGCTGCCGAACACCCGGATGTGCTCAGCGAGCACCGCACCGACCGAGTCCGGAAGAGCGATGGATCGCACGCTCGCCGGCGTTTTCGGCGGTGCCAGATGCGGCGGTACGCCTGCCGAGTTCGTCAATTGCTGATCGATCGTCACTTTGCGACGGAGGAAGTCGACTCTGTCCATCGTCAGCCCACAAGCCTCGCCTTGGCGGAGCCCGAGGCCAGCCGACACGAGAACCAGAGCGCTCAACCGCTCAGGCATAGCAGCAGCCACGGCCCGCACCTGCAACGTCGTCAGCGGCGTCAACGCTCCCGTCGACACGCTCCGTCGAGGCAGTCGAATCGATCGGCACGGCGACTCACTGATGAGACGATCGAGCACTGCTGACCTCATCAGGGCAGCGAGCACGCGGTAGTTGCCCTCGACCGTCGCCGGCGCCAGATCGTTTGCCGACATCGAACCCACCCATGACTGCACATCACTCGGGAGAATCGAACGCAGCTCTCGCTTGCCGAACGTCGCCACGACGTGTGTCTTGAGTATCGACGTCATGCGGTCTCGCGTCGACGGTCGCCACGGTCGACTCGCGGCCCACTGCAACGCGTACGCGTCCATGAGCACCTTGCCCGCCGACGGATCGATGTACGACCCGGTCAGCTTCGTGTGGCGGATCTGCGTCTCGAACGTGTCGGCGTCGAGCTTGCGGCTGAAATGCCTCGACTTCTCTGGCGCACCGGGATACTCACGCCAACGCACCCTGTAGGTTCCGTCCGGCCTCTTTCGAACGCTCATCGTTTAACCCCGCTTTCCATTGCTGCCGGGTGGTAGAAATTTCTTGACCCGCGCTTGGTGAACCCATCGATGCACGGCGGAGACGGGCACACCATTGTCCTTCGCCAGCCGGCCGGCAGGGGCCGGCTCGTATTGGGCGAGCACTGCATATACACGCGCAACGTTCTTATAAAAATCGTCGCCGTATGGCCTCGAGGTCGGCACGTTGAGACGAGTATCGACTTTCGGGCGTACGGGGGTGAATCCGTGATGCTGAACCGCGACTCGTTTGACGTCCGAATCTGGGCGCTGTGAGTGCAACATGTCGATGGGCCAGCCCGCACCGACATCATGTGTGGCAAAGAACGAGGCAGCAACGTCCAACTGCGGACCAGGGTTACCGAGACGGTCCAACAAAAGGGAGCGCGCCGTGCCGTTGGCAGCGATCTCTACGAACGCAAGCGGAAAGTCTCTGAGCTCTCGGACCGACCTACATCTTGGTATGTAAACGTCAGCTGGCACAAACCGATCGTCGGATAGCTCGAAACGTACGTACCCCTCTTGCGCTACATCGGTGCCGCCCCATCGACGTTCGACGCGAAGCCAGCCGCCGTTGCCGATGCTCACTTGGGTCTGTCGCTGTTCCCGCTCGATCATGGTCACACCATACAGCTGTGCATCGATACTTGCATGTTCCCGATCGTTACGGCATACTGAATGGCGATAGCTGTGCACAATTACATGCACTGCTCTACCGCCGAGGTCCGAACTGCATGAACACAACTCCCACATCCGTCAACTTGTTCGACGACAAGACACTGGCGGCCTTCTTGCAAATCCCTGCCAAGACCCCGGCGCAATGGCGCTACTTGGGTCGAGGTCCGGCGTTCATACGGGTCGGCCGTCATGTGCGGTACCGCGAGTCCGACGTCACCGAATGGCTCGCTTCGAAGACCGTCAGCCCGAAGACCACAGCATGAGCCCGGCATCTCGCTGGGCCTCCACTCGGAGGATCTCATGCTCGACCACACCACCCGTCAACTGCTCGACCTCGGCGGGCAAGACCTCTACTGCCAATGCCGAAAGTGCGGCGCGTTCCTCGACGTCGCCATGGTCGCCAGCAAGCCGACCAACGCACGAGTTCGGCGTGAAGACGACCACCTCGTCCACGTCGGCGTCGTCCAGCCCTGCGGTGGACATCTCCGTGTGCTCGGGGGTGCGTCTTGATGACAACATCGTCTAAGACGAAGAAGAAGCCGCCGGCGACCAGTCCAGCGGCTTCCCTCAAGGTTCAAACCCGTTCAGTTGTCGCTCCGAACGGGACAATTCTAGACCAGACGGGATGTCCGTACGCGTGCTCCTCGTTCCCCTGCCCGTGGCGTTGCCCGGTCCGAGTCGACGTGGCGATGACCGAGTCCTTAAGGTCAATCACACCTTTGGCAGCGTTCAATAGCGCTGTCTCGAAGGTGCTCGAATGGATCGACGCGTCAGCGAGGTCAATATGACAGCGCAGCTCGAAACGTGCGACAAGTGTGCTGCACCGGGCGCGAAGTGGGTCGCTGCAAACTGCCTCTGCGTCAACCACGCAAACGAACTGCTGCTGCCAATACTTGAGCGGCACATCACCGCCGAGTCCTTCGACGGCATCGGTCGACTCGTTGGCGATCTGCAGCCGCACTACGGCGTTTGCGTCGGCGAGCTCCAGTGTGACCGGTGCGGGGCGACATGGTCGGACCGAGTTGGGTCCGCCTGCCCTTGGTGCGAGGAATCCGCTGCCCGCCTCGTGATCGAACAGCGGGACCAATTGCTGGATGGGCCGCTACCTGGCGAGGCCTTGAATTCATGGGCTGCGCGGCTCGCCCACGGCGTGCTCAGCGGCATTCTCGAGCAACACGTCGCCCGCCGCAGGCTCGAGGCGGTGACACGTGGAACGCTCGCAGCCTGATCCCACGCACGTTTTCGACTCCATCGTTGGCGAAGTCGACGATCGCGACCGCATGGATTCCTTGTTGTCATCAGCTGACGACAGGTCGCCGTTCTATCTTCCGGCATCGTTCTTCGATGCTCGGCCAGAGCTGGCGCAGATCGCTTTGGCCGCTCAAGCTCGACTGACCGCACCGGACGCGGTGTTCGCCAAGACGCTTGGCCGTATCTCGGCGATCGTTCCACCGTCGACTCGACTGCCGGCGCTCGTTGGCGGCGCGGGAACACTGGACATCGCCGTCGCCGTCATTGGCAATCCTGGCGTCGGTAAATCGTCATCGACAGGGCCGAGCCGTGACCTTGTCCCGATTATCGACGACGAGGTTCTCACCGACGTTCCTATCGGGTCCGGCGAAGGACTGATCGACGCGTACTTCGCCGAGGTCGACGAGATCGACCCGAACACCGGCAAGACGATCAAGGTGAAGCGCCAGACGAAACGATCTGTCCTCGTGAACATCGACGAGGGCAGCACGCTCACCGAGCTCGGCGCCAACAGGCGCGGCAGCACTCTGTTCGACGTCATGCGCTCGATGTGGTCCGGTGAAACCGTCGGGATGACGAACGCTTCCATCGAACGGCGTCGTCGCCTCGATGCCGGCACCTACCGCCTCGTCGTGTGCGCAGGATTCCAGCCGTCGACCACGAAGGCGATCCTCGACCAACTGCACACAGGTACGCCGCAACGATTCCTCTGGCTGCGAGCTGACGCACCGAACGCCCCAGACGTCGAGCCCGCATGGCCCGGCGCGCTGCGATTCAAACGGCCGTCCGTCTACACCGCCGGTTCCGAGATCGGCCTCGACCCGATAATCGCCACCGAGATCCGCAACCGTCGACGACTGACACTGCGCGGCGAAGTCACCGTCGACCCACTCGCCGAACACGACACTCTGCAACGCCTGAAAGTCGCCGCGCTGCTCGCCGTCCTCGCCAGTCGTGACACCGTGAACCTCGACGACTGGGCGCTTGCCAAGACCGTCACCGACGTCAGCCGAGCGAACAGGACGTGGCTCACCGACCTACACAACGCCGACCAACGCCACGCCGAGGAAGCCGCCAACAACCGACACGTCCGACGGGAACTCGCCGTGGTCGACAGCGTCCAGCAACGAGCGCTCGACCGTATGACGGCAGCAATCGCACGCCACGTCCACCGCGCCACATGCGAAGGCGGCACATGCAACCGGCGATGCGCCGCACGATCAACAGCAGGGCGCGACCGCACCATCGCCGCCGTCGACGATGCCATCGACGCTGCCGTGAATCTGCGATGGATCACCGTCGACGAAGACGTCGTCAAACCCGGCAGCGCAAGGCCGACATGAGCACCCCGATTTGTCGGACAGTCGGACGGTCCGACACGACATCGCGCTCTCTCGCCGAAAGCGGCACCCCAAGTCCTTTATCAAACATACATAAGACCATGTCAATAGGCATATGCCATCCGAGGCATGAAGCGACAGAACGTCACCACTTGTCGGACACGTCCGACTGTCCGACAACCACCACCATCACGAAGGAGCACACCAATGACAGCGAGAAGTCACACCCGAACGCGTCGACGAGAGAAGACAATTCGAGCCATCCGGCACCACCGCCACCTCCAACGCCGAGCCCGGCGCACACCTGCCAAGGCGGTGAAATGACCGACACCGCACCCCGACCGCCCTCAACTATCCCATACCGGAGGCCGATGCAATGCCAACACGCCCGCTCCCTCGCTGCTCATGGTCTCGCTGCCCACACCTCAAGCCATGCCCAGTGCACACAGTCCGCAGACCAGACACACGCACCGAAGCCGACCGCAACCGAGGCACGAAGGCGCAACGCGGATACACCGCCGAGTACCGACGAGAGCGAGCCTCGCTGCTCGCCGACAGTCCCCTCTGCCATTGGGGATGTGGACGACCAGCAACCACAGCCGACCACGTCCCCCCACTATCCGCCTTCGATGACCGGTCGATGTGGACTGGCGTACTCCTGCCAGCGTGTGCCCGGTGCAACTTCGGGATGCTCGGTCAGGACTGACGCCGGCCGCCCGGCCCCCCCACCT